>JAFSCR010000023.1 GCA_017436645.1 Clostridia bacterium | reverse complement strand
TTTAAAATCGCCTCTCTCTCCCCTGCATCGGGAATGTCAACTGTCACTTGCCTGTCAAATCGACCGGGTCTTAAAAGTGCAGGGTCAAGAATATCAGGGCGGTTTGTAGCTGCAATAATGATAATACCCTCGTTTGCACCAAAACCGTCCATTTCAACGAGAAGCTGGTTTAAGGTTTGCTCTCTTTCATCATGACCACCGCCAAGGCCTGCACCTCTATGACGGCCAACTGCATCAATTTCATCAATAAAAATAATACACGGAAGGTTTTTCTTTGCTTCCGCAAACAAATCACGAACACGGGACGCGCCTACACCAACAAACATTTCAACAAAATCACTGCCGCTAATGCTGAAAAATGGAACGCCTGCCTCACCGGCCACAGCTTTTGCAAGAAGTGTTTTACCGGTTCCCGGAGGGCCGACAAGCAGAACACCTTTAGGAATTCTGGCACCAAGTTCTGTAAACTTTTTAGGTGCTTTTAAAAAGTCAACAATCTCTTTGAGTTCATGTTTTTCTTCTTCCGCACCCGCTACATCATCAAAGGTTTTCTTTGTAGCACCATCAGGCATTTTTTTGGCTCTGCTTTTGCCAAAAGAAGAAATTTTTCCACCGCCGCCGTGGGACTGGTTCATCATCATAAACCAGAACACAGCAACAACAACCACGATTAAAAGTGTTGGCAGAATGGAAAGCCAAAACGGCATGGGCTCCGGCGGCGCATATTCAACCTTGAGTGTGCCGTCATTAATTTGTGCCCCAATTGCATCTCCGGCATATAAGTATATGTCATTTGCAGAAACAACCGGTACAAATACTTCGCGCTTATCTGCACGTGTTGTTGCAATAATTTGCTGCTCTTCTATAACAATTTTTTCAATTTCACCTTTTTGAATCCAGCTCACAAGCTCTGAAAAAGAACGATTTTCTGTCACATCTGCGCCAAGGAAATTCCAAAGAAGTAAAACTGCAACAATAAGTACAACATAAAAACTTATGCTTTTTAGAAATTTAGGCATTTTCAAATCTCCCTATTTACATTACTTTTTTATACAAAGATTATTCATATACAGAACGTTTTAAAACGCCGACAAAAGGCAAATTTCTGTATTTCTCATCATAATCCAAACCATATCCAACAACAAACTCATCAGGAATGTCAAAGCCGACATAGTCTGCAGTAATTGGCGCAATGCGACGATCAGGTTTATTTAAAATTGTGCAAATCTTAAGGCTTCTGGGGCCTCTTTGCTTAAGAATCTGCGACAAATAGTTTAGCGTTACACCACTGTCAAGGATATCTTCAACAATGATTACATCAAGACCTTCTATGGGTTTATCCAAATCTTTAATTATTTTTACAACGCCGCTCGTTTTTGTAGATGAACCATAGCTTGATACAGATATAAAATCCACCTTTGCAGGAATTGTAATACGTCTGAATAAATCTGAAGCAAAAACAAAGCTTCCTTTTAGAACGGTAATAAAGAGTAAATCTCTGCCTTCATAATCTGCTGAAATCTGTTTTGCCAATTCAGCAACCTTATGATTTAATGTTTCTTCAGAAATTAAGACCCTTTCAATGTCATTTATCATAAGTATATCCTTCTTTCTTATTTCTTACACATGTCTTAATGGTTGAATATTTATATGAATAACATTGTTGTCTTTCGGAACAAATGCATTATCTCGGCGCATATCCGAAACAGAAACAATCTTATCACCCAGAGTAATAATGGGAATTTCATCCCGAAGTCTTAATGGGATTTTCTTTTCACTCAAAAAATCTTTGATTTTTTTGTGTCCGGATATCCCTTCAGGAGAAAAGAAGTCACCATTTTGTCTGCATCTTACTGTGTATTCATCTTTAGGAAGCGCTATTCCCTCTTCTCCGATTTTTATAATATAGTTTCCGAAAATCACTTCGCCATGAAGCGGAAGTTTAATAGGCATAAGGCGAGCATTTGTTTTTTGAAAAACAACAATAAAGTTATAATCCTTTTCAGCAATTCTGCCATGCGAAACTGAAATTCGTTTCCCGTTTTCTTTATACATGAGTGATAGAACATCCATAATCTCGTCATGACTATCGAATACTTTTGAAAGCGCTCGTGTTTGAAGAGCAGGCGACATATTTAATACAGATGATATAGAAATATGTATATTGTCTCCCACTTCTTTTTTCCACGCATATTCGCTTAGCGCATTTTCTAAAAAACAATTCTCCGCTTGTAAAACAGCAGTCATTTTTTCAACGGATTCAAGAAAAGCAGGGTTCATTTCCAATAGTTTTGGCAGGATTTCATTCCGAATTTTATTTCGTGCATAAAACGAATCCTGATTTGTAGAATCCTCACGCCAAGAGATTGAATGGGACTGCAAATACGATTCAATTTCTTTTTTTGAAAAAGAGAGAAGCGGACGATAAATCTTACCATTTCGAAGTCTCGGAATTCCGCAAAGGCCCTTAAGGCCGCAGCCTCTGGTTAAATGCAGCAAAACCGTTTCCGCTGCATCATTTTTTGTATGAGCCGTTAAAATGGCATCTTTTCCTAAAGATGTAAAAAAAGCATATCGCACTTCCCTGCCTGCAAGTTCGATAGACATTTTATTCTGCTGTGCAAACTTTGCTACATCCACGTTATGAGATACAAACGAAACCCCAAGTTTTTTGCATAAGTCACGAACAAACGCCTCATCGTCGTCCGCCTCGGGCCGTAAGTTATGATTTACATGAGCACAAGTGAGTTTTAAATTCATTTTTTCTCTTACACGCACCATTAAATCCAACAAACATACTGAATCTGATCCGCCCGAAACAGCGACCACAACCTCGTCGCCGCTTTTTAGAAAATTATCGCTTTGAATCTCGTTATAAAACTTAGGAAAAAGCACCATTTCCTCCTTTAATGTGTTCTGTCCGGTTCCATAAATGTTGTATATTCCCCACGCCAAATTAAATCAATTTTACCGGTTGAACCATTTCTGTGTTTTGCTATAATACATTCTGCCATATTTAGTTCCTCAGGAGAAATGTCATCTCCTGTTTTACGATTTAAGAACATAACGATATCAGCATCCTGTTCGATAGCACCTGATTCTCTCAGGTCACTTAAAATAGGCTGATCACGTGTTACAGAAGCACGAGAAAGCTGAGAAAGCGTTAATACAGGAACGTCAAGCTCTTTCGCCATGATTTTCAAAGAACGTGAAATCTCAGAAACCTCTTGCTGGCGGCTTTCACTTTTCTTTCCACCCTGCATAAGCTGCAAATAGTCAATTACAATCATACCGAGACCTTTTTCAAGTTTCAGCCTTCTGCATTTTGCACGCATTTCAGAAACAGGAATGTTGGGCGTATCATCAATATAAATCGGAGCCTTGACAAGTCCGCCTAAAGCGTGTGCAATTTTCTTCATGTCTTCGCCGGTAATGTTACCGGTACGGAACTTTTCACCCTCAATCTTGGCGTCACTCCATAAAAGTCGATTGGCGAGCTGTTCTTTTGACATTTCAAGCGTAAATATTGCAACAGGTTCCTTTGTTTGTTTTGCAACGTGGCCTGCAATATTTAATGCAAAACTACTTTTACCGATACCGGGACGTGCAGCCAAAATGATTAAATCTGTTTTCTGAAGGCCGGAGGTTATTGCATCAAGCTGTTTGAAACCCGTTGGAAGTCCCCCCATTTTTCCGCCTGTTGCACGAATATCCTCAATGTTTTTGATTACGTCCGGCATGACATCTCGAATATGAGAAAACCCTTTTAAATCTCTACCCTGTAATATGCTAAAGATTTTTTGTTCGGCACTGTCTAAAATTTTAGAAATATCCTCATCGGCTGTGTAACACATATCGGCAATATCATTTGCTGCGCCAATCAATCTTCTGAGAACAGCCTTTTCTTTGATAATATCAATATAATATTTGATATTTTCCGTTGTATCAACACTATCAATGACCGAAGCAAGATAAGAAACGCCGCCGACCTTTTCGAGCTTATCTTTCAGTTCCCCCGATAAAACAATTAAATCGATAGGAACATTCTCAAGGAACAGATGGCTTATGGCATCATAAATTACTTTGTGCTGCTCGAAAAAGAAATCGTTTGTATGGAGCTGAAGTTCCATAACACGAGAAAGAGCGGAACCGCTTTTTATCATACTCCCCAAGACAGCCTGCTCAGCCTCTAAACTATAGGGTACATTTTTGGTTGTCTGTTCGTCCACAAAAGACACTCCTCTACTCTTCTTCTATACGTACATTGATTTTTGCACTAATTTCGGGGTACACTTTAATTTCTACCGTAGAAGTCCCAATATTCTTAAGACTGTCACCAACTACAACTTTGCGTTTGTCAACAACAACATGCAACTGCATTTTGATAGCATCCGCAACTGCCTGACCTGTAATTGAACCGAAAAGCTTTCCGTTGTCACCGGCTTTGGCCCGAAGAACAACTGTTTTCCCTTCCAGCTTTGCCTGTGTTTCTTTTGCAGCAAGAACTTCCTGTTCTTTATGATATCGTGCAGAATCTACCTTTCCGGCATAATCATTCATTGCGGTTTTCGTTGCTTCCTGTGCAAGTCCTTTCGGCAAAAGAAAGTTTCTTGCGTATCCGTCGCTCACTTCTACCATTTGACCTTTTTTACCCTTGCCTTTTACATCGCTGAGTAAAATAACTTTCATATTAATTCTCCTTTACTGCTCATTTAAATACGTTTCTATGATTTCCATAAGTTGATTTTCCACCTCAGCCGGCGAAGAATCACGAACTTGTGCACCTGCAACAGAAAAATGCCCTCCACCGCCAAGATGTTCGAGAATAACTTGCACGTTTATAGTGCCTGTGGAACGCCCGCTTATGACACATGCATTTTCATGCTTTGCAATAACAAACGAGGTGTCGATGCCGGAGATATTTAAAAGCTCGTCTGCGGCTTGCGCAATTACTGACGGGGTTCTGACCTCGTCGGCTACAGAAATCGCGATATGATCTTTAACGACCTTTGCGCCTTGAATTAGCCCGGCACGCATAGTAAATGTTTCGAGATTGCTTTTAAAATATTGTTTAACCGTAATGGGGTCAATACCGGCACGGCGCAAATATGCTGCAGCCTCTAATGTTCTTACCCCTGTTTTAAAGGTAAAACACTTTGTATCTAAATAAATTCCTGAATACAGAGCCTCTGCTTCCACTTTAATTAAAATGTTCTTATCACAAATATAAGGAAGCATTTCGGTAATCATTTCGCACGTTGATGAAGCATACGGCTCGTGATACTGCAGTGTTGGATTTTCTATAAAATCAGCACTTCTGCGATGATGGTCAATTAGTACGATTTGTTCCGTAAGGCCTAATAAATCATTTAGTTCCATATAGGAAGGTGAATTTGTGTCAACTATAATCAGAACCGATTTCGGAAGAAGTACATCTTCCAAGGAAGCTCGTTTTAAGAAAACATTTTTATATACATCATCTTCTATTGCTTTTTTAACAACCTCTTTGGCAGTATCATCACATTCGTTTTGAATGATATATGCCTTCTTTCCAAGGAATCTTGCAATAGAAACAATTCCCATAGCCGCACCGATGCAGTCAATGTCAGCATTTTTGTGCCCGGTAATAATGACGTTGTCTGACTGCAAAATCAGTTCACGAAGCGCAACAGCAATAACACGGGATTTAACCTTCGTTCTCTTCTCTACCTCTCGAGTCTTACCACCAAAATAGAGAATTTGATTCTTGTCTTTAATTACAACCTGGTCGCCACCACGCCCAAGTGCCATATCGAGCGCTGCTCGTGCAAACATATCTGTCTCATTAAAGCTGTCGCCCTCAACACCAATGCCAATACTTAAGGTTGGTGCAATAGAATTTCCATTTTGTATTTCTCTCGCAGCATCTAAAATAGGGAATTTTTTATTAATGAGTGATTGTAGTGCCTGGTTTGACAAATAAATCGAATATCTGTCACGCTCTGTTTTTTTAAAAATCCCGTCAGCTTCGGACGTCATCCCCTGCAAATTTCGTTCTATGGATGACTGAACAGAATTGCGGGCTTCATCACTAAGGCCTTGCATAACTTCTTCATAATTATCAAAAGCAACTGCCATAGAAACAAAACGAGAATCTCTAAAACTCTTTTCTGCCTGTTCTTGCTCAGTAATGTTTAAGAAGTAAACCATGATTAAATCATCATCGGGATTTTTGGTGGTAATTCTGTGCGAAAAAGCGGAATATGTTCCATTTTTCAGCTCTGTTTTCCAAACAGGATATTTTCCATCTTCGGTGACATGTTTAATATCAAAACATTTAACAAGCTCCGTAATGTCTTTCTGAAAAAGAAGGTCTCCCTCCATAAGTTTGTCCATGGAACTGTTATACCAAGTGATTTTTCCTGCTGTATTTACAGAAACGGCAGGAAAAGGAAATCCTGGCATTGATTCGGACATTCCAACATGTAAAGCAGCATTTTCAAGATAATGTTTTATCTTTAATGCGCTTTTGCGAGAAGAAAAATGGGTAAAAAGAAACGAAAGTATAAGCGCGCAAATAAAGAAAACAGCAAAAGACCAAAGCTTAAAAAACAAGCTCAGTAAAAATGCAATCAATAATATAATTTGAGGATATAAATCTCCAAAGCGTATTTTGGGAAATACATCTTTTGACTTCATATAAGCACCTACTTTCGAAAAGAGCGAATTGAATTATTCATACCGAAACAGCAAAGCAAAGTTGTTGTTAATCCGCCCAAAAAAGACGAAATTATGATGATAATTGCCAGTATTATTCTGCGTGCAGCTTTGGGGATTTTTTTCTCGACAAAAAAGAAATCAACAAGCGAAAGACCACAAACAACATGCAAAGCAAACATAACGGAAGCCACATTTGATAAAATGGGAGAATTTGCGAACATGGAAATTAAATAAATCAAAATAAAAATTGTGCTGATGCTTCTTGGGAAAGAAAGCTCATGAAAACGAGGCAAATCTAAAGTATGACCGGTTTTCTCCAAAAGAAAACGTACAAGAGAAAACAAAAGATATACACAGAAAATTGAAAACAAAATATAAAAAGCAGGCAACATTGTTTGAAGAATATTTGAGATTTGACGAACAAAGAATGTCACATCCGAGCCCAATTCCGGCGGAAGCATTCCCTCCGTAGAAAAGGATTGACCAACCATATCAAGTGTGCTTCCAAAAAGTAAATCAACAGGTTTCATGTTTAATACAGATGAAATATGTCGAGTATACAATGTTAACGCTGAAACTTCTGCAATTGTTGAAGTAATTAACAATGCAGAAAAGCTGGTCCTCAGATTTAAATTCAATCCCAGAATGAAAGCAGGGAGAATAAAAAGCCCCGTAAACAGCGAAGGTTCCATGCCAAAACAGTATGCAGAAAACGCAAGAATACAAAGAATGCCGAAAAGCGTATGCTTAAAACTAAACTTTGCAGTAAAAAAAGCTGTAGATATATTTAACAATAAAATTGCCGGCACCGTTTTCTCCACAAAAAGCAAAAAGCCACAAAAAAGAAGTATGGGATAAAACAAGAATTTAGAATGGTTTTTCATTTGAACCTCATTAACAAATTGATTTATCATAATATTATAACATATAAATTTCCGGCTGTCAAATATGCACATTAAAGACTATAATAATTTCCCGGATGTTCTTTTATCTTCCCTTTAATTTGCAGCATGGTAATAAGCGTTTGCACTTTGGATATGTCAAGCCCTGACTCTCTGCAGAGCGCATTGATATGAATAGGTTCATTTTTGAGGTGCGCATAAATTAGTTTTTCATCGCCGTATACCGATGGTGATTTTAAGGTTTCCGTTGCGGTTTCTATCTGTTGTATTTCAGGTTCGTCATCAGAAGTCTTAAGGTCAAAATATTCCGGATATCTTAAAATATATTCACAAAGGATATCATCTGCACTTAAAATGAGAGAGGCTCCATCTCTGATTAAAGAATTGGTTCCCGAAGACATTGGATTTGAAATGTTACCGGGTAAAGCAAACACGTCTCTCCCCTGTTCAGCGGCATATCTTGCAGTGATTAATGCGCCGCTCTTCTCTCCTGCTTCCATAACAGCTACACCAAGAGAAAAAGCACTGAGAATTCTGTTTCGTAAAGGGAAATTGCCGGGAAGCGGTTGTGTCCCAAACGGAAATTCGCTGATTAAAGCGCCATGACTAATAATATCGTTTTTTACATCATGATTACCGGCAGGATAATCAACATCTAATCCGCAGCCCATAACGCCAATTGTTTTGCCTCCTGCTCGAACAGCACCACGATGTGCACCGCTATCAATTCCCAGCGCAACCCCACTTAAGATTACCATACCGCATCTCGCCAGTTGTTCTGAGATGCCAAGCGCAGCACTCATGCCATATGCTGTGCATTTTCTTGTGCCAACGATGCAGAAAATATTTCTTCTATGTAAAACCGAAGCATCACCTTTAACATACAAAATTAATGGCGGATCGGAAATTTCATTTAAAATTGATGGGTAAGCATCTGTTCCATAACCCAAAATAGTAACATTATTTTCCTTGGCTAATTTAAACTCTTGGTTGACCTTAGCAAGACTTTTGTCTCCAAGCTCTTTTAATAAAAATTTGTTTGTTATGCCAAAAGATTCATAGTCTTCACGTTTAGCTTTATAAACAGCTTCAGCGGAATGAAAATATGAAAGAAGTTTTGCACTTTCAAGAGGAACGGACTTGAATTTTAGGTGTAACCACATAAGATAAATCAGTGTTTCCATTTTATTCACCTCATCTTGGTTATGTTATCATAATTTTATAAAAATGTAAAGTATTTTCATTAAAATATAAACATGTTAGCTTATTAAAAAACAATTATTTTCTTTACTTTTTTCGTAGAATGTTGTAGAATATAATTACTAATAAAAGAGAGGTGTATAGTTTTGGGAAAAATTTTAGTTACGGGTGGTGCCGGATATATCGGCAGCCATACCTCGGTTGAACTTTTAAATGCCGGATTTGATATTGTTGTAATTGATAATTTATGTAATGCCAAAAAGGATGCCATAGATAACATAAAAGACATTTGCAAAAAAGACTTCCCTTTTTATCAAGCGGATGTTCGTGACAGAAATGCTTTAATTCGTATATTTGAAGAAAATGACATTTCATCTGTTATTCATTTTGCAGGATTAAAAGCTGTTGGAGAGTCCGTTGCCAAACCGCTTTCATATTATGACAACAATCTCGTAAGCACTTTAACGCTTTTGGAAGTTATGGCAGAAAAGAATGTAAAGAAACTCGTTTTCAGTTCTTCTGCCACAGTATACGGAGATCCGCACACCGTGCCCATCTCCGAAGATTTCCCGCTTCATACAACAAATCCGTACGGCACAACGAAACTTATGATTGAACAAATATTAAGAGATCTTTGTGCTTCCGATCCTGATTGGGGAATTGTCATCCTTCGCTATTTTAACCCCATTGGTGCACACAAGAGTGGAAAAATCGGAGAAGATCCAAACGGTATTCCCAATAACCTTCTTCCCTATATTGCTAAAGTGGCATCCGGAGAACTTCCTTCTTTAAGTGTATTTGGGAATGATTATCCCACTTGCGACGGCACCGGTGTCCGTGATTATATACATGTTGTTGATTTGAGTCTTGGACATGTTAAATCTCTGGAAAAAATCAAAGATGAAAATGGTGTATATACATATAATTTAGGAACCGGAAACGGCTACAGCGTCCTTCAAATTGTTCAGGCATTTGAAAAGGCCACCGGCAGAAAAATCAATTATAAAATCACACCTCGCCGCCCCGGAGACATTGCTGCATGCTTTGCAAACCCTGAGAAAGCAAGAGAAGAATTAGGCTGGACGGCTAAATACGATATTTCTGACATGTGTAAGGACACATGGCGTTATGTAGAAAACAAGTTGGGTCTGAAATAAATGAATTGTCATTTGTTTTTTGATTTTACAAGAGAATACACTCGGGGTTGATAATTCGATTATCGAAATACGAAGGGATACTGTAATTATGAAAACTATTGCTCTCATTTTAGCTTTCATATTTGTTTTCACGTTTTGTCCGGCACTTGTTTTGGCTGATGACATTTGCATTGAAAATGCTTCTTTCGAATCTGAACTTTTTTTGTGGACAAAATCGAATTATTCAGATATTTACCCTTATGCCGGTGAAAAATGCTTGTCTGTCTTGCCTTCGCCTACTGAGCCGGGCGAATACCCATTATTTATTACAGAATATCAAAAAACGGTTTTATTAACTCGAAATAACGTTTATGAAATCAGCTTTTACATAAGAACGGACTCTATATTAAACTCATTCACCCCTTCCTGTAAATCCTTTGTTTCAGCGGAAGATAAACATGTTCGTTTGGAAGTGTTAAATGCATCTTTATCTTGGCAAAAAGTTTCTGCAGTGTTTCTTGTTGATAAGACAGATTACTATACATTTTCTATAGAAACTCGTCTGAACACTGAAAATACAACTTTTTTTGTTGACGAAATTGCATTTTCCGAAATTGATTTCGTTCCTGTTGGCATTTCCTTAAACGGACCACGAACTGTTTCGGTACCTGATATAGGCACTTCCACTTACACTTATAAGCCTTGTGTTGTGGATAAAGAGAATAACTCTATAGAAATACATAATGGTATTATAACACCGGAAGTCCCCCTTCCGGAAGGCGTTACATTCAATAGTGACACAGGATTGCTTTCTGTGTCTTCAAATGCCCGTCCGGATTCTTCTTTACTCCTCATTTGTTCCGTTCCCGGAACGGTTTCACAAAAGACTGTCTCCGTCCCCGTAAAACTAACAAGAAACGTCATCGAAAACGGTACGTTTGATGATCTTCCGATAAATATCGGCTGGAGTCCGGATCAATATAATCTGCAAATAGATGATTACGGTTTTTTTGCCGCTGTTCCAACCAATTATGTTTCTGACGGAAAATATATTGGTTCTCTCTCTCCTGCCCATTCAATGGTTTTATACGCTGAAAATTTATATGTTTTTCGAGCTAAGGTTCGTACTGAATCATCCTATACTGCAAGAAACATGGCAACACAGGTTTTAGGGCCAAATGATGACAATTTAATTCGTATTCAGATTGCCAACATATGTGGAAATCAATGGAACGAAGCTGCAGTCGCTTTCCGTGTCCCAAGTGACGGCGTTTACAGTGTTTGTCTGGATTTGCATTCGCCATACTGTGATACAGTACATGTTGACAATGTTGTTATCCGGCCGGAGAACCATGAACCTTTATCTATATATTTTGATTCTCCAATGCATGTAACTAGACCGGAAAACGAGGCAATCACGATTCCGCTGAGTCCGCTTGTAGTTAATCAGTTTTTCCTGCCGCAAAGCGCTGCTGTTTCATTTTCCGTCGAGCCCGAAAACCCCCATGTATATGTTTCCTCCGGGTTGCTTACTGTTTCGCCCTATGCCGAATGCATGGAATATGCCATTGTTGCTTATTTAAATGATAACACTTCCGTACAAGCAAGACGTACAATAATTGTTTCAGACAAATCTGTTCTGGACGGCAGTTTTGAAAGCACGGAACCGGGACAAGCTTGGATGACTGCAGAACCTTCTGATTTAAGTTATGTTACTACCTATAAAGATATTTATCCCTCAGAAGGCGGTCATCTTGCAAGGCTGACAATGAACGGGTCGGTTTCAATGGTTATGTCTGACTCAGTCAACTATTTCAGAAGCGGAACCAGCTATATCTTTGAGGCCGATATGTCTATGCATGCACCGGATATTGAAACGGTTGTAACGGTGCTTGTGGACGATGCATTTAGTGATTCGTTTGACGATAATCTGGTAATTGGTCAGTTTACGCTTTCAAAAACCGAAAAGCATATCTGTCATTTATTTACACCTTCTCAAGCTGTTACCGGCCGTATTATGATCGCTTTTAATACATATGAAGAGCATGATCAGCAAATCATTTTTATGGACGCCGTTAAAACCTCCGTGGCCGCCGTGTATGCATCTAGTGTTGTTATCAGCGGTTCCCCATTCTTGGATAAAAATATCATTGGAAACTATCGGTTCTCTTCCAATTTCAACGCTGTTGATGCAAGTACATACAGATGGTTGATTTCTGAATCTCCCAACAGTATATTTGTGCCAATTCCCGGAGAAAAAGATAATGTGCTCTCCATTACAAAAGACATGATGAATAAATATATTAAATTCGAAGTTACGCCCGTTTCTCCCACAGGTCCTGTTATTGGAGAAAGTGTATCTTCCGGCATGATATTTGTCGGCGAACCAAATTCCGCAGCACAAACCAAGCCTATCGCTCCTCAAATAACGCCACAAGTTCCTTCTGCGCCCAACTCTCCCGAAGAAACAACACAGGCAAAATCTGAACTTCATGCCATGAACATAACGCAGTATTTATCTTCAGAACACAAAGTACTGTTTTACGACTTAATGAACCATTGGGCTGCAAATGAAATCTCAGTTTTAACCGCCTCCAATATTGTACAGGGACGAGGCAACGGTCTTTTTGAACCGGAAGCACCTATTACCCGTGCTGAATTTTCCGCAATATTAGCCAGAGCATTTCAACTGGCACCAATTTATTATGAGAATACCTATTCGGATGTACGTAATTCGGACTGGTATGCAGGTGCAGTTGCTGTTATAACTAAGTATGGCATAACACAAGGCACAAGTGCATATACTTTCTCTCCGAATCTTCCGATTACGCGCGAAGAAATGGCTACAATGATTATGCGAGCTTATAAAAAAGCAGGTGGAGAATCCGGCTTAAAAGCCGTATCCTATTTAGATGTTTCATCAATGAGCCCCTGGGCTGTATCTGATATATTGGAATCGGGTTCTCTTGGCCTTTTACATGGGATGCCGGACGGAAATTTTGCTCCAAAAGCAAATGCAACCCGTGCGGAAGCCGCCACTATAATCTATCGTATGCTAAACAAATTATCCGGCAAATAAGTCAAGTTGTTTTGTTTTTTAAAGTGTCGATCTCCTTCGACACTTTTATTTTTTGAAAGGATTTTTCAAAAAAGGCTTGCAAAAAAAGAAATATATGGTATAATTAATTGATTGAAGAAGTTAATTTATTTCTGGAGGTAAACAAATGAACGTAAAGGTTGAAAAAACAGACAAAAACATCGTCACACTTGAAATCGAAGTGGACAAGGAAAAATTTGAAGAAGGCCTGGAAAAAGCTTATCGCAAAAATGTAAAAAGCATTGCACTCCCCGGCTTTAGAAAAGGTCATGCTCCCAGAAAGTTTATTGAAAAATATTACGGCGAAGCTGTATTTTATGAAGATGCAATAAACTTTGTATGCCCTGATGCATATGATAAAGCGATTGAAGAAAATCAGATTTCCCCTGTTGCACAGCCTGAAATTGACATTGTTCAAATCGGTGAAGGGCAGACTTTTATTTTCAAAGCTGTTGTTACAGTTAAGCCTGAATTTGAACTTGGTGAATACAAGGGAATTAAGGTGGATAAAATAGAATATATTCCTACTGAGGAAGATGTTAACAACGAGCTCGCTCGCATGCAGGAACAAAATGCACGTCTTGTGACTGTTGAAGATCGTCCTGTTGAAAACGGGGACATTGTAACGATTGATTATGAGGGCTTTGTGGATGGTGTAGCTTTTGCCGGCGGTGCTGACAAAAACCACGATCTTACCATTGGCTCCGGTCAGTTCATTCCCGGCTTTGAAGATCAGCTTATCGGTAAAGAAAAAGGTTCGGAATGCGAAGTGAATGTTACTTTCCCGGAAGAATACCATGCTGAAGATTTAAAGGGAAAGGCAGCAATGTTTAAAGTTACAATTCATGCCATCAAGAAAAAGGAACTTCCCGTTCTTGATGACGAATTTGCAAAAGACATCAGTGAATTTGATACATTAGATGCTCTTAAAGCAGATATTAATGACAAACTTACAAAAGCCGGCGAAACCCGTGCACTTCGTGAAACTGAAGATAAAATCATGGAAGCTGTATCTAAAGCAACAGAAATTGATATTCCCCGCCCCATGATTGAAACACAGATCGACAGAATGCTCGATGATTTACGCTATCGCCTCTCTTCTCAGGGCCTTACACTCGAGCAGTACGTCCAGTACACCGGCATGAAGATGGAAGATGTTCGTGCACAGTATGAAGAAAATGCAGGCCGTGCAGTAAAAGGCAGCTTAATTCTTGAAAAGATTGCTGCAATCGAAAACATTAAAGCTACTGATGAAGAAATTGATGAAGAACTGCAGAAAATGGCTGATGCATATAAAATGGATCTCGACAAGATTAAAAAGATTATGGGAGAAAACCTCGACGGCATTGCTGCAGATTTGACAACCAATAAGACGCTTGCCTTCTTGGTAGAAAACGCTGAAGTAAAGAAACCTCGCAAAAAAGCAGCTCCCAAAGCTACAGACGCTGAAACAGCAGACGAAGCTGCACCTGCAAAAAAACCTGCAGCAAAGAAAACAACTACAACTAAATCTGCTTCGACAAAGAGCACAACAGCCAAAAAAACTACAACAACCAAGAAAACAACTAAAAAGGATGACGCCGAAGCATAATTATAATTTTTTTATAGCATAACATGGAGGTTTTACGATGAGTCTGGTACCTATGGTCGTTGATCAAACAAATCACGGCGAACGTTCTTATGATATTTACTCTCGCCTTTTAAAAGATCGTATTATTTTTCTTGGCGAAGAAGTAAACGATGTTACAGCCAGTCTTGTGGTTGCACAGCTTTTGTTTCTCGAAAGCGAAGATCCGGATAAAGACATTCATTTGTACATTAACAGTCCCGGCGGTTCTATTTCTGCCGGTATGGCAATCTATGACACAATGAATTACATTAAATGCGATGTTTCAACCATTTGCATCGGTATGGCAGCAAGCATGGGTGCTTTTCTTCTCTCTGCTGGCGCAAAGGGAAAGCGCCTTGCCCTCCCCAATAGTGAAATCATGATCCACCAACCTCTTGGCGGTATGCAAGGGCAAGCGACCGATATTAAAATTCATACTGATCATATTCTCAACATTAAAGATCGCATGAACCGTATTTTAAGCCAGAACACAGGACAACCGCTTGAAGTTATTCAAAGAGACACAGAACGTGACAATTTCATGACTGCACCTATGGCTCAGGAATATGGGCTCATTGATAAAGTGATTGAAAAACGCTAAATTCTTTTAGAAAGCGTAGGTTATTTTATGTCAAAATATGATGATCCCAATATGTTACGTTGCTCTTTTTGCGACAAAACACAAGATCAGGTTGGACGATTAGTCGCAGGTCCCGGTGTTTATATTTGCGACGAGTGCATTGAATTATGTTTTGAAATTATAGATGAAGAAGCTTCTTTGAAAGCTTCTTCATCTATGTCCGAAAAAAAAGAGACAACATCAGTGCCCAAACCCATTGAAATTAAGGAATCACTGGATAATTATATAATTGGGCAGGATAAAGCAAAAAAGAGTCTGTCAGTTGCAGTTTACAATCATTACAAAAGAATTGGTAATGAAACAATTTTAAATGATGAAGTTGAACTGCAAAAAAGTAATATTTTACTTTTAGGTCCTACGGGTTCGGGAAAGACCCTGCTTGCACAGACCCTTGCCAAAATTTTAGACGTTCCCTTTGCGATTGCAGATGCCACCTCTTTAACAGAGGCCGGTTATGTAGGCGAAGATGTAGAAAATATTCTTTTGAAACTTATTCAGGCTGCTGACTATGATATTGAACGTGCTTCACGGGGAATTATATATATAGATGAAATTGATAAAATTTCCAAAAAAAGCGAAAACCCCTCTATCACAAGAGATGTTAGCGGCGAGGGTGTACAACAAGCGCTTTTGAAGATTCTGGAAGGTACAGTAGCCTCTGTTCCGCCACAAGGCGGCAGAAAGCATCCGCACCAGGAATTTATTCAAATTGATACGTCCAATATTCTTTTTATTGTTGGCGGTGCTTTTGAAAGTCTTGATAAAGTTATCCAAAAAAGAATTGGTAAAAAATCCATGGGTTTTGGTTCGGAAATCACCCGTGCAAACACGGAAGACATGGATGCGATTTTATCACAAGTTGAACCGCAGGATCTTATTAAATATGGATTAATTCCTGAATTTATCGGAAGATTGCCTGTAGTTGTCACACTGCATTCTTTGGACGTTGCGGCTTTAAAACAAATTATTAAAGAACCCAAAAATGCAATTTTAAAACAATACCAGGAGCTTTTTGCATTTGATGATGTTACACTGGAAGTAAATGAGGATGCATTGGACAAAATTGCCCAAAAAGCGTACAACAGAAAAACAGGTGCTCGAGGCCTGCGGGCTATTTTTGAGGAAGTTTTAACAGAGATAATGTTTACGATTCCCTCTGACCCCACAATTGAGCGAGTTATTATAACGGGCGAAACAATAGAATCGGGATGCCCGGAGATTAAATATTCTCCCAGTCGCCCCTCTCTCCGTAAAACTGTGAAAAGCACAACAAAAAAACGGGAATCAGCATCCTGAAGAGGTTCAACATGGCTTTTATAACTTGTAGTTTTTTTTCAAATGTTTTACAAAAATCCACACAGTTTAATGCCATTATTCCTGAAGGCCGTGAGACGGGAGCGCCCGTATTATATTTATTACACGGCCTTAAGGATGATTTTACATCATGGTCGCGGTTTACCTCCATTGAACGATACGCAAATGAAGCAGGTATTGCCGTTATTATGCCGGATGCCGCTCGTAGTTTCTACCGCGACATGGCTTACGGTGGAGCTTATTACTCGTTTTTTACAAACGAACTGTTCCCCTATGTTTCAAGGTTATTTTCATTTAGTACAGATAAAGAAAAAACATATATTGCCGGCGTATCGATGGGCGGTTACGGTGCATTGAAGATTGCTCTTCTTAATCCCTCTGTTTTTGGCGCTGCTGCATGTTTATCCGGTGCTGTTGATATTTCAAACAGATTATCACGCGACCCTCGTTGGGCGGAAATCAGGAAATTAGTGTTTGGCGATCAAATCGATGTGACAAATTCCAATGATGATTTGTTTCATATCATTAAAGAACCTTTTTCTTCCCCGTCTCCACGATTGTATATAACGTGCGGGCAAGATGATTTTCTCTTTCAAAACAATCTTAGTTTTGTTAGTGCACTATCTGAAACATCTATTTCGTTTCAATTTGATCCTGCGCCGGGTGTTCATGATTGGAAATTTTGGGATGCACAAATTCAAAAAGCAATAAAATTTTTCTTTGATACAAAATAAATTATTCTTTTGTCTTTTACTTGACAAATTTTTTCAAATATGATATTATTATATTAAATTTAATTATACTTGGAAGGATGATTTTTCATGGAAACAACAGGATTAAAAAGCACCAAAATTCGCAATGTTTTTGCCGCAGTAATTGCCGTTCTTATGCTTGCCTATGTCGTATGTTGCTCAATGCCGTTTTTTACATACACACAGATTGACAGCAAAAAGCTGAGCAATGCAAATGCTGAAATTGATCAGAAAATTTCAGACATAAAGCTTTCAATTTCTGATTTAGAAAAGGAAATCAAGGCTGACCCTGCAAAAGCAGAAACTCTTACGGCAGAAGTTAACACTTTAAAGAATGAACTTAATGGCGTCGAGAAGTTTAAGGCTGACTGGTCCGGTGAAAATGGTACATATACCTTAAATCTTAAAGAATTTTCGGCCGGTGACGTAACACTTTCTTTAAATGAATATTTGTGGTTCTGCTATAATTACCCCGATTTGGCTCGTGATGTATTTCCGAATATCTGGGCTGATGCAAAGCTTCCCGGAAAGTATAACATCACTTCTACAATTGGTTTCCCGCTGTTTTCTTTCCTTTTAGCTATCATAGGTGCAGCTGTTACCGTTTTACTTTTAAAGTTCTTCTGGAATATTGGTTTTCCTGTAATCTGGAGTGTTGGAACGTTATTAGGTTTACTTACTTCTCCTGTTTACAACTTGTTTGTTCCGTCTTCGGTTCTTGTATTAACAATTATTAGTGCAGTTGTTTTAGTTCTTTCTATTCTTTACATTTTCTTATATTCCATTCCTATGTGCAAGTATGCTTGGGAAAATAGAGAAAGATATTAATAAAAAAAGAATCCGGAATCATCCGGATTCTTTTTTTATTCCATTTGTCTTCCTAAAAACCCTGCCGCCGATTGTGCTAATTTTTCTTCAACTTCTCCCA
The DNA here is from genome assembly GCA_017436645.1 of Clostridia bacterium. Taxonomy (GTDB): domain Bacteria; phylum Bacillota; class Clostridia; order UMGS1883; family UMGS1540; genus SIG447. The sequence continues at coordinate 107,878 of JAFSCR010000023.1, read as the reverse complement.
TCTGCGAATCCCCTTCGCTTGTCATCATAACTACGCTGCCAATAGGATCCCCTTCTGAAATAATTGGCACAACGACCCCTGCTTGAAAACGTTCTGCACCATCTGCAATATGAATACTATTTGCATTTCCTCGGCTCAAAAAAGTGGTTTTTTCGTTCATTATCCTTTCCAGGTCATGACTCACTCTTTTTTCGTGCAGTTCCTTTTTAGGAGCGCCGGAAACAGCAATGACGTTATCTTTATCAGTTATACAAACCGGACGGCCTGCGGTTTTGGCAAGCGCTTCTGCATATTGCAAGGCAAAATCTCCAAGTTCTCCTATTGGTGAATATTTTTTAAAGATTACTTCGCCATCTCGATTTGTAAAAATTTCTAAAGGATCACCTTCCCGAATTCTCATTGTACGCCTGATTTCTTTGGGAATAACCACTCTGCCCAAATCGTCTATTCTTCTTACAATCCCTGTTGCTTTCATATACAAATTTACTCCTTTTGTTTGTTTTTACAAACCTATTATCTGCAACAAGGGAATTTTTATGTAAAAAAATGTTAGGAAAGTTTTAACTTATTTTTTAAAGCAAAACATTTGCTTTTATTGTTCTAATATAGTATAATATTAGAAAATAAGAAACGTTTTATCTTAATATTTCATTTTTATATTTTCAATATTTTATATAGGGGTAATGATTAATATGTTAGAAAACATTATTGATATTGTAAAACGAACAAAAAGCATCATTTTGGACATTAATAAGAAAAATGACGTTACCGTCAAAGGTTACGGAAACTATGTCACACAGGTCGATTTTGAAGTTCAATCTTATTTGAAAGAACAGTTGTTCGCCCTCTTCCCTTCCATTCAATTTATGGGCGAAGAAGAGACTTCTTTTGTTGACTTTGAAAATGCATCGGTATGGATTCTTGACCCAATAGATGGCACTGCAAACTTAATCCACAATTTAAATCAAAGCGCAGTCTCTTTGGGGCTTGTTACAAATTATGAACCTGTTCTCGGTGTTGTTTATAATCCGTTTACAGATGAGCTGTTTTACGCTGAAAAAGGAAAAGGCGCTTATTTTAATGGAGAAAAAATTTCTGTTTCGCAAACACCTTCTCTAAAACATAGTCTTATTAGTTTGGGGACCGCCCCTTATAAAAAAACACTTTCAGAAGATGTTTTTTCTTCTGCCCGTAAGGTTTATGAAAGATGTGAAGATATTCGTCGGTTTGGTGCGGCAGCACTGGAGCTTTGCTATCTTGCTGCGGGGCGTACGGATGGCTTTTTTGAACGAAACTTAAAGCCTTGGGATTATGCTGCAGGGGCTGCAATTTTAAATGAGGCCGGCGGTAAGATTACAAACTATTCTCTTGGGCCTGTTTCTTTTGAAACGCCTGATGATATTATTGCTTCAAATGGAAAAATTCATAACGAACTCCATTCTGTATTACATATGTAAACACAAAAAAGCCGGAAGTCTTAAAAACTTCCGGCTTTTATTTTGCCTAAATTATTTAACCATTCCTGCTACTTCACTAGCGAAATCGTCAACTTTCTTTTCAAGGCCTTCGCCTTTTTCAAAACGAGTGTACTTCAGGAGCTTAACACCATTAGCTTCCAGATACTTGCCAACACTTACGCTATCATCCTTAACGAATGCCTGCTGGAGAAGGCAGTTCTGTTCAAAGAATTTGTTGATTTTGCCGCCAACCATTTTTTCAATGATGTTTTCAGGCTTATTCGCATTCTTCGGATCTTCCTTAATCTGCGCAATAATGATGTTCTTTTCTTTTTCGATATCTTCTGCGGGAACGACTTCCTTGTCAAGATATAAGGGATTAATGGCTGCAATTTGCATTGCTGCATCTCTTGCAGCTTCGTATGCTGCAGGATTGGAAATGTCGCCTTCAACAGCTACCATAACGCCAATACGGCCGCCACCATGAACGTAACCGATAACATTGCCTTCAAAACGTTCAAAACGTCTTACATTCATATTTTCGCCGATGGTAGCAATCTTTTCTGTGAGCATTTCACGAATAGTATTGCTGCCGGAAACAAACTTGGAATCAAGGAGAGCTTCCACATCCTGGGGATTACTTGCAATAACCTGCTTTGCTACATCCTTAACAAACTGCTGGAATTCTGCGTTCTTAGCAACAAAGTCAGTTTCGGAGTTAACTTCAACCATTGCACCAATATTGCCGTCCACCAGAATGTCAACAAGACCTTCGGAAGCAATACGGCCTGCCTTCTTAACAGCAGCTGCAAGGCCCTTTTCACGCAGGAATTCAATAGCCTTATCCATATCACCATCTGTAGCTGTGAGGGCCTTTTTGCAGTCCATCATGCCACAACCGGTTCTTTCTCTTAATTCTTTTACATCGCTTGCACTAATCATAACTCTGTTCTTCCTTTCATTACAAAGCCTATTATGCTTCTGCTTCTACTTCTTCTTCAGCTTTAGCCATCTGCTCGCCCTGTCTGCCTTCTAAAATGGCATTGGACATAACAGAAGCAATCAGCTTAACGGCACGGATTGCATCATCATTGCCGGGGATTGCATAATCTACTTCTTCAGGATCGCAGTTGGTATCAACAATAGCAACAACGGGAATGTTCAGCTTCTTAGCTTCTGCAATTGCAATTTTTTCCTTCTTGGGATCAACTACAAACAGTGCGCCGGGAAGCTTCTTCATATCTTTAATACCGCCAAGGTATTTTTCGAGCTTTTCCATTTCGCCACGAAGCTTCATAACTTCTTTTTTCGTCAGAAGATCAAATGTGCCGTCTTCTTCCATTTTCTGAAGCTGATAAAGACGTTCGATTCTCTTTTTGATTGTTTTGAAGTTGGTCATCATACCGCCGAGCCATCTTGCATTAACAAAATGCATGCCTACACGTTCGGCTTCTTCTTTGATGGATTCCTGTGCCTGTTTCTTTGTGCCTACAAACAGGATTTCTTCACCTGCTGCTGCAACATCACGAACAAATGCATAGGCTTCTTCAATCTTCTTTACGGTCTTCTGCAGGTCGATGATATAGATACCGTTTCTTTCGGTAAAAATATACTCGGCCATTTTGGGGTTCCATCTTCTGGTCTGGTGACCAAAGTGAACACCTGCTTCCAATAATTGTTTCATTGCGACTACTGACATGTCAGCACCTCCATAAAATGTTTATACCTCCGCCGGCTTCTACAGCGCTGCACCTTACGGAACTGCACCGCCTCGGCACGGCGTGCGTATTTTGAATCTAAAATATTATACTACATATTTTGGGTAATTGCAAGTCTTTTTTTAAAAAAAGTAAATTTTTATCGGAATGCATCTTTTATAATTTCAAAGTTAACCTTTTAAATCTGTCAATTTCGCCGGAAAGAAGTACAACATCAAATCGAACTGCAGGTTCAATTCTGTTTTTTTGCAAGTAAACCTGCGCCGTCTTTTTTATCTTTGCCTGTTTTAAAGGCGTAACTGCTCCGACTGCTCCGCCAAAATCCTCTCGTTTTCGAAATTTTACTTCAACAAAAACGAGATACTCTTGTTCTTTCGCTATAATATCAATTTCGCCAAAATAACAGTGAAAATTCCGTTCCAATATTTTATAGCCATTCTTTTTTAATAACCGGACCGCAACATCTTCGGCATATTTGCCACGATCATTCATCTGTCGCTCTCCTTGTACCATTTTTTCAAGAAAGAGCGTCTGTGAATTGGACATGGGCCAAGTTCCCAAACGGCATCTTTATGTGCCTTTGTGCCATACCCTTTATGCACGGCAAAACCATACCCGGGGTAAATCGAATCCATTTCCAGCATATAGCGATCACGGGAAACTTTGGCTATAATAGACGCCGCAGCAATTGACAAGGAAAGGCTATCCCCTTTTACGATTGATGCATGAAGAAAAGGCATGTCAGTTACAGGATTACCGTCAATCAACACATAGTCCGGCTTAACACGGAGCCCTTTTACCGCACGTCGCATAGCTTCATACGTTGCCTGCAGAATATTGATATTGTCAATCTCGTCAGCTGAAGCTCGTCCCACAGCATAAGAGATTGCATTTTTCGTAATTTCATCAAAAAGCTTTTCTCTTTTCTTCTCAGAAATCTTTTTAGAATCATTCAAACCTTCCGGCAGGAAATCTTCCGGCAAAATAACCGCTGCAGCAAACACATCGCCTGCAAGCGGTCCTCTCCCCGCCTCATCAACACCGGCAATTATGTTATAACCATGTGCTATAAGTGCGGATTCATATTTCCGCATTTCCAAAAGTCTCTGTATTTCGTCCATAGTATCACCTCAAATTAGGAGCAGTGAAAAATTAAAAAGCGTACGGCAGACAAACCGCCGTACGCTTAAAATTACTTCGTTAAAGCCGTCCAGGTTTCATAAACACCGTCTTCACGACGAGTATAAGCATGTGCATTTGACGCTTCTATAATTTGATAATAATACCAAGCTGAGGGACTGTTGTCCGGCCACATTTTCACGCCTTCGCAAAGACCTGCACCATCAACGTAACGAACAAGAATTCTGTTGATAATTGTTACAGCTTCTGCACGAGAAACATAGGCATCCGGCTTAAATGTACCGTCTTCATAGCCTTCAATAAGAGCCAGAGCCGATGCATCCTTAATATATTCCTCAGCCCAATGTCCACCGATATCTTTAAAGCCAATGTGGTTTGCCTTCAGAATATCAGAATAGAAACGGCTGATAATTGTTGCAAACTCAGCACGAGTTACAGGTTTCGAAGGATCAAATGTTCCATCCGGATAACCCTTAAGGAAATCACCGTCCGCCATAGCAAATATGGCTTCTGCGGACCAGCGATCAGCGCTAACGTCACTGAATGCCGGTGTTGCATTTAATGTGGATTTGAAATCAGCGGTTAAAAGTCTGTGTAAAACAGCGGAAACTTCTTCACGAGAAATGGGTTTTTCAGGATAAATTTTTCCATCCTCATAACCGTTAAGATATGCATAATGCGAGGTTGCATCAAACATTTCAGGAACAGTTACATTAATCCACTTCGCATATACAATCGTATCCTTTGTAAATGTAACGAGACCTGCAAGTTTTGTCTTGCATGCTGCCTCAGCATACCAGCCATCAAAAACGAAACCTTCTCTTTTGGGCGCTGCTACTGCACTAATATTTACAGAAACCTTCTTGTGTCCGCTAACAGGGGCAACAAGTGTGGTGTCACCGCTGACAGAGAAAGAAAGAATTACTTCATCAATAGGAGTCGTTGAACCGCCACCGATTGAGGACGAAGATTTGTTCACAACAGAAACTGTAGCGCTCAAATCATCAGAAGATGCTTCGGGAATTTCTTTCTGCACGGCAGAATAGTTGATTTGTGTAAACATACCTTCTTCTGCTGTTCTTCCGCCAATATATGTTGTACCTACCATCTCACCATAAACAGGGAAAGTGCCAGGAGCGGATGTTTCAACATCTTGACATGTTAAAGTAAAGTCAGGGAAATAAGTGTCAAGATTTGCTTCTAAATCGCCCTGAGTAATGTAATCGCCAAGGCCGGCGGGGTTTTTAACAGACAGCCTGATTTCTAACGTCTTCCAACTTCCTTGTGTTCGTTCACTGCGGCCAAGTTCACGAAAAACAACTTTGGCTTCATCATTAAAGCCGGTCATTTCGCCCGCATTCAAAAACCTTCTGGGAACGGAAAGCGAAGAAGGATACTTGGCAGAAACAACGAATTCACCATAAATGGGAGTATTGGCAAACTGCTCTCTAAGGGTTGCATCATCCGCAATTAAAAATCTGGAAACAGCGGAATACTGTCTGAACGCCTCGCGAACGGATTCCATATAAATTGTTGCTCTGAAATCAAATGTCGGCCATTCCTCGCTACTCTTTTTCGTAACGTTAATTGGACCATCAATAAATTCAGATGAGGATGCTTTTTTCACCTGCACATCCGCTTCTACTGGTATATTAACAGAAGAAGGGATGTCATATCCGGCGAAAAAGTCAGAAACAGGAGTTGCATAAACCGGAATGGAAAAAAACATAATAGCGCTTAAAACCATTGCTTAAATAGATTTTTTCATTTCATTACCTCCTAAAACATATATATTAAATATATCATATTTAAATGCTCACGTCAAGAATTTATTAAAAAAGTTTTTAATTACATTTTTTCATTATATGAATATCGTTCGGATATATAGAAAGGCCAACCGTCTTCCCTTTTTCTTCCATAAGGGTGCTTTGGACGAGCCAGTCCGTGTTTCCGGATGAAACCACCATTTCATAGTGAACACCCTTGAAATACACATTTTTAACAACCCCTCGGAGCATGCCATCTTCAGGAGATACAATTTTAATGTCTTCCGGACGAATAACAACGTCAACTTCCTCTTCTTTGGCGAATCCACCATCAACACAGGTAAACTCGTGTTCAGAGAAACGAACGCGGAAGTCTTCGTGCATGATACCATCCACAATGTTGCTCTCCCCAATAAATCTGGCAACAAATCGGTTTTGCGGTTCGTTATATATATCAACAGGGTTTCCTATCTGCTGAATTTCACCGTTACTCATAACCACAATCGTATCGCTCATGGTCAGCGCTTCTTCCTGATCGTGTGTTACATAAATAAATGTAATGCCAAGTTCTTCCCTAAGTTTTTTCAGTTCGTGTTGCATGCCCTGACGAAGTTTTAAATCAAGTGCTCCCAGAGGTTCATCAAACAAAAGCACTTCCGGCTCGCAAACAATCGCACGAGCAATAGCGATTCGCTGTTGCTGTCCGCCGGAAAGAGAATCAGGGTATCTTTTTTCAAATCCCGGTAAATTTACAATTTCAAGTGCATGCATAACTTTCTTTCGAATTTCAGATTCTTGCATTTTTTGAATTCGAAGTCCAAATGCAACATTTTCAAAAATATTCATATGCGGAAACAGAGAGTATTTTTGAAATACTGTGTTGAAATTTCGCTTATTCGGCGGAACGTTTACAATATCTTCACCGCGATATAAAACCCTTCCTTCATCAGGCTGTTCAAAACCGCCGATAATGCGAAGAATCGTTGTCTTGCCGCAGCCGCTCGGACCAAGTAATGTGATGAACTCGTTTTCACGAATATAAAGATTAAAATCCTTTAATACCTTTGTGTCACCAAAGGATTTGCAGATTCCCTGTAAATCAATGATGTGGTTACCCAAATCTATCTTCCTCTCCGGTTTTACAGTGAAGCCTGAAACTCACTCCAAACCCTTTCGTACATTGATGTAATTTCTTCGCCAAGATACTTGTAAATTTCAGCTTTTTCCAGAATGTCGGTTTCAGGATAAGCAAAGGAATTCTTTACTTCTGCGGGCAAAGCTTCGTAAACACCGGTATGCGGCGTTGAATATCCGATTTCATTCGCATTCTTTTCTGCAATTTCCTTTTCGCACATAAAGTTTATAAACTTTTCAGCTGCATCCTTATGCTCACTATTTGCAGGAATGACCATCGAATCGAAGAACAAGTTGCTTCCATCTTCCGGAATTGCAAAAGCAAGATTGTCATTTTCAGAGATGCAATATGCTGCATCACCGGAATACATAAGTGCCATGGGGGCTTCGCCGGCAATCATTTTGTCCATACCGTCGTCATTCACATAAGCTAAAACATTGTTTTTCTGGGCGCTAAGTCTGTCTTTTGCTGCATTCAGCTCTCCGGCATCTACGCTGTTGAAGGAATAACCGAGGCTTTTCAGTGAAACGCCAAGTGCATCTCTCATGTCTTTTTTCATAAGAATTGAATTTGCATATTTGCCGTCAAAAAGCATTTCCCAAGTAAAATGCTCTTCATGTACTTTCGTTTTATCATAAAGGATGCCGAGCGTCCCCCACATATAAGGGACAGAATATTTGTTTTCCGGATCGAAATCAAGATTTTTATATTTATTATCGATCAAGCTATAGTTGGGGATGTTATCAAAATTCAGCGGTGCCAGCATGTTTTCACCGATTAAACGCTCTATCATATAATCAGATGGAATTAAAACATCATACTTTGTGCTGCTGTTTGTTATTTTCGTATACATAATTTCATTGTCTGTATACGTTTCGTATTGTACACGAATATCGGGAAATCGTTTTTCGAATTCTTTAATAACGCTTTCATCGATGTATTCGCCCCAGTTGTAAACACGAAGAACGGTTTTTCCGCTATTAGAGCAACCGGAAAACACCGAGAAACAAAGTACCAGACAAAGCAGTAAAGCAATTTTTTTCATTAATAATTCCCCTCCGTAGCTTTCTTTTTTTCTTTTATGTTAATAATTAAAAGTAAAATCAAAACCGCACCAAACATAATGGAAGATAGTGCATAGTTTTCAGGTTTTACACCGGTTTTGGATGTATAAACCAAAATGGAAATATTTTTAACACCATTTCCTGTGTTGAAAAAACTGATTACAAAATCATCAATCGATAATGTTATGGAAATCAAAAAGCCGGATATGATACCGGGCAAAATGTCAGGCAGAACAATTTTCCTGTAAGCCTGCAAGGGACTGGCACCAAGATCAAGTGCCGCCTCGTAAACGCTTGGGTTTAAACCGTACAACTTTGGCATGACAGAAAGAATAACATATGGAATACAAAACGTAATATGCGAGAGAAGAAGCGTTACAAACCCCAGCTCGAAATGCAAAAAGGAAAATAAAAGCATAAGTGAAACGCCGGTTACAATGTCCGAATTCATCATGGGAAGATACGTCAAATTAATCATGGTCTTTCGAAAAAAAGTGCCGCTTTTATGAAGAGCCAAAGCAGAAATTGTGCCGATTACCGTGGAAATCAATGCGGCAAGTAAGGCAACAAGCACCGTCGAAAGAAGTGCATCCATAATTTCAGCGTTTTGAAAAAGTTCTTTATACCAGCGAAGCGAAAAACCTCCCCATTTCCCTCTGGACTTTGCTTCGTTGAAGGAAAAAACAACAAGCGTCAGAATCGGTGCATAAAGAAATAATAAAATTAAATAAAAATAAATCTTTTTAAAAAATTTCATCATGGCATTATTACCTCCGAATCATCTGAGAATCGGTTGACCAGCCACATGCAAAGCACAACTGCTATCATGACAATAATTGAAATGGCCGCACCAAAGCCCCAGTTTCCGGCATGCATAAATTGTTGTTCAATAATGTCACCGATTAAAGTGATTTTTCCGCTTCCCAAAAACTGTGAAATAACGAATGTTGTAACACCGGGAACGAAAACCATGGTGACGCCCGAAAGAATGCCGGGAACGCTGAGCGGAAGAATAATACGGAAAAAGCATATTACATTACCACCGCCAAGGTCTTTTGCAGCTTCAATTATATTTTTAGGTATTTTGCTGATGGATGTATAAATAGGGAAAATCATGTATGGCAAAAAATTGTATACCATGCCAAAAACAACGGCATTCACATTCCCTAAAAACGCTTGTTTCGGAAGACCGAGAGACTGTAAAATCGTATTAAAAACACCATTGCCTTCAAGAAGCGTAAGCCATGCATACGTACGGAGAAGAAAGTTCATCCACATGGGCGCAATTAAAAGAACAACTAATAGCGTTTTCCTTTTAAAAGTGTTTCCCGCCAGAATCATGGCAATCGGATATCCGACCAAAAGACAAATAACCGTTGCCAAAAGTGCCAAATATAAGCTTCTGCCAAAAACACGAAGGTAATTCGGCTGAAAAAATTGGCGAAAATTATCCAAAGAAAAAACGCCGTCTGCATTTGTAAGTCCGTAATATGCAATCAGTATTACCGGCACGACAATAAGCAGAATAATCCATATTAAAAACGGAAAAAGTGCAACTGCACGAAGCAAATTATTCTTCTTCATTTTTGTCCTTTCTTATCCAAACGAAAAATAAGGCGGAGACGTAATCCACAAAATTTTTGCCTGTACTTTACCTGTGTTTTTTATGTAATGCGGTGTTCTTGCCTGAAAATAGAAACTCTCACCTTTTTTAATTTTATAAATCGTGTCATCAAGAACCAAACTGATTGTCCCATTTAACACATAGCCGAATTCTTCCCCTTCATGCGGTGCTTCTTCATCCGTAGACATTCCGCTTTCCAGTTCAACCATTACCGGCTCCATTTCATTTTTTTGCGCATCTGAAACAAGCCAAAAAACACGAAGATCTCCAAAGTCCTTAATGATTACATCTTCTTTTTTATAAACGATCTTTTCCTTCTTTTCATCACTGAAAAACTCCTGAAAACTGGTTCCAAGACATCGAAGGATATCTTCCAAAGTAGAAAGTGATGGTGAAGTTTGATCAGACTCCAACTGGGAAATAAATCCTTTGGTTAAATCGCACCGATTTCCGAGTTCTGATTGCGTAAGATTGTTTTTTAGCCGTAGATTCCTGATTTTATCGCCAATTTTCATCATATGGGGCATCACATTCGTTTCATTTAAATTTAAAAAAAATATACTTTTTGTTTACTGGTTGTAAACGCATATAATTAAAGCATATTTTACGCAATTTGTCAATAGTTTTTCCGCAATTTATATAGTTTTTCAAGAATTTGTTTCCATTGACAATAATGTCAATTTTTGGTATACTGTTTCAAACGAGGTGAAAGCTATGTCAGAAAAAGAGTCTGTTTTGAAACTTCTGTTCTTTTATTCCGGTGATTATATAACCGCTGAAACATTCTCCAGAAAATTGGGAATTGAGAAAAATAAAGTCTATAAGCATATTCAAGCGCTAAGATTAGAAGGATACAATATCGACGGACAAACGAATCGAGGGTATCGTCTTTCGTCAGCAGATGACGTGTTTACAGCTGAATCCATTTCAAAATTCTATCCAATGGATGCTGAAAAAATCCGCATATTTTCTTCACTTCCTTCAACAAATTTAACAGCAAAAGAAATGGCTTCCCTTGGTGCACCGGAAGGCACTGTTTGCATCGCAGAAACGCAAACAAACGGACGAGGTCGAATGGAACGAAAGTTTTATTCCCCGGAGAAAACAGGACTATACATGAGCATCATTTTGCGCCCGAGGATTGCTCCCGCCGATGCACTTCAAATTACCGCTTTATCCGCCGTGGCCGTAGCGGAAACCATTGAAGAATTCACAGGTGAATCCGCCCAAATCAAATGGGTCAACGATGTTTATTTCAAAGGTAAAAAAGTTTGCGGAATTTTGGCAGAATCTGCATTAAATCCAAAAAATCTTACCGTTGATTATATTATATTAGGAATTGGTGTAAACCTATTTGAACCAAAATCTCATTTCCCAAGAGAAATCAAGAGCATTGCCGGCGCTGTTTTCTCAGATTCTTTTCCCGAAGCAAGAAGTAAATTTACCGCCATTCTTTTAAAAAACATATACAAATATTATGGCGCACTTGATAAAAAAGAATTTTTCTTGCCTTACAAGAATAGATGCATGCTGACGGGAAAAGAAGTTTCGGTTAACACATTTTCTACCATCTACCCCGCCACCGTATTAGATATTAATGATGATTTCTCTCTTCAAATAAAGCTTTCAGACGGAACAATACAAAACCTATCTACAGGTGAAGTGAGCGTAAAGTTAAGATAAAAACCGTATCAAACACTGATACGGTTTTTTTGGGAATTTTTATAAAAAAGTATTGACACAGCAAAAATCAGGTGCTATACTTTAATAAAGGTCAAAGTTAGTCAAAGTCAAAAACACGGAGGTGACGACATGCTAGGTATAAGTGATGTAATAGAACAATTTTTGCATAAAATGATGCAGGAATCAGACGGTACGCTTGAAATCCAAAGAAAAACCATTGCAGACCAATTCGGGTGTGTTCCTTCACAAATAAACTATGTTATCAGAACGAGATTTACTTGCGAAAGAGGCTATGTTGTTGAAAGCAAGCGAGGCGGCGGCGGGTACCTTCGTATAAGCCGAGTTGCACCGCAAAAACAGAACAACTATTTTATGCATGTTGTAAATGCGATTGGTAGTTCTATAAGCTTTCAGACAGCAACTGTCTTTGTAAAAAACATGGTGGATAACGAATATCTCACCCCAAGGGAAGGCAAAATTATTCTCTCGGGGCTGGGAGATAACAAGCTCCCCCTTCCCCTTCCTATGCGCGATACCGTTCGGGCCACACTTCTAAAAAACATGTTAATTAGTACTATGATGTAAAGGAGAATTTATTATGTTATGTGAAAAATGCGGTATGAATCTTGCAAACTTACATCTTTCGCAGAATATAAATGGCAAAAAAACAGAAATGCACGTTTGTCACAGCTGCGCCGCACAAATGGGATACCTAAGTGCCGACAATCTGTTCAGTACTGACTTTTTTAATCTACTCACGCCTAATATTGCAGGCCACGCACGTTGCCCGGGCTGTGGAGAAACATATGACGAATATAAAGCAACAAAAAGAATTGGCTGTAAACAGTGTTATACGCATTTTGCAAGCTTTTTAGAGCCGGTGCTTAAAAAAGTACATGGAAGTGCAGTGCATGCAGGAAAGCTTCCTAAAAAAGCAAATGCTGCACTGAAAGCAAAACGAGAGGCTGAACGGCTTCGTAGACTTTTGCAGGAAGCTATTTTAAACGAAGAATTTGAAAAAGCCGCAAAGCTTCGGGATCAAATCAGAGAAATTAACGGAGGTGATGAGAAATGACCTGGTATAAAGAACAAGGACCTAAAAGCGATATGATCATCAGTACCCGTGTGCGAATTGCAAGAAATCTGGCAGACTTTCCATTCGCTGCAAAACTTTCAGAAGAAGATGCGGAAAAAATTATAAATCTTGTATGGGAAGCGCTAAAACCTATAGCAAATGATTTTTCACTTATAAAAATTCATAAGCTATCCCCCGTTAAACAGCAGGCACTTATAGAGAAACATTTAATCAGCCCGGATCTTACGGGCGGAAATTTTCCAAGAGCCGCCATTATAAACCGTGATGAAAGCGTATCCATTATGGTAAACGAAGAGGACCACATTCGAATCCAGTGCCTTTATCCCGGATTCCAACCTGATGAAGCATGGAATATGGCAAGCAAAATTGACGATCTCCTCGGTGAAACATTAAACTATGCTTTTCATGAAAAATTCGGATTTCTCACAAGCTGCCCGACAAACACAGGTACCGGTCTCCGGGTTTCTGCCATGGTCCACCTTCCTGCCATTGCAGTATCAGGCCGTATGACAGGGCTTTTATCGCAAGCTGTAAAATCAGGCATGACCGTTCGAGGTCTATACGGAGAAGGCACAGATGCTCAGGGTAATTTCTATCAAATTTCAAACCAGATTACTCTTGGATATGCCGAAGAAGAGCTGATAGAACGGTTCAATAAAATTGTATCTGCCGTCTGTGAAGTAGAAAACTCACTTCGCAAACAACTTGCCGCCGATGTCCCCGCAAAACTTACTGACCGTATATTCAGAAGTTACGGAAACATGCGCCACGCCTTTATGATGAGCGGCAAAGAACTGATAAATCTTGTAAGCGATGTTCGAACCGGCATATATTTGGGTATACTAAAGAAAATACCATTTGAAAAGCTTAATTCTCTAATGGTTCTTACCATGCCCGCAAATATTACGGGAAACAATTCATCTTTAACCGCCGAACAACGAGATATTAAAAGAGCAAAATTAGTAAAGGAGTTGATTTTCCATGATGAACAATTATAACGACCGCTTTACTTCCAAGGCCAAAAAGTCTTTACAACTTGCACAGGAAGCCGCTAAGGAACTGGGCCACAATTATTTAGGAAGTGAACATATTCTACTTGGGCTTCTGCGTGAAGGAACAGGCGTCGCAGCTTCAACGCTTGGCGAGCATGGAGTTTCGGAAGATGCTGTTCTTCATGTGCTCACAGAAATGATTGACACATATCCGGGAAAACAAGTACAGTTCATGGGTTTCACGCCAAGAACTAAAAAAATCCTGGAACTCAGCTATGCTGAATCCGCTCGTCTTGGTGAGCGTTTTATCGGTACAGAGCATATTTTAATGGCACTCCTGAGAGAAGGCAGCAACGTTGCATTTAACATTCTTGCGGAGCTGAATGTCCAGCCGCAAGCATTATATGCTGATCTTTCAAAAACAAGTTTGGAGGAAGACGCTGCCGCATCCTCTTATGCAACACAATCCTCAAAAAGCCCAAAGGCAAAGGGCGATGCCAAAACACCTACATTAAATCAGTTTGGCAGAGATCTTACACAGCTTGCTCGAGATGGAAAGTTTGATCCTGTCGTAGGCAGAGATAAAGAGATTGAAAGAGTTGTGCAAATTCTTTCTCGCAGAACAAAAAACAATCCGTGCCTTATTGGTGAGCCGGGTGTCGGAAAAACTGCAATTGCAGAAGGCCTTGCACAGCGAATTGTAAACGGTAATATTCCGGAGATACTCAAAAATAAGCGAGTTTTCACCCTTGACCTTTCCTCCATGATAGCCGGCGCTAAATACCGGGGGGAATTTGAGGAACGTCTTAAAAAAGCCATGGACGAAATCCAAAATGCCGGAAACGTAATTTTATTTATCGACGAAATGCATACACTGATCGGTGCAGGTGCCGCAGAAGGGGCGATTGACGCTTCAAACATATTGAAGCCTTCCCTTTCCCGTGGAGAACTGCAGTTAATTGGCGCAACAACCTTGAATGAATACAGAAAATATGTTGAAAAGGACGCAGCGCTCGAAAGAAGATTTCAGCCGGTCACTGTGGGCGAACCCACAATAGAAGAAACAATTGAAATTCTGAAGGGAATTCGGGATAAGTATGAAGCGCACCATGGTGTTAAAATTACAGATGAAGCACTCGAAGCCGCCGCAAAGCTTTCTTCGAGATATATAACCGATAGATTTCTTCCGGACAAAGCCATAGACCTTATGGATGAAGCTTCGTCCAGAACAAAGCTTACAACGCTAACTGCCCCCTCTGCCTTAAAAACACTTGAATCTGAGCTTTCGGCCGTTAAAGCCGAAAAAGAGGAGGCTGTTAAAAACCAGGAGTTTGAAAAAGCCGCTTCCCTTCGTGATAAAGAGAAGGAGCTTACAGAAGCACTTCAAAAACAAAGAGAAGAATGGCAAAAATCAAATGCAATAAAGACCGATACCGTCACAGATGAGGACATTGCCGCAATCGTTTCGGATTGGACGGGCATTCCGGTAAAACGACTTGCAGAAGAAGAGGGACAGCGCCTGAAAAATATGGAAGAAATCCTTCATAAGCGTGTTATCGGTCAGGACGAGGCCGTCCGCGCCGCCGCTCGTGCAATTCGCCGTGGAAGAGTGGGCCTCAAAGACCCCAAACGCCCCATTGGTTCATTCATCTTTTTGGGTCCGACCGGTGTTGGCAAAACAGAGCTTTCCAAAGCCATTGCCGAATCTATTTTCGGCGAAGAAGATGCTATTATTCGTGTAGATATGTCGGAATATATGGAAAAGCATGCCGTTTCCAGACTTGTAGGGTCTCCTCCGGGATATGTCGGATATGACGAAGGTGGACAGCTTACTGAAAAAGTTCGTCGCAAGCCTTATTCTGTTGTTCTGTTTGATGAAATCGAAAAAGCACACCCCGATGTATTCAATATTCTTTTACAGATTCTTGAAGACGGTATTCTGACCGACTCACAAGGCAGACGAGTTGATTTCAGAAACACAATCATTATTATGACGTCCAATGTTGGTGCAAGACAAATCACAGAACGGAAACAGCTTGGTTTTGGCAACTCTGATGAGCAGGCACAGAAGGATTACGAGAACATTCGCAGCAATGTAATGGGAGAGCTTCGAAGATCATTCCGTCCTGAATTTTTAAACAGAATTGATGACATAATCGTGTTCCATCCCCTTCTGGAAGAAGATATTCAAAAAATTGCAAGACTAATGCTTGAAACGTTGAAAACACGTCTTGCACAAAATGAAATCACCGCCGAATTTACCGATGCAACCGTTTCGGCTCTTGCAAAAGAAGGATTTGATGCTGTTTACGGTGCAAGACCACTCCGCAGAGCCATTCAGTCAAAGCTCGAAGATTTATTTGCGGAAGAAATGCTTGACGGCAAAATTGCTGCGGGTGACAGCGTTACGGTGGACTATAAAGACAATGTATTCTCAATAACAAAGAATGCATAATAAAAAAAGAGTTCGACTCGATGTCGAACTCTTTTCATTTAGTTTGAATCAGACAATACCCTGTGCCATCATGGCGTTGGCTACCTTCATAAAGCCTGCAGCATTTGCGCCGAATACATAGTTGTCTTCTTTGCCGTATTCTTTTGCAATGGCAGATGTCTGTGCTTCAATGTTACGCATAATACCCTTCAGCTTTGCATCAACTTCTTCGAACGTCCAGCTAAGGCGCATGGAGTTCTGGCTCATTTCAAGCGCAGATGTTGCTACACCGCCGGCATTTGCTGCCTTACCGGGTGCAAAGCGGACGCCATTTTCCTGGAAGTATGCAATAGCATCAGGCGTTGAAGGCATGTTAGCACCTTCGGCAACAAGTTTGCAACCATTTTTGACCAGAAGCTTAGCATCTTCTCCGCAAAGTTCGTTCTGCGTGGCACAAGGAAGTGCAATATCACAGGGAACAGACCAAACACCTTTACCATCATGATATTCAGCATTGGGACGATACTGGAGATAATCCTTTACACGGCCACGCTTTACTTCCTTAATTTCTTTCAGCGCATCGAGATCGATGCCATCTTTATCATAAATATAACCGGAAGAATCGCATGCAGTTACAACCTTTGCACCAAGCTGCTGTGCTTTTTCAATTGCATAAATTGCAACATTACCGGAGCCGGATACAACAACAGTTTTGCCTGCCAGTTTTTCACCCTTGCCTTCCAGCATAGCTTCAACAAAGTATACAAGACCATAACCTGTGGCTTCTTTACGAGCAAGAGAACCGCCATAAGGAATACCCTTACCGGTTAAAACACCTTCATAAAGGCCTGTGATTCTCTTGTACTGGCCGTACATATAACCAACCTCACGAGCGCCTACACCGATGTCACCTGCAGGAACATCAACATCTGCGCCAATGTACTTATAAAGCTCTGTAATAAAGCTCTGGCAAAAAGCCATGACTTCACGGTCGGATTTTCCCTTCGGATCAAAGTCAGAACCGCCTTTGCCGCCGCCGATGGGAAGACCGGTCAGTGCGTTTTTGAAAATCTGTTCAAAGCCGAGGAATTTAATAATACCAAGGTTTACGGAAGGATGGAAACGGATACCGCCCTTGTATGGACCTATGGCATTATTGAACTGTACACGGAAACCACGGTTAACCTGTACGTTCCCGTTATCATCCACCCAGGGAACACGGAACATAATCTGACGTTCGGGTTCAACCAGTCTTTCTAAAAGACCGTTCTTCTGGAACTGAGGATTTTTTTCTGTAATTAATTCTAAAGACTGCAGAACTTCTTCAGCAGCTTGGTGAAATTCCTTTTCACCGGGGTTTCTGCTCACAAGCTGTGCGAGCACATCTTTTACATATGACATTCAGGTTCCCTCCTGTAAAATTAATAATAAAAAATTATAATACATATTTTTTTTGATGTCAAGATTTTTGGTAAAAAAAATGCATTTTTATGCCGACATTTATCAAAAAGCCCCACATACTTCCTGTATATGAGGCTTTCTATATGCGCTAAATATAAGAGAACACATTCCTATTGGCGTGCGATTTGAAAATATTAACAGATATGCCGCCATAATGAGTTATTATTTTTTCGAGAAGGTCTACGGCAATAAATTCACTTTCGTAATGTCCAAGCTCGATAAGACCTATATTGTTTGCATCCGCTTCCCTTGCAACATTATACTTAACATCGCCTGTAATATAAACATCCGCACCTTTATCTTTTGCAAGAAGCGTCAGGTCTCCCCCGCTGCCTGTGCAAAGCGCCACCTTTGAAACCATGCGCTCACCATTTCCAACGAAGCGCAAATGCGGTACATGATAAATCTTTTTAATCTCTTCTGCAAGCTGTGAAAGCTTCATGGGAACCGGCAGCACACCGATTCTACCAATACCCGCTTCACCATTTACCTCAAGGGGTACCGTAGATGAAAGGGACAAAAATTGTGCAGCAAGGTCATTGAGGCCGCCCAGCGTGCTGTCCAGATTCGTATGTGCAGAATAAACCGCAATGTGATTCTCAATAAGATATAACAGGCATTTCCCCTCAGGTGTATCTGCTGTTATGTTTTTAACAGGATTAAAAATAAGGGGATGATGGCTGATAATAAGCTCTGCCCCGACCGCTTTCGCTTCCATGGCAACGGCAAGATCAACATCAAGTGTCAAAAGCACAGCCGAAACTTCAGCATTTGAATCTCCAAGCATCAATCCAACATTATCATAAGAAGATGCCAGTTCTTTCGGCGCATACTTTTCTATTGCATTTGTAATTTCAAAAATTCGCATGTAAAATCACCTTGTAAATATTGAATGAATTAAAGAATTGACCATAAGGTCAAGCTTTTCGAAATTCATAGACGGAATATAAATATCTTCAAGCCCAGCATGGGCCTCTCTGGCCTTTCCAAAAGCATCTATAGCCCTTTGCATCAGCGTTCCTGACAGACCAAAACTTTCTCCGTTTCCCTCGGAGAGATAAGACAACTCACAAAGATCTATTGTCTCTGCTGCAGAAACATGTGTGTAAAAATTATAAGTTGATAATGAAACACGAAGTGCAGGGATGTAAATGTGTTCAATCTTTTCGTCCGGTTGCATAGGACAATAGAATAAACTCAAGGAAAACCCGGCGCAAGATAAAACATCGGCAATTCGTTTTAAAAACAAACTTGCAGCATAATCGCCTTTAACAGCAATGCAAAATGTGTCTTTAAAATAAGTGTCCGCATAACTGACAAAACCTTCAGGCGTAATTGCACTTAAAAAAAGTTTTCGTTTTGTTCCGTTTTCTTTTCTGCCCCATGTTCCCAAAAGTCTTTTGGCAAGTTTTTCGGCTTCTAAATAAATGCCTTGCACGTCTGTGTTTTCCAGATATTCATTTTCAATCTGCTTTAAAAGCGGAACTGTAGCTTCAAGATAGTGATACCCTTTTTGGAAATATTTCTTTTTGCACTCTGATAACTGTAGAATATCTCCTGCATGGAAATCCAAAGACGCATTGCTTGCGCAAACAGAAACATCAAAGATTTCGCCGCACACACAAGGAAGTGCGGGATCAGCATTATGCGGTGCTGTGGCATCAATAATTGCAGTTTCAAGCGCAGGAATATGAACGCCATCAACCGAAGAAGGGTCTGAAGAGCAATGAAAAACTTCAGAGGATAGACCTTCCTCAGTCGCCCTGTGAATTATTTTTTTCATAAGAGACGACTTCCCCATGCCCGGACCGCCTTTAATATATATCTTTCTGGCTCCCGGTGCTTCTTTCATAATTTCATCAAAGCACGAATAAAAACCTTTTGGGGAATTTACGCCTGCAAAAAGGTGCTTTTCTTTCATATACACATCTCCTTTCAACTATTAAAGTATAGGAAATGTGCAAAGAACGTGCCTGTCCTATTCTTCTTTCAGCATCTCTTCCAGTTCCGATTTGGTCACAACATATTTTTGATTACAAAAATGACAAGTGAGTTCTGCATTAATTTGTGTATCAATTATATCCTGAATTTCTGCTTTTCCAAGGCTCTTGACAGCCCGTTCAATTCTTTCTCTTGAACAGTCACACTTATAAGCTGTCTCCGACGTTTCAAACGTATATGATGCAAAATCCCGAAGTGCAAATGCAAGAATATCTTCAGGTGTTTGACCTTCCTCAAGCATTGTGCTGATTGCAGGCATTTCGCGAACCATCGCTTCAAGCTTTGTAATCTGTTCATCCGTAGCTTCGGGCATAACCTGTAATATCATACCGCCTGCCGCTTTTACGGAGTAATCACGATCAACTAATACCCCCAGCGCAACCACTGACGGAATCTGCTCGCTTCTTGCATAATATAGTGCAATATCATCGCCTATTTCACCGGTACAAAGTTTAACATGTCCCATGTAAGGTTCTTTCAGGCCAAAATCCCGAATAATACCTAGCGTGCCGTCCTTGCCAACTGCACCACCAACATCCAGTTTGCCGTTTTTAAGCGGTAAATCTACCAAAGGATTTGCAACATACCCTTTGACGTTTGCGTTGCTATCCCCTACTGCAATAAGCTTTCCGATTGGACCACCGCCATCCACCTGTAAGGTGAGGCTATCCTTGTCCCCTTTCATCATGTCGCTCATGATTGCGCAAGCTGTTAAAAGTCTTCCGAGTGCAGCGGTTGCCGTCGGTGAAGTTTTATGAATTTCCTGTGCAGCATTAACAAGAGAAGTTGTAATTGCACAAGAAGCACGAACAGCTCCATCCGAGGTTACTGCACGAATAATATAATCTCCCATAATTTCCTCCTTAAATCGCTGTGTGGCAGGACCCGATTGCACGACCGGCGGCATGGCCGGTTGAAAAAGCAATCTGCAGATTAAATCCGCCCGTATAAGCGTCAACATCTATAATTTCACCTGCGAAGTATAATCCTTCGCAAAGTTTGCTTTCCATGGTTTTGGGGTTTATTTCAGACGTTTTAATGCCACCGGAAGTTACAATTGCCTCCGCCACAGGCCGAAACCCTTCTATGTGAAGGGAAAAATGCTTAAAAACGTCTAAGACTCTTTGCCTTTCCTCTTTTGTCAACAAGCCTGTTTTTTTACGAGGAGAAATCCCTGTTTTTTCAATCAGTGTATCTATAAGCCGTTTGGGAAGCAAGTCATCCAGCGCATGCACAAAATCTTTTTTGGCGTACTTCTCAAAGTCACGGACAAGCCGTTTATCAAGCATTTCATCCGAAAGCGCAGGCTTAAGATCAATTTCTGCTCTGTATGACTTGTTTTCTCGCATATGTGCACTTGCAGAAAGAACGATCGGGCCGGATATACCGTCATGGGTAAATAGCATTTCCCCGAATTCTTTAAAAACAAGCTGTTCGCCTGTAAAAACAGATAATTCAACATTTTTAAGGCTCAAGCCTTGAAGATCATATTGTTCTGCACAAACGAGCGGTACAAGCGAAGGCTTTGGCTCTATTATCGTATGCCCAATCTTTTCTGCCATCACATACCCGTCGCCCGTAGAACCGGTCTGCGGATAACTGATGCCTCCGGTTGCCAAAACTACAGCGTCGGCCTTAATGCCCTTTTCCCCGAACAATACACCATAAACTTTCCCGTCTTTTGAAAGTATACGGTCTGCTTTTGCCTCCACAATTTTGACACCACAGGATAAAATCCACTTTTTCAGTGCGCTCACTATATCTCTGGCATCATCGCTTTCAGGAAAAACACGGTTGCCTCGTTCTACTTTAAGTTTTACGCCCGCCTCTTCCATAAACGCCATTAAATCATAATTTGAGAAACCTCTGAATGCACTGTGCATAAAAGAAGAATTGACAATCACGTTAGATATCAGTTCTTCATGACTGCATGCATTCGTGAGGTTGCAGCGACCTTTACCGGTTATGCGAAGCTTACGGCCTAAATGACTATTCTTTTCAACAAGACAAACATTTGCACCATATGAAGCTGCCACACCTGCTGCCATCACGCCTGCAGGGCCGCCGCCAATTACAATTACCTGCAACTCATTTCTCCTTACCTACAACAAATAATAAACGTTCACTGTTCTCTTTGGGGCTTTCAAACGATAAATCATCGAACACCCCATGAACACAAAGGCCTGCCTTTTCAGCGGCTAAAGTCAATTCTTCCACCGTGTAAATTCTCTGGGTTTGATACTCATCGCATCTTTCGTAATTTCCTTTTTCATTTTTAACAAAAAACGTAATATAAAAATGACATAGGTTATCGTCTATTTCGTTTTCCCATGTGTAAAATATATCTTCTTCATCGCACACAATGGTTTCGTTGCCAAAAACATGGCGAAGCTTGTATGCGCTGTTAATATCAAAAATAAATAATCCGCCGGGATTTAAATAATTATATACCAGCCTGAAGACCTTGTCAATGTTTTCCGTTACATAATTCATGCAGTCAAGAGAACTTACGATAGCATCAACCGTGCCGTAAAGCTCAAAATCGGTCATGTCCATAAGAAGATATAAAATATCGCTGTTCTTTTCTTTTGCGTGAGAAAGCATTTCGGCCGAAGCATCAAGTCCAATCATGTCAAAGCCTTTGTTTTGCATTCTTTCCGTAATGTTTCCCGTGCCGCATCCCATATCCAAAATGAGCTTTGGCTCTTTATTAAATTTCTTAAAAACAGAACAATAATATTCTACCCAGTCGTCATACGGCGTATCCCGCATGACAAGATCATAAATATTTG
Source organism: Clostridia bacterium (assembly GCA_017436645.1). GTDB lineage: Bacteria > Bacillota > Clostridia > UMGS1883 > UMGS1540 > SIG447. Next base: position 85,515 of record JAFSCR010000023.1, on the reverse strand, counting down.
CAAAATCGTTATACATAATGCACCTGCCTGAAATATTCATACATCATTATAGCTCCCGCCGCCGCAACGTTTAACGACTCTGCGCCACCCGGCATTGGAATTTTTATGTGTTTTTCACATGCAGATATGACCTTCTCCGAGGCACCGTTCGCCTCATTCCCAAGGACAAGCATTGTTTTGTTTGGAAAATCAGTTTCATATAAAGAAACGGTTTTTTCAGAAAGCGTCCCGCAAAATGCAGTATAACCGGAAATCGCCGGCATCTCATCGGTTTCCGCCAAAGAAAGTGCAAAGCACGATCCCATGGACGAGCGCACCGTTTTTAAAGAGAACGGGTCCGCAGAACCTTTTAGCAAAATCACGCCATCTGCACCGACTGCATGCGCTGTGCGGAAAATTGTGCCGAGATTACCCGGGTCCTGCACACGGTCGCATATAATCACAAGGCCCCCTTTTGCAATATCTGCCACTTTATTCATTTTTGCAGAAGCGATTGCCAATATGCCTTGTGGCGTTGTGGTTTCGCAAAGAGAATCGAAAATTTTAGGCGAAGTTACATAAACTTTATTTGCCGTAGGTATACGCCCTGTGTAACCTTCTCTTACGAGAACGGTTATAATTTCACCCCCGAAACGAATGCAGTCGTTTACAAGGCGTTCCCCTTCCAAAACAGTCTCCCCGCATTTTTTCCGATATGTATGCAGGGAAAGTTTTCGAATGTGTTTTATCAGTTGGTTTTCTGTACTTGTAATTTCTAACATAATTTCTCCAAACTCTTCTTTTCACCCAAAACGACAATTATATCATCAGGCTCTATGGTTGCGCCACCACCAGGTGCTGCATTAACAAGTCCGTCGCCTTTTTTGATCGCAAGAATATTAATGCCGAATTTCTTTCTGACATCAAGTTCCAAAATCGTTTTGCCCGTCCAGCTCTTTGGCACTTCCATCTCAATAATACTGTGGGAGTCAGAAAGCTCTATATAATCCATAAATGTTTCTGTAGTAAGGCTTTTGGCAAGCCTTGCACCCATATCACGTTCCGGCAAAACAACCTTATCTGCACCAACCAGATTAAGCACTTTGGCGTGCATTTCATTTTGTGCTTTTACGATTACTCTGGATGCACCAAGTTCTTTAGAAAGAACTGTTACCATAACGCTTGCTTCAAGAGAGTCACCTATGCATACAATGATTGTATCAAAATTTTTGACGCCTATTTTTTCAAGAACATTTCTGTCCGTTGCATCACCGATAAGTGCATATGTCACTTCATCCCGAACGTCCTGAAGCCTTGCTTCCTCTTTATCAAGTATCATAACTTCACATTTTTGATTGGCCAGAGAATGTGCAACGCTTTGTCCGAAGCGGCCAAGTCCAATTACCAAAAATTTTTTCATCTAATACTCTCCTAACCCAATAATATTTTTTCTTCAGGGTAACGAACATTGTTAATTTTCTCGTCTTTTAAGAGAACAGCCACAGATAGAGTAATAATGCCCACTCTCCCAATATACATAAGAATCATAATTAAAATTTTTGAAACAGACGGAAGGCCGGGCGTTATGCCTGTTCCAAGTCCTACTGTTCCAAGCGCAGAAAAAACCTCAAAAATCAAATCAATAGCCGGTCCGCCGCCAAAACAAAGCAGTATGATTGCAGAAACAAAAACTATTAAAAGTGCAGAAATAAAAACAGACATGGCACGAAATACGATTTGCTTTGGAATTCTCCGTCTGAAGATGGCAACATCCCCTTGTCCACGTATAGAGGAAAATGCACCCCATAATACAATCGCAAACGTTACTGTTTTAATCCCGCCTGCAGTAGAACCCGGGGAACCGCCTATGAACATTAATAGCATTGAAATTAGTTTTGATGGAATAGAAAGTTCAGCGTTCGGTATTGTATTAAACCCGGCAGTTCTTGTTGTTACCGATTGAAAAAAGGATGCAAGTACCTTTTCACCAAACGAAAAGCTTCCAATTGTTGCCGGATTATTATACTCAAACACATAAAACAAAACCGTTCCGCCCGCCAATAAGAGGCCGGTTACAAGTAATACTATTTTTGTGTGTAAGGGCATATATTTTTGGCGAGGACGACCCCAAACAAGAAAGCCGATGCCACCCATAATAATTAAAAAGCAAACGGTTAAATTTACTGTTACATTATGGACATAAGGCTCTAATCCCGAAAAAGCGCCATATGTATCTCCCATCACATCAAAGCCGGCATTACAAAAGGCAGAAACAGAAATAAATATGCTTTTCCATATTCCTTTTCCCACACCAAAATCGGGAATAAATACAAACGCCAATAAAGATGCACCCAAAAGCTCAAAAAATACCGTTCCCAATAAGACACGGCGTATTAGTTTTACAATTCCGCCCAGCTCCGCTCCGCTTAGAGATTCGCTAAGTATCATTCTTTCTTTAAGCGTTATCTTTCGCCTGGTCATAAATGACAAAAGCGTTAGAATCGTCATAAATCCAAGCCCGCCGATTTGGATCAAAATCAGTATGACCACTTCGCCGAAAAAAGACCAATGGGTTGCTGTATCCGTTGTAATCAGTCCGGTCACACAAGTGGCAGATGTTGCTGTAAACATTGTGTCAAGGGTGCTGATTCTATCCCCTTCAAATGCAATCGGTAAAGATAGCAGCGCCGTCCCAAGGAAAATAACAATCAAAAACCCAAGAGCTATAATCTGCACCGGGCTGACTTTTCGAACTGCATGCCAATAATTTCGCTTCACCATTTTTTAACCTCAAACAAAAAAGCCGCCGCAAAGCATGAGTATCTCATTTCTTCGCAGCAGCTTTGATTTTATAAGCTTGCTTTCGCCTTTTCTACCAGAGCCTTGAAAGCTTCTGCATCGTGAATTGCGATTTCAGAAAGCATTTTACGGTTTACTTCAATACCTGCCTTCTTAAGGCCGTTCATGAACTGAGAATAGTTGATTCCGTTCATTTTTGCAGCTGCAGAAATACGGGTAATCCAAAGTCTTCTAAAATCACGTTTTTTCTGTTTTCTGCCAACATAGGCATAAACCAGACTCTTCATAACGGCTTGGTTAGCTACACGGAAGTTCTTAGACTTATGACCTCTGTAGCCCTTTGCCAGCTTTAAAATCTTTTTACGTCTTTTTCTTGTGCTTAAAGCGCCTTTTACGCGTGCCATTTCCTATTCCTCCTATTATTTATACGGTATAAGCTTCTTGATTGTTACGGCATTGGGAATTGATGCATATGCCGTCTTGCGAAGTCTTCTCTTACGCTTTGTGGACTTCTTGTTCAAAATATGGCTTTTGAATGCCTTACCTCTCTTTACCTTGCCGGACTTTGTAAGGCTAAAACGCTTTGCCGCACCTCTGTGCGTCTTTAATTTCGGCATGTTAATCTCTCCTTTTCTAAGTGATATATTCAAAGCCTTTTTTGGCTTTCAATCAGTTTTTGGGTACGATGAACATCGTCATACTTCTGCCTTCCAGTTTAGGAAGCTTGTCGACCGTGCCGACTTCGCTGACAGTTTCTGCAAAACGCTTCAGGATTTCTTCGCCCAAAGAAGCGTGATGTAATTCTCTGCCACGAAAACGCACGCTGACCTTAACCTTGTCGCCGGAAGATAAAAACTTAATAGCATTTCTGGCTTTGGTCTGAAAATCATGGTCATCAATAGACGGAGACAAGCGAACCTCTTTAATCGCAACGACCTTCTGGTTCTTTCTGGCTTCCTTCTCTTTCTTGGCAGCCTCGAACTTGTACTTACCATAGTCCATAATTTTGCAAACCGGCGGTTTTGCCTGGGGTGCAATTTTGACTAAATCCAAATTCTTTTCGTATGCAATTCTTTGTGCCTCTTTGGCATCTACAATGCCAAGCTGCGTTCCGTCGCTGTCAATGAGACGAACCTCCTTATCACGGATTTCCTCATTGATCATAACTTCCTTACTGATATACAGCACCTCCAAAAAAAATTAAAGCGGCATTGCGCAAGCAATACCGCCTTATAAACCGGTAAAAATATCAACCGTATGCGTATCAAGACGATACGGTGAGGGCGTTGCCCTGCTTGCTACTCGAGTATAATAACACACATCACTTGTTTTGTCAAGTGTTTTTTAAATATTTTTAGAATATATTTATCTATATTCCAATTAAAGTTCAAAAAGTTTTTGCGGATAGTGGGTCAGATTTTCTGTGCCGTCTTTTGTAATGCGGATAACATCTTCCATGCGAAGGCCTGTCTTCGTCTTATTATTTCCCAGGAAAACGTCAAGGCAGAACGTCATGTTTTCTTTAAGAATCCATGTGGAATTATTTTCAATCCACGGTGCCTCTCCTTCCATCATGCCGTTACCGTGGCAAGGGCCATAAAGAAGATGGTCACCAAAGCCGATGTCGGAAAGAACCTTTTCATAGTGACGGGCAACATCCCCCGCGCAAAGTCCTGCCTTCATAAATCCAAGAACAGCGTTCTGCCCTACATACCCTGCTTCAATAATTGCTTTCTGCTCAGCCGTTGCCTTCCCGAAAACAACGGGACGACCAATGGAAGATGCATAACCTGCAACACGGGCACCAATCTGAATCATGGTCATATCACCGGGCCGAATTACTTTTTGACGAGGACGGCTGATTGCCTGATTACTCCCTTCGCCCGTAAGTACCCAGTGCGGATAGCTTTCACGTTCTGCGCCGAGTTCGTGCATTTTGGAAAGTGCAAGTCCAACAACTTGTGTTTCCGTCATTCCGGGGCGGATATTTTCGAGAACATAGTCAAAAGATTTTCTCGTAATTTCAGCCGCTTCACGCATACAAACAAGCTCATTTTCCGTTTTAATCATGCGGAGCTGAGAAACAAGATCGTCCGCCTTTACAATAGGTATGTCACCAAGCGCCTCTTTCAATGCATCATAAACACCGATGGTTACAAGCGGAAGCCCTGCCACACCAAACTTTGTAAACTTTCTTCCTTTCAGCACTTCGTCAAAAACCTCGTTGAATGTGGAAAGTTTTTTGCCGGGGTATTCCGGTTCAGAAGATTCACGAAATGCTTTCAGAAGACGAATTTCGGGGATTCTGGAGCGATCGGCGGCATAAGTGTAGCTTTCAGGTCCAATTAAAAGAAGCGGTTCGCCCTCGACGGGTACCAGAACACCTGCTGTTTCAAAAGACGGCCAGTAATCGGATAGATAACGGACAAACTGGGGTTCTGCTTCGTTGCCGTAAGCCATCATAATATCATAGCCCTCTTTTGCCATGATGGCCTGAAGTTTTGTAATACGTTCCTTAAATTCTATATCGGGAATAAAACCCATATCATGTACCTCCTGTTATTTCTCAATGATTTCTTCGTCGCCATGCTGACGAATCCATTCACGAGTATAGTCAACTGCAGCAAGTCCTAAATCTGCAATGCAGTTTGAACAGAAAATGATGCCTTCAATATAGCCTTCGTGAAGCCATTTTCTGTACTGTTCCAGTTTCATTTCCATGAGAGAAACGGAAACGGCATTTTTGTCGTGGTAATCCCACATATAACACCCTGCCATGATTTTCTTCTTGCCGTCGGAAAGGTCATAAAGTTTTGCGAAATCTTCTTCCAGAGTCAGAACATCCCTTTCAAAACGTGGCCAGAGAGTTAAAACATCACATTCTGCAAGATAGGGTCTTCTTTCTTCGGTAAGCTCAGAGGAATATACAACCGTCCAAAGTTCCAACTTCCTGTCCAGTTCATTATGAAGGCGTTCTCTGTAGCCGCGGACTCTTTCAGGCGTGAAAATCTTCATTCTGCCTTCGCTTAAAAAGTCATCTAAAATGCCTGCCATAATATTGGGGTATTTTCTCGCCTGTTTCAAAACTTCGTCAATATATTCCACGCTGCCGCTGCTGCCGTCACCAATAATAGACCAGGCTACGTTCTGCATGGTGTCATAAACCATGGCATCCTGATCGAAGGGAAGTTCGGGTTTACCAACCATAACAACACGGCACATATTGGGAATACCGAAATAATATGCGCCTTCAAGAGGCGTCATACGACTTCTGCCGGGAAGCTTAAAGGTATTTCCCGGTGTGTGGTGGGAACCAGCGTCCTGCCCCCAAAGCCAAAATTTATCACGTAATTTCATTTTCATCTCTCCTTATTTCCAGTCTAAATATTCCCCTGCATTTTTAACTAGAATATCATTGATATCCTGCATGGAAATACCTTCTTCATCCATCATGGGAACAACATTTGTAAGCAAATGGTCATATCCCCAGCCGCCATAGGTGTGAAGACAAGTTTTAAGGCATACGTCACAGCTTAAAAGAATCTGTTTTTTATAGCCACTGTCAATCATTTTCTTAAGAAGACGTACTCTGTCCGTATCACGGACAAAAAGGCCGTAACCGGAATTTCGAACATCCCTGTCTACATAATATTCTTTGCCGAAATTATCAAACTCCACATAAAGCCCCATGTCGAGAAGACGGAAAATGTAATCTTCACGATTTTCAACGTCTATGTGGCAAATTGCAACTCTATCTGGAGAAACACCTTCGGAAAACACAATAGATGCAGCTTCCAGGCCGTTTGTAGTCCATGGATTTATGTGAATCATAAGCGGCGCCCCTGTTTTCTTCTGGGCACGGGCAGCGCCACGAAGGACATTACGTTCCGAATCGTCAAAAATCTCGCTTATACCAATTTCACCGATTATACCTGCCTTTATGTCTGTTCCATCCATCCCCTTGGTGAGGTCTTCAACCATTTTGTCACAAAGGCCATCAGCACTCATGTTTCGCACCGCTTCCGAATGTGTCCCTCCAACATAATAGCCTGCGCCCGCAATAACATTTAGCCCACATTCTATTGCCATCTGTTTTAAAAGAAGCGGACTACGGTGAATGCCGATGGTGGTGGCATCTACGACCGTCCTGCCTCCTGCATTTTTAAAGTGCATAAGTTCCTTTTTCTGCACCTTAGGGTCCATCATAAGCAAGTTATCTTTCAGTGCATAAGGGTCACGATTTAAAATGCCCAGGTTTTCCATAGCTACTTTTGCTGTTGCAGGATCATCAATTCCTCGAACAGGATGTTCTGCAAAAAAACCGGTAAGGTCAATAAATATATGTTCATGTGTTGTGGTAATCCCAACATCCTCTTTTCGAATCTGGCCAAGAACAGTTTGAATCATCTGTATTCCTCCTCAAATTTCTTCATCGCCATGGATGCGAACAAAGTCACGAACCATGTCGGAAGCTTTAAGGCCGAGGTCAGCACAGCAGTTGGAACCAAAAACGATGCCTTCAACCTTTTCTTCTTTAAGCCATTTATAGTATGTATCAAGCTGAAGTTGCATCTTCTCCTCAGACATTTCACATTTGTTACCATAGTCCCACATATAACAGCCGACATAAATCTTTTTGTCCGGGGCCAATGCTTTAAGCTTTGCAAGATTGTCTTCGAGCTTTACAAGATCTTCAGACTTCCATGTCCACATCACCAAAGTGTCACAAGCAGCAAGGTATGGCCTACGATTTTCGAGAAGTTCATTTGTATATACAACAGCCCAGACAGGGAGCTCTCTTCCGGCTCTTTCCTTGAGGGTCTTTTTGTAACCCGAAATAACTTCGGGCGTAAAATGTGCAAGACGGCTATCTCTGAAAACATCGTCCATTATTGCCCCGGAAATATTCGTGTAAATCTTTGCAAGACGGGCAATTTCTCTTGTATAATCCACGAGGCCGCAGGAGCTGTCCCCCACAATGGACCAGACAACATTATCCATCGTGTCAAGAACCATGGCGTCCTGATCGAAAGGAAGAGCAGGAAGTCCGCGCATAACAACACGACACATATTTTTGATGCCGAAATAATATGCCCCTTCCATAGGAGACATGCGACTCTTTGCAGGAAGACCAAATGCATCGTCTATATGGTGAGAACCTTCCGTCTGACCCCACAGCCAAAGTTTATCTTTTAATTTCATGTTACTACTCCTTTCAAAATCACCTAATTATAAAATAACACACCAACGAGAAAAAGTCATTGGTGTGTTTGGTTTCTTTATTGGTATTTTCCGTGATTTTATTCCCAGAAAAATGCCAAAATTTGAATTTCTTCATCTAAAATCTTAAGTGCAATCCGTCTTTGTTCAAGACTGTCTATGCGATACTGCTCATATTCTCCCATTTTAAGGCTATAATCTTTTCCGTTTTTAAGCATATCACACATAGAAAGTGCCGTCTCACCTGCAAGGCGCATATTGACCATGGCCCACCAAAGTTCCTGTACAGATTTATCAAAGCCATAAGGTTCCTTGTATGTTTTTAAGGTGTCCATCGTCATGGTAAATTCTTCAAAAAAGGTTTTATATGTGCGGACCACCTCAAAATCGTACTGCCCTCTTGACAGCATGTCCACAACCGGAGAAAGCGCCATGTCAGCACGGGACAAAAGCATCATATCAGGATAAAACAAGCCTTTAATATACTGTATTTCGCTGTCAAAAAGTTCTATTTCCCTGCAATAAATGTTGGCGCTTCTATATTTCTCGTCATATTCCGCCTCCCCAAAGAGTGCAATATCACGAAGACGAACCGCAGTTTTTCCGCCAATATTATAAGATGGAATTTCTTTGTCCTTAAAAAATGTGCGGATGTTCGTTCTGTAAACATCAAAAACCTTTGAACCAACAGGCCTGAGTTCAACTGTAGGAATTACGGGTGATGACGGTTTTGCAAAGTCACGGTAAAAATGTACCGTTTCCGTTTCCGCATCCCACTTAACTTCAAAGCCATAATTTTCAAGGTCACGAACTACAACTGCTGTATAGCCGTCAATGTTATAGGATGGAATCCAAACGCCATCAATATAAGCACTGATATCGGTAGCGTAGCCTGCGCCGATAATCTCAGCATTTGCTGACGAAAAAAGACTGCAAATGATAAGAATTAAGCAAATTGTTTTTTTCATCGCACGCTACCTCCTTTGTATTCATATCAGAGACCTGTATCAGACGTGTCATCATCCGGTTCATTTGTTTCGGAAGGTTCCTCCGAGGGTGTGGGTTTAGGCGTAGAAGTCGAAGGCGACTCGGTGGGCACAGAGGATTCTGTGGGCGAAGGCGTTTCTCCGCCTTCTTCAGGATTCTCTTCACCGGGAATCACTTCAGGAACTTCTTCCCCTGTTCCCACTAAAATCTCACGGAAAGTACCATTATAAGTGCTTCGGCAAAGGTATGTTCTCTCCGTTTCCTTTCCATCTCTTTTTACAATTTTATACGTGTCTACAACATAGCCGGAAGAGCCGGGCTTTTCAACCTTTTCTTCACCCTTTGGAAGTGTGGGATCATCTTTTTTACGTTCCGGCGGATCAAGCTCACGAATCACAGTGGTTTCAAAAGAAACCTCAAGGCTCTTATCTTCCTTTTTACCAAAAAGCCCTGTATACATAACGCCGTTTTCAGCGGTGCAAACAATTTTTAAAGGATGACCGGTTGTATTTTTAAAGCGGAAGTCAATATTACCATAATCAACCGTTGCATCACGGCCTAAAGGCACATATGAAACCGTAAGCTGATGATTTACTCTTTCTACAATTTCAAGGTTAGCATAAACAACTGCATTGAAAAGCGTCGAAGAAACCTGACAAATACCGCCGCCGACACCGTCTACCGTTTCCCCATTTACATAAACATGAGCAGTTTCAAAGCCTTCACTATAACTCCTTTCCCCTACCACGCCGTTATAAGAAAAGACTTCGCCTGGAGCAAGGATTGTGCCATTAATTTTATGTGCTGCAAGGGCAATGTTTTTGCTTCTGCCAACATCTCCTGTATTAAACTTTGTTTCATGCTCGCCTAAGGTGTCACCAAAAAGTTGACTTTCAACATCTTCTGTTGTAACACGGGGGCTGGAAATTGTGAGGGGAATTTCAAAGGTAACCCCATTCCCTTTATGTGTATCAATTTCTTTCTGTGCAACCGATTTATCAAACGCCACACCAAGGCTATGTTCATAAATTACAACCTTGCCGTCTTCCAGTGCATAATAAGCATCCTTTGCTTCAGAAGCAACCTTATCATAAAGGTATTCCGCAGAAAGTGCAGAAGGTTTACGTTCTTCATAACCGAAAACAATCTTTTTATCGTAGGTTCCTTTGCGAATGGTGTTTAAAACAGCCTCAGAAACAGCCATTTTGTCAGGCAAAAGGCCGGGGTGACCTGTAGTAACTATCAGCTTATTGTCGCTGATTTCCCATTTGTGCTCCTGTACTTTTTCAGTAACACCGTCCATAATGAAATTCAGAGCCTCTTCGTATGCTAGATCATCAACGGAAACTTCCATAGGAATATCACGTTTACTAAACACCGTCAAAAGCGTCTGGCCGATTCTTGAAAAGAAGTTTCCTTTTTTACCATACTGCAGTGCCGCTTTCGCTGTCTTTTCATATTCAAAGGATGCAAGAAAATCTGCGGGGACTATTTTTTTCTCAACATCACCTAAAACAATATAGATAGGTTTATCGAAAGCTGTATTGGCGAGCTGATTACGAAGTTTTTCTGCCGCCTCCTCAGTTGTAAGATTTCCGATAGAAACACCGCCCGCAGTAATGCCGGCACAGATTTTATTCGTACTTCCGTATGCACGGACAACGGAAATACCTAATAAGATAACAATTAAAAGTCCGACACAGGCAAAAATAATAAAAGGCCTTCTTCTATTTAATCTCAAGATGTATACCCCCAAAAAATTTTATCGGTTGTAGTATTTGTATATTACAGTTTCGTATATATTATAACAGGAATTTTCAGGTTAGTAAATATGATTTTGAAAAAAATATTTCTGTAATAATTTTCATACTTTTGTATTAAACAAAAAACAAAAGGCAGCCTCAAAAGACTGCCTTCTGTTTTACCGTGAAAATCTTATTTAGATTCCAGATAAGCATTAATTTTTGCAATCAGTTCATCAGCATCAACACCGTGAACCATGCATGCTGCTTCTACGCTTTCGCCGCTTGCGGAGGGGCAACCGAGGCAATGCATACCGATTTCAAGGAAAAACGGTGCAGTTCCCGGATCCATGCGAAGAACGTCTGCGATAATTGTGTCTTTTGTTACTTTTGCCATTTTAAATCTCCCTTTCTTTGCCTTTCAGCAACACTTTTTGAATTTCTATATTGTCATTAAACAAAACAATATCAGCATCATAACCCGGACGGATGGAACCAATGTTCTTTGCACCAACCGAACGAGCCGGAATCTCTGTCATCATTTTAACCGATTCCACAATATTTACACCTGCTTCTTTATGCATAACACGAACAAGACGATCGGTTGTGGCAATACTGCCGGCAAAACATGTTCTGTCGGGCATTTTTGCAACGCCGTCTTCAATTATTGCTATGCGATTATCAGCAATGGGACCTAAAATCATTTCTTTTAAACCTTCTATACCTGCGCCACGCATAGAATCCGTAACCATACAGATGTGATCTGACCCTTTGACTTTGTAAATCAAACGAAGAAGCTCCGGCGGAAGGTGTTTGCCGTCCGCAATAGTTTCTACATACATATCGTCAAGAAGATATCCGGTTTCAACCGCGCCAAGAACACGGAAACCGCCCTTTCTGGTAAGTGAGGACATGCCGGAGTAAAAATGTGTCATAAGGCGGCATCCTGCTTCGTATACAGGCAAAATCTCTGCATAGGTTGCATCCGTGTGACCGATTGAAGGAACAACGTCGTTTTTAATAAGGGTTTCACAAAACGCAACCGCACCGTCTCTTTCCGGTGCAAAACTCCAGCGCTTAATAATACCTTTATATTCTTGTAAGAGTGCCTCATAGTCTTCTTTAATAGGGTCTGTAATAAATTCAGGGGCTTGTGCTCCTGCCTGCGACAAAGCAAAATACGGGCCTTCCAGATGTGCGCCAAGAATGGAAGGAAGGTTCGGGTCATTCTCCTTCATAACAAGCCCGATATCTTCAATGCTTTTTCTAAAGGATTCGGGATTTGCTGTTGTAGCGGTAGGCATGATAGAAGTTGTGCCGTGGAGTGCATGCGCACGAAGGGCAATACGAACATCCTCTGGTGTTCCGTCCATAAAGTCTGTGCCACCAGCACCATGCGTATGTAAATCCACAAAGCCGGGGCTTACATATGCATTTTCTGCATCAATTACTTTGTCAGCTGCAATATCATCCGCAGTAACATCAAGAATCTTCCCGTCACGGATATACAAAGCTTTGTCCGTTTCTACTTTGTCGGTAATAATTCGACCGTTAATGATTTTAATTGTCATTTTTCCATCTCCTCAATCAGATTTTTAATTGCTTGAATCTCATCAGCGTCTTGATTTTTCGCCTTTTGTTTTCCCGAAAGTTTTTTTATAAGTTTCTTTAGAATCTGTGCACGAAGCAAAGGATATAAAGGTTCACTTTTGTTTTTTCGTCCCAAAACAAGCTCAGCTTCTGTATACGGTATATCCTTCCCTTTTTCGGCCTTTATCACGGTATACAGTTTTTCTTCTTCCTGCACAATTCCTTCTTCAGTTATAATATAATTATTACATGTCAGATATTCCCTGAGTTCCCTGATACCCGTCATAGGCTGCAAGATAAACGTTTTTCCGTCTGTTTCCCCGGCTGCAGAAAGAATATCCGAAATTAAAACCCCTCCCATGCCGGCAATAATCACTGTGTCAAATCCCGTCGTATCAACGCCCGAAAGCCCATCGGCTTTCCGGGTGCCGATCACATCCGAAAGGCCGTAACACAAAATGTTTTCCGTCGCACGCCGCAAAGGTCCTTCATGCACATCCGTCGCCAGTGCACACAGAATCTTCTTTTCCAAAGCAAGATAAATCGGTACATAGGCATGGTCAGAGCCGACATCAATCACTTTAGAACCTGCAGGAACCATTTCCGCAATCTTTAAAAGGCGCGGCGTTAAAATACTATTCAAGAAAATCCTTCAGTTTCTTGCTACGGCTGGGATGACGTAATTTTCTAAGTGCTTTTGCTTCAATCTGACGGATACGTTCACGAGTAACATCAAACACTTTGCCTACTTCCTCAAGTGTTCTGGGTCTACCGTCATCAAGACCGAATCTGAGACGAAGAACCTTTTCTTCACGGGAGGTCAGCGTGTCAAGAACATCCATAAGCTGTTCTTTGAGAAGTGTAAAGGAAGCCATTTCACTCGGTGCAGGAGCATCGTCATCAGGGATAAAGTCACCAAGATGACTATCTTCTTCTTCACCAATAGGTGTTTCAAGCGAAACAGGTTCTTGTGCGATTTTCATGATTTCACGAACTTTATCAATGGACATATTCATTTCCCGGGCAATTTCTTCGGGAAGCGGGTCACGGCCAAGTTCTTGCAGAAGCTGACGGGATACACGAATCAGTTTGTTAATGGTTTCCACCATATGCACGGGAACACGAATCGTTCTCGCCTGGTCAGCAATTGCGCGAGTAATCGCTTGGCGAATCCACCAAGTGGCATAAGTACTAAACTTAAAGCCTTTTGAATAGTCAAACTTTTCAACCGCCTTAATAAGACCGAGGTTACCCTCCTGTATAAGATCAAGGAACAACATACCACGGCCGACATATCGCTTTGCAATACTTACAACAAGACGAAGGTTTGCTTCCGTAAGACGCATTTTGGCTTCCTCGTCTCCGTCAACCATTTTTTGTGCAAGGGTAACTTCTTCTTCAGGGCTCAAAAGCGGAACCTTGCCGATTTCTTTCAGGTACATACGAACATGGTCATCTACGTTAATGCCTTCCGGAAGACTTAAATCGATTTCTTCTTCGTTCGTATCGATTTGCTTCAAAGCCTCATCCATATCCTCAATAACTTCAATGCCCATATTTTCGATGGATTCATAGATTTTTTCTATTTGTTCAGGCTCAATTTCCATTTCTTCAAGGGATTCATTGATTTCCTTATAGGTGAGCATTCCCTTCTTCCGGCCTTTTTCCACCAATTCTTTTATGATTGCCTTTTTACTTGCCGCATCTGACATTTTGATAGCCTCCTTATTCGTTTCCATCCTTTTTCATTAGCAATGTATTCAATAGCGCAAGGTCTCCCGATTCTATTGCCGCTTTCACAGTAGCATCGTGGGCCTCTTTTTTCAGCGCTTCTATAAGTTCCGTTATAGCCTTTTCATTATTTTCATATTGAACAGGCATGTTAAGTGCTGCAGCTGCCTTTGGCACATCTTCATCAGAAAAACGTGTGAGAATCTGTGCCGCATCATCCGTTTCTTCTAAAATATTTAAAATTTCACGATGAACCGGATCCTCGATAATCTCCATAAGCGTATCTTTATATAGTTTAAAAACCCGCTTATCTTTAAGGCAAACGGAAATAATCTTATCCCCCGTTTTGCTTTTTTGCATTTGCATGGATGCAGGCTTTGGCGGACGGATATTCCATTCTTCCCTTTTCTTTGCCTTGCCTCTGTTTTTTTCGACTTCATTTTCAATGGCCGAGCCCCGAATGCCCGTTTCATTTGCAAGTTTTTCCCGAAGGACTTCTCTTTCAACGCTGCTCTTTACTTTACTGATTACCTTTGTGCACGCCTCAACATATTCTATCTTTTGCGCCTGGTCCTTTAAGTTAAACTTTTTACGCAAAAGACGGATTTGAAACCCTGCAGGCGTATCGGCATTTTGCAAAAGCTCGGTAAATTTTGCAGCACCGTTCGCTTTGATAAACTCATCCGGGTCTTTCCCTTCAGGGAGCGATAATATTCGAAGTTTTACATCTATTCCATCAAATATTTCAATGGCACGGAGTGCGGCTTTTATGCCTGCGCCGTCCGTATCGTAGCAAATTGTAATTTTCTCTGCAAACTTTGCGGCAAGCCTTGCCTGCTCGGCAGTAAGTGCAGTCCCCAGCGATGCCACAGCGTTCTGGACGCCGGCCTGATAAAGAGAAATAACGTCCATATACCCTTCAACTAAAATCAGCTCATTACTTTTCTTTGCGAGCTGGAGAGAAAAAAGATTCTGTCCTTTATTAAAAACAGGCGTTTCGGGAGAGTTTAGATACTTTACGTTTCCTTCCCCCATAATTCTGCCGCCAAAACCGATTACATTTCCCCTCACATCAATAATGGGAAACATCAATCTTCCACGAAAACGGTCAATCACCTTGCCGGTTTTCGTAAACGTTGCAAGCCCGACCTGAACAATTTCATCTCTCGCATACCCATTTTGCAGAAGATGCTTTACAAGTGAATCCCATTCATCCGGCGCAAAACCCATGCCGTAGGCTTTAACGGTTTCGCCTGTAAGTTTCCGCTTCTGGATATATTCCTGAGCTCCTTTTCCCTCCGGCGAAAACAGCTTGTCCCGGAAAAATCTGGCTGCAACCTTGTTCATTTCCAAAAAACGTTGTTTACGCTCGTACTGTTTTTTATCCTCTGCTGAAAAAGCAAGACTGTCAATCTGAATCCCTGCCCGTTCTGCAAGAAACCGAACAGCTTCTATAAAATCAAGATGTTCAATATTTTTAACAAAATCTACAATGTTGCCGCCCGTTCCGCAGCCAAAGCAATAATAAAGCTGTCGGTCCGCCGTGACATGAAAAGAAGGCGTCTTTTCCTTATGAAATGGACAAAGACCGACATAGGAGATGCCGCTTCGTTTCAGCGGCACGTATTGGCTGACAAGCGCCACAATATCATTTGCCGCAATAATATCTTGAATTAACTGTTCAGGAATGCGTCCTGCCATGCCTGTGCCCTCTTTCATTACATCAAAAAATTGATTCCTCTTCTATTTCGACATTCGGTATGCAAATCCTTCTTTTTTTACAAACTTTGTATTGTTTTTTATCAATTTCGTCAAAAAGAAAACACACCGTCAAAAGATATCCTTCGACAGTGTGTTAGTTTGACCAAAATTTACAATATTATGCAAAAAACGGTTTATCTGTACCATCCCTTCGGAATGAAATGATTTTTAAACACATAGGTTGCATACGTATCCGTCATGCCGGCAATATAATCTATAATCTGCTGTTCCTTTTTCGCATCAGTTCCCGGCACGCCGCCCGGAAGGGCATCAAAGTTTTCAGTAAAATAAGCGAATAGTGAACAAATCATGCCGCCCGCCTTTTTCTCCTCGGTTTTCGCTTCTGAACCGACGTAAACCGTATCGAACATAAAAGCACGAAGGTCCATCATAGCCGCATGGATATCTTTGCTCATTTTAACAAAAGGCTTATCAAAGCTATTGGCAATTACATCACGAACCATCGTATCAATACGTTCGCTGTGGCTATTACCCAAAATGCGAACACACTCTTTAGGAATAGAGTCCCCTCGAATAATGCCACCACGAATGGCATCGTCAATATCATGGTTTATATATGCAATTCTGTCGGCAAGACGAATAATGGCCCCCTCGAGAGTAGAAGGTTCTTTATCACCGGAATGGCAAAGAATGCCGTCACGAACCTCTTCTGTAAGATTAAGGCCCCCTCCGCCTTCCAGTACATCTACCACCCGAAGGCTGTGTTCATTATGCCGAAAACCGTTGGAACTGAGTTTGTCAAGCGCACGTTCCCCTTCATGGCCAAAAGGCGTATGACCAAGGTCATGCCCCAAAGCAATCGCTTCCGTCAGGTCCTCGTTCAGTCTTAACCCCCTTGCGATGGTTCGACCAATTTGTGAAACCTCAAGTGTGTGAGTAAGACGTGTTCGATAGTGGTCCCCTTCAGGTGTTATAAACACCTGCGTTTTATGCTTTAATCTGCGGAACGCTTTGGAATGAATGATTTTATCCCGGTCTTTTTGAAATTCCGTACGAAAATCGCAAGGGACAGAAGGTTCCAGCCTACCCTTCGATTCATCAGAAAAGGTTGCAAGGGGGGATAAAATTCTATGTTCCGTTTCTTCATGCATCTGGCGAATATTCATAAATCATCGCCTCTTTCGTTTCAGATTTTGAGTTCTAAAATTCTGGCCGCCAAGGAATCGCAGCGGCTTTTTGCAAATGCATCCTCACAGGCAGGCTTCTGGGCGCAAACGCCGAGGTGCCCTGCATCAAATGCATTGGAGCCGGGGCCAATAATGGTCATACCATGCACAAGCATGGAATCCTGCAGGCTCCGCACTGTCGCTTCCTGTCCACCGTATTTCGATGCCCCGGAAACTACAGCAGCGCCATATTTCCCGACAAAAGCCTTTTCACCACGGTATGCACGGCTCTTATCAAACAGTGCTTTGATCTGTGCAGAAGGGCCTCCAAAATAGACGGGACTGCCAAAAAGAATAACATCTGCTCTTTTCATTTTTTCAAAGATTTCTTCTACGCCTGTTCCGGAAAAACAAACTTTACTGCAGGGCGTGGAGCAATTTGTGCAGAAGGGTCTTTGCAGGTTTTCGATTTCTTTCGAGAAGTGAACAAGTTCTCTTTCCACACCGTCTAATCTCTCTAAAATTCTGTTTAAAAGATAGACCGTGTTCCCATCCGTGCTCGGACTCCCGTTAATCCCTAAAACATACATATCACATTTTCCTTTCAATCAGACTCTCCGCAAGCGCAGAAAGCGCCTGGGCATTAGGCATAAAAGGCGCAAGACTATCAATTGCTTTTTCGGTATAAAGGCGAACACGTTTCTTAGCCTCTTCAATGCCAATGATAGAAACAACCGTATTCTTTTCGTTTTTCTGGTCACTCTTTACAGGCTTCCCAAGAATCGCCTCATCACCAATAATATCTAAAATATCATCCTGAATTTGAAACGCCACACCGAGATTCTCGGCAAAGGTTCGAAGTTCATCGCCTTTTCCGCCTGCCGCAATTGCACCAAGAGAAACGGCGGCACATAAAAGTGCACCGGTTTTATACCGATACATTTCTAAAATTTCATCTTCCGACGCTCCGCTTAGCGTCATATCGAGCACTTGCCCTTCAACCATACCATATGCGCCGGCACTATCGGAAAGAACCTTTACAGCAGCTAAATTCTGCTGCGGGGACAAGGGTGCCCTTGCCGCAATAGAGAATGCAAGCGTTAAAAGCCCGTCTCCAGCAAGTACAGCCGTTGCCTCATCAAATTGCTTGTGAAGTGTCGGCCTTCCACGGCGAAGGTCATCGTCGTCCATACAAGGTAAATCATCATGAATCAGCGAATATGTATGTATACATTCAAGGGCAGCTCCATAAGGAAGTGCATCTTCTTCCTTGCCGCCAAGTGCAGCTGATGCCATCATGGCAAGCTGGACACGAAGGCGCTTCCCACCACCGAGAAGGCTGTATCGCATTGCATCATATAAAAGGCCTTCTTCTTTGATAATTGACTTTAAGTATTCCTCAATTTGATTCTTTCTCATTCTGTATCCCTTCCAAAAGCATCGTAACCTTGCCTTGCGCCGTATCAAGCTGTTTTTTGCATTCTTTCACAAGAGCAACGCCCTTTTCAAAAGCCGCAATAGACTTTTCAAGGGGCAATTCTCCGGATTCCAGTTCTTTTAAAATTGTTTCAAGTTCACGAATTGACGCTTCAAAGCTCATATGCTTTCGCTCCTTTCTGTATCTTTAACCACACAGTCTGCCAAGCCGTCATGAAAACGAACTGCAATTTCATCCCCTGTTTCAAGCATAGAAACAGAAGCTACCGCCTCTCCGCTTTTAGTGGTATAAGTAAACCCTCGGGACAAGACTTTAAGCGGACTCATCACATCAAGTTTTCCGGCATTCTGCATTAATTTATTCTGTTCTTTCTGCAAAACCGTTTGCATCGCCTGTGCAAGCGAAGAAGTTAAGCTGTCCAGTTCATACTCTAAATCTTCAACTTGTCTTTTATAATTTGATAGACGAGTGGAAACAGAGTTGACTTTTTCACGGGACTTACTGACAGACATGGACAAATGCGCTGAAAGTCTTTTTTCAACCCCAGAAAGCATTGCACGGATTTCGGTTTCATCAGGCACTACAAGCTCTGCTGCCGCAGACGGCGTCGGTGCACGAAGGTCCGAAACAAAATCACAAATTGTAAAATCTGTTTCATGTCCCACGGCAGAAATGACGGGAATGTGGGAATCTGCTACAGCACGAGCTACGATTTCTTCATTAAAGGCCCATAAATCTTCCTGCGAGCCACCGCCACGACCAACAATTAAAACATCAGCCGCTTTTTCTCGGTTAAAATAAGAAACCGCCGCTGCAATTTCCGCCGCTGCCCCCTCGCCTTGTACTAAAACAGGATAGACAGTAACATCAGATAGTCGCCAGCGACGATTTATTATATTCATAATATCACGAAGTGCCGCACCTGTTGCACTTGTGATCACGCCAATGCAGCCGGGATATCGAGGTAATGCTTTTTTTCTTGCCGGATCAAATAGACCCTCTTTTTCCAGCTTTGCTTTAAGCTGTTCAAAGGCAATATATAAAGCACCGGCTCCCTCAGGCTCCATTTCTTCAATATAAAGCTGATAGGCGCCGTCACGAGGATAAACTGAAATTCGCCCTCTTGCCAACACCTGCATCCCGTTTTCAGGAACAAATCGAAGTGATGCACCGGCACCTTTAAACATAACAGCACGGATGACACCGTCTGCATCCTTAAGGCTCATATACATATGTCCGGAATAATGCAATTTGAAATTAGAGATTTCCCCTTTTATCCATATATTCTGCAAAAGAAAATCACTGTCAAATGCATTTTTTATGTAAGCATTAATCTGGCTTACAGAAACAATTCTTCGTTCCATTATTTTTCCTTAATAATATTCCCAAGAACACCGTTTACAAACGAACCGGCGGTGGGGCTGTCATACTTTTTTGCAATGGTAACCGCCTCACTTGCAGATACTTCGGCTGGAATATCGTTCATATATAAAATTTCAAAAATTGCAAGTCGTAAAACCGCAATACTGATTTTTGACACACGATCCATTTCCCAATCCTTGAGATTTTCTTCAATTTTTTTATCAATCTCTTCAAGATGTGTCTGCACACCTTCCACAACCGTGCGTGTGTATGTCACATCAGCTTCGGAAGGACGGTTTACATAAAAGGGCTCCTCTTTTTTTGACTCTTCTTTTGCAGTGGAAAAATATCTTTCTAATTTTTCAGCTGCTTCTTCAGGATTAACGTGCTGTTCAAATAAAATTCTGAAGGCATCTTCTCTTGCATTTTTTCTCATCGTATTTCCTCTCTATGCAAATAATTTAGTAATATCCGAAAACGTAATCACAACCATTAATAATAAAAGCAGGGCAAGACCGATAAAATGCACCAGTCCTTCGTGCTCCGGTTTTATTGGTTTTCTTCTGATCATTTCAAACAAAATAAAGAATATTCTGCCCCCATCCAGCGCAGGAATGGGTAAAAGATTCATAATTCCAAGATTTACGGCAATCATTGCCATAAAGTTCAGCATGTTTAAAACGGGCATTTCTGATTTCGCAACGTTATTCATTTCGTCAACAATTCCGACAGGGCCGGACATATCCTTAAGCTTTACCCCACCCGTCAGCATCTGGCCGACAGAATAATATACTACCTCTGCAGAAAACGCAGTGTTGTAAAATGCAGTTTTAATTGCAAGTCCCGGGGTCATTTCCTGCATCTTGGAATAAAAACCGATAATATAACTTCCGGATGCGTCATCCGATTTTGGCGTAAGATTTTTTGTGATTTTCTCGCCGTTTCGCAGCACCGTAATTTCAAGCTCTTTGGCACCATTTTTCAGCATGGCAAGAGACACGTCATTTTGAATGTGAATCGATTTATTGTTGATACGAATAATCCTGTCTCCCGCCATGATTCCGGCTGATGCCGCAGGCGTATTTTCTACAACGGAATCAACCACCGGTACACGAATGGCGGAAACAGAAGAAAATAAAATCAGAAAAATCAAAAAGCCTGTAATGATATTCATTACGCCCCCCGCAAGGAGAACGCATAATCTCTCAAAGGGTTTTTTTCTGCAAAATGCATTGGGATCATCAGATTCTGTATCTTCACCCTCCAGCTTTACATATCCACCAATGGGCAGAAGCCGAAGAGAGTATTCCACTTCACCTTTGGTTTTCTTAAAGATTGCAGGGCCCATTCCGATGGAAAATGCATGCACCCGAACATGAAAAGCACGAGCTACTAAAAAATGGCCGAGTTCATGCACGAAAATAAGCATACCAAATATGAAAATGCCAAGTAGTATTGTCATCTGCCATTCCCTTCCCAAAGCGAATTTACATAATCTCTTGCCCATTGATCCGTTTCTATTATACACGAAAGGGTGGGATTTATAACTAATTTATGTGCCTGCATTGTTTTTTCGACATAACTTTCAATATCCAAAAATGTGCATTTATCATTTAAAAACAAATCTACGGCAGCTTCGCCGGCACTACTGAACACCGTAGTAAGTGAACCGCCTTTTTTTGCAGCTTCAAAGCCAAGACGTAAACAACCAAACGTTTCAAAGTCAGGTTTTTCAAACGTAAGAGATAAAAGCGAGGAGAAATCAAGAGGCTTTGTTGGCGTAGGCAAAGCATCAGGATATGCCAGCGCAAATCCAATTGGAATACGCATATCCGGCCACCCCATTTGGCCAAGAACAGAATTATCTTTAAATTCAACCATGGAGTGAACAATACTTTGCTTATGGATTACAACCTCTATATTTTCAGCCGAAACATCAAAAAGCTGCATGGCCTCAATGACTTCAAGACCTTTATTCATCATAGTGGCACTGTCAATCGTTATTTTTGCGCCCATGCTCCAGTTGGGATGTTTCAACGCCTGTGCTTTTGTTACTGTGCGAAGCGCATCCCTCGTTTTGCCAAAAAACGGTCCTCCCGAAGCAGTTAGAAAAATGCGGTTTACATCCTTCTTGCGATTGCCGATGCACTGAAATACAGCACTATGTTCACTATCAACCGGAAGAATCTGAACCTTTTTCCGTTTTGCGGCATCCTTTACAATATCACCGGCACAAACCATCGTTTCTTTATTTGCAAGTGCAATATCGCTGCCGGCTTCAATGGCATCCAGCGTCGGATATATGCCGGCGCTGCCGACCATGGCCGTCACCGTTACATCCGCACCGCTTTTCGCTGCCACTTCACGGACGCCTTCAATGCCTGAAAGTATCCTCGTGTTCGTATCACGAACGTTGTTTTTCAAAAGAGCAGCGCTCTTTTCGTCATAAACAGCCGCCATTTTAGGGTTAAACTTTCGAATTTGTTCTTCTAAAAGCGCAACATTCTTACCGGCCGCAAGACCCGTAACCTCATAATTGCCGCCATAATCAATTACTTCAAGTGACTGGGTTCCGATAGACCCGGTTGAGCCTAATATACAAACTTTTTTCAATACAAGTACCTATCCTTTTTGGGTAAATTACTGAATAAATAACATGCAAATGTAAATTGCAGGAGCCACAAACAAAATACTGTCAAATCGGTCCATAGCACCGCCGTGACCCGGCATGATTTTTCCATAATCCTTAATGCCGCACTGTCGTTTTATAACAGACGCAGTAAGATCCCCCATCTGTCCGCAAAGTGCAGCGAGGGCGCCTGCAAAAAACAGAGGAATGGGATGAATGTTTCCGAGGCCGCCAATGATAAGGCCGAAAAGAAGGAAACAAATCGATGCACCCAGCGTACCGCCTACTGCTCCTTCAACCGTTTTCTTTGGACTTACATCCGGCATGAGTTTTTTTGTGCCGAATTGGCAACCTGTAAAATAAGCAAATACATCACATCCCCATGCGCCAAGAAAAACGAGCCAGATCCAATATGCGCCGCCATCTGCCATGCGGATTCGGGTAAGACATCCCATGAATAGACCGATGAATAAAGAGAATAGCGTTGCAACGGCAACATCTTGCATATGTAATGACTTATAACAAAACAACATAATGGAAAGCATGATAAGTAAATAAACACAAAATGCCGGAAATAGGATTTCTGCGGAAAAAACATTTGCCGCTAAAAGTGCTGCAAATATTGCTGCAGGAATGATAATCCAATTACGAAGCCTTACTGCACGAAACAGTTCAGCTATCATAAGCATGGACACAAGACCAACAGCGATGCGAAGAACCGTAACACCGCACAATAAAACTAAAATCAAAAGGACGGCTCCCAAACACCCTGAAATCACTCTCGTTTTCACGTTTCATCCCTCCACTTCCGTAAAGTTAAATCAAACACCGCCAAACCTTCTGTTTCTTCCCTGATATTCGGCAATTGCATCCAGAAGATGTTCCGGTTTAAATGAAGGCCATAGTACATTGGAATACCAAAATTCGGAATATGCAGCCTGCCAGAGCATAAAATTACTGATTCGTTTTTCTCCACTGGGACGAATGATTAAATCAGGGTCAGGCTGGTCGCCGGTATATAGGCATTCATTCAGCATCTCAGTTGTTATCTCATCGGCTTTCATTTCGCCGTTTTCAACACGCTTTGCCAAAGATTTTGTGGCATGTACAATTTCCTGTCTGGCACCATAACTGAGTGCAATGTTTAAAACCATTCCGGTTCTGTCTTTCGTATACGCTTCTAAAGCTTCCACCTTTTCAATAAGCTCGGGTGAAAGCATGTCACGCTCGCCGATAATGCGCACACGAACTCTATCGTCCAGTTCTTTATATGCTCTGTCCAGATATTCAGACAGAAGATTCATCAGCGCATTTACTTCATCTTGAGGACGGGACCAGTTTTCCGTCGAAAATGCATATACGGTAAGATAGGAAATCCCTATCTCACCGCAATAGCGAACGATTTTTCTAAAATTATCAGCGCCTCGAACATGTCCTGCGCTTCTCGGAAGGCCTCTCTTCTTCGCCCATCTTCCATTCCCATCCATAATAATGGCAATGTGTTTCGGAAGGCGTGAAAAGTCAACCTTTTTTTCTGCCAGATGAATCATATAGCCAGAATTTCTTTCTCTTTAGCTTTTGCTTCGTCTTCGATACGCTTTGTAAACTGGTCTGTAAGCTTCTGAATATCCTTTTCAATGCCCTTTAAATCGTCCTCAGTAATTTCGCTGTTCTTTTCCTGTTTCTTAAAGGCGTCCATTGCATCACGACGGGCGTTTCTGATGCCAACCTTAGCATCCTCAGCTTTTTTGGAAACAGTTTTAACGAGTTCTTTTCTGCGTTCTTCCGTCAGTGCCGGGAAAGAAAGACGAACGGTTTTACCATCATTTGTCGGTGTGATACCAAGTTCGCTTTTCAAAATTGCTTTTTCAATTTCTTTTACCATGTTGGCATCCCAAGGCTGGATAACGAGCATATGGGGGTCAGGAGAAGAAATGGTTGCAACCTGATTGATGGGCGACTGAGAGCCATAATATTCAACAGAAATTCTGTCAAGAACCGCAGCGCTTGCACGGCCGGCACGAATACTGCCAAGCTCTTCTTTAAAGAAAACCATTACTTTCTCCATTTTATCTTCGTATACTTTTAACATTTATATGTCCTCCTAAAATTATTCT
This sequence comes from Clostridia bacterium, assembly GCA_017436645.1. Lineage (GTDB taxonomy): Bacteria > Bacillota > Clostridia > UMGS1883 > UMGS1540 > SIG447. The sequence continues at coordinate 61,033 of JAFSCR010000023.1, read as the reverse complement.
ACAATAGTACCGATGTTCTCGCCACGCATGGCTCTGAGAATGTTTTCGGGATCATCCAAGCCAAACACACGAATCGGAATTTTATTATCCATGCACAGAGACGTTGCAGTAGAATCCATAACGCCAAGGCCTCGGTTTAAAACATCAATATAAGTCAGTTTATCAAATTTAACGGCATCGTCATAAAGGTTGGGGTCCTTATCGTAAACCGCATCAACTTTCTTTGCAAGAAGAATGATTTCTGCGCCGATTTCCGCCGCACGAAGTGCCGCAGCAGTATCTGTGGAAAAATAAGGGTTACCCGTTCCGCAACCAAAAATTACAACACGACCTTTTGTAAGATGGCGGTCAGCCTTTCCGCGAATATACGGCTCTGCAATCTGGCGCATTTCAATACCGGTCTGTACTCTCGTTTCAACGCCTACGCTGCCAAGACAATCTTGAAGCGCCAAAGCATTAATAACGGTTGCGAGCATACCCATATGGTCAGCACGAGTTCTGTCCATTTGCTTGCCGCTTCTGCCTCTCCAGAAGTTGCCGCCACCAACAACAAGTGCTATTTCAAAACCTTCTTTTACACATTTCGCAATCGTTTCGCAAATAGCATTAATCGTGTCAAAATCCAAACCAAATCCATTTTCCCCCGCAAGGGCTTCACCGCTGATTTTCAGCATCACTCTTTTGTACTGCTTTTCCATATATTCTCCAATCCGCCCGAAGGCAATAAATTATAGTATTCAATCAAAGTCCATCACTGGACACTTTATCAGGATCTACGGGTTTAGGCGTAGAAGTTGCCTCGGGTTTCTTCGATTCTACAGGTTTTTCCGTAGGTGCAGGCGTCTGGGTGGGTTTAACCGTGGGAGAAGGCTCCACAGACGGCTTCGGTGTGGAAGAAGGCTTAGGCGAAGCGGTAGGCTTCGGTGTGGACGAAGGTTTTGGTGTTGCCGTAGCCTTTGGTGTTTCAGAATTAGACGGTTTTTGTGTTTCTTCCGGCTCATCATCCTCATCGTTTTCCTCAGGTTCTTCTGTTTCCAAAGGCGCAGGAGAAGATTCATCCCCCGTTACAGGTACACCGTCAAAGGCGCCGGGAACTGTGGTTGAAGGCTGAGACGAACCGCCGTCACTCTGCCCGAAAATATTTAAAGAAATCAAAAATGCTATGAAGAAAACCAAAATCAGGCCGACTATTGTACCCATAACCGTTAAAACTTTATTTCCGTTTGCACGGTCTTTTTTAGCACTATAAGTTCGTCTTTTCTTTTCCATTATGTACCTTCTCTCCTTTGTCTAATTTTATCTTACTTCTATTATACCATTATTTGCAAATAAGTAAATAACTTTTTGCGAAATTTCTGAAAAATATTTTTGTTTAAGCGCCATGGCGTAACAGTCGAGCTGTGTTTTATATCTTGCCAAAATAACTTCTTCAGGACACGGTGCATCTGTCTTGTAATCCAGAAGTACAATCCCGTCTTTCTCAAAGAAAAAGCAGTCTATAATACCTTGAATGACGATTTTATCATGAATGTGTGCAGGATCTTTTGTAAGAACAGATGCGGGGACGGTTTGCGTAAACGGCGTTTCTCTGAAAACACGATCAGCCCTTCTGATTCGATGACCCATTTCCCCGTCCCAAAACAGAAACAGTTTTTCTGCATCCACCGCTGCGCCTTGCTCCTCGGAAAGAATATTCTTTTGCACCAAAGAATCAACGTAGGAACGAATTTGCACAAGCGTGTGAACAGTCTCATAGGGGAACCGTTCCATTACAAAATGCATAAGCGTGCCGAAATCTGCCCCCTTAATATTCCCTTCCATCTTTCGGAATCTTGGTTTTTTCAGCGCAACGCTTTTATAAAGTGGCAAGGAAATTTCGTCTTTTTCTTCTCTGAGCCTTTTGTATTCCGTTACAGATATTTTACTGGGCAATAAATGTAAATCCGGGTTTTCATACTGATAGGATAAAATATCAGAAACTGCCGCACCCGGCGGAATCGGAGATGCGATTTCCCTGATTTTCGTTTTTTCATTTTCTACATCCATGGAAGTATGATAGTATATGGGAATAGATGGATCCTCTTTTATGCATCTTGCAAGCAGCACGAGAGGGCTTTCCATATGCAGAATTTCTCCGGAGGAAAGACCTCCAAGTCTTTCTTTTTCAAAGCTTTCTTTATCACAGGCTCCCGTTATAATCAGCCGTTCCTTCGCACGGGTTAACGCCACATATAAAACACGAAGCTCTTCGCCCATATCCTCAACTGACTTTGCAAAATATATGGCCGTTTTTGACGGTGCATCAAATTTTATCCGGCGTTTCGAATCCACGCAGGTCAGGCCTATGCCAAGATCCTTGTGAAACAGGAAATCCCCAATAACGGACCGGCGGTTAAACTGTTTGCCTGTGCCGGCAAGAATAATAACAGGAAATTCAAGCCCCTTACTCTTATGAATGCTCATAAGATTGACAACGTTTTCCCCGCCTACCAGTTTTGCCTCGCCGTCACTTTCCCCTCTTACGGAAAGGCGCTCTACGAATTGGAGAAAATGAAAAAGTCCACGAAAAGCCGTTTGTTCAAAACGGTGTGCCTTTTCAAGAAGAAGTTCCAAATTTGCTCGTTTGGCTTCTCCGCCTTCAAGGCCATCTAAAAATCTAAGATATCCCGTTTCCTCAAAAAGAGAAAGCACAAGTGTATCTGTCGGTAAAAATGCCGCCTTTCTCCGCCACTTCCGCAGGAACTTTATAAAACGCCCGCATTTATGGCCAAGCGGTGAGTCCTCCGCAGCGGTTTTTTGGACTGCAAAATAATACAGACGTTCTCGCTCACGGAGTCTGATTTGTGCAAGCTCTTCTTCCGTAAATGCAAAGAACGGTGCACGCATAGCGGAAAGAAGCGGAATGTCATCTTGGGGATTATCTATACAGCGAAGAAGAGATAAAAACGTAGCCACTTCAACCGTGTCAAAATAGTTCCCGCCCACATCGCAAAAGAGTGGAATTCCTTCTGCCTCGCATGCTTTTGTAAGCGGTGCTTGCATATCTTTTGCCGAGCGCATGATAACAGCAATATCGCTGTACTTTGCCTTTCTGTATGCCTTAAGTTTCAAATCGTAAACAGGATATGCCATTGCTTCTTTGATTTTCTTTGTGATAAGCTGTGCCTCGTCTTCCAGACGCTTAATCCCTGCTTTTTTAGAATCCAAAATGTTTAATTCAATCAATTTTTCATCCGTTTCGGGATATTCGGCACCAAGATTTAATTGTTCATCCACCGTATATGCAATGCCGCCAATTTCTTTTTTCATCACCTGACCAAAAACAAGATTGACAAAATCAAGAATCTGTTTCCGGCTTCTGAAATTTCGGCTCAGTGCGATACGACGGTACGGTCCGTCGTCACAATATGTTTCATTTTTGCGGATAAAAAGTTCCGGACTCGTCTTTCGAAATGCATAAATGCTTTGCTTCATATCCCCAACCATAAACATGTTGGGACTTCCAATGCTTTCTCCGGAAATGAGGGTAAACAAAAGCTCTTGCACATCATTACTGTCCTGATACTCATCAATATAAATTTCATCATAGGAATCTCGCAGCGCACATGCAACACGAGACGGAACAATACCATCTTCTTTTTTCTCGGAAAGTAGCGAAATGGCAATGTGTTCAAGATCACTATAATCTAAAACATTCTTCTCCTTTTTCGCATCCGTATAACACTTGGCAAACTTTTCTGCAAGCGCACAAAGAGAACGAACGTAAGGCGCAGATTTATGCATAATTTCTGCACAAACATCTGCGTTATAACAGATTTTGCTGAATATCTTCTTTGCCTGGTCCTTTAAAAGTTTTCTGGCCGCCTCTGCGTCTTCCGAAAGTGCCTTGTTCTGTTCCTTTCCACGTCTCGGCCATGAAAAATCATCAATAGCATCTTTTAATGCATCCCACGTTTTTCCTTTTTCCGCCAAAGAAAAAAGCAAGGCGGCATCTTCACGAAAAACAGCGCTGTACGCTTCTGCATCGGAAAACACTTCGGAAAAATGCATAGCCGATTGCCCCAGAGAACGAATCTCATTCGAGACATACGAACAAATTTGTTTTGCATAAATGCTCTCGGAAAATTCTTCGCCGGTTTTTATAAGATATTCGTTGGCTTTTTCGATAATCCAGCCGGACGGATCAGGCATACTGGAGGCAAAATCATAAAGCGACATAGCATATGTGCATAAATTATCATCGTTTTTCATATCGCTGTATGCATCTGCAAATTCCAGAAAATCTCTGTCTCCCGATTTATACATTTCTTCAAGCGCATCTTCTGCCGCTCGTGCACGAAGAAGTTTACATTCCGTACTGTCAGCAACCCGAAACGCCGCATCAACGCCTGCTTCAACAAAATGCTCTTTGATAAGTTTTAAGCAAAAGGAGTCCATGGTCGTAATATCGGAAACGCCAATACGTGTGACTTGTTTTTGCAGATGAAGATTTTCAGGGTCATTCGCCAAAGCATCCGAAAGACCCGCCGCAATTCTTGCCCGCATTTCGGAAGCGGCAGCTTTTGTGAAAGTTACCACAAGTATGCGATTGATATCAATATGATCTTTTAGAATTCTATTCAAAATACGACCTGTCAGGACCTGTGTTTTTCCGCTTCCGGCTGCTGCTGAAACAAGAAAATTTGCTTTTTCACCAAAGACGGCCTTCTCCTGTTCGTTTGTCCATTTCACTCCCATGATTCCGCCTCCATTCTTTCCCATATCTCATCTTTTGAAAGGGCTGAAAGATGACGGAATGCATCTCCGTCATGTGCGCAGAATGTTTTAAACTTACAGTATGTACATGCAGAACGGTCCTCTATTTTATATGGTGAAATCGAAATGTCGCCTTTAGAAAGTTTCGTCAAAAGTGCAGAGATTGTTTTCTTTACGTGTTTTTCGAGCTGTTCAAACTGTTTGCCTGTTGCAACACTTCCTGTGATGCCGGATTTTGTGATTTTAGCAGGCAGAACCGAGGCAGAACTGTCAACGCCATTGTCCATAGCACGAAGAATTTCTTCGTCCTCAAGAACAAGCCCCGAAAGTTTAAACTGTTTTTCTCTTAAAGAATGTATCACGCTGTCCTCTTCTAGTGGTGATGCAGGAATGATAGGGTCAGATAGTTTAAAATACAGCATGCCGCAAGGCTTTGCATTCTCGCCAACTATCTTCTTGTTATCTTCTCCGCATAACGCTGAAAGATAGACACAGAGTTGCAAATCAAGGCCTGCATATACATCCCACAAATCAAAGGATTTTTTACCGGACTTATAATCCACTATGCGGAGAAACGTCCCTTCACCCTCCGGCCGTTTCAGAATGTCGGCACGGTCAATACGCCCCGTAAGTTTTACTTTACCGCCACCGGGCAGCGTAAAGGTAAGTGGCGAAAGATCGCCATTATCGGAAAATGAAAGCTCATACCCCAAAGGTTCAAATGCACACTTTTTCATATGTTGCGAAAGCATGGTAACGGCTGTTTTTACCGCTTTTTCAAGACGTGTAAAAAGCCGTGCATAACGCATGGAGTTTTCAAGCATATATGGGCTTAAACGTCTGTCTAAAATAGGACAGATTTCTGAAAACTCAGCCTCAATATATGCATCATCTATTTCCTGCCAGCGCATACGGTTTTCGCGAAGTCTTCTTGAAAATAAATCCATAAAGTCATGCAAAAAACGGCCGGCATCAGCCGCTCCTGCATGCATGACTTGCCGCTCTTTTGCTCCAAGCACATAACTTGCAAAATATGAAAAAGGGCAAGCTGAAAGCTTTTCGAGCTTCGACACCGAGCTTTGAAGGGTATCCCCCATAAAAGCCCCGATCGTTTCTTTTGAAAGTTTGTTCGATTGATTTTTATAGGATAAGGATAAAAGAGCAGTCTTCATTTCTGCAGGTCTGTTTTCAAGTAACCAGCCGTAAGCCATGCGCATTTTATCGTCCGGATTCCCTTTTTGTATTGCATTCAATACATACTGCATGGTAACTTGCGGAACAGAAATTTTTTCATCCGCACCAAGTCCCAGCGTCATATTATTTTCATAAACCTTGGGGAAAAGTTCTTTAATTCTTAAATAAATACGAGAAGGACGCAAAACCCCGCCGTCCATATCAGAGGCAGGATATGAAACGAAAAGAAAATCTCTGGGGATGGTTAAACATTTATAAATGAGATGTTCTTCTTCAAATATAGTTTTATTTTCCGAAAAAGCAAAATCCAGACCGTTCTCATAAAGCATTTTTCTTTCTCGGTCACTTAAAATGCCGCCGGTTTCCGGTGACGCAGGAAATACACCGTCCACAGTACCGATCACAAACAGGGCTTTTACTTCATAGCCTTTAATTCGGTCTATTTCTCCGACCATAATGCCATCCTGTGCCGCAGGAATGAGGCCTGTTTCCACCTCGCCAAGCGCCACACGAAGAACGTCATATAATCTTCTGGTGCTGATTTCTTCGTCACCAAAAGCATCACAAACGCCGTCAAGTGCATCAATAAAATCATTGTAAACCCCTCTGTATTCAGAGGCAAGAGAAAAATCTCCATTCTTTTCAAACAGTCTGCCAAGTGCAGAAATCCGACGTTCCGCTTTCATTTCTTCCAAAAAGGAATAAATCGCCTCACACTTCTCGTGTGCGGTTTTCCCCTCTTTTAATGCTTCTTCAAGGTGCAGTAGCGGCTGCATGATTTTCCGTCGAACTTCATCCGCTTTTTCACGAAGCACTTTGTCCTCGTCCGATTCGCCAAGGGCATAAGAAGATGCTTTGGCCGTCCATTTTTCCGCATCCTTCCAGATGTTGCCGCGAACACCAGTGGCTAAAACGTAGTTTTCAAGTGCATCGATTTCATCATTTGGCACACGTAAAAACCCTGATTTTACATAACGAAAAACAGAGTCATATGTATATCCTTTTGTAATTAGTTCAAGTGCTGATAAGACAAAAACAGTAAAGGGATGCTCGAGAATCCGGATCGTTCTATCCATAAAAAACGGAATGCCGTATATGGGCAAAACGGCTTCGATATAGCGCTCGTAGGAAGCAGTATTTCGCGCCGCAATGGCAATATCCCGATATAGGTATCCCTTCGTGCGGCAAAGTTCCAGAATGCGGCGAGCCACCGCATGGACCTCTCCCAAAGGGTTGGAAGCCGTAACAAGACCGATTCCCTCCGGCTCGTCCGGGAATACTGCAGTCGGATAGGAAAAATATCCGTTTTCCAAAAAACGAAGAGACTTTTCAGCACGTCTCTCCGTTTCCAGCACAATGGCCGGTTCAACCATAACGCCGCTTTCTTTGGCAATGGATAAAAGACGGTCAGATAGACGTCCGTGCAAGGTGAACGCTGTCATGTTCTTGTCCTTTGGATGATAACACAGCGTCACTGTAACACGTTTCGCTTTTTGCATAAGCGCTCGAAGTACCGAGAATTCAGACGCATCAAACCCGTCAAACCGGTCAAAATATATTTCTGTATCATAAAGTTCGTCCGTATTTTCAAGAAGTTTTGAAAAGCGGAGCATAACATCATCGCTATCGTAAAATTTATCATGCAAAACACGATTATATGTTTTATATAAGTAGGCAAGGTCCTCCAGCTTGTCTGCCATGTTTGGAATTTTATCCGTCATACTTAAAAGCTGCTGGGGCGAAATCCTGTGACGCTTCATTTCTCCAAGCAGCTTGGAAAGTGCTCCTGCAGAACCAATTTCGGAAGAAAACTTTTTAAGCGAAGAAAGGTGTTTTGCGTTGTCAAAAAGAATTTTCTGAAGAAGAATCACCTTGCCACGTGCATCCAGCTGCGGCAAAGCGGCACCCTCGGATACGGAAAGCATGCGATGGGCAAAACGTTTAAGGCTAAGGACTTCCACACCGCCGAGACCGTGGACGCTTACAAGGTCACAAATGCGTTTTTCAGCCGTAAAGGTAAACTGTTCTGGCGTAATGAAATAAACCCTTCTCCCCGATTCAAGTGCCTCTCGGATACAAAGTGTTGTTTTCCCGCTTCCGATTTTACCGTAAATGAGCCTCAGCGACATACCGCTTCTCCTTGCAAATTCCAAGTTTTTGTTTCTGTGATTTTTACTTCCAGAATCTTACCAATCATATCTTGGGAACCCGGAAAGTTTACAATCTTTCCGCCTTCGGTTCGTCCGGACATATTCCCCGCATCTGTTTTACTTACGCCTTCGCATAATACAGAAACGGTTTTCCCAAGATACGTTTCGTTAATCTCACCGGAAATGCGATTTTGCACTTCCAGAAGTTTTTCAAAGTTCGCTTTTTTCTCTTCCACCGAAAGGACATCCGGCATTTTTTCTGCCGGCGTTCCTCTTCTGGGAGAATAGATAAATGAAAAGATTGCATCAAACCGCACTTCCTCCAAAAGAGAAAGTGTATCCACAAATTCTTCGTTAGTTTCGCCGGGAAAACCGACGATAATATCTGTAGTAATGGAAAGACCGGGCATTTTCTCTCTTGCAAGCTTAACAATTGAAAGATACTTTTCTCTGGTATAGCGTCTGTTCATGCTTTCCAGTACCCGATTATTGCCTGACTGAACAGGAAGATGCAGACACTTGCAAATATTCTCTCTTTCTGCCATAACTTCTAAAACGGCAGGACTTAAGTCTTTGGGATGAGAGGTCATAAAACGAATACGTTCTATGCCTGTATCGCTTACCTTTTTCAAAAGATTTGCAAAAGCATCCCCGCCGCCTCCAAAGGAATTAACATTCTGCCCGAGGAGCATAACCTCTTTGCACCCGTCATCACGAAGCGCTTTGATTTCATTTATAATGTCAGCCTCATCCCTGCTTCTTTCCCTGCCCCGAACATACGGGACAATGCAGTATGTACAAAAATTATTGCAACCGTACATAACCGGAACGCCGGATTTAAAAGGAAAAGCCCTTGCCGTCGGCAGATTCGCAGGGGGCACAGAATCATCGTATTCTGTATCAAAAACACGCCTTGCTTCTGTTAAATGCAGAAACAGAAGGCGTGGAAATGCTTCAATATTGTTGGCACCAAAGACAACGTCCACATGCCGGTATGTTTTGCGAAGACTTTCTATAACGTGTTCTTCACCGGTCATGCATCCGCTCATTGCAACAACAAGACCGGGGTTCAGCTCCTTATAATGCTTAAAAACACCAATGGCGCCATACGTTTTTTTCTCAGCATTTTCACGAATGGCGCATGTATTTAAAAGGGCAAAATCTGCTTCTTCTGCATTATCGGTTATTAAATAGCCCATAGCTTTCAGCATGGCAATGATTTTTTCGCCGTCATTTTCATTCAGTTGACAACCGTACGTACGGACATACGCCTTCTTGCCCGCCACAAGCTTTCTGACTTCTTCTATATAGTTCATACCGTTATCTCTCTTCTGCCGTCCATAGCACGGGCAAGTGTAATTTCATCAGTGAATTCAAGGTCGCCCCCCACAGGAATTCCGTGTGCAATTCTCGTGATTTTCACATCGAACGGCTTTAAAAGTTTTGCAAGGTAAAGCGCTGTTGCTTCCCCTTCCACGGTTGGGTTTGTTGCCATTATTACTTCTTCTACTTCTCCCCCTGCTACACGGGCAAGAAGTTCTTTCACTTTAATATCTTCAGGCCCCACACCGTCAATGGGAGAAATAACACCGTGCAAAACATGATAAACACCATGAAACTCATGTGTCTTTTCCATTGCAGAAACATCCTTCGGGCTTTCCACAACACAAATTACTTTTCTGCTGCGGCGTGTGTCCGAACAAATTTTACACGGCTGTGTATCCGTAAAACTCTGACAAGTTTCGCAAAGAGAAATCTTTTCTTTTACATCGGAAATTGCACGAATCAGTTCTTCGCATTCCTTTTGCGGAAGCGACATTACATGAAAACAAAGCCGCACGGCACTCTTTCTGCCAACGCCCGGCATCTTCGCAAACAAGTCAATCAGTTTTAGTATAGGAGGTGCATACATAGATTACCCTCAATTCTTAAAACAGGCCGGGAATATTCATGCCGCCTGCAATTTTATTCATTTCACTTGTGGCCATTTCTTCGGCTTTACGCATACCTTCGTTTACAGCCGCCATAATCAGGTCTTCCAGCATTTCAACATCTTCAGGATCTACAACATCCGGCTGAATCTGAATTTTAACAAGCTCTTTTTTACCGGAAACAGTTACGGTAACACTGCCGCCGCCAACGGTTGCATCAACCGTTTTTGTTTCAAGCTCTTCCTGCATGCGGAGCATATCCTGCTGCATTTTCTGCGCCTGTTTAATCATATTGTTCATGTTGCCACCCGGCATTCTGGGAAATCCGCCTTTTGCCATTTTAAATCACTCCTTAAAAACTTTCAAGATCGGAAAGAGGGTCAAACACCCCGCCTCCCGTGCTTTTTATTAAATCCATTTCAACATCAGCCGAAATGCCGGCCTTTTCCATAATCGCCTTTTTAAAGCCTTGCAAGCTTTCGCCGGAAAGCATGCCTTTGGCGGCACCCAGCTCGTCCGGATCCGAAAACAGAAGGCAAAGTCGCCCGTTTCTGTCCTCCGCAGTTGCCACACTTTCCAAAACCATCATAACTTGCAACAAATTATTTTTCATGCAATACCCTAAAACTTCATCACGATTCTTTAGAAAAGATTCTGAAAGTGCGCCGGATTCCGTCTTGACCGCAGGCTTTGGCATCTCCTTCTTTTCCTGCTTCACTTCTTTCGGTACCGGAGAAGGTGTTTTTTGCGGTGCCGCCCAAACAATCGTCCCATTTTTAATTTGCATTTCAAGTTGCCCAAGGCGGGCCGCAAGAGCTTCTGTTCCTTCACCAAAGGCAGGATGAATCATTTTTATAAGGGCAATTTCAAAAGCCACACGAGGGTCAGACAGGTGCCGCATTTTAGCCAAAAGGTCCGTTGCCGTTTCCAGACAATAGACGATATGTTCGCTCGAAATCTTCTCAGCTACTGCCAGAAGTTCTTCCGCCGTATCTTCTGTTACATCCAACGTATCCATAGGATTTGCCGTAAATTTGCAAAGCATTAGGCTACGAAGATATTTTGAAAAATCCTCCGCAAGCCGGATAAACGATTTCCCTTCTTCGGCATATCCCGAAAGAACATGCATTGCTTTTGCAACATTTTTTTCAGAAATTGCAGAGGCAAGACCGTAAAGTACTTCTCCGCTTGTGGCGCCGATAAACTCCGCAATATCCGCATATGAAAGGGAATTGCCCCCAATGGCCATACACTGGTCCAATATGCTTAGTGCATCACGCATGGAACCATCTGCTTTTTCCGCCATAAGACGGATGCCTCGCTCTTCAACCGTAAACGAATCCGCATTTAAAATACGCTGCATCTGCATTTCAATATCTTGTGTGCGAATTCTCTTAAAATCAAAACGTTGACAACGGGACAAAATGGTATCCGGCACCTTATGCGCTTCCGTCGTTGCAAGAATAAAACGAACATGTTTGGGTGGTTCTTCCAGAATTTTCAGGAGTGCATTAAAAGCACTCGTGGAAAGCATATGTACTTCGTCAATAATGTAAATTCTGTTTTTCAGCCTTGTGCCTTCAAATCGGGCTTCCTCACGAAGATCACGAATGCTGTCAACGCCATTGTTGCTGGCAGCGTCAATTTCTGTAATATCAAGAATTTTCCCTTCCAGAATCCCTTTACAATTTTCACAATTATTGCAAGGGTTTCCGTCTTTGGGAGAAAGACAGTTCATGGCACGGCTTAAAATACGGGCAGTGGAAGTTTTTCCTGTGCCGCGGGTACCGCAAAACAGGTAAGCATGTCCGACTCTCCCGAGAGTAATTTCATTTTTCAGCGTATTCGTAATATGTGACTGCCCCACAACATCATCAAATGTAAGGGGACGCCATGTACGGTACAGCGCAGTATATGCCATAAATACTCCCTCAATACTTTTAAGATATAAAAAAGCCGTACGCCCTTTTTTCGCAACTATACTTATATGCGGTATTTTTGCAGCCGGCTGTTGCCAGGCGACCTCACGGCACACACAAAGGTCCGCTTATCGCTGCTTGGTTCCCCACCTGACGAGGTTCACGGGTTCATGTCGCGCAAGACCTGACCGTAATCACCGCTTACAAAAGCCAACCATACAAGCATAGAACTCCAAAAGGGCATCATCCCCGCTATAGCGGATTGCGGGTACAGGGCACCGCTAACTCCCCGACTTGTACGACTTTATTATTATATACGAAAATACAAAAAATTTCAATAGTATTTTAGAAATTTTATGTTTTTCAAGAAAAAGGTAGATTGACAATCATCCGGCCTGTTGCTATAATGAAATTAATCTTCTAAAATACGGTGAAAATCATGAAACCTATCGTTTATGTTCTAAAAAATAAATATGGTCTTGCTGATGCACAGCGCCGCTTTTTACTTTCTCATGTGAGCGAATACAAAAAAAAGCGTATTTCTAATGTTCAAAGCCCTGAGAAAGCCGACGCTATGTTGCTCGCGGAATCACTTTTAAAATGTGCTGCAAGCAAAGAATTCGGCATCCCAATGGAGAGCCTTACCATATCTCGCAAGCAAGGCGGCAAACCCTATTTTGTAAATTTTGCCAATATTCATTTCAGCATCTCACACGGTGACGAATACGTTGCCGTAGCGCTATGCGATCGTCCAGTTGGCATAGATATACAAAAAATCGGCAACTTTCCAAAAAAAGTTGCCGAAAGAATTTGTTCAAATGAAGAATATGAAACGCTCCTTGAGGATACAGCCTCAAGCATTTTATTTACGAAACTCTGGACCCGAAAAGAAGCCGTTTTAAAAATGAAAGGAATTGGAATATTCAGCGGCGAAATTCGTACTGCCTTAAATCATCAAAACGTTGATTCCACCCGGATCGAAGACTATTGGCTCAGCGTTGCCGTTTCCGATTACGAGGCCAGATAGTCATACAAATCTCTGGATGTATTTGCAATCGCCTCAATCGTTCCATTCTTGTCATTGATTTTACTTGAGAGGAAAATTACAATATAGTCGCCGTGTTCAGAGAAAACAATTCCAACATCGTTTTCAACGGTATCCAGTTCCCCGGTCTTGTTTGCCACAACAACCTCTTCAGGCAGCTTTTCGGGGATTTTCCATGTTCTGACCTGATGTTTCATGATATAAAGCATATCTGCATATAACGTCTGGTCCTTGTTTTCATACATCTTTTTCAAAAAGGCCATTACATCGTCAACAGACGTGTAATTTTCTTTACCGGCGGCCATAGCGTCATAATCAAGCATTTTACGTTCAAGACGAGTACCCGTATATCCCTTGGATACAAAAAACTGGTTCAGCGTATCCATACCAAATTTATTAATGGCAAGATTCGTTGCCTCATTATCGCTTTTCGCCACCATATCAAAAACAAGCGTTTCAACGGTTCTTCCGCCAATTGTATCAGAAGGCGATAAATCACCGACATTATGAATTCGATGAAAGATATACTCCATAATGAAAAGCTTTACAACGCTCGCAGACGGAACAGACTGGGAGCCGTTTTTGTATGTTCTGCCGTCACTGAACGTATACACACCCCACTGATGATTACCGGTAAGCTCAGAAAGACGTTTCTCCATAATGGGCGAAATATGGTCTTCCGGCGTAGGTGTGGGCGTAGGTTCTTGGGTCGGTGCAGGCGTTTCAGTGGGAGAAGAAGCATCTTTCCCGTTTGCCATGGAAAGCGCAGGTGTTCTTTCTTTCCATGTAATGCAAACACAAACCGTTAAAAGCACTAATAATGCAAGGCCTATCGCTATAAATTTTTTCATTCGTTCATCCCTTCCATTTCTTTGTGAATGGTTTCCAGTAAATCAGAAAGATTCGTCCCTTTACTGTTTTGTGTTAAAATTGAAATGCAATAATCAGATTTCTCACCCTTAACAATAGCAAAAACATTCAGCTGTTTTCTGACGGCGTTATTCTCTGTGCCGATTTGTGCATACACTTTTGCGCCGGCCGGTGCTGTAATTCCAAACTTGGAAAGGTCATACGACAGAAGACTCGGCATGTTTTTCTGATTTAATAATCCCAAAAAGGCAACAGATTCTTCTGCATTCGTAAAGTTATCTCCCGAAGCGTTTGCCTGTGCAAAGTAACGCCCATAGGAGGTAGCGCTCGTACGAAAACGCTCCACAATGGCCTCAGAGATTCCGGACGGGCCGCCCATCAGACGAATGATGTTATTCCCTGCCGCATTGCAAACGCCGGGGTCACTACTCATAACCCCGTTTAAAAGAGACTGATCCGGGGATGCAGTTTTTGCATCATACACGAGGTAAATGGGAAGATAAAAGCCCCATGCTGTAAATTTCTGCTCTTTGTCACCACCGAAATAAGTTTTGCCCGTTTTATTATCCAAAACGGCAATCGTCATATCACCGGCCGCATTTTCTCTCGTAATAAAAGCTTGCAACGGCAAGGCCAAATCCTTCTGCTGTTCCACAGGAGCAGGCGAATTTGTCGGCATAACTTCTTCCTGTTTATGTGCCTCCTGCGCCGAATCTGCATCTTTATTTAAAAAGAAGTAAGTTGCAAGTGCAGTACCCGCAAGCAAAAGAATGGATATTAAAACTGCAACTATAATAAGGGGAGCTTTACTTTTTGTTTTTTGAGTGGGATATGTATTAGGGGTTACAGTTTTGGTATCTGCAGGAACAGGGGCCGGTCTTTCAGCCTGCGGCTCAGGAAGTTCCGCCTTTGTTCCGCATTGTCTGCAGAACATTGCTCCCGGATTCATTTTTGCGCCACAATTTTTACAAAACATAATCTCTCCTCCAACAATATTTAAAAAAAAGCAAGCCTGGAGACTTGCTTTTGGTGCGGATAAGAGGACTTGAACCTCCATGAAATTGCTTTCACATGGACCTGAACCATGCGCGTCTGCCAATTCCGCCATATCCGCATATAAAGTTATGGGAACCCGATCCTTACCCGGGCCAAAATGGTGGAGACAACTGGAATTGAACCAGTGACCCCTTGCATGTCAAGCAAGTACTCTAACCAGCTGAGCTATGCCTCCGTAATTGAACAAAAAAGATTATAGCATATTCCATTTGAAAAAGCAAGTGTTTTTTTAATTTTTTTCAATTTTTCAGTTATATGACGAAAAGCCACTAGAGAAAACAACGAATCAGTTCTTCCGGAGAAATGGACCCCAAGGGATATGCGGACAAAATCTTAAAAACAGATTCTGATGAATGTGTAACACCACAAAGGTTTTCACAGAGCGGTTCGGCATCGCCTAAAAAATCCCCGAAAATTTTTGCATTGCAAATAACACCGTCACGAATATCCAGATACACCTCTACCCCGCCGCCCGGAAAGCGCTGTTTTTTGTGAAATGCATATTGAGGTGAATATCCATAATTCCAAGCGTGCGTGCTGTATTTTGTTTCTTTTAAGGATTGTACGCTTTCCTCATCTTCCTTCGTAAGTGAATAAGAATGCGGCTGCAGCGTTTCCTTTACAAATGTCCCAAAACGACGCCGAAACTCTGTTGCATTCATATGAAGAAGGGATTCTAAATTTACAACACGGCTTTTTACCGACCGAATTCCTTTGGACTTAATTTTTTCTTCGTCAGGCCTTAGCGCTTTTTCAAGATGAGACATATCGGCACCAATCAAAATCGTGCCATGGTGCAAAAGCCTGCCGTGATGCAGATACTGTGCATTGCCGGAGATTTTCTTCCCATTTACAAGGACATCATTTCTGCCGGAAACTTCAGCACACAGTCCAAGACTACCAAGAAAATCACGAAGTGTTTTCGTAAAGCCCACATAATCGCCAAAGCTGTCACGGTTCACAATATACGTAAAGTTTAAATTACCCAAATCATGGTAAACGGCGCCGCCGCCTGTAAGACGGCGGACAACCTTAATACCGTTTTCATTTACATATTCATAATCAATTTCTGCCATAGCATTCTGACTTTTACCCACAATAATGGACGACTCATTTTGCCACAGCATAAAAATCTCGTCAGTCTTATTGAAGAAAAGATGCTCTTCGAGAGCCAGATTAAACTCGGGGTCCGTACTTAAACTTTCGATATAGAGCATTATTTTCTCCTTAAACCTCATCGATTTTCTTATAAATATCCGCCTGAATTTCTTTGGGAACCATACCGTCCAAAGATGCTTTATACTTTGCAACTTCCTTAACGATACTGGAGCTTAAATACTGATTGGATGCATGGGTCATCATAAACAGCGTTTCCACCTCGGGCGCAAGTTTACGGTTGGTAAGTGCCATCTGAAACTCATACTCAAAGTCACTCACCGCACGAAGGCCTTTAACAATAACTTTTGCATTCTTTTCCCGCATAAAGTCAACCAAAAGCCCGTCAAAACTTACAACTTCCACATTGGGAATATGTTTTGTAACCCGCTTTATCAGTTCGGTTCTCTCCTCAACAGAAAAAAGCGGACTCTTACTGCTGTTTTGTAAAATAGCAACATAAACCTTATCGAACACCTCAGCGGTTCTCTCAATAATGTCTATATGCCCATTTGTAATCGGATCAAAACTACCGGGGTATACTGCGCTGCGCATCAGTTTTCCTCCCCACGTTCATTTTCATGACGAATCAGCTCCCATGTAGAATCAATAAGATTTGCAAACATGGGGTTTTGCAGAGCTTCACACACAAAGCTTTGTCTCGGAGAGTTAATGTCCTCACCGGAAATTTCCATGAGATTATATTTTTTACAAAAATCTTTGAGTCTTACAAGCTGCTCCATGGTATTTCTGGAGGGCATATAGGTAACAGCACAGAAACCGAGGTCATGAATGGTTTCAAAAAGCTCGGGAAGATAATCATCTTCAAATTTCTGTGTTTTCTTATCCCCTGTTACAGAATCTCCAACATCGCCAAGATATGCATAGGCTACAATCGCATCCACCTCTTTGCCGAGCGCAATCACGTCACGGACATCCGGGCATTCATCTGTAGCATCAATATAAATTTTCTCAATAAGGCTGCTTTTAAGAACGCCCAGAAGATCGTAAGCCTTATGCGGATTTTCTGCATCCGTAAGATACCCACGTACTTTGTCGGAAACAGCAACACCCATAGATTCAAGCAGGCCGCAAATATCATCCGTATAGGAAAGCAATTTTAAAGAAAGCGCAAACAGAATATGACGTTCCGTAATGCTTCCGCCTTCATGCAGATTGGAAAGAGGCACTACATCCTTGTCAAAATCAAGTGTGACAGGTGTAAGCGCATTGATTTTTTCAACCATTTTGCGGTTACGTTCATTTCTTTTTTCTGTATAAGGCGCAAAGAAGGCCGCAACACGGTCAATATACTTATGCGGAATGGCATGCATCGTTATATACGCCACGGACTTCTGGTCCGGGTTATTGATTCTTTTGCCTCGAAGCGGTGTGTTTTCAAAGCTGGTTCGGCATTCTACGCCAATTGTAGTGGCGATTCCTGCAATCTTACCTGCCTCTATAAATTCACGGCAACCACCGACAGAATCATGGTCCATAATGCCGGCAGTTTTCAGCCCGCTCTGCCGAGCCATCCAGATGGCTTTTGTGGGAGAATAAGGCGAAAAAGAATACGTGGTATGGATATGATTATTAACATGTCCGCCACTCTCGGGGGCAGGAACACTATCAACCAGTTTTTTCAGGGCATCCAGGCGAACCTGCACGCTTTTATCATTTAATAAAGCTTCCATTTTTCATTCTCCTATTTCAGCATTTCCTGACCGCCGGTAACGGGAATGGCCTGCCCTGTTTCGTAGTCCTGTTCTACACAATAATAAATTGCACGAACAACGTCAATAACTCTGCAGCCACGGTTCATGGGTACCTTAGATTCATAGAAGCGTTTTACATCTTCCACGGTTTTTGCACCGGGTACCTTACCGGCATTAAGATACTGCACGAAGAGACCTTTTTCAGGATCGCACCAGAGGGGACCATCCAAGAAGTTGCCGGGGCAAACGGCGTTTACTTTGATGTTAAACGGCGTAAGCTCAAGTGCAAAGCTCTGGGTAAGACCGATGCCGCCAAATTTACTGCCTGCATATGCAAAGTTTTTGTTACTGCCTGCAAGACCGGATTTAGAGTTAATCTGAATAATATCCATGAAGTAATCAGGTGCAAAACGGTTCTGAATCTTCATATATTTTACGGCATACTTCGTGCAAAGGAAGTATGCGGTGTAATTAACTTTTGTTACAAGGTCCAACATAGGAACTGTCATTTCTTCCAGTGTCCCTGCACGAACGATACCTGCATTATTAACAAGAGCATCAATGCCGCCGAAAGCAAGAACTGTATTTATATACATGTCCTGAACGGATTCTTCGCAGCTTACATCCACTTTAACTGCAAGCGCCTTGCCTTCGCCGTGCTTTTCGGAAAGCTTGCCTGCATTTTCGATTGCAAGTGCTTCGTTTAAGTCAGCGATAACAACGTTTGCGCCTTCAGAAATAATTTCTTCTGCAATACCCTGACCAAACCCCTGTGCACTACCGGTAACAACCATAATTTTTTCAGAAACACGGCCACAGCATTCCTTTTCTATAGAACGGGATAATGTACCAAAGTAAGCAACAAGCCCATCGCAAAGGGGCGCAATACCGCCAAAAGCTTTTGCATAAATCGCAATTTTTACACTATCCATAAAGACGTCTTTTTCATAATCTGCCATCCTTTTGGAAACGCCATGTGTAAACACGCCTAGACCTTCAATTGCAATAACTTTGGGCAGACAGCCGTTTTCATTCTTGTATGCAGCAATTTTATCTGAAAGAACAGAATACTGTTCCTCTACAGAATCTGCCTTTTTAACAAAAAGAACTTTTGCATTCAGGAACACAATCTGATCAGGTGTAAAACCTGTAATAAGGGGTGCAAAAGCTTTTTCGCTTTCAACAAAGCTCATTACAGCTTTATTGGAAAAGAAGGTTACGACAGAACTTTTTGCATCACCCCAAAGTGTCATACGAAGCATAGGTGCAATTTCTGCAGCAAAAGAACGATCGATTTCTACTTCAGACTCATCAGGCTCCTCCATGATTTTATCGAAAATTTTAGCAAAAACTTCTGCATATAAAGCATCCATCTCCTCAACTGTATCTGCAGCTGCAAAAACGCCGTGGTTCTGAATGAATGCAAGGCTTGCTTCCTTTCCTGTTTCCTCTTTATACTGTGCAAGTGCATCACGGGTTTCCTTTGCAAGTTCAAATCCGGGCTTACAAGCTTTAACGGAAACTGCACCATCAAAAAGACTCTTAACCGTCTTTTCAAACTCCACGGAGCAAGTAAGACCGTTTACAAGTGCAGGATGCAGGTGCATAACATATTTTTTTGAAAAGAGATTATGTAAAAACGTTTCAACGCTGGGGCGAAGGCCGAAGCTGCAAGATGCTTCAGAAAGAACAGCATCCACTTCCTTTTCGCCGTTCCATGCGGTGTCAAGCGTTTTACGGCAAAGCTTAACAAAGCCTTCTTCCGTAATGGTTGCAAGCGATGCGCCTGCACTTTTTATGTAAAGGAACTTTTCATCTTTTACAGATGTGTTTCCCCATCCTGCAAGAACAAATGCAGGGTTCTGACCATAGCGGTGTGACATTTCCAACAAGTTTTTCATAATGATACCCCTTTCGGTTCAAATTCATTGCATTCATTATATTCTTAAACGGGCAATTTGTCAAGTCATTCGGCAATTTATTCCATAAAGAAAAAGCCCCGAACCTTCATGGAACAGGGCAACATTTACTGATATTTTTTTGCAATGGCAAAAAGCTTATTCACTTCCGCCTTTGACACCTTTGCATATACAATGCCTTTTATAATCTGTTTTTCCTCCGGCGTAATTCCACCCGAAAGCATCCCGGAAACCTGACTGACTTCCGAAGCTGAAAAACGCTTATATATGCTCATGACGTAATCTTTATCAGACGGCTGTAAGTCATCGATGGACAATGTCCCGTCCTGCGTAGAGACAGATGGCATATTTTCAGAACCGGTCTGTGGTTTTTCTTGCGGTTTTTCCGGAGAATTGCCTTCCGGTTCGTCCGGCGTTTTCTCCGGCGTATTTTGTGTTTCCAGTGCCTGTGCGATTGCTTTGTCGACATCTTCCTTCAGCGCGGCATCATTTGAAACCATAATTAACGTTTTTTTCACCAGAAGGTCTGTTGCAAAGTCATACGCCCACCAAAGAAGACCGCCTAAAACGATTAGAAACGCAAAAATAACACATAGCTTCTTTTTCACAAAAGCCTCCTATCAAATACAGCTCCTCGGCGCCACCGAAAGCGAAACATCCCTGTCAACCAAAACACCGCATTCTTCTATATAAAGCTTAGCAATATCATATGCAAGTCGCGGTGTATTATTCTCACAGCTTAAGTGCCCCAGAATAATTCTTTTCGTGCCAACACTTGCAAGGCGAGCACACGTCAGCGCCGACTCTCTGTTAGATAAATGCCCAAACGGGCCTGAAATCCTTCGTTTAAGCGGCACGGGATATGGGCCTTTTTGCAGCATAACAATATCATAATTGGATTCCAGAAGAATTTCAGCGCTCCCGCTAAGGGAAAGAAATAGTTTTTCACTCATCTGGCCGATATCGGTTGCAACGGTTACCTTTTTCCCGCAAGCCATAAAATTATATCCAACGGGGTCTGCAGCATCGTGTGGAATGGAAAACGCACACGCCTCTATATCTCCAACAGAAAAATTCCGGCCTGTAGAAATAGTCCGGCGAAGAGAAGGCGGAACCTCGCCAACGTTCGTAAGCATTGCTTCCCACGTTTTCTCATTTGCATACACAGGGATATGAAACTTTCTGGAAAGACTGCCGACCGACTGAATATGATCACTATGTTCATGGGTAACCAGTATCCCACTGATGCTACTGATAGACTTACGGTTTTCCGAAAGCGCCGTTATGATTTTTCTGCCGCTGACGCCGGCATCCACCAAAAGCGCTGATTCCTTACTTTCTACCAGAACCGCATTGCCGCTACTTCCGCTGAAAAGCGGCTGCAATGTTTGCATACGCTTACTCCTATTCCTCTATGCGTCGAATGGATGCGCCCACATTCTTGAGCTTTTCCACAAGATTTTCATATCCTCTGTCAATATGGCAGACATTGCTGATTTTTGAAAAGCCTTCCGCCATAAGCGCCGCAATAATCATACCGGCACCGGCACGGAGGTCAGTCGCTTTGACTTCTGTGCCGTATAATTTTGGAATGCCGTGTACAATTGCTTTTTCATCTTCAATCTTAATCTGTGCCCCGAATTTTAAAAGTTCATCGGTGTACTGAAAACGAGATTCCCAGACGCCTTCTATCACGTTGCTCGTTCCGTTTGCGCGCGTTAAAAACGAAACAATCTGCGGCTGAAGGTCCGTCGGGAAACCGGGATATGGCATGGTTTTAACATTTATCTTTTTAAAATTACCATCTGAACGAACACGAATGGAATCATCCATTTCCGTAATCGTAATACCGGCTTCTTCAAGCTTTGCAGACAAGGATTCCATGTGTTTTGGAATGAGATTCTCAACCGTTACGTCGCCACCTGCCGCTGCTGCCGCAATCATATAAGTGCCTGCTTCAATCTGGTCAGGAATAATGCTGTATGTACCACCGGACAGTTTATCTACGCCCATTATACGGATAACATCTGTTCCTGCCCCTTTAATTTTAGCACCCATTTGATTGAGAAAGTTTGCAAGGTCAACCACATGCGGTTCCTTTGCGGCATTTTCAATAACTGTTGTGCCGGGAATTCTCGTTGCAGCAAGCATGATGTTAATCGTAGCACCTACGCTGGGAAAATCAAGATAAACAGAATCTGCAAATAAATGCTCGCTCGTTGCAATCACAACATCTCGGTCAACCGTGACGGTGGCGCCAAGTGCTTCAAAGCCTTTTATGTGGAGATCAATGGGCCTGGAGCCGAAATCACATCCACCGGGCATACTGACTTTCGCATTACCGAATCTGCCGAGAAGTGCACCTAAAAGATAATAGGACGCACGCATGGACTTGGCAAGTTCGCAATCTGCATAATACGTATTTACACAGGAAGCATCAATTTCAAGAACATCCTGTTCCACATAAGAAACTTCGGCTCCCAGAAACTTTAAAATATTTACAATAACCTCAACATCTTTAATCTGCGGAATATTTTCAATGCGACAAACGCCTTCAACGAGTAAAACTGCAGGGATTATTGCAATCGCTGCATTCTTTGCACCGCTGACGTGAATAGTACCGCTAAGTCGTTTTCCGCCTTCGATTAATAGTTTTTCCAAACCGTTACACCATCTTTCAAAAAGATATTATAAACCGACAGTTTATTATACCAATTTTTCAGAAAAAAAGCAATGCTTTTTCGATAAATAATGACAAAAACTTTATTCGCATATAACAACAGGCGAAGAAACGAAATAGTCCCGTCCTTCTCTTTCGCCCCGAAGCGTTATGTAATACATATATGCTGAGTCAGGTATATCGCAAAGGACTTTACCGCCCGAAATTGTGCAAGCGCATTCTTTTGGCACTTCTCCGGTTCTCATCATAGGATCCTCAGCACCAAGATCAAAAGAAATGGGTGCAGTCAGATAATAAGCCTTAGCTTCCAGTACATCACCGAAAACCCCGACACTTACCTCTCTGCCCTTTGGCTTTTCAGAAAAGCCTATCAGTTCTTTTGCTCCTTTACAGAAGACATCTGCATAAATAAAGGGCTCTATTCTTTCCATCGCTGCAAGTTGTCCATGTTTAAACTTCTCTACGATACCAAACAAGGACTTTCCGTTAGCCGCCTGTACTGCTTCATAAGAAAGACTGTTTGCATCGATAGAAAAAGCCGTATCTTGTGCGGCGCACAAAAAGAAGGTGGGCGTTTTAACAACGCCGAACCGTTTTTCTGCAAAATAATTATCGCCAAAAACATTCGCTTCGCGATACTTATTGCCGCAAAAGCCTTTATTCTCAAACATATAACCACCGCCATAGATTGAAACAGCGAAGTCAAATCTTGTGTCGTATCCGATGGCGAGCGATGTAATAACGCTCCCCCAGGACACGCCGCAAATACCAACCTTATCCACTCTTTTATCATTCCGCAGAATGTTATGCCCTAAAATTGCTTTAGCTATCGAATGGAACATCCACTGTTCCTCTAAGGGTTTATCCATTGAATTCATAGCATCATTTTTCGGGGAATCCGCAACATTTTCATGCGCAAACGGCCCATACGCCCCATAAACGAACGGAATAAAACCATCCACGGGCACAGACGCCATATCTGTTTTCTCGGGATAATAACCCTCCATGTCTATGGCAATTGCAGCATATCCTCTCATATTCCAAAGGCGAACCCAGCTATGATGTGCATGCCCCAGTGCACCGTGCACCAAAACAACTGCAGGCACTGTCTTTTCTTTGGTTTTCGGAAACCCAATATAAGCAAATGATTCGTAATCTTTCCCAAAGAAAGAAGGCATTTTAAAGGTCACAGCCTTCACTTCACCTGCATCGGACGGCGGATTGTACTCGGGATATTCCTCCAATTCAGGCACAAAAGAAAGTAACGATTCAATATAAGCGTTCATACCCTCACCCCTTAATAAAAAAAGGCAGACAATAAATGCCTGCCTTTACTGGCAATCAGATTATTCTTCAGTTTCGGAAGCCGGTGCTTCTTCTGCCGGAGCTTCAGCTTTGGGTGCTTCTTCAGGGAGAAGTGCACGAATGCTGAGTGCAACCTTCTTGGTTTCCCAGTTGATATCTGTAATCATAGCTTCCACTTCATCGCCTACTGCAAGCACATCCTGCGGCTTTGCAATACGCTTATTGGAAATCTGAGAAATGTGAATAAGACCATCAATGCCGGGGATGATTTCAGCAAAAGCACCGAAAGGTACAATACGTACAATCTTAGCCTTTACAACATCATCAACGTGCAGTTTTTCCTGTGCAATTGCCCAGGGGTTGTCCTCTGCTTTTTTATAACCGAGGGAAATCTTGCCGGTTTCACGATTTGCATCGAGAATTGTAACGTTGATTTCATCACCTACTGCAACAACTTCTGCAGGGCTCTTGATATGATTCCAAGAAAGCTCGGAAATATGAACAAGCCCGTCAATACCGCCGATGTCAACAAATGCACCAAAGCTTGTCAGTGTCTTAACAACGCCCTTGAATTCTTTCTGGCCGGCATCAATCTTTTCCCAGAATTCGCTCATAGCCTTGTCCTTCTGTTCGTTTAAAATTGCCTTAACAGAACCGACAATCTTGCGACGTGCCTTGTTTATATCAATAATTCTGATCGGTACTGTGCGACCAACCAGGACACTCAGATCACTTAAGTATCTGTCATTTGCCTGGGATGCGGGTACAAAAATTCTTACCCCATTGGATACAGCAATCACGCCGCCATTCACAACCTCTGTAATTTTGCCCTCAAGGTCGACGCCGTTTTCGAATGCTTCACTTACTACCTTCCATCCTTTAATAGAAGCCAGTTTCTTAATAGAAAGACCGACGGTTCCTTCTACATCGCTTACACGATAAACATAAACTTCTACCTCGTCTCCTACCTTGACAACATCTTCAGGTTTAGCGTCAGGCGTTGCGGCAAGTTCGCTGGCATCGATAACGCCGTCGGATTTATAGCCGAGGTCAACGTATACTTCCGTAGGGGTGATTCCGATAACGGTACCCTTTACGATATCGCCCGTTGACAACGTTACCAGCGATTTTTTCAGTTCCTCCTCAAAGCTGACGTCCTTTTGAATGTTCTCTTCCATTGTGTACAAAACCTCCTTAATTATCCAGTCCGGTGCAGATGCGCCGGCTGTCACTCCAACATTGCCGTAAAGTTTAGGCTTTAAATCAGCAAAATCCGCCGCATCCTCCATGTGATAAACAAGGGGACAGAAGGTTTTGCAAATTTCACGAAGCTTGGCCGTGTTCGAACTTTTCTTGTCGCCTATGACAACCATGACGTCCGATTCCTTGGCAAGTTTCGCCGCCTCACATTGCCGCTCGTTGGTAGCACTACATATTGTATCAAAAAAGTGGGTGTCTTTGCAAGTGTTTTTAATAAGATTTAAAAGTTTTTTCCATTTTTCTCTTTCAAACGTGGTTTGTGCCACAACGCAAATGCGGTCGGAAGGCCCGATTTTACTGGAAATTTCCTCTTCTTCCGCTATCACGGTCGCAGTATTATTACACCTGCCGTTTATGCCCAAAACTTCCGGATGATTTGCATCACCGATAATGACAATTTTATAACCCTTTTCCGCTTCCTCCGCCACTATAGTGTGAATCCGCTTTACAAACGGACAAGTGGCGTCAATAACATTTGTATCCCTTTCATATAAACGGGTTTCAGTTTCGAGGGGAACACCATGGCTCCGAATAATAACCGTATCCCCCGCCGCCGCATCATCAGGACTCAAAATCACAGATACGCCGAGCTTTTCCAGGCGCTCCACTTCCCCCTGATTATGAATTAAGGGACCAAGTGTAAATACACGCCCTTTTTCTTTGGCTGCATCTTCTGCAATTTTCACAGCACGACCGACGCCAAAACAAAAACCGGCCGTTTTGGCAAGTTTAATCATGGAATTGCTCCGTTTCTGCCAGCGCATATATTTTGTCCATAATATCCCACGTCATAGCATTATATTCTTCGTCCGTATATTTCTTCCCCTTATAAACAGACACGTCCATTGGCAAGCCCACTGATACTTCCATTCTCCTAAACCACTTGAAGTTCCCTTTAATCCCCATAGGAACAAGCGGAACACCTGTCATGATGGCGATGCGAAGCGCACCGGCCTTGGGATGCGGTTTCTTTCCTTTGCGGATTCGTTCCCCTTCCGGAAAAATGAGGAGTGCCTGACCTTCTTTCAAAACACGGATACAGGTTTTTACAACAGCGATATCACCGCCGTCCCGTTTTACAGGATAGCAATTCAGTCGCTTTAAGAAAAACCCAAGGGGTTTTATGTCAAAAAGTTCTTCTTTTCCGATAAATGCAAGCGGTCTTTTGCAAACTGCGGCAATGAGAACCGCATCCCAAAGCGAGCGATGATTTGCACAAAGCATAACTCCGCCGGTCCTCGGTATATTTTCGATATTTTTAATGCGAAGGAAAAAGATTATCCTTGCAATAATATATGCCGCTTTTCTAACAAATTTATAAAACATTTTGTTTCCCTCTGATTATGTTAACAACTTCGCTGATGGATTCATCCGGCGTATTGAAAGACGTGTCAACAAGCACCGCATCCTCGGCCTGACGAAGCGGTGCAAACGCTCTGCCCGAATCGTTTTTATCTCTGTATTCCATATCCGAAAGAACTTCTTCAAGTGTTGTGGAAACACCCTTTTCCGCAAGCTCTAAATACCGTCTTTCTGCTCTTTTACGTACGTCTGCAGTCAGAAAAATTTTCACTTCAGCATCCGGCAAAACATATGTTCCGATATCTCTGCCATCCATAATTACATCCGTCTTTTCGCTCAAAGCTCTCTGCAGCTCAACAAGTTTTAAGCGAACTTCAGGAATAACTGCAACATTAGAAGCAGCAACAGAAATCTCAGGAAGACGGATTTCTTCAGAAACATCCTCCCCGCATAAAAACACACGCTGTACGCCGTCCACATGGGAAATTGTAACTTCTATTTCAGGGAGCAAACGAACAACGCCTTCCGTATCATTTTTTGTGTCCACGCCCCGTCTCCATGCATATAGACCCACAGCACGGTACATGGCACCCGTATCAATGTAAATAAAACCGAGCATTTTCGCTGCAGCACGGGCAATGGTGCTTTTTCCAGCGCCGGCGGGACCGTCAATCGCTACTTTCATTTTAAAATCTCCTTAATTAAATAATTTTAAGATTATATTATTTTCATACATCCCACGAACAAGATATGAGCTTGCCATTTGCTCTTGCAAAAACATTGCATCCGAACACATAATAATACCGCCAAAAATCCCGATGACTAGGTATGCAACAATGCCGGTAAAAACAAAGGAGACAGCCATTCCCAAAAAGCGGTTAACTTGCCCAACCAAAGGCAGACGGCAAACAAATTTATTGATCACTCGAATCAGTATTCGGACCAAAATTGAAAACAAAACAAAAATCAGTGCCGTGAAAAACATATCCGTTATGCCTCCGGCAGCCACGCCGGTAACCATATCGGCTTCTTCAAGAAATGGTGCAAACAGTGCGGTTTCTCCGGCTTTCACTGCGTTTTCGATGACACCCTCTACTTTCTCTGCTAAGAAATCATATAATGAACAACTTTGAAAGAAACTTAAAATCTGCTTGCCGAATAGAACCGTGCATATGGATGCAAGCAGCAAAGAGCCAAGGCGAGCAACCGTAAGAAAAAGTCCAGCTTTTCGACCGGAAATAACGGAAATTACGAAAATGATTATGAGCGCAACATCCAGTATCATATCAATCCCTCACTTTATAAAACATACATGCCGGCCTTTACGCCGCCCATTAAAAACAAACGATTTCGGCTTCCGCACAAAAACACACGATTTACAGAGCTTTCCAGTGTTCTTTGTGAAACGATTCTGCCGTTTTTGTGTATAACGTAAAGCTCATTTTGTGTACTTACAACGGCATAATTGCCGAATGTATCAAAGGAAGAAACATTCCCATCAACTTTTGCTGTACCCGAAAGCCTTCCGAGGCCGTCATAAAATTCAACTGTGTTGCCACTTCCGTCGTCGGCGCCTCTGAACAGCATTGCCATAGTGCCGCCTGCATACATACTGAACTTCTGTATTTCACGACCGGAATAATCAATGCGGAATTTCTGGCTACCGTCCTTTTTAAAGCAATATAACGCTTCATCTCCTGCAGCTATAAGCTCGCCTTTATTATAAAGAAGTGTGGAAACAAGATTTTCGTCTCCGACATCAAGGGTATCAGGGACAGTATCTTTTAAATCAAACTGCAAAAGCGTTGTAAGCTTACTTAAGTCTTTCATATTCACTACCGCCACCGCGAGCTGCTTGGAATCTTCTGAAAGCGCAACCGACAAAATGTTCTGTTCTGCAGAATGCCAGGCGAAGAGTTCTTTTCCCTTGGAACTAAAAACCTTTACTAGACCTTTAAAACCACGTTCCTTCATGACAACGGCATAATCGCCCTTTTTATTTACTGTAGCCGTGATGATTGCGCCTTCCGTTTCCGCCTCATGCTTTACCTTACCGCCGGAAATCAGCACCGTACGCTTTCCACCACGGTCTGCTGCAAGAACAAATCTGCCGCCGGCAGACAAAATCGGGTCAGAAACCGTAAACGGAATCTGCCATGCTTTTTTGCCGGAATTTGTGATGCCAAAAACAGAATCTTTACCAAACACTGCAACGCCACCACTGTATTTTGCCGATGCATATGTAAATGATGAATCGAGTTTCACTCGGTCACCATATTCCCCGTTTTTAAAAACACCCAGAACTGAAGGCTTGCCGCCCAAAAAATACCAGACAAGAAGAAAAATAATAAGCAGCGCCAAAACAGCAATATATAGCGGTTTTTTTATTCTGTTCACGTCCATTTTAAATCTCCTCAAACGTAAAGTCAGGGTATACCGTTGAAACAAGCATAAGACCTTCGGGTGGAGCCGTCATGCCGGCACGTCTTCTGTCTTTCGACAAAATAATACCTTTTATATCCTCCGGCTCGAGCTTGCCATTACCAACATATACAAGCGTCCCCGTAATAATTCGTACCATATTATATAAAAAGCCGTTTGCCGTGATTCGGATTTTAATTGCGCCGTCTTCTTCCGTCACAGAAAGGTTTTTAACATGCCGTACACTCGTTTTTGCCGTGCCGCCGGCCGCCATAAAAGCAGCAAAATCATGTTCGCCAATAAAATAGCCTGAAGCCTTTTGCATTCTTTCCACCGAAAGCGGTATGGGATAAAACCAGGCGTAATCACGAAGAAACACATTATTATAACGCCTATTTATAATCGTATATTCATACGTTTTCTCAAGCGCCGAAAAAATGGGATGGAAATCTTCCGGCCCGATTTTTGACTGCATCACCCGAATGTCATCAGGAAGAGCACTGTTCAGCGCTTTAGGGAGCTGAACCATTGGAATTTCAGAATCAGATGCAAACATGGCCACATAGCTTTTGGCATGTACCCCTGCATCCGTACGGCTGCAGCCGATGAGTGGCGTACGCTCACCCGTAATCTCAAATATGGCATCTTCAATTTTTTCCTGAATGGTTACGCCATTTTTCTGCCGCTGAAAACCGTGATACGCTTTTCCGTCATACATAAGGCGTAAAACTATATTTTTCATAAAAATACCCTCGTTAAAATTACGCCCAAAAGAAGGAGCATAAAAACAGGAACTGAATAATAGTCCACTTGAGAAAGGTGCAGAACATGGAGTCTTGTTCTTCCTTTTCCGCCATGATAACAGCGACACTCCATAGCCATCGCAAGCTCATCCGCTCTTCTGAAAGCACTGATAAAGAGAGGAATTAACAGCGGAACCATGGCTTTTGCACGTCTTAAAATATTGCCACTTTCAAAATCAGCACCACGTGCCGTTTGTGCTTTCATGATTTTATCCGTTTCTTCCAAAATAGTTGGAATAAAACGAATGGCAATACTCATCATCATGGCAATTTCATGGGCAGGAAGCCCGATTTTTGAAAAAGGCATCATTAAATGTTCAATGCCGTCCGTAAGGACAATGGGCGAAGTTGTAAAGGTAAGCATCGAGGAGCCCAAAACCAAAAAAATGAGTCTAAACGCCATAATTCCGGCGGAATAAAGACCTTCCCATGTAGGCTTCAAAAACCAAAGTTTAAATATGACATTTTCTCCACCCGTCAAAAATATGTTTAAAAGGGCCGTAAATATAAGTAGATACAAAATCGGACGAAGCCCTGCAAAAATCATACGGGGACGAATGTCGGAAATTCCAATAACAAACGCCATAAAAAGGCCGTAAATTAGAAATCCCCAGAAATTATTTATAAAAAACAAAAGAACAATGAAAAAAAGAGTCCACAAAATTTTCACCCGAGGGTCCATGCGATGTAGCGGAGAATTGCCCGGGAAAAATTGACCCAGCGTTATATCTCTGAGCATTTCTTTTCCCTCCATATTCTAAGAATAGCCTCTTTTGCTGCTGATAGTGTATAAATATCAGGAGAAATATTTACGCCTTTTTCCCGAAGCGAAAGTATTACCCGGGTAATATCCGGAACATCAAGCCCCATTTCCCGCAATTTTTCGCCATGGGAAAAGACATTTTCCACCGTATCATGCATGCAAAGTTTTCCGCCGTCCATAACCAGAATCTGCTGGGCGTACTTTGCCATATCTTCCATACTGTGGGAAATCAGTAGAACCGTTATTTTTTCTCGTTTATGCAATTCCGAAATACAGGATAGAATCTCATCTCGACCCATGGGGTCAAGCCCTGCGGTCGGTTCATCCAAAATCAGAATTTCAGGAGAAAGCGCCAAAACGCCTGCAATGGCAATGCGGCGCTTTTGTCCGCCGGAAAGTTCAAAAGGCGAACTATCAAACAGCGATGCATCCACACCCGTATCCCGAAGTGCAGCTTTTGCTTTTTTCCGCGCATCCGCCTCAGAAAGGCCCAGATTCAGCGGGCCAAACATAACATCCTCCAAAACAGTTTCCCCGAAAAGCTGGTATTCGGGATACTGAAATACAAGACCCACTTTTCCTTTAAGTTCATTTAGCCGAATTTTTTTATCGTGTACATCAAGGCCGTTTATTAAAACCTTGCCTTCTGTAGGCCGCACAAGCCCTGCAAGCATTTGCACAAGCGTAGTCTTGCCGGAGCCGGTATGACCGATAATGCCGCAAAAAGTCCCGTCTTCAATTGTAAAATTCACGTCCCGAACGGCATTCTTTTCAAATACGCCGCCGGGTGTATAAGTGTAGGACAAATGCTCTGCCAAAATCAATGGTATTATTCCTTTCCAAGGGCTGTGCAAATAGAATTTACACAGGCCTCCACATCAATAATCTTAGTATCTACCGGCATGCCGGCCTCTGCCAAATTTTCTAGTAGCTCTGTTGCGAGGGGACTGTCCAGTCTTGCTTTTTGGAGTTTTTCCCGCTTTGTAAGGACCTCGGTGGGTGTGCCTTCATCTATAATATGACCGTTTTCTGTTACAATCACACGGTCAGAAAGAGCCGCTTCTTGCATAAAATGCGTGATAAGAACAACTGTGATTTCCTCTTCACGATTCAGCCTCAGCACCGTGTCCATAACTTCTTTTCTCCCCACCGGATCCAGCATAGCTGTGGGCTCATCGAGTACAATACAAGAAGGCTTCATGGCAATAATCCCGGCAATGGCAACACGCTGTTTCTGTCCCCCGGAAAGAAGGTGCGGCGCATGTTTTCTGTATGCATACATATCTACCGCTCGAAGTGCCGCATCCACCCTCTCCCGAATCTCTTCGGAGGGAAGACCTAAATTTTCAGGCCCGAAAGCTACATCTTCCTCCACTACCGTGGCCACAATCTGATTGTCGGGGTTCTGAAATACCATACCGACACGGCTGCGGATGGGAAATATATTTTCTTCCAAAGCCGTATCCATATCGCATACAAAAACTTTGCCTTCTGTCGGCAAAAGAACACCGTTAAGCAGCTTTGCTAGCGTTGATTTTCCAGACCCGTTATGCCCTAAAATCGTAACAAATTCACCTTTTTGAATTGTAAGGTTTACGCCGCATACAGCAGCATGGCCGCTTTCAGGATAAATATAAGAAGCGTTTTCAATGCGAATCATTTTTTGCACTCCCATCTTGCCGTAGCGCCACAAGGAAGCACTATACCGTCTGAGCGGACGGGCAGACCGATTTCGTCCGCCGTGCATGTTCCGCCAAACTTTTTCATAACGGTCAGTTTCAGCATATTATCTAAAACCGTGGGCTGCAGGCCCGTCGTATAGGAATTGATAATAAAGAACTTCGGATTATCAGAAAGCACTTCCGTGCAAAGTTTTACGAAATCAAAAATTTTATTTTCCAGTTTCCACATTTCTCCGCCGGGGCCTCTGCCGTAGGAAGGCGGATCCATGATTATTCCGTCATATTTATTGCCACGACGGATTTCACGCTGAACAAACTTTTCGCAATCATCCACAATATAACGGACAAAACGGTCAGAAAGCCCGGAAAGCTCCACATTTTCTTTTGCCCATGCCACCATACCTTTCGAAGCGTCTACATGTACTGCATCAGCTCCGCCGGAAAGTGCCGCAAGGGTGGCGCCGCCGGTATATGCAAACAAATTTAAAACCTTCATGTCTTCTTTGCAGTGATTACGAATAAAAGACCAATTTGCCGCCTGTTCGGGGAAAAGGCCGGTATGCTTAAAGCCTGTGGGACGCACATAGAAAGAAAGTCCATCAACAGAAACGGTCCATCTTTCAGGCATTTTAGAGAAAAACTCCCAATGTCCCCCACCTTCACGACTGCGGTGATAATATGCATCTACTTTTTTTGTAAGCGGTCTTTCCAGTTTCCAGATTGCCTGAGGATCAGGACGACGAAGAATGTATTTCCCCCATCTTTCAACCTTTTCGCCTTCTGCCGCTTCCAATATTTCATAATCTTGCCAATTATCAGATATAATCATGTTGCTGCTCCACTCCGAGAAACAATATTTTCCCTAATTTTAACATTATAAAATTATATCATAATCTCTCTATGTTGTCAAGGCAGAATAGACGTACAAAGATAATAAAAAAAGACCGCTATTCGGTCTTCTTTTCGCCTACCACAAAGCCATTAACTGTGATATGCGCAATAAGCGTATCCAATTCATTTGTTACAAAAACGCTGTAATGACAGGTGCTTTTTCCGGACGAAATTTTTTTAGCTTTTGCATATAGCATTTCTCCGCTGCCCGGTTTAATAAAAGTGACCGAGGCAGACTGAGAAACCGTATGTCTTCCCTCACAATTTGCGGCAACGGCAAAAGCAAAATCTGCCAGGGTAAAAATTGCTCCACCCTGCACCTTGCCGCCGGCATTATAAAGGTCGGGCGTAACAGGGAGCGCACAAACGCTCTCTTCCGCATCACATTTCATGATTTCAATGCCCATGTTCATGGCAAAAACATCGGCTTTGAAATATTCTTTTACCTTTTCAATATCAGCCATGTTGATTTCTCCTTAAAAACAGGCTGTCCCGAAGGACAGCCCATCTCTTATTATTTTATTACACGAACACGAAGTACGCCTTCAATTTCAGAAATTTTGCCGATGATGTCCTCCTGAACAACAGCGGATGTATCAATAATTGTATATGCCCATTCGCCCTTGTTTTTATTCACCATATTTTCTACGTTCTTATCCTGTAAAAGTGTTAAGAACTTACTGAGCATATTAGGAATATTCTTATGGCAAACTGTAATACGCATTACGCCGCCGCGGGCACATTCACAGTTGGGGAAGTTAACAGAATTATGGATGTTACCGTTTTCAAGGAAATCAATCATTTCCTTTGCGGCCATAACAGCACAGTTATCTTCCGATTCCGGTGTGGATGCCCCAAGGTGCGGAATGGGAATTACGTTTTTCATAGAAAGCACTTCATCGCTCGGGAAATCTGTCACGTAAACCGAAAGTTTGCCTTCTTCAAGTGCGGCACCAACTGCAGCGTTATCTACAAGACCGCCACGGGCAAAGTTTAAGAGTCTTGCACCATCCTTCATATTGGCAATCATTGCAGAGTTAATCATATTTTTAGTGCTATCAAGAAGGGGCACATGAAGTGTAATATAATCAGCCTGAGAAAGCGCTTCTTCAATAGAATTTACAACATGAACATGGCGCGAAAGGCTGAGTGCAGCTTTTACGGAAAGATAGGGGTCATACCCGATAACATCCATACCCAAGGCATAAGCCGTGTTTGCAACCATGGCACCGATGGCACCAAGACCGATAACAGCGAGTTTTTTGCCTTCAATTTCAGGTCCAACAAACTGACCCTTTCCTTTTTCAACCATTTTAGCAACTTCAGCACCGTTACCTTCCAGAGTCTTTGCCCAGGCAATACCGTCAACAACCTTACGGGAAGCAAGGAGAAGACCGGTGATAACGAGTTCTTTAACAGCGTTGGCATTTGCGCCGGGCGTGTTGAAAACAACAATGCCTTTCTCTGTGCACTTATCAACAGGAATGTTATTGACACCTGCGCCTGCACGACCGATTGCCTTTAAATTTTCGGGCATTTCCATTTCGTGCATGGAAAAGCTGCGAAGGATGATACCATCGGGGTTTTCAGAATCTCCGGAAACAGTGTATTTATCCGCAGTAAAAAGGTCAATGCCGCAAGGGGCAATTTTATTTAAAGGTTTAATTTCAAACATATTCCTCTTCCTTCCTTATTTGTTCTTTGCCTCAAAATCCTTCATAAAGGCAACGAGCTTTTTAACGCCTTCTACGGGCATCGCATTATAGATACTTGCGCGCATACCGCCAACAGAGCGGTGACCTTTCAGGTTTACAAGGCCTTCTGCAGCGGCAGCTTTAACGAAAGCAGCATCAAGGTCTGCATCGCCTGTTACGAAGGTAGCATTCATAAGAGAGCGGTCCTCTTTTGCAACAGGAGCCTTAAAGAGCGTGCTGGAATCCAGGAATTCATAAAGGATAGCGGCCTTTTCTTCGTTGATTTTCTGCAGCTGGGAAACACCGCCCATTTTGTCAACCCATTCCATAACGAGCTTACACATATAGATGCTGTATGTCGGGGGTGTGTTATACATAGACCCGTTATCAGCATGTGTTTTATAAGTAAGCATTGTGGGGGTACCCTCGATAGGTTCACCAATTAAATCTTCACGGATAATAACAACCGTAAGACCTGCAGGACCCATATTCTTCTGTGCACCTGCATAGAGAAGACCGAACTTCGTAACATCAATTTCCTCAGAAAGAATAATGGAAGAAACGTCAGCCACAAGGGGCACATCGCCTGTATCAGGGATATAGGTATAACGTGTGCCGAAAATGGTGTTATTGTATGTGATATGAACAAAATCAGCTTCGGGGTCAAAATCAGCACGGGTAAGCTTGGGAATATAAGAGAAGGTTTTGTCAGCACTGGAAGCAACACGGTTTACAGTACCAAACTTTTCACATTCTTCCGCAGCTTTCTTAGCAAACTGACCTGTAATAATATAATCTGCTTTTTTGCTCTTTTTCAGAAGGTTCATGGGAACCATGGCAAACTGGGTAGAAGCACCACCCTGCAGGAAAAGAACTTTGTAATTATCCGGAATGTGCATCAGCTTTCTCAAAATCGCTTCCGCACCTTCAATGATTGCTTCGTAGGGTTTAGAACGGTGACTCATTTCCATAACACTCATACCGGCATCGCCATATGAAAGCATTTCCTCCGCCGCTTTTCTAAGCGCTTCTTCAGGAAGCATAGAAGGACCTGCAGAGAAATTATAAACTCTTTCTTTTGTCATTTTAATACCCTCCATGTCAAAAAAACTATTTAAATAATTATATACCACCTTTTAGCCTTTGTCAAGGTTTTTACAGTACTTTCCGAAGTTTTGTTTGCGTTTTAGCTATATGTCCGCGAGTTGCGCACGAATCAAAGAAAATGTACGATTTTTATGCTTACAAAAAATAGGTTCACATTTGTGAACCTATTTTTTAAATTTAGTCGATGAATATTGTGGTTTTATCCATCACCGCAGAAAGGTCTGACTGGTTCCACAGGAGATAAACCAAAGAATAAGTACCTTCGGTAAGATCATACGCAGATAAATTCAGTACAAGTTCATCCGATGTAATACCCACACTTTCAGCGCCGCCTGCGCCGGACGTAAGTGAAGCCAAAGGCGTGCGACCAAGGGTAGACATCTTCATATCTACAAGGGAAAGTACACCGTCCTGCACCTTATAAAGTGCCAGGGAAGCATAAGCTTTGTCAGAAATTGATGAAGGCGCATAGCCGATTACCGGTCTTATCACATCTGTTTTTGCAAACGATGTTTTATATTCCCCGGATGCTGCGTAAGCCCAAATGTTCGGAGCTGTCCGGCTGCCGGACTTACTTGCATTCATTGTGCTTAAAAATCCGGTTTTGTTTACCTTTTCAACCTTCAGGTCATCAATATAGCATTCAACGCTTCTGCCTGCAAAATCCTGGCATAATTCCTTGGGCTGTGCAGTAAAGCCGTTAAAGTAGAATTCCATATTATGCCATTTATTAAGTTCTTGAGAAGTAAATGCAACATTTGCACGAACTGTATTATCGTTGGCATCCTTATATCTGATTCCCGCGCTAAAAGAATCCCCTTCGGCAATTCCGCTCTGTGTGGGAATATAAAGACGATACGTGATTTTACCAATTTCGTGCGAGGCAAAAAGTTCAGAAACAGGTGCAAGAGAGCCGGTACCGCTGGTCATTGGCAAGAGGGAAACTGCACTCGGAAATGCCGCGGCATGAAGAACAGAATTATTCGCATTTAAAGGGTCTTCGGCAATTTCAACCACACGGGTGGTATAAGTCTTATAAATACTTGCATCTGCACCGTTTTCAAAATCATCCACAGAAAGATATGGTGTGATTTCCCAGATTTCAGCAGCAAGACCATTCAAGGTTGATTCGGTACCTGTTTTGGAACCGACCATAATACCGCCGAGGGTCAAATTCAAGGTGCCGTTTCCGCAAACAGTAGGAACAGGCTCTCCAAGAGCACCTGCCTTTCTTGTTGCAGAAAAGCTTCTAATCAGCTGGTTACCGTTACTGTCAACAAGCGGAACGGAAATTTCAGTGCTTGCATTCTTTTGCCTGTTAAAGGTAACTAAATAAATCTTGTTACCATCACGGTACGTCCGCCACATAGCATTATCGTCCCTATAAGAAGACAACAGCTCATATTTGTCATTGATAAAGCAGTCAAACAGGAATCCTTGTTCCCATGGCGCCCAGATTTCACAAATCTGCCGCCAAAGCTCGGTGGTCATAAATATTTCAGTGTCACCGCCGGAGCTGTCGGTAGCCAAAGAGAACCAGCCGAGACCGGATGCACCTGCAAAGAAAGCCTGGTAGGCAAAATTACGAAGTTCATCGATGGAAGGACGGTAATTACCGTTTGTAAACACCTGTTGCAAAAGTGTAAAGGGTTTTCTGCCGTGTTTTGTTGCTTCTGCGGCCTTTTCCATTTTGTCTGTGAAAATTCTGCCGGAATCATCACTTCCACCGCCGTAATAGTCAATGTCTATTATATCGGCATAACGATATAACCAATCATAACCACCGTCTACAGAATCATCCACATATACAGGGTGATTCGGATCAGCATTTCTGAGGGCTGCATACGCATTTTTCATTACATCATCCGGGATAGCTGCCTGATAGGGCTCGTCATAGAGCTTATAACCGAAAAGCGCCGGATAATCTTTCAAGTTTTCGGCAGTTCTTGCCAGTGCTTCGGGATCATAGAGAGACCCCTGACAACCTATCAAACATAAAAGTCCCAGTTCTTCTGCACGCCTGAGCTTTTCTTCCGTGCTCCGTTTAATTGTAGAGTCGGATGTATAATCCGTAACCAAGAGAACAATATTGACGCCGCCCTTTTGGGGCCCCATTTCCATTCGGTCGGAGTTTACACTATAACCGCTGGAAAGATTATATTCTTTTCCGTTTTTACGGAAAATACCATCAGCGCCCAGGTAAGTGGGTCGGTCAAACCGGTACACGGATAGTATCTGCTCCTGTAACACATTGCCGACGCCATCATAAACTTTAGCGGAAATAAAATATTCACTTCCCTTTTCAGCCATCCGACTGAGGGGGAAATCATATTCAGACTTGCCATCTGCGAAATCGACAAATTCTCTGTCTAAAACGGTTTCTTTATCGGGTGCAAGAAACGTATATTCCACCGAGCCGCCTGCAAGCATAGTGCCATATGCATTATTCATCGTGGCAGAGCATACGCCCGTCTCCCATTCCGTGTAGTAGAAAAGTTCGTCTGTTTCAATATTAGCATACTCTGGAGTCTTAATCATATAAAGCTGGATATCGTCAACATAATAAGGTGAAGACCCATATTGATGGCTTAACTGCACAGTTGTATGTAATGCATCCATAGGAACTGTAAAATCATAGGTAATTTCACGCCACCATGGAAAATGTGTAATGGTCCAATGTTTCTTTTTCGTATCTACGGAGCCGTCGGCAAGGTATATGCTGAGCCAGTAGGAAAAGTCATCACTCATCCCTTCCTCAGGTGCATAAATCCAGGTAGAAAGCTGATAGGTTGCACCGGGGACTAATGCAACTCTGGACGTATACCAGTTTGCATGACCAAACGCTTTGTGGGCAGGGTTGATGCCATACTGCATCAAAAGACTTTTGGACCCGCCTTCCGTATGATTCTGGTCATTTGTAACCTTAAGGTCATGTCCGCCGGGAGAGTCGGACTTATCAATCATATGATTTAAATCATAGCCTTCAAATGTGGTTTTAGCAGAATTAATAGCATAAACCGGGCCAAGGGTTGCACTGGCTTCCGTCAAAATAGGGTCTTTTTTCTCGGCAACGCTTAGCGGCTTTACATGCTCTTTTGGGCACATAAGAGAAATATTATCCCAGATTACATCACCGGTGCCTTTCAAATATGCATACAAAATGACACTGGTTGCACCTTCAGGCGCCGTAAATCGGTTTATATATTTCGTCCATACATTTGCAGTCATGGGATTTGCAGATGAATGAAAATACAAATTTAAATAATTATATCCGGAAGCATCAAGGGCATTCCCGTCTGCATCCGTGCCATAAAATCCGCCCTGAATATAAATACTTCCGGAAGGAAGATTAGACGATTTCACCCAGGCGGAAAGCTCGTATGTGACGCCGCCGGTCACGCTGACCTGATAGCTGATACGAGTGTTACCGCCTTGTGTATTTACAAATTTAATAGCAGTATCTCCGGAATATGCATCGTCTGTTAAGATTATATTTGCACTCCCGTAAAACCCCTGACTCTTACCATCTACCACTTCCGTAGAATGAGGGCGCCATTGGGAAATTGCGCCGTCACTTACCCTTTCAAAGCTGTTATTTACAAGAAGTTCCGCAGCATTTACGCCGGAAATCAGCGTGGCCGCGCTTGCCTCAAGTTTTTCCTGTGTAAATGAAATCTTAGCCGCAGATGCAGGCATTACAGTAACAAAGCTGAAAATCATTATAAAGCACAATAAAAGAGCTGTTTTTCTCATGTTTCAACCTCCGAATGAATATTCCATTTCATTATAACAGTTTTTAAAAAAAAATGCAAGGAAAATTGAATAAAAACCCTAAAACAACACAAATGGCTATTTTAGGGTTTTTGAAAATCTATTGAATAGAAATAATGGTTTTCTCAAGCACCGGTGTCATATCAGCCCGATTCCAAACAAGGTAGAAAAGCGAATAGTTTCCTCCACTCAAGTCATAATCTGACAGGTCAAGTGTGAGTTCTTCACCTGTAATACCGATAACTTCTGCTCCGGCTGCGCCTTGCTGCAAATCGGCCAGCGCAACTTTACCAAGGCCTGCTCCCTTCATATCTACAAGGGTTTTTACGTCACCATCTATTTTATAGAGGGCAACTGCCGCAAAAGCTTTTTCATTTGTCGTAGAAGGAACAAAACCAATAACGGGCTTCACAACATCAGTTTTCGAGAAAGATGTTTTATACTCGCCTGTCGCCCCGTAAACCCATACATTGGGTTTAGATGCCCCTCCTGCACGTGATGCATTCATGGTACTTACAAATCCTCTGTCACTAACCTTTTCTACCTCTATATCGTCTACGTAACATTCAATCGCTTTATTAAACTCTTGATAGAAAGTAGCCGGTGCAGACAGGAGTGCATTTGTATAAAACTCCATATTGTGCCAGGTATTAAGGTCGGAATCAGAAAATGAAAGTCGTTTAAGGGCCATATTGCCGGAAGCATCTGTATATCTTAAGCCTACAGTAAATGTATCTCCCGTGCTGATTGCAGTCTGTGTGGGAACATAGAGCCTATATGTTACCTTACAAATTTCGTGCGCATCAAATGCAATCGAAAGAGGTGCCGGCGTCCAAGAACCTATTGTGACAGGGAGAATGGATATGGCATTTCCGTGTGCGCCTGCATGAAGAACCTTATTGCTGCTGTCCTCCGGATCACTGGCAACCGTAACCGGACGAGAAGAATACGTTTTAAAAAGATCAGCATTTACATCGCCGTCAAAATTTTCGGAAATAAGACGAGGCTCAATTTCCCAAATCTCAGAAGCAAGACCGTCATAATATGTCTTCGTCATGCCGCTTTCACGCACCTGGATACCGCCAAGCGTAAGCGACAAGGACCCGGTTCCGCAAACGGAAACCTCTTCCCCACCGGCTTTTCTTGTTGCAGTAAAGTAACCATAGGAAGAACCGTCTGCAAATTTTAGCGGAACGGTTGCAGATGAATTTGCTTTTTTCTGTCGGTTATAGATAACAAGATAAATCTTATCTTCTCCACGGAAGGTGCGCCACATAACGTTATCATCCGAATAAGAATCAATTAAGGGGTACTTTCCGTTTACAAAGCAGTCCAGCATCAAATTCTGTTCATAGCCTGCCCATTTTTGGCAAAGTTCTTCCCAGTCGGGTAAATCCATATAATTTGTTGTAACACCGTCAGACCCGTCAATGCCGAGGGCGTGATAGCTTATGCCCTGTGCGCCGGCAAAGAATGCCTGATAGGACATATTACGCATTTCATCAATGGTAGGCAGATACTGTTCATACTGGAAAGCCTGCTGCATGAGTGTAAACGGCTTTCTGCCTTTAGAAGCTTCATAAGCTTTACGCATCGTATTATAAATAGCACGACCGGAATCCGTACTTCTGCCACCATAATAGTCGATGTCCACCTGGTCTGCATAGCGGAAAATGTATTCAAAACCGCCGGGTTCTGAGTCAACCAAGTTTACAACATGGTGCGGGTCTAAATTTCGGATTGTAACATATGCATTCGCAAGAATGCTTTCCTCCGTCCCTTTCTGGTACGGTTCATCTTGTACCTGATAGCCATAAAGGGCAGGATGGTCTTTAACTGCATTAACTGTATTAATAATGGATTCCGTGGAAAGCACCTTGCCGTTACCGTAAAGACCGACAACACACAAAAGTCCCATTTCGTGCGCTTTATCCATTTTGACTTTTCTGTCAACGCCGTCAGAACCTACGATTTTTACAATTGTGACGCCTCCGCGACGAGGGTCTTTCTCCAAAAGCTCCATATCAACGTTTGTGCCGTACATAATGTTATATTCCTTGCCATTTTTACGAAAAACGCCGTCTTGCCCAAGATAGGTGGGTCTATCAAAACGGTATACAGAATGTATTTCCTCCTGCATAAGGGTTCCCGAGGAATTATATACCGAGGCTTTAATAAAGTATTCCTTACCAATTTCTTCCAGGACATCTACATCGAACACGCAATCCGCATTATTATTTACTATGGAAATATCCTTTGTATTAAGTACAGTTGTCTTATCGTAATCAAGAAACGTGTATGTTACCTTGCCGCCCTCCAGTGTATTATAGCTATCATAGGGATAATTGACGTTTGCCTCAAAAACACCTGTGCCAAAATCTGTATAATAGAACATTTCGTCAGTTTTCAGTTCCATTACAGTCGGTTTTTTTACCATATAAATGGTTACATCATCAATATAATACTCCATGGTATCATTCATGAGTCGAAGCGTCGGTGTCGTCCTTACCTTCTGGGTATCAATTGGAACCACAAAGTCAAACAAATATTCACGCCACCATCCACAAGATCCGACACCGTAATGCACTTTCTTGCGGTCCGTACTACCATCGGACATTGTAAAATCGATCCAATAGGAAAAGTCACACGCCGTGCCCGCTTCCGGTGCTAAAATCCAGGTGGAAATCTGATATGTAGCTCCGGGCACAAGGTTTATAGCAGGGAAATATAGGTCCGGCTGATAATCTTTATTATTATCAATTCCATTCTTTAAGTGTAAGGATTTGCTTCCGCCTTCTGTATGGTTATATGCATCAGAATATTTTCCGTTATGGCCGCCAACATTTCCGGCGGTGGGCGTTGAAGGCGTAAGAACCTGCCCTACAAGAGACCTTTCAAAATTACCGGCAGACAAATCAAGCGCATAAACATTACCAAACTCGGTGCTGTTTTCTGTGAGAACCGGCGCTTTTTTAGCATCACCAACCGTATCAGAGAATAAATGTTTGGGTGCCAAAATCATAATATCATCATACAAAACACTACCCTTGCCTACTAAATAATAATAGACTGTAAGCTTGGTTGCACCTTCGGGCACCGTAAAACGAAGGCCCTTCTTTACCCAAGTGCCGGCAGGCAAGGTGATGGGCGAAGATGCAGTGGGGTTCTGATAAGTTTGGCTCATTCGGGAAAAGCCCGCATTACTTCCTGCGGCATCTGTAAACATGCCGTGAAAATATGCATAGCCTGATGTGACATCCATAGATTTTACCCAAGCCGACATTTCATAGGTAACGCCGGCCGTAACATTAACAGACGCTCTTAAACAGGTTGAAGAATCAGCACCGGAAGCGTTTTTGGCGGTGGGATTTGTAATCTGCAGTGCATATGTACCGCTATGGGCGTCCGAATCGGTGCGAAAAATAATTTCACTGCCGATAAAGTTTTGTGCCGCCCCATCTACGGACTGATTACAGGTGACACTCCATCCGCTTACGGTGTTTTCGTTTGTATACTCCATAACACCGTTTACCAAAATATCGCCTGCATTATTGTTTAAAAAGAGCGTTTCTTCCCCTTCAGAAAACCCCTGCGGGTTTGCAGAAAGAGCCGCCGTAGCGGGCAATACAGTAAAAAGGCTTAAAAGCATTACGGCACAAAGAAATAACGATAACTTTTTCATTTTATATTCCCTCTTATATGTTTAATATGTTATGTCGCAATAATCTGTCACTTTATTTTACCATATATTCAGTTTCCCTGTCAAATAAAAAACTCACCTTTCGGTGAGTTTTTTATTGCTAATCATTTATTACACTATAAGTTATCTTGGGGAAAGCGGTTTCAAAGCTTAAATTCCAAAGGAAATACTCTACAATATATGTTCCATCCGTAAGAGACTGCCCGGAAAGATCGATGCCAAAGTCGTTGCCGGTAACTACAGGCCAAAGGCTTGAGGCCACCATGCTTTCCGCATCAACATCGATAAGCGTTTTTACATTGTTTTCCACCTTATATAATGCAACGGCAGCAAAGGCAGAATCCGTAGATGAGGCGGGTACAAAGTAAATCCGTCTGTTTGCGGCATCCGTCGCACTGTATGTTTCTTCTTTGATACCGACAGCACCTTTTGCAAAGTAAGTGCCCTGAGAATTATTAATCATATTCAAAGGCTTAACCGCACTTGCAAATGAACCTTCAACCTTTGTTACCATAATATCATCAATGTAATAATCGTAGCCTGCAAGTCTTCCGGCAAAAAGGACTTTATCTGATGATGCAGGTGCATTGGTAATGAATTCCACATCTACCCACGTGTTCACTTTGTCTTTCGGAATCGTATAGGAAACATCAATATATTTATTTGTCACATTTACAAAATTCGAGTTATTGTAGCGGCCGGAAATCACCAAATCGTTTGCCGGTACTTCATCTGCCGCAACCTTTATGCGGAAGGAATACTTCAAAAAGTCATTCACAGAAAGGTTTGATACAGAAACGGAGTTCAGCGGTAATTTAACCGGATTTGCTGTGTTATTCGTGCTTGTTGCCGTAAGCTTTTTATCCGGAATCATCAATGCATAGTTTGAAGGATCGTCAGGATCCTGTACGATGTCAAAATTGGCACCGTCCACAGAAACACTGCTTCCCGTTGAGAAGGCTGAGGCGTTTTGATCCGCATCAAATCTGCAATCCACAGAAAGGAATGATGCAGGAAAACTATCAATTTCATAAATTTTAAGTTCATCAAAATATATTGCGCCCGGACCGCTTGTATTATCAATTTCAAGATTCAGATAATACGTGCCGCCGCGATATACGAAATCATAGGAGCGTTTTTCCCATCCGGAGGTAGCAACACCTCTTTGCACAAAGCCTGTGGAAAGACTAATGGAATCTCCATCGTTTGAATTAATATTGCTTGTAAAGTGCATGCCTGCACCTTCAACAGCATAAGGAATGTTAAAGTAACCTTCAAAGCGGTAGCTCTTTCCGGACTCAAGGCCGATAGAAGAAATCGGAATGGAAAGACGGGTAGGTCTGTTATCCGTAAGATTCCCGGTGCTCGGGTTATATCTCTGCAGCTTCATAAACTTAAAAGAGCCATCTACTGCCGGAGAAATCTCGATATCCCCGTG
This sequence comes from Clostridia bacterium, assembly GCA_017436645.1. GTDB lineage: Bacteria > Bacillota > Clostridia > UMGS1883 > UMGS1540 > SIG447. The sequence goes on along the minus strand of JAFSCR010000023.1, from coordinate 16,507 downwards.
TGTATCGCTTGAAAGCTGAGAAATAGTTCCAACGCTTACACTGCCACCGGAACCATATCCAAGGCCTGCCGTCCAAGCTGCCGTAGGTACACCATCTGTAAAATCAGCCTCAAAAGAGCCGTTGGGCAGAAGATTATTGTCAGGTGAAATCTTCCAGATTTCAGCTGCCATACCTTCTCTTGGAACAAGTTCCATCTTGTCGTTTCTGGCCACAATGCCACCTAATGTAACATTTAATGTATTATTTCCCGTAACATAAACAGGTTCAGCACCTTTTGTCCCTGCGGCACGATAGGCAGAGTACCTCCCGATAAGTGAAACACCATTTGCATCCGTCAGAGGAATGGAAACAGTGGCAGCAGAATCTCGAAGGCGATTAAACATAACAGCGTAGATATCTTCTCCATCGCGGAAAGTTTTCCACATTACATTATCATCTCTGTAAGAACGGAGCAGTTCAAACTTGTCGTTTACGAAAGCATCAAACAGGAATCCCTGTTCCCATGGTGCCCATCTTTCTCCGAGTTCAGCCCAATCTTCGCTGTCCATATAGCAGGTTTCAACACCATCCGAACCGTCAACCCCAAGTGTGTGATATCCAAAAGCGGATGCTCCTGCAAAAAATGCCTGATAGGTAAAGCTACGGAGTTCATCGACGGTGGGCAGATATCCGTTGAACTTGAAAGCCTGCTGTAAAAGGCTAAAAGGTTTTCTTCCCTTTGTTGCCTGTGCAGCGAGCTCCAATCTTTCTGTAAAAATTTTGCCCGGTTCACTACTTCTACCGCCGTAATAGTCAATGTCAATAATATCGGCATAACGGTAAAGCCATTTATAACCGCCGGGCACAGAGTCATCAAGATACACGGGATGATTCGGGTCTTCCTTGCGAATACGGGCATAAGCACGTTCCATATCTTCATCCGGTTCGCCCTTCTGGTAGGGTTCGTCCTGTACCTTATACCCAAAAAGTGCGGGATGATTTTTTGCCCAGGATACAGTATTTATAGTTTTTTCGATCGCTTCAGGTGCGCCACCGTTTGTACCACCATAGAAATTAATAAGACAAAGAAGACCCATAGAATGCGCCAGATCCATTCGGTCTTTCGTTGTAGTTCCCATGTTGGAAGGATCCGCAATAATCTGAACAACAGTAACACCGCCTGTGCGCGGGTCTTTGTTAAGACGTTCTGTATTTACGCCGTTACCGAGAACAATGTTATATTCTTTGCCGTTTTTACGGAAGATACCGTCAGCACCGAGATAAGTAGGCCTGTCAAAGCGGTAAACATGGAGGCGTTCCTCCTGCACTAAAGCGCCCTGACCGGAATATACTTTTGCGCCAATATAGTATCTTTCCGTTTTCTTTACCATAAGGCCCGTTCTGAATGTATAGGTGGCTTCCCCGTTTGCATAAGGAACTGCACAGGACTCAAGAACTGTTTCCCCGTCGGTATCATAAAATTTATATTCCACTCTGCCGCCGACAAGCTCGCTTCCGTAATAACTGTTAGCGCTTGCGGAAACATAACCTTCTTCCCATTCCGAATAATAGAAGAGCTCATCGGATTCAACAAAAGCGTGTGCAGGAGCATCTACCATGTAGGCGGAAAAATCATCAACATAAAGCGGATTTACACTGGAACTGTAACGAAGCTGGAAGGTCGCACTTGTAACATCAAGGGGGACCTCAAATTCAAAAACGACTCTTCTCCACCAGGGGTAATGGGTAAGCGTCCAGCTTTTCTTTGTAATATCAGATCCGCTTTCCTCAACATCAAAGCTGACCCAGATAGCAAAAGTGGAAGAAGTGCCGAAAGTAGGCGTGTTTACTAATGCTGATACCTGATATACAGCGCCGGGAACCAGATTCAGCGAACCTGTAGAATAGAAATTTGCAAGTCCGTTAAAAGATCCTTGGTTTGGATTGGAGCCATGTAAAAACTTAAGGCTTTTGCTGCTCCCGGTTTCAGCATTGGGAACAGCATCGGAAACCATAACATGGTGACCGGCAAAAATACCGGGGTTTTGGGAAGAAGACTGATGATAATAATAACCGGCATCAAAGTTTTCAAAATTCTCGCTAAAAAGAGGAGACATACCTTCAACCGGTTCTTTCGGTTCATCAATATTGAGAGCCGGAACCGCTTCCTTCGGAACCATGGCAGAAACATCGTCAAAATATACAGTGCCGGGCCCTTTATTATAACAGTAAATCGTGAGAGAGGTAGAATGTACGGGCGCTGTAAAGCGGATAATTTTCTTTGTCCAGTCATTAAAAGATATGGAAAAATACAGATGCATTCTTGAATACCCTACAGAATTCCCGTTTTCATCCGTGCCGTAAAACAATCCGTGAAGTTCTGCGCTACCGGTGGTTTTTTCAGACTTAAACCATGCAGAAATTTCATAGGTAACACCGGGAATAATCTTAAAATTATTATGCGCACCGGTCTGGGTGGAATCCGAAGCGGATTCCGCATTGGTGATTTTCAGAGAATAGGAACCGTTTTTTGCATCCGTACTTCTTTCAACGGTGTTTGCGGAAGTGCCGATTTTCTCCCAGTTATAAGAACTCAGCGCACTTTCAAAACCGCTGTTGGAAAAGCCTTCCACAGCGTTCACATTGGGAATAAGTGTAGCTTCCGCTTCTGTAATAACGGAACTGGAAATCGAAATGGCTGCGCTGGCCGGTAGAGCCGTGAAAAGACCCATTAAAAGTATCGCCGCCAAAATTAGGGAAATTTTTTTCATAAAATAACCTCTCTCCTGTTAAAATCAAGATAAATCAACAGATTCTGCACAGATGTATAAATATAATTCATTATATCACAAAATAAAGATTGATGTCAATTTTTTTCAAAGAAAAAGCACACTTTTTAAAAGTGTGCTTTTTGTATTATTCAGTTACTGTAAAGGATATGCCGTCGCAAAGCGGCGTAATGCCTTCCCCGCTCCAGAGCATATAGTCAATGCGATACTCTCCGGACGTGAGGTTTTTGGCGGAAAGATCCATGGAAAGGGTTTCGGAGCTGATGCCCGTATCCGTCGAAACTGCACCCGTCAGAGAAGAAATCGCAACACGGCCAACTTCCTCCATTCGGATATCCACAACTGTTTCGGCGCCATTTTCAATGCGATAAAGAACGGCAAGTGCCTTCCCTTTTTCCGTTAATTCTTTCGATGTGAAAGCAATGAGGGGGCGTACAGTGTCCGTCTTTTTATAGGTGTTCGTATAATCACCCGAAATGATATATCCCCAGTTCTGGTCAACATCCGCATCCGTCAGACGGGAAACACCTGCATATTTCTTTATGTTCATCGTGCTGATATAAGCCGTGGTGTTAATCTTTTCAACCCTTACATCGTCTACATAAAAGTCCACGTTCGTCTGTCCCGGACGGAGCCAGAGCCTCGGCGCATTGGTACAGTTAGCTTTTAAATAAGCTTCCACATAAATCCATTTATTGGCATCGCTTCCGGCAAAGGAAATGATAGGTTCAACAAGGCCGGATGTGGAGGCGGAGCCGGAAGTTACATCCTTATACGAAATTCCAAGGCTGAAGCCGTCAACGTTTGTGGCTTTTGTGGTTTCTCCCGAAGTATATGTGCCCGTAGGCATATAGAAACGGAAGGAAACCTTTAAGGTATCTTGTGCCGTAAACGTCGTAATCGGCGCAGTAACGTCATTTGTGCTCATTTTAAGAAGGCTTGTTACGGGATTGGAAACATTTGTGGGATGTACCTTCAGTACCTTATTCGTATTATCAACCGGATCTGCAGCAACAGAAAGGCTTCCTCTGGTATCTCTTGTCAAATAGCCGCCCTGCACGGAATGAACAGTTTCGGTTGTCTGAAATTCAAAATTTTCTTTATGAATCAGAATGGTTTCAGGCTCATATTCATAAAGCTTCATTTCGTCTACAAAAACTGTACCGGCTGCGCCTGCACCGTAAAGTGCAATATTCAGCTGTGTTTCCTTGCCGTCATAGATGAAATCAAAGGTTCTCTTTTCCCACCCGTTGGTGCCGGTCATGGCATAAGAGGAATAGTCCCCTGCAGCATACCAGTTATGGTCGCGGAAAACGCCGTAATGTCCGCTTGCTCCGTTCTGGAAAGAGATTCTGGCCTTTACGCCGTCACCCATAGCACCTTGGGGAATATTGACATAATACTCGAAGCGATAGGATTTTCCGGATTGCAGAATAGAAGTATCCAGCTTTGTGTAAAGGGACGTTGGGCGATTATTAAGCTTGGAAAGGTCACCGCCGGTTCCGTTATGGCGCTCAAGCTTGAGGAATTTTTCGGACCCCTCAACTGCCGGAGAAATTGTTACATCCCCAACCTGTGCTGAAGATACGGAAGACGCAGTGCCGAGGGTTCCTGCAACAGAGTTATATAAAGCTTCATTCCAGCTTTCTGCCGGTGCACCGCTGAACTCGTCGTCAAACTCCCCGTTTTCAATTAAATTATTGGAAGATCTAATTCTCCAGATTTCTGCTGCAAGGCCGCCAAGCTCTGTAAGCGTCATTCCGCCGGCCCTGCCAACAATGCCGCCTAAAGTGAGGTTTAATGTGCTTGAGCCGCGAAGTGTAATGTTCTCCTCCCCTTTTGTGCCGGCCATACGCTTTGCAGAGAAGTTTTCAATGAGAGAATTGCCGAGGCTGTCCGTCAGCGGAATGGAGGCTTCGGAAGATGCATTCTTCTGGCGATTTAATACGATGGCATAAATATCTCCGTTAACAAGATAGGTACGCCACAAAACATTATTATCTTTATAGGAATTTAAGAGCGGATACTTTTTATTTACAAAGCAGTCCAGCAGGAAACCCTGTTCCCAGGGAGCGAATCTTTCACACAGTTCTGCCCATTCATCCAGATACATAAATGGAGTGGTAACACCATCAGAGCCATCAACACCGAGGGAGTGGTAACCCATGCCCTGGGCGCCGGAGAAGAAGTTCTGATATGCAAAGTTACGGAATTCATCTACCGTAGGCAAATACCCTTCATACTGGAATGCCTGCTGGGTAAGACCGAAAGGCTTTCTGCCCTTTGAGGCAACACGTGCAGCATCCATTTTCTGACCAATTATTCTGCCGGAATCATCTCCACGTCCACCATAGTAGTCGATTTCAACAAAGTCGGCATAGCGGAAAAGGTACGGGAAGCCGCCCTCTACCGAGTCGACAAGATATGCAACATGGTCCGGGTCATTATCACGAATGGCTTTATAAGCTCTTGCAAGTTCTTCCTCCGAATCCCCCTTCTGATAGGGTTCATCCTGCACCTGATAGCCAAAAAGCGCCGGGTGATTTTTAACGGAATTTACTGTGTTAATAATGCCTTCTGTAGAGTTAATCTTGCCGTTACCGTAAAGACCAACGAGACAAAGAAGACCCATTTCGTGTGCTTTATCCATACGGGACTCGAGAGAAGTACCGTCTGCCACAAGGCGGACAACCGTAACACCGCCGCGTCTCGGATCGGCATTTAAAAGTTCCGTTGTAACGCCGGAGCCGAAAACCAGATTGTATTCTTTTCCGTTTTTGCGGAAAATACCGTCAGCACCTAAATATGTGGGTCGGTCATAACGGTAAATGGAAGAAAGCTTCTCCTGCACAACTTCTCCGTCAGCATTATGCACTCTGGCAGAAACGAAGTATTCCTCCCCTTTATCTTCCAATAAAGAAAGGCTGAATTCATAGTCTGCTTCATAATTTACATAGGAAACGGATTCAGAATCGAGAATGGTGGTGCCGTCTGTATCCAGAAGCGCATAATCCACCCTACCGCCTACAAGGTCATTTTTATACGCAGAAAAAGGATCAGCTGTGCATTTGCCGGTTACAAAATCAGTGTAATAGAACATTTCGTCTGTTTTAACATCTGCATAAGGCGGCTTTTCTACCATATAACAGGAAACATCATCTATATAGTATTCCATATTATCGTGCATCAGGCGAAGTTCAATGTTTGTTTTAACGTTTGCGGAATCTACAGGAACGTTAAATTCAAAAATGAATTCACGCCACCAGCCGTAAGTTTTAACACCTAAGTGCTGTTTTTTCTGATCCGTTGCCCCATCAGATTTTACAAAATTAATCCAGTAGGAAAAATCTGCGCTGGTGCCGGGTTCAGGTGCCAAAATCCATGTGGAAATCTGGTAGGTTGCACCGGGCACAAGATAAATGGGCTTATAATACAGATTCGGTTGAAAATCGCCGTGCGCGGCATTGATTTTATTTTTAAGGTGTAAACTCTTGGAGCCGCCTTCCGTGTGGTTATATGCTGAAGTAACCTGTGCATTATGTGCGCTGGGACCGGTTCTTTCTGATTTATTCAGGAAGTAGCCGTCAGAATATCCTTCAAAGGTGCCCAAAGAAAGATCCTGTGCGTAAATGTTACCAAAGTCGGACGAGTTTTCGGTAAGGATTGGTGCTTTCTTTGCATCGCCTACCTTCTCAGGCATAGAGCTCTTGGGTGCAAGAATTATAATATCATCATATAAAATGCTGCCCTTGCCTACTAAGTAATAATAGATGGTTAGGTTGGTTGCACCTTCAGGCGGCGTAAAACGAAGGCCCTTCTTCACCCAAGTGCCGGCAGGCAAGGTGATGGGAGAAGCTGCCGTAGGATTCTGGTAAGTCTGGTTCATGCGGGTAAAGCCGGAATTACTTCCTGCGGCATTCGTAAACATACCGTGAAAATATGCATAGCCGGAGGTAACATCCAGAGATTTTACCCATGCGGACATTTCATAGGTGACGCCGGGCGTAACGGCGACGGACATTCTGATGCAAGTGGAAGAATTGGCGCCCGAAGTGTTTTGAGCGGTTGGATTTGTAATCTGCAGTGCATATGTACCGCTATGGACGTCCGAATCGGTGCGGAATATAATATCGCTGCCGATAAAGTTTTGTGCCGCTCCGCCAATGGACTGATTACAGCTGACGCCCCAAGCGGTGACAACGCCATCGGAAGCGTATTCCAATGAACCATTGGGAACGATATCGAAAGCGTTCAAATTTAATTGGAGTGTTTCCTCTCCTTCCACAAAGCTTACGGGATTTGCTGAAAGTGCGGCGGAAGCCGGAAGGACCGTAAAAGCTCCCAGGACAAGTGCAAAAACGAGAAATAATGATAATTTGCGCATAGTCTTTTTTCCTTTCTTTGTAAAGTACCGAAACCAAATCTTTTCAAATTAAAAAGTTAAATTTATTATAGCATAAACAAAGACAGGATGTCAAATTTAAATATAAAAAAACGCACCCGGTCGGGTGCGTTTTAATGCTAAATTAAATTAATCGGCAATCGTAAAGGTTTTGGCTGCAATGGGAGCAAAGCCTGCCATATCCCATGCGAAATATTCAACAGAGTAGCTACCGGAAGTCAGATCCAATCCTGCAAGATTGATTGCAAGAGAATCGCTTGCAATACCGATTTCTTCGGATGCGAGAACGCCGGTATATGCTGTTCTTGCAACACGGGCTACAGGTGCAACTTTGATGTCAACCAGAGTCTGTGTGTCGCCTTCATTTTTGTATACTGCGGCAAATGCAAGACCTTTAGCGGTTGTGTTGCCGGGTGTATATGCGATAACGGGACGAATCGCATCTGTCTTGGCGAAAGATGTAGGATAAGTACCCTGTACACAGTATGCCCAGGATCCACCGTCAGCAGCATTGCGTGCATGACCACCACTCTTTTCAACGTTCATTGCGCTTACATAAGCATCAGAGTCAATAACTTCAACTAAGATATCATCAACATAGAAGATACCAGCGAGGTTAATATAGAAACGCAAATGTACATCCTGTGAAGGAGCTGCTGCAGAATTCTGGAATGCACTTACATATGCTTCCATGTTCAGCCACTTCCCGGCATCTGCACCGGCAAATTCAACAGAAGACGTTGCATATCTTAAACCGGCGTCTTTATAATAAACGCCAAACTTGAATCCATCTGTAGCTGTATTTTTCGTTTCTTCACCGCTTACGTAATCCTGTGCAGGAATATATGCACGGAAGGAAACTTTAAAAGTATTACCATCGGAATAATTGGGATAAGCACCGGTTGTGTCATTCCCTTGCATTTTCAGAATACTTGCAACAGGATTTGAAGTATTGCCATTGTTAACTTTCAAAACTTTATTTCCGGCATTTGCAACAACGGGGTCATCGGTAACTTCTACACTACCGCGGCTTGCTCTTGAAACATAACCACCTGAAGAGGTGTTAGCAGCTTCTGTAGTGAGATTCGTGAAGTCCTCGCTCTGAATCTTAATTGTATCAGCTGCGATAACTTCATCGGAAGAAATACGCGTTAATTCGCCGCCGACAACAGCACTTCTGGTGCCCTTATAGTAGGTGTAGGAAGCAGCGGGAACGGATACAGTGGGCGAGGGTTCTACGCCGGTAACTAAGACGGAAGCTGTGGTAAACTCATTTTCAAAGCTGCCGTTTTCAAGTAAGTTAACATCAGGTGCAGCAGTGTTATAAAGCTTCATGTTATCTAAGTAAACAACGCCGACATCGGAAGTCTTAGTAAATCCGATTTTAAATACAGTAGCAGTCTGCGCTGCAGCATCCTCTGTGCCTGTAAATTCTTTTTCCTTCGTTTCCCATCCGTCTGTTGCGGCACTTGTGGAAGAAATAGTACCGGCAATATAAGAGGAGTCATAGGTTAAACCTTTATAATAACCTACGCCAAAGTAGCCGGAAAATCCAGGTGCTGCAAAAATATCATAGGAGAATTTGTATGTAACACCGGCTTCAGGTACAAAAGATAAGGATAAAAGTGTGGGATTATTGGTACCTGTAACTGTTCTTTCAAATTTCAGGAAATAATCACCGTTTCCTTCTTTGGGTGTAAGCGCAACAGTTTTTGCTGCCATGCTGCCTACGGGTACCATAGATACAAGAAGCAGTGCACCAATTAAAATTGCCAAAATTTTCTTTTTCATGGATTTAGACCTCCTAAATTATATTGAAACGCCAAAAGGCAAGTTTCACAAAGGGGATTCGGGACAAACCTTTTCTGGTTCATTTTACGTGTTTCACCACAACACGTGCCATAGGCTACAAAACAAAAACCGTTTCATTTCCCTCTTTTTTAAACAGGCATCTCAAAAATCAATATGTATGCCAAGTGCGAACAGCCTGTCCCGAAAGTATATTACAAATTCAGTAAAAGGCGGAAAAACGCCATCACGATTTGTAATATAATTATTATAGCAAAATTACACACGAATGTCAAATTTATTTTCATTATTTATATATCAGTAAGCTTGTGGTCAATTTCATTGGATAATTACATTCCATATATCCGCTTATTGAATGCCCTATGTCATGAAGATTCATTTTTATCACTTAAGTTCTTATGGTCCAGCGACTATCGCACGGGTTTCATTATGCAAAAAACGCACCCCGAAGGGTGCGTTTTAAAAACTTTAATTATGCAGCATCAACAACATTGAAGATTACAGATTCTGCAACAGGCGCGAGACCTGCCATATTCCAAAGCGCATATTCAACCTTATAGGTGGAACCTGCTTCAAAGGTTTCCGTGGAAAGGTCAATATCAAGGGCACTGGAAGCAACACCTGCAGCGGCAGAGCTAAAGCCGCTAAAGTCTGCGAGTGCTACACGACCAAGGATTTCAAATTTAATATCAACGAGAGTCTGTGTATCGCCTTCTACTTTATAAACCATTGCCATTGCAAGACCCTTATCGGAAAGAGATGCGGGTGCATAAGCAAGAATGGGGCTTACAGTCTGTGTTTTTGTAAAGCTTTCGGGATATGTGCCTGTAGCCATTACAGCCCAGTTTGCATCTACAGTGGCGGAAACAGCACGACCTGTACGGGAGATTTTATCAACGTTGAGGTTACTTACATGACCGCCGCCATTGATTTTTTCAAGCTTAATATCATCAATGTAGAAATTGAATTTTGCACCAGCGCCTAGTGCGCCCTCTTCTGTAAGTGCATAAGTTATCATTGCAAGAGTCGGATTTTCCTTCTGGAAGCCCAAAAGATATGCTTCAACATTAATCCATTTGCCTACATAAGATTTGTCAAATTCAAGAGTAGGTCTTGCACGACCGGAAGTGGAAGCAGATTTTGTAGAGTCAGCCGGTTTGTTGATGTAGTTCAGTTCTAAAGCAAATCCATTGCCTGTTTCTCCACCGATTGCATAATCAACCGTATAACTATTATTGGATTCTTCTGCTTTTGCAGTCTGTGCAGGAACATAAATCTTAAAGGAAAGCTTTAATGTGTCCGTTACAGAAAAGATAGAATAGGATTTATGGTTACTTTGACCTGCCATACCAATGGGTGCGAAACATTCTTTGTTTGCAGCAGCAACCTTCATAACTTTATTTGTGCCACCGGCGGGGTCAGTTTCGATAGACAGTGTGCCACGATTTTCTCTTACTTTAAAAGAAGAAGCGGAGTTAATTGTTGAAGCAATCGCAGTGCCTTCAAAGTTTTCACCCATCAGTTCCTGTAATGCAGGGGGATTTGTTTCGTAAATTTTTAATTCATCAACAAACATTGTGCCTGCAGCACCTGCGCCGTAGAGAGCAACAGTAAGCTGTGTTGCATTGCCGTCCCACATAAAAGTAAAGCCTTTCTTTTCCCAGCCGTTTGTTGCAGCCGTCATATTTCTGTAAGAAACGCCGGAGGGAACGTACCAGTTATGGGTTCTCCAAGCACCAACATGGCTTCCGCTACCATTCTGGAAGAAGAAGTTTGCATGAACGCCATCGCTGAGTGCACCTTCGGGAATGTTTAAATAGAATTCAAATCTATAAAATTTACCGGCTGTCAGCTTTGTGTCATCTAAAACAATGTACATACCGGTGGAGCGGTTTTCAAGATTGGAAAGATCTCCACCATCTCCATTATGTCTGTTAATCTGCAAAAACTTTGTGGAACCTTCAACCGGCAAAATAGTTTCTTCACCAAAAGTAGCAGAAGTTACGGAAGAAGCATCCCCTAATGTACCAGCAACGGAGCTATGCAGAACGGTTACCCAGCCTTCATCGGGTGCGCCGGAAAATCCGACTTCAAAATCCCCGTTGGGGAGAATGTTTGTTACTGCCTCTGCCATAGCGCCTGCAGGAATCATGCATGCAAGAAGCAGAGCACAAATCATAATTGCCAAAATTTTCTTTTTCATAAATTTAGACCTCCTAAATTATATTGAAACGCCAAAAGGCAAGTTTCACAAAGAAATTCGGGACGAAGCATTTTGTTTGATTAAACACACAAACATTTTATATCCATCCGTGTTTTCACCATAAACACGTTTTCAGACAGGTAAAATGTTTTATTTCCCTCTTTTTTAAACAGGCATCTCATCATGCCGTATCTTATGTATCCGCCCCGAAAGGCAGAAAAAACATCAGCCTGTCCCGAAAATGTAATGTTAAAACTTTTTTCGCCCACTGTCTTTTGTTCATTTTGCTTTAAATTTGCAAAAAATAAAACAGAAAACTCAAAATTTCTAACAAATTAATTATAGCAAAATTTTTGATATCTGTCAAATTTTTTATAGTTTTTTATGAAAAAAATTTTAAAACTTTGAAATTGTCCGAAATTTCGGCACTAAAAAATTTTTTCAACATAAAAAAGTTCACACTCTTCTCTTTCCCTTGTAGTGCCTTCTAAAAAACAGTGCACAAAATAACGTTTTTGTGCAATTCACGTATTGTGAAATTTGCCCCGAAGGGCGTTTCAGTATTTTTAAATTTTTTAGGAGGTTTTTTAAACCATGAAAAAGAAATTTCTGGCAATTTTACTTGGTGTACTTCTCATTATGTCCGTGTTGCCTATGGGCATTATGGCGGACAAAACCGTTACGGTCACCCCTAGTTCAAATGGTGGCAATCATTTTTTAAAGATGGAAAAAACTCTGAAGGACGGCAAAGAAGCTATGTTGACTTTTCCGTTTGTCCCTGAAGTCGGCGTTGAATACAAGGCGTCTTTTGACTATCGCATTGAAAAAGGGAGCGCCGCTGGTTTCTTTTTTGGTTTTGCGAAAGGCGCAAGTTACGAAAGTACATATATTAGTGGATCCTCTACTTCTGTATCCGGGAATACAACAGGTTGGGTTACGAGGGAATTAACGTTTACAGGCAGAGAACTTACAGCAACTGAACAAGGAACTTCTCCGCTTTTTAAGTTCGGAATTTCGAAGAGTGGCGGCACCGGTATTGTTTATGTTGATAATGTTAAGCTCTATAAAGTCAGCGATGAGATCAATTTGTTGCCGAACCCTGATTTTGAAAGCCCATTTGAAGAAATTACAGTTAGAGTAGGTTCAAGTACCTATGACGATCATTTTGTAGTTCCTTCTGCGTCGTACGACTATTATAAAGGTGGCTCGACAAATAAAGCAAACCTTGTTTGCTCTCAGGCTACTTCTGATTCTGCGGTAATCCCTGCAGTATCCGCTCTTTTCTATTACGATTTCCAGAGTGCTTCAACAGATGTATCTGTTTTCAAGTATAAATCAACACATAATGTTGAACGCGTTGAATTCCCTGCTGAAAGTGGAAACTATGTCTTGAAAAGCTCCGGTACCAGTACTGATACTGTAAAGTTTATTCCTTCCTTCTCGCCTAGACTTGGTGTGAATAAATTGCTTAAGCTTTCCTTCAAAATGTATGTTCCCAGTGAAGGAAATGAATCTTTCACAGAAGGTAAGTCATTCCGTATTAGGATTACGAAGGAAGGTAGTATCTTCTCAGGACAATCCATTGCAAGTCCGAGCTATAATACATGGACTGAATACGAATTATATTTTAACTGTGTAGATTCGGGCAATCTCGCTGCATATATGGAATACATCAATTGCATATACTATGTTGATGATCTTAAGCTTGAAGTTTTCAATGAAGAATCTTACATTAGCGGAATGCATGTTGATGCTTCCGCGACGAATTTAAGAAATTATGCCGGCTATTTAATCACAAAGGGTACAACACCTTCTTCTTACACAAACACATCTGTTGTGAAACCCGTTGTAGTTTTTGACCCTGATGAAGTCGGTGGTTCTGCATATATTTTTGCAACATTAAGCAAGGTAGAAGAAGGGGTTTCTACATTAGTGGATATTAAGGCAAAGTCATCCACTGTTGGTGATCTTATCAACGTTAAAAGTAGCTGGACTTTACCGTCGGTTGGGATATTCTATACTGATGATTTAGCTTTTGATCTTTCCACGTATACGAATTTGGAAGCCGGCAACTATGAAGTTGTATATTATGTGTGGAACACGAATCTGAACGCTCTCTCCAGCCGCACTTTTAATTTTACAGTAGCTGAATAAAAAGTTATTTTGAAAGCCGCACCCAATTGGGTGCGGCTTTTTAATTTTTTTAAACTTGTAAGAAATGAATTATATTAGTTTAAAGTATAGGTTGCCTCATAAACCGGAGCTAAGCCTAAAACGTTCCAAACAAAGCACTTTGCTTCGTAAGTGCCGTCAGCAAGGTCTTTTGCGCCGAGGTCGATATAAAAATCAGGGGATGTAAATCCTAAATCAGTAACACCTGCAGCGTCTGCCGGCGCAACATTCTTGAGATCTTCAATCTTTACATCAACCAGGGTGCGAACGCCATTATCAACCTTATAAACTGCAGCAATTGCATAGGCAATCCCATTTGCCGAAGTAGTATCAGATGCAAAACGAACTACCGGCATAAACTTAGAAGTTTTGGTCAGCGTTGCATTCTTTTCACCAATGTAACCTACTAACCAAGTTCTGGTTGAGTCAGTGTTTTCTGTGTTGATTGCAACTCGTGCATCGGCATTGAAGTTTGCAATTTCACCTGCAACAACTGTCTCCATAACTACATCGTCAATGTAAATATTTTCTTTAATTGTATCATCTGTAGCAGTCCAGGGGTCTAAGGCCAATTTATCAGATGCAAGACGATATGCCTGTGCATAAATCACAACATCTACCCACCGGTTTACGTTAGTCGAATTGAATGCCCACCCGCTTCTGCTGTACTTGTTTGTGTTATCCATATTATCAGAAGCGTATTTTAAAAGTATTACATTGGAAAAGTCTTCTACTTTAGAAGCGTCTACTTCCACGTACATTCTGAAGGCAATTTTTACCGTATCGCCTGCGGCATTTTGACCGTCAGTTACGCGATTGGGGAAGAAGAACTGTTCTCTTGCATGGTCAAAGCCGTAAATCTTTACAACGTTGTTAGAAGCATTGGTGGGATCCGCAACGATGTCGTAGTTTGTGCCAACTACTGCTCTGGAGTTGAAGAAGTACTTACCGTCAGTACCGCCGTAGACACCTTCTGCATCTGTAAAGGTTCCGTCAAGGTCAGAAGGCAGAATGCTCTGTGCCGGAACATCTTCAAAAGCAACCGGTTCCAGTTTGAAAGCATCCAGATAAGCTACGCATGCTGTTACACGAGAAGATAAGCCCATGAAGATATAGGCGGTTCTGCCATCATACTTAAAAACAACTTCATCTGTTGCCCAGCCATCTGTCACATCTCTTTCTGCAGCCATGTTATAGAATCTTGCATAACTGGCAGCGGGGTAGTTAGCCATAGAGTTACCGGTATCTCCAGCGGCTCTTACATAGAGACCGTTGTTCTGATTGGAGTAGTTAGGCAGAGCTGTCGGAATATTATAAGCGAAGGAGAATTTATAATAGTTACCTACGGTTAAGCCGGAAACAGGCCAATAAACACCTGTTACGCCGGAGGAATAACCGGAAGCGGTTCTATCAATCTTCATAAAGCCTTCGCCACTGTAAGCGGTGATGTCACCAGCCTGGGTAACTCTGGAAATTGTGCCGTTACCTTCTGCCGTCTTATTTGTCCATGCAGGAGACGGTACACCATTATAAAAACCAATTTCAAAGTCACCATTGGGGATAATTTCAGAAGCAGCAGAGGTGGCTTCTACGATGCTAATTGCGTCGATGTAAGCTACACATGCAGTGGTACGGGAGGATACACCAACGAAGAGATATGCTGTTGTGCCATCATAGTAGAAGGTTAATTCTTCCTTCTGCCAGCCGTCTGTAGCTGCTCTTTCACTATCTAAGTTATAGAAGGTAGCATAAGCAGAGCCGGGTTTATTCTGCATAGCAGTACCGGTTTGTGATGCACTTCTAACATAAAGACCGTTGTACTGACCGGAATAGTCAGGCAGATCCGTGGGAAGATTATAAGCAAAGGAGAAGGTATAGAGCGTGCCTGTTTCCAGACCACTAATGGGCCAATAGAACCCAGTCATACCAGCGGAGTAACCGGTTGCGTTTCTGTCAATCTTTACGAAAGAAGAACCGCTGTACGGTGTAATGTCGCCATCAGATGCAACCTTGGAAATTGTGCCGTTAGTGCCAGAAATGTTCGTCCAAGCAGCCGTCGGTACATCACCGGTTTCTGTGGTAACAAAGTCGTCTTCAAAATCACCATTCGGAACAAGGTTAATGGGTGCAGCTGCTGCCATGCCGGTAGCAGGAATCATGCTTACGAGCATTAATGCACCAAGTAAAATTGCCAGAAATTTCTTTTTCATGGTTTAAAAAACCTCCTAAAAAATTTAAAAATACTGAAACGCCCTTCGGGGCAAATTTCACAATACGTGAATTGCACAAAAACGTTATTTTGTGCAGTACCGATACGCCATTTTCGGAATATCGGAAGGAAAAATCGCAATTTTGCAGGAATACCGACAAAATGCGAAGGTGTACAATCCCAAAATTGGAATTATACGGTTCTTTTCACGAATGCTCCTATGTTTTCACCATAAACACACAAGCCTTGCGGCTCAGGAAAATCGGAAAAGAACAAAATTTCAAAATCCCTCTAAATTTAAACAGGCTTAACTGTTTAACATCGTTTTTCAATTTAAAGAAAAAATCCCGTGAGAAAAGAATCCTTCATTAAAATCAAAAAACGAACCGGCCCCTTTTCCCTTCAGGACCGATATGTAGCTTCCTTCAAACGTCATCTATATGAAAGCATATGAAAACATTAAATTATGCAAAACAACCAAAAGAAGCCTTGATTTTATATGCTGTTTTTGTCAAAGTACACAATAATATATTTTACTATATTAGTATTAACTAAACTATACCACAAATTCAATATCGTGTCAAGAATTTTTGTAAATTTTCTAAAAAAAATTTTTAGCAAAAAATAGTTTTTGTGCAATTCATACTACAGAAAAAATTGAACAAAAAAATCGAGCTAACGGCGGTGCTTCTTAGGGATAAATCGCCCAAAAACCACGATTTCTGCACACAACTACGTTAAAAAGGCGCTGAATCCGTCAGGATTTCAGTGCCTTTTTGCCTTGTTCTGCACTATAAATCGAGTTTTTTGTGGTGCGAAGCAGTTTTGGGTGAGGAATTTTTCGTCTTAGAGAAATCATAAAAAATGTAGGCATACTGGCGTATGCCTACATTTTTTTGTGCACTATAAGCGGAAAAGTACCATCCAAAACCGACTTCTCCCT
>JAFSCR010000022.1 GCA_017436645.1 Clostridia bacterium | reverse complement strand
ATTATGATATACTTAAGCCAAATTTTGTTTAGTAAAAGGAGTTGTTTTAAAAATGGAAATCCGTATCTGCGAAAACCCCACGCATCTCGGCCAGCAGGCTGCAAAGCTGACTGCTGAAATCCTCCGCAACGCCATCGCCGAAAAAGGCGAAGCACGTGTTGTTCTTTCTACAGGCGCTTCCCAGTTTGAAACGATTGAAGCTCTCGTAAAAGAAGATGTTGACTGGTCCAAGGTTGAAATGTTCCACCTGGATGAATATGTTGACCTTCCCATCACCCATCCCGCAAGCTTCCGCAAGTACCTGCAGGAACGCTTTGTTGACAAGGTAGCCCCCTTAAAAGGCGTTCACTTTGTTGACGGCACAAAGGAAGGTATCCCTGCACTTACCGCTGAACTTCGCCGTGCACCCATTGATGTCGGTCTTATCGGTATCGGCGAAAACGGCCACATTGCATTTAACGATCCCCCGGCAAACCTTGAAACAAAAGAAGCTTACATCATCGTAGACCTTGACGATGCTTGCAAAAAGCAGCAGATGGGCGAAGGCTGGTTCCCGACGATTGACGATGTTCCCAAGCAGGCTGTTTCCATGACCGTTTACCAGATTATGCAGTGCGACCGCATCATCACTTCCTGCCCCCACGCTGTAAAGGCAAACGCCATTTACAACACCCTCGCTCAGGAACCCAACAACATGGTTCCCGGCACAATCTTAAAGCAGCACAAGGAATTCCACCTCTTCATCGAACGTGGTTCTGCTTCTAAGGCAATCAACATTAAATAATTAACAAAAGATTTTTGGAGGCTAAGTTTTTATGAATCCTATGACCATTTTAGGTATTGTTTTAGCCGTTGTCGTTTTAGCCCTTTGCTATGTTGCATTTAACTTCATCCGCATCCGCAAGATGAAAGAGGGCACGGACGAAATGGCAGAAATGGCCGGCATTATTCGTGATGGCGCATCCACATTCCTCAAAACGGAATTTAAGGCAATCGCCATCGTTGTCCTTATTGTTGCGGCACTTTTCTCCCTGTTTATTGAAAAGACCGCAGGTATCACCCTGATTCTCGGTGCATGTATGAGCAGCATCGTTTGTATTCTTGGTATGCGTAGTGCAACCTATGCAAACGTTCGCACCTCTAACAAGGCACTGGAAAGCCGTTCCATCGGCGAAACCGTAAAGGTTGCCCTTTGCGGCGGTAGCATCAGCGGTCTCAGCGTGCAGGCACTTGGCCTTTTCGGCCTTCTCGTTGTTCTTTTCGTTTGGGGTCTTGATGGCGAGAGAGAAGGCGCCGGCTTTATTACAAGCCTTGGTGCTGACCCTGTTGTTATGCGAATTACAACCTACTCCCTCGGCTGCTCCCTCGTTGCAATGTTCAACCGTGTAGCCGGCGGTAACTACACAAAGGCTGCCGACATTTCTTCCGATATTCTTGCAAAAGTCCGTAACGATATGCCGGAAGATGACAGCCGTGTTCCCAACGTTGTAGCTGACTTTATCGGCGATAACGTAAACGACATTGCAGGTAACTGCTCCGACCTTCTCGAAAGCTTTGTTGCAACAATCAGCGCATCTATCATTTTAGCACTTTCTCTCTTTAGCGGTAACAGCGAACTATTCAAAGCTGCCTGGACATTCCCCGTAATTTTAGCAGGCTGCGGTATGCTCAGCTGTCTTCTCGGCCTTGGCTTTGCGGCTGTTCGCAAAATGGGTAACAATCCTTCCAAGGAACTGAACCTTTCTACTTACATTTCCGCAGGCCTTACTGCACTCCTCGGCCTTGGTGCTGCTTACTTTGTATTCAGTGGACAGGCACTTCCCGAAAACTTTGCATGGGGCTGGCTGACACCCTGGGCATGCAGCATTCTCGGTATTATCAGCGGTGTTGCAATCGGTATTCTCACAGAATACTACACAAGCGCGGACTTCAGGCCCACACGCCGTCTTGCAGAAATGGCGCCCGAAGGCGAAGCCTTTATCGTAACTAAGGGTGACGCTGTCGGTTCCCGTTCCTGCCTCTTCCCCATTCTTCTCATCGGCGTAGCACTTCTTCTGTCCGGTCTCCTCGGCGGTACATACGGTATTGCGCTTTCCGCACTCGGTATGCTGGCCTTCGTAGGTACTACCGTTTCTATTGACGCTTTCGGTCCTATCGCAGATAATGCCGGCGGTCTTGCAGAATCCTGCCACCTGCCTGCAGACGTTCGCGTCATTACGGATAAGCTTGACTCTGTCGGTAACACCACCGCTGCAATCGGCAAAGGCTTTGCAATCGGCTCTGCCGCTTTTGCAACCGTTTCCTTGATTGTTGCATTCGTACAAAGCTTTATTGCCGGCGGCGCACAGGAGCCTGTTCTGAACTTTGCTTCCTTTATCGTTATTGCAGGCGGTATCATCGGCGGTGCGCTGATTGAATACTTCTCCGCTCTTTTAACTGATAACACCATTGATGCTGCACAGTTTATGGCAAAAGAAGGCGACAGACAGCTTTCTATCCCCGGCGTACTGGAAGGCACCGTAAAGCCCGACTATAACCGCTGCGTTCAGCTTGCTGCACAGCAGGCGCTTGGCAAAATGCTTCTGCCCTCCGTTCTGGCACTCCTCATCCCCATTGTGGGTGGTCTCCTTTTCGGTGCAGAGTTTGTTGGCGGTATCTTAGTTGGTGCAACCATTTGTGCCATTCCCCGTGCACTCTTTATGGGTAACTCGGGCGGTGCATTTGATAATGCGAAGAAGTACATCGAAAGTGGTGCACTGGAAGGTCACGGCAAAGGCAGTGCTGCACACAAAGCTGCCGTTACAGGTGACACCATTGGTGACACCCGTAAGGACGTTGTTGGCGTAGCACTTGATATCTTCATTAAGATGATGTCCACCGTTGCCAACACCCTCGGCGCTATCTTCCGTTTCCATCTTTTATAAGAACAAATACGAAAAGGCTTGTGCATTTGCACAAGCCTTTTTGTTGTTATTTATTCTTCTTTTCCACTTTCACTTTATTACCGTCTTTATCCATAATGTACACGCCTTCCATGGTGTTTTCCATACCTTGGCGGAATGCTTTAATGTACCTTTGCCGAAGCTCGGCCTGCTCGGCCTTTTCTTCTTCCGTAAGACCTTCTTCCCTCGATTTACGGGCAAGAAAGTTTATTCTTTTAATCAGTTCTTCCAATTGTATTTTCGCCTCCACAGCGCATTTTTGGCGGTTTTAGCAAACCAACAAATTTATTATATCACACATTTTACGGCATTGTAAATACCTTTTGCCCTTTTTCTCCCATTTCCACAAAATCGAAAGAAAATCTTTTGATATTTTGCGAATTGCAAAGGGGGTTTTTTTCTGCTATACTAAAGACAAGAAGAGGAGGTAAGGTCCGATGTACAAGTAAAAGACGGTTTGCAGGTGAAGAAAAACTATGAAGCACGCTTGCGGTGTACGCAAAATAAAAGAAAGAGAAACAGAACATAGAAATAAAGCTTCATAAGGCAAACCAAGGTGTACCCTTTCGGCAAAGGGAATATGAGAAAGAGAGGTTAACCATGACGCTAGATATCAAGAGTGAACAGAAATGACCCCCGTTGCAAGATGAAGATGCAATCGGGGGTTATTTCTTTTTATTATAGTAATGTAAAAACCAGCGGAATGGTAAGGGCGGCAAGGAGATGGGAAATAACTGCCATCCCTGCTGCCACCGTTGTGTCTTTTCCGAGGGCGCTGGGGATTACGATTGTGTTGAGACCCAGCGGCATGGCAAGTGAACAAAGGGCACAAATATAAATAGTTTCCCCCATATTGAAAAAGGGTGCAATCGCCATGAATATAAGCGGCATAACAAGGAGCCTTACGATAGAAATTATATAGATTCTTATGTTTGTGAATGTTTTTTTCAAAGAGATGGACGACACCACAACCCCCGTCAGAAGCATCGCAACGGGTGACATACAGTCCCCCGAAACATCAATAATTGATTTTAAAAATTGGGGTACGGGAATTTTGAAAAGCCCGATGATAATGCCAATCAGCATGGCTATAAACATGGGATTGAAAAAGGATTTGAGACTCTCTTTGAAGGTTTGCTTTTTCTCGGCATCCGCAAGAAGAAGCTTCGGCACACCCCAGAGATATATAAGAATCCAAAGGGGCAGCGTGAAAATTAAATATTCAAAGAAGATTTCGGGGAAAAGGCTACTTACAACTGCATTTCCCATAAATCCGAAGTTTGAAAAGGAAAGACCGTATGTATAAATTCTTTGAATATATTTATCTTTTGTGACTAATTTCGAAACGAAAATGGCAAAGGGAATTGCCACGAAAGCGATTAGAAAACTGATGGAAAGTAGCTTCCACGCCGTACCGATTCGCTCTACGGTAAAGTTTTCTATAAACGTTCCCATTACGAGTGCGGGGATAAAAACCGTGTTCTCGAGTTTTGATAAAACTGCCGCCGCATTATCGGGCAGTACCTTCAGTTTCATAAGGACATATCCAATAACGATAAAGCCGAAAAGAAAGGATATTTGATTTAATGTAGTCGCAAAAACAATCATTTTTCCTCCTAATTAGTATCTTATAGCGTCAAGTGCCGCGTTTCTTTTCTTGATTCGTTCCAAATAATTGTCATAGTTATAAGATGCGATTGTAAGCATAATCGCGTCTATGACGGAAAGATGTGCAACACGTGCCGAAACAGCCTCGATGGGATAATTTTTCTCGTCCGCATAAACGGAAACTGCAAAATCGCTTTCCGTATATAAAAGACTTTTTTCAAAGCTTGTCAGTGCCACCGTAACTGCGCCCGCCTCTTTTGCATAGCGCATCGCATCCACAACCGCTTTTGTAGCGCCGCTATGGGAAATGCCGAGTGCCACATCGCCTCTTCGCATATTTTTTGCCATAACACCCATTTGCAAAATATCCGTATAGGCATACGCCTCAACCGCAAGCTGGGAAAAGCGATACGCCGCATCCACCGCAATAACAGAGGATGTACCAACGCCGAAGATAAACACCCGCCTTGCCGTCGCCAGCTTTTTTGCAATGCGCTCTACTTTTGAAAAATCAAGCATTTTGTATGTATTCTGAAGCGTTTGGGCGCCGGAATTAAAAACCTTTTTAAAAATCATTTCGGTCGTATCGTCCGGATCGAAAGCCGCCATTTCATTTTCTTCTCCCTTTTGCGCCACCTCGGTTGCCAGGGAGATTTTCAGTTTTGCAAAGCCGGCAACGCCTAGGGAATTACATAATCTGTTTACTGCCGAAGGCACCGTGCCGCAGACGCCGGAAAGCTCCTTTGCCGTCATCAGCGAAGCCTCTTCCGGAAATTCCAGAATATAATCCGCAATTCTTTTTTCTGTTTCCGTGAGGGTATCGAATGCGTTATGTATTTTTGCAAGTATCATTTATATCATCTCTTTTCAAAATATTTTTTCATATCTCGATTATACTTTAGAATTATTTTCTATAATAACACATTCTGTAAATCTTGTCAAGAAAAAAGCCCCGATGCCAAAAAGCAATCGGGGACTTTTTTATTTTACATATTCGTCAAGGCTTCTGAATACATATCCCTTCTCCCGTGCCCCGTCAATCATGTCACCGAGGGCCTCGGCGTTATCACGGGATACGGCATGAAGGAGAATGACGGCACCGCCATGGAGGCCGTCCATTACCTTTTCATATGCATAGGCTTTTCCACGGGTTTTATCCTGCGCCCAGTCTTCATAAGCAAAGCTCCAGAATACATTTGTGTACCCCATATCCTTCGTAAGCGAAAGGGTGCGGGCGTTATATTCCCCCTTCGGCGGACGGATATACCGCATTTCCTGCCCGAATTTTTCATAAAAAGCTTGGGACAGGACATCGATTTCCGCCCGCAGCTTTTCGTCACTTGTGACTGTGGGAAGGGACGGATGATTCTCCGTGTGATTGCCCACAATATGTCCTTCCTCCACCATACGGCGCACAAGGTCCTCGTGGTCACGGAGGTAAGGTCCCGTAATGAAAAAGGCGGCCCGCACGTTCTTTTCTTTCAGCGTATCGAGAATCCGGGCCGTGTACCCGTTTTCGTACCCTTCGTCAAAGGTCAAATAAATACCTTCGTCCTCTTTTCCCATATAGATGCAATTATGCGCTTCCATATCCTTGATTTGCGCCGCCGTAAATTCAGGTCTGCCATTTGGTATTTTCCGATAGCCCCACCCCGAAATGCCGGCAGACGCCGTTTGAATCTGCGGCGTGACCTCCGGCGGCAAATCCACTTTTTCTCCCGTGCAAGAAGTCAGAAAGAGTACTGCCGATAGCGGCAGAAGAAGAAAATGCATTCTTTTTTTCATATCACCGCTCCCTTCCGGATAATAATGGGATAATTCGGCTGTCCCATAAGCCGCTTGCCTTCACGCATCAGGCACTCTTTGTCAAAAATGACGTTCTCCGCCTCACACCCCGTATCAATATGGGTTTTTTCCATAATGATGCAGTTGCGAAGCTGGGCATGCTTGCCCAGCTTTACGCCACGGAAAATGATGCAGTTTTCTGCACTTCCTTCTATGTTGCAACCGTCGGCAATCAGACAGTTTGTAATTTCCGCACCATCTCCGTATCGGGTAGGTGCAAGATGCTTGACCTTTGTGAAAATCTCATCCTCCTGCCGAAACAGCGCCGTTTGCACGTCTTCCCGTAAAATCTCCATGTTACAGGCAAAATAAGATGCTACGCTGTCCACTCTTCCGGCATACCCCTTGTATTCCCAGCCGTACATCCGCATTGTATGGGCGTTTCGCACCAGCGCATCCATCACAAAGCTATGTTCTCCTCTTGCATATGCCGCCTCGCAGATACGGATTAAAAGTTCCTTTTCCATGATATACATATCCATACCTGCCAAAAGTCCTGTGCGGCGAAGGGGCCCATGGGATAAATCCGTGATTCTTCCCACGTCATCGGTTTCCAGAATTAAACGCTCCCCGTCTCCGGGCGTGTTTTCTTCCCTGTAAATGACCGTAATATCTGCCCCTTTTGTTTTATGCTCTCGCAGTGCTTCATCAAAAGTAATATTGCAAATCGTATTGCCCGTACTAAGTACCACGTATTTCTGACGGCTTCTTCGAAGATAGGGCATAATACCCATGAGTACGTCAATTTCCCCCGCCATAGCAGCATACTTTTCGTGGCTGGCATAGGGCGGCAACATAAAAAGTCCGTAATGCTCACGCTGCAGATCCCAGGGGCTGCCTGCGCCCAGATGGTCCATAAGCGAGGAGTATTTATTTTTTGTGGCAACGCCAACATTAATGATGCCGGAGTTTACCATGCCTGACAAAACGAAATCAATCAGGCGGTACCGGCCTGCGACGGGGAGCGCTGCCCGTGAACGTACCTCTGTAAGCTCACGAAGGGTCACATCATCTGATTCTGTGAGAATAATTCCCATTGTATCCTGCATTTTATATTCCTCCGATTGCTGCGCTTTGTAAAAAGTCGCTGCCGGCATCCCGGGTTTCCCCGTCTCCAATCACACAGACATTGTCCCCGTCTGTGCTCTTTATGACCGCACCCCGCCGCACGACAGCTTCCGTGCCTATAATCGCATTTTCCACCACAGCCTCCGCTTCAATATGTGCACCGGGAAACACAATGCTGTTTACGATTCTTGCGCCTCTCCCCACCGTTACGCCACGGAACAGAACGCTTCCGTGCACTCTGCCGTAAATCCGGCATCCTTCCGTAACAATACTCTCCGAAATTCTCGCATTCGGTGCGATATAATGTGGCGGCTGGGCGGCACTGCGGCTGAAAATGGTCCAGTCCGGATCATATAAATCAAACCTTGGCGGCGTGCGTACCAAATCCATGTTTGCCTCCCAAAGGCTCTTTGCCGTGCCCACATCCTTCCAGTATCCGTCAAAATGATAGGCATGCAGTCTCTCGCCTGCCGCCAGCATCTGCGGAATTACATTTTTCCCGAAATCGTTTTTGGAATCGGGATTGCCTTCATCCAAAATCAAGTATTTTTTGAGCACCTGCCAGTCAAAAAGATACACCCCCATGGACGCCAGGTCATTCTTCGGCTTTTGCGGCTTTTCCTCAAATTCGGTAATAAAGCCGTTTTCATCCGTATTCATAATCCCAAAACGGGAGGCGTCGTTTATGGGCACACGGATAACCGCAATGGTTGCTGCCGCACCCGTGGATACATGCATCTGGAGCATTTTGCCGTAATGCATTTTATAAATATGGTCACCTGACAAAACGAGGACATATCTTGGATTAAAACGCTCAATAAATCCCATGTTCTGATAAATGGCATTTGCTGTTCCCTTATACCATTCACCTTCGCCGCTTTTCATATACGGCGGCAGGATATACACACCGCCTCCACTGCGGTCCAGATCCCACGGCTGTCCGCTTCCGATATAGGTGTTGAGGTCCAGCGGCTGATACTGGGTAAGTACGCCGACAGTATGAATGCCGGAATGGGTGCAGTTTGAGAGCACAAAATCAATAATTCTGTACTTGCCGCCAAAGGGTACCGCAGGTTTTGCAATATGCTTCGTAAGGGCACCGAGGCGACTTCCCTGTCCGCCCGCTAAAACCATGGCAAGGCATTTTGTGTTGCGCATGTCTCTTCTCCTTTCCTTTGTTTATATTAATATATTAAAGTATGTCCATTTTTATGCTTTCTACACCCGAATTTCTGCTTTCGCCCGTTTTTATGTTACAATTATGTTAATTTTGCAAAATTTCCTTGTAAAAATTCGAAAAAAAATGTATAATATGAAGTAGTATTAAAAAAACAGAAAAGGTGAATTGCATGGCCAATAAAATATATCAGAGTCTTTTATATCAAATGAGTGTAACAATGGACCGGCGGATCGGTCTTTACGAAGATGGCGATTTTATTTTTTCTTACCCCGAAGATTCCACCTTCTTAAGACACGCCGATGAAATTGCACGGCTTTTGGAAACCATAGACGAGCCTGTCCGTTTTCTCGGGTTCACCTTTCTCGGCGGGCCCACCATGTCCAGTCCTGACTTTCTCATTTTCGTAGAAGGTGAGGATGAAGATGCGCTGAAATATGCTGAAATGATTGCCGTTTCTGTGCACGCCATGCACCAGTTACATACGGACCGGTATGACAGGTCCAACCTCATCCGCAACATTATTCTCGATAATGTGCTTTCAGGTGATGTTCTGATAAGTGCCAAGGAACTGCATCTTACTTACGATGCACCCAGAGTGATTATGCTCCTTCGTACTGCGGACGGCAGCGCCAATGCCCATACCCTCGTTGAGGTTGTGCAGAGTCTCTTCCCCGATAAAAATCATGATTTTGTCTTTAGCCTTGATGAACGGAACACCATTTTAGCCAAAGAACTTTCCAAAGATATGCAGGAAACGGAACTGATGCAGATTGCACAGTCTGTTCTGGATACGGTAAACGCTGAAGCATATACCCAGATTAACATCGGCATCGGTTCGATAGCTCCAACCATTAAAGATCTTGCAAAATCTTATAAGGATGCCCGTGTGGCCCTTGAAGTCGGCAAAGTGTTTGACACGAACCGCCCCATTATAAGCTACGAAAATCTCGGCATCGGCCGCCTTATCTATCAGCTTCCCACAACGCTCTGCGAGCTGTTTTTATCGGAAGTATTCAAGAAGGAATCGATTGATGCGTTGGATCATGAAACGCTCTTTACCATTCAGAAATTCTTTGAAAATGACCTGAACGTTTCTGAAACCTCCCGTCAGCTTTATGTCCACAGAAACACCCTTGTGTACCGTCTTGACAAGGTGCAGAAGCTTACGGGTCTGGATCTCCGTATCTTTGACCATGCCATTGTATTTAAAATTGCCATGATGGTAAAGCGTTATTTAAACGCCAGTCCCATGAAATTATAATTTAGTAGGCAAAGCCCTGTGGCTTTGCCTACACTTCAAAGGATAAAAAATTATGATTATTTTTAATAACGTTACGAAAATCTATGAAGATAACAAAGCCCGTGCACTGGAAGACGTAAGCTTTCATGTAGAAAAAGGCGAATTCGTCTTTTTGGTGGGCCACAGCGGTGCGGGTAAATCCTCTATCATCCGCATGCTTCTTTGCGAAGAAACGCCGACGAAGGGCAAAGTTTATGTGAACGGCCACGATATCGGGGCCCTTTCTCACAAGGAAATTCCGTTTCTGCGCCGTGAAATCGGTGTTGTTTTCCAGGATTTCCGCCTGCTTCCCTCCCGCACGGTATATGAAAATGTTGCATTTGCCATGCGGATTGTAGGCGCTTCCACAAAACAAATGCGCCGCAGAATCCCTGAGGTCCTCAATATGGTTGGCCTCTCCAGAAAAGCAAAGGCGTATCCTTCTCAGCTTTCCGGCGGTGAACAGCAGCGTGTTTCTATGGCACGCGCCCTTGCCAACAATCCTTCCATTTTAATTGCTGACGAGCCTACCGGCAACCTTGACAGCGAAAAAGCGGCCGAAATTATGGCTATTTTAGAGGATATTAACAACCGTGGCACTACCATTTTAATGGCAACCCACGCTGAAAAACTTGTAAATGAAATGCACAAACGAGTCATTACGCTGGACCGCGGTCACCTCATAAGCGACCAGAAGGAAGGGGTGTACACCATTGGCATTTAGAGAACTCCGTTATTTTTGCAGTGAAGCATTTAAAAGCATTTTTTATAATATTTTGATGACGCTGGCAAGTGTCATTACCGTAACGGGCTGTCTCCTGTTTCTGGGGTTTTTCACACTGTTTTCCTCAAATCTCAGCTACATAGCCGACCAGATTAAGGAAGAATGCAAAATTGTGGCCTATATTGACCCTGCTCTTTCCGAGGCAGAGGCAAAGTCGGTCGGTTCCTCCATTCTGGCCGTGCCTAACGTTTCGGGGGCGGAATTTGAATCAAAAGCACAGGCCTTTGAAGGTGCGAAGAAAATGCTCGGTTCCTCCCGCATTTCTCTGGACGGCATGGAAAAGGACGGTTTTCTCCGTGCTTCTTACGCCGTATCCTGCAAGGACCTCGAAAAATCCGCCGAAACGGCGCAGGCACTTCGCACAGTTGGCGGCGTGCAAGAGGTAAAAGAACAGCAGGATATTACCGATGCCGTGCTTTCCACCACGAGCGTAATTAAAGTCGCCCTCGTCATTGCCATGGCTCTTCTGGCACTCATTGCGGTATTTATTATTTCCAACACCATAAAGCTTGCAGTATTTGCAAGAGAAAAAGAAATTCATATTATGAAATACATCGGCGCTACGGATTCCTTTATCCGCTGGCCGTTCATCATTGAAGGTATTTTTGTAGGTCTTGTAGGCGGCGCAGTTTCTCTTTTCTCCTGCATGGCCATCTATGGTGGCATCACAAGTGCCATTGCCAATTCCCCCTTCTTCCCCTTCACACTCCGCTCTTTCGGGAATATTTCCGGCACGCTTACGCTTATTCTTCTTATTTTCGGTGCCATCATGGGAGCGCTTGGAAGTATTATTGCAGTAAGACGGCATTTGAAGGTATGAGGTGATTCTATGAATAAACAAAGAAAATGGGTTATTCTTCTCGCCGTTTTGGCGCTGATTACTTTCTTAATTCCCACCATTACGCCGCTTATCACAGCACGTGCGGATACGGTAGCTTCTCTTGAAGCAAAGCTGAAGGAAGCCGAAAAGGCAAGAAAATCTGCCGAAAGCGGTCTTTCGAACGTGCAGTCCGAAATTAAGGATGCAAAAGCAAAGAGAGCTGCCCTTGACAGGGAAATCTCCGCACTTGAACAGGAAATTCATGCCATACAGGTTGAAATTGACGAAAACGAAAAAAAACTGGGCGCTGTTGAGGAAGAACTGAAAAAAGCGGAGGAAGATGCCCAAAGCTACAAACAGATTTTTCAGGAACGGGTTCGCATTATGTATGAGCGTGGTTCCCTTTCCGTTCTTACGGTGCTGTTTAGCGCCGACAGTTTTTCTGACCTTTTAAAACGTGCAGAGCTGATAAGCCAAATTGCGGCATATGACGATGCGGTCATGGAGCGTATGGAAAAAGCACAGGCAGAAATTCAGGCGAAAAAGCAGGTGCTGGAGGAAGCCAACACCATAACAAAGCTTAACCGTGATATCCAGCAGAATAAGAAAGCAGAACTTGATGCTAAGAAAGCTTCGCTGGATTCCGCCATGTCTGCCCTCACGGCAGATGAAAATGCATACCGTGCAGCCCTTGACGAAGCGGACGCCGCAGAGGAAGCCCTTCGTGCTGAAATTCAAGCACTTACCAATCCTTCTTTGGGCGGAACAACCACGCCCCCGAAATACAGCGGCGGAAAATTCTGTTGGCCCACCCCTTCCACCACGTATATAACCTCCCCCTTCGGCACACGCTATCATCCCATACAAAAGCGGAACAAAACCCACACGGGTATTGATATCGGGGCCGGTCACGGTGCCTCCATTCTTGCAGCAGAAGCAGGAACCGTGCTGCGTGCCGACTGGAACAGCGGTTACGGCAACTATGTTGTTATTGACCACGGCGGCGGCGTGCAGACCCTTTACGGACACTGCAGTGCCCTCCTTGTAAAAAGCGGGCAAACGGTTTCCCGTGGGCAGCAAATTGCGCTTGTAGGTTCCACCGGTGTTTCCACAGGGCCTCACCTTCATTTTGAAGTGCTGATTAACGGTTCATACACAGACCCCATGGCATATTTTGATTAAAGCGAGAATACAGTAAGAATACCGTATTTCCTCATGTGCCGCTCTTTCGGGGCGGCACTTTTGCAGAAAGGAAGACCGTTTTTTGTCTAAAAAGAAACCCATTATCGTCACAGCGATTGTGAGCGTTGTGATAACACTTGCCGTAAGCTTTATATTTAATTTTATAACCATGAGCGACACGGAAAGGCTGAAACTGCTCATTCTAAGCACCCATACGGGAAATGTTACGGAAGAGAAGCTGGAGGAAGGTGCCAAAAGAGGCATGATTGCCGCCCTTGGCGACCCCTACTCCGTTTACTTTGACGAAGAAGAATATGCAATGTTTCTCGAAGAAATGGACGCTTCCTACACCGGCATCGGCGTGGAAATCCAGATGAAGGACGGTAAGCTTTACGTTTTATCACCCTTTGAAGGCAGTCCGGCTGAGAAAGCGGGTCTTCGCCCCGGAGACGTGATTGAAAAGGTAGACGACCTTACCATCACGGAAGAAACGTATGCCGAAGCCATATCCCGCATGCGTAACCGAAATACCGAAACCTCTCTGGTGCTCACTGTCCGTCGTGATACGGAGATTCTTTCTATTTCCGTTTCGCCCGAAACCATTAAAATTGACACGGTTAAGGCGGAAAATTACGGCGATATCACCTATATCCGCATCCGCAGTTTCGATTCTCCCACAGCAGGCGAAATGAAGGCCGCCATTGAATCGGCTGAAAAGCGCAACGCCCGTGGTCTTATCATTGACGTTAGAGATAACCCGGGCGGATATTTGGAAAGCGTAGCCGATATTGCGGATATGCTCCTCCCGCAATCAACTATTGTATATACCAAAAATAAAGACGGCAAGCGGGAATCTTTATATGAAAGTGATGGAGAATGTACACAGCTTCCCATCGTGCTCCTTGTAAATGAAAACAGCGCCTCGGCCTCCGAAGTCCTCGCCGGCGCACTGAAAGATAACGGCAGAGCCAAGCTCGTCGGGCAGAAAACCTTCGGCAAGGGCAGCGTGCAAAGCCTGTTTAAGCTCAGAAATGGTGGCGCCAAAATTACAGTTGCCGAATACTTTACCGCAGGCGGCTATAACATTAACGGCAACGGCGTTGAGCCGGATTTCGTAATCGAAAACACGGGCGAAGAAGATATGCAGCTTAAAAAAGCACTTTCCCTGTTTAATGAATAAAAAGCCATTGAAAAAGCACCCTCTTTTGGAGGGTGCTTTTTTAGGGAGAGAGAATGGGAAATGATTATTTTTCTATTGGTTGTTCCAAAGGAACAAAAAATTGGCATTCCCCATTTTTCCAGCTTGATAAATACGGGCATTCTTCAGAATGTAAGTCTAGCTTTACAGACTTTTTCCCCGTTTTACACCTCGGACAAAGCGGTCTTTCGTTGTCCGAGGGTCTTTTTTTGTCTGCGGCTTTTTCATTTGGATGCTGCAGAAAAAGCGCAAATACAAAAATGAGTAATATGATAATGAAAGCCAGTAGGCCTATTCCCAAAAGAACAGCAACAATTCTATTCAATGTTTCTCTCCTTATTTTTTAGCGTTTGCACATGCTGTCTATTTCCAGTCTTCCCATTTATACTCATAGCCGCCGTTATCCAGCCAGTAGTTATGTGTGATGGTAGCTTCGAGTACGTCTACATAGTACCATTTTTCATCCGAAAGGTCGGAAAACGGATTAAAGTGCAGAGATTTTACGTAGCTTTCAAGCGGTTTTCTGCCGAGAATTTTATTGACAACCGTCATAACCTCAGCACGTGTGATATTCTTTTCAGGTCTGAAGGTGTCATCGTCATACCCCTGCATAAGTCCGGCTTCCGAAAGCGACAGAATATTGGCATGGGCCCAGTGGGTATCCCCTAAATCTGTATAGTAATTCTGGCCGAATTCGGGCTTCGCCTCGATAAATCTCGAAATCAGCGTTGCAAATTCTGCACGGGTTAAGTGCTTTGCAGGCTTAAATTCACCGTCAGGATACCCGAGAACAAGACCCTTATCCGCCATATATTCAATATCATGGGCTGACCATCTGCCTGCCGCCACATCCGGAAATGCATCGCCTGTCGCCACAAACGGCTTTTCGTATGCATGATTTGTGATGCGATATAAAATAGCGGTGATTTCTTCACGGGTAATGTCACCTTCCGGACGGACCGTTCCATCCGGGTACCCGTTAATATAACCGATATGGGTAGGATGTGCGTTGCCGAACATATCCTTTGTATACTTTCTGGTTTTGTCTATAGTGCCGCCGCCACCGCCGCCACCGCCAACAGTAACGGTTTTGGTAACAGCATAGGTATATTTACCCTCTTCGCCGAAAACCTTGTTTTCACAATTCGCAAAATCTTCTGCCGTGCATGCGGTACATGTGCCGCAAACACTTAGATACACGGCACGCACCGTCGTCGTTTGTGTCAGTTTTTCTTCAGGCCCCTTTTCCGAAAGACGGAATACATTTGTCCCTGCCTTCGGGTCTGTGCCGTCGGTTGTATAGTATACAAACTTATTCGGGTCGGTTGTATAGACATTGACAAGATGGTATGGCGTATTTTTCTCGTACTCCGTCTTTACCGGCAAATCCGTCTCGGGGATGCCAAGATGCACAATATCAATGTCATGGGTATATGCCGTATTCAGCTTATCGCCGCCAATCCATACGGTGACGGACACATTGTCCATGCGAGCCGTGGGAACAAATGCTGTCTTCGGGTCAAAGAGAATGGGGTCAGAGGTGTATCCGCCACCACCTTCTTCTGCCGCTAGCGTATAGGAATACGTATAGTATACGTTACTTTCCGGCGTAAACTGTACGCCTTTCAGATATTCACCCTTCCCAAGCTCGTGGGCACCGATTCTGTTTCTGGAATAGGGCCACAAAATGGTCACGGAGGTGCCGAGGGCATTCTCCGGCGCCACAATGTATGTGCGATGCACCGTATCGCTGACACGTCGGGTCTTTATATTGTAGGTATACGCCATTACCGTCATCGTTTCTTCGATGGTGTACGGGAATATATCGTTTGCACCACGAACGGAGGCCCACGTTCTGTCTGTACCTAAGCGGTAATATACCTCATAATCCCCTATGGTCTGGGGTGACAGAAGGGATGACTGGGTAATATATGCCTTTGCCCCGTCTGATTTGAGATAAATGCCCGAAGGAGGCGTAATTTCCGGTACAGGCGGATTAAACGTATAAATATAGCCTACGGAAGGACTGATTTCGCCGCCATCCGATACGGTACGGACATAAACAATCTTATCCTTTGTTTCAAAGGAAAGAGGCCGGGTGGGGTCATATTCCGTCCAATCCGGGTCACCGTCATATTTCCACTGAATTTGAATATCGTCCCTGTCTTCGTAGATGGAATAGAAATGTACTACGAACGGGTCCTTCGATTCCGTATAGGTACCGCTTTCTTTGTCGGCATAGGGTGCAGAAAGGGGCGTATCGCTGTCGCCGAGTATATAGGCATATGCATTTGTTTCACTCTCAGCACCGTCAAGCGTGGTTTTAATTTCCAGAATTACATTGCCGGAAAATGTACTGCTTCTGCCGCCGTCATATAAAAGCGTCTGTTTCTCCGCATCCAGATATGCATTCCCCGTTTTGGTATCGATATAGAACCGCATCTGATTGTTTCCGTCATCTGCATCCGTGCAGAAATTACCTTCCACAAAGTCCGCATCGGTTCCGATTTTATAAAAGACTTTACTTCTTTCGCCGCTCGCACTTTCTACCGAAAGAGCATCGACGGGAATCAGGGGCAGCGATTCCAAAACACCGGATGCAGGTGCCTTGGGTGCCTGGGGCGTAATTTCATACCAGTATTTTGCCACACTGCTCTTTACAAGTCTTCCGCCCACCGTCTGCACACTAATCGCTTGTATCATATCGCCGTTCTTTACGGGGATGGGTGTGCCGTCATATTTTGTGCCCACCGTCACGCCGTCGGGCGCATCAAAAGGCACCGTTTTTTTGCCTATGGTATAGTAGATTTCCACATTGTGAGGCGGTGCAAGGAATGAAACCGTGAATTCATCCGAACCGATTTCTCTTGTGTAGTAACCGGAAGGCAAGGTGGCAATGGGTTTTGCGGGTGCATCGAATCTAACGTTGTATTCATGTGTGATAACATCCGACTTATACTGACCGTCTTTCACCACCACAGCTTTAATTTTCGTGTAGCCTTTTACGGGCACGATTACTGTGTCTTCCTGTGCCTTGTCATCGGCTGTGGGGTCTGTGCCGTCTGTTGTGTACCAAAGCTCGAAACGTTCTTTGTTGGCATTGGTACTTTCCGGGCTGAATACCGTCACAGCATCTTCTCCTGAAAACTCACAGCTTTCCGGAGAAAAAACAGGGGCAAGCGGTTTAATAATGTAAACGAATTTATCGCCGTGATCATCCGGTGTGTTTTCAGGGCGTTTAATTCTGGCGTTAAATTCCACGTGGGCATCCACGGTGGTGGTATCGCCTATAATGGTGCCGTCATACTCTGTCCAGTTCGTGCCGTCGAAAGAAACCTCAATGATTTCGCCCGGTGTATCGGGGTAGAGAATAACTTCTACACTTCCCGTATAAACGCCGGAAGGATACACAGCGGAAACACCGCTTTTATTTTTATTACTGAATACGTACCAGAAGGAAGTCACTTCACTCCACTCGCCTTCGTAGTAGCTTACCGCTTTAATAACCGTATCTTCTTCCAGATATAAAGGCGAAGTGTATACCGTTTTGGTTTCTTTTCTCGGGTCATCCCCGTTTGTCGTGTAGTAAATCACGGCGCCCTGTGTGTCACAGGAAAGGGTTACGGGCTGCTGCACATCAAGACCCGAATCAGGCGAGGCCGAAACAGGGGCAGGACGGATAGAGAGATGGTAAACCACCACATCACTTATGCCCCACTTGTTCTTTGTCACAAGCAGGACTGTTTCACTCTTTGTAATCTGTTTCTGAAGCTTCATCCCTTCATTCGTAGGAGAGGTGGTAATCCCTACCCATTCTGTATCGGGATTTGTGCCGCCTGTCGGAATGCTATCTGCCGACAGGTTTTCATTAAAGGTATAGTATACCGTGTTCCCTGCCGTAATGCCGAGGGAGAAATCTTTATTGTCACAGGCATAAACATAATATCCTGCATTTTGTCCGTTCCATGTTTCCGAATAAATATTGGGAATCTGCACGAATGTGCTGTTGAAAAGATAGGGCACACGGGGGAGGAATTCATACGTTATGTTTACAACGTCACTCCACTTTCCGTCGTAGGGGCGATAAACCGCCGCCTTTATAGTGGTGTTCACGGAATATGTAAGGGTCTGCCCTTCCGTATACGGGAAAATCTTCGGATTTGTGCCCGAATTATCTCTCGGATCGGTTGCACCGTCAGTTGAATAGTAAATTTCACAGGCATCTGCATTTTCATGGTAGAGGCGCGTGTTCACTTCGTCATGATATGTGCCGCCGGGCATAGTGGCAATCGGTGCGGAAGGTCTGCCGGCTTCCGTAATATTCAAATAGAATATGCCGCCATTTAAAACGTCTGCCGAAAAATTCAGCTTTTCATCCGCAACGTTTTTAGCGAAAAGCTCCAGATCGTCTTTCGTGCCCGTTTCATATTCAATTCGGACGCTTGTAGGGCCTGTTTCCTTCGCACGCAGAGGAATTTTACAAAGATTGTACCAGAGATTTTCGTTTGCCGCCGTTTTGGAAGGGAAATAGCCGTTGCTCATTAAAAACACGGTGGCACGGGCATACCCATCACGGCTGGCGGTACTGTCGCTGGATGCAGGAAGGTGGGTCATATAACCGGGCAGAACACTCACCGATTCATTTTGTTCTACGTCCTCACTGTCTACAATACCAAAGCCGTTTTCCTTGTTGGGCACCTTGTAATCTATGGGATTTTCGTCATCTGCAAATTCAAAATACTTTGTGTCAAAATAAATTTTGACGGTATACCCTTGCATATCAAACTGGGGCTCAAGATGGGTATTCCCCTGTGTGTCCCCTTTGTTGGGGTTATCAACTGCAAGATAAATATCCGTAACTTCCCCGACGTTTACGGTGCGGCGGTTCTCCGAAGAAGAAAGCGCAGGGGCCTGCGGAAATGCATGGAGATAGACCTGCCGTTCCCCCTTTTCAGTATTATTTGCCGCCACAGCCA
This sequence comes from Clostridia bacterium, assembly GCA_017436645.1. Taxonomy (GTDB): domain Bacteria; phylum Bacillota; class Clostridia; order UMGS1883; family UMGS1540; genus SIG447. The sequence continues at coordinate 37,835 of JAFSCR010000022.1, read as the reverse complement.
CAAAGGGCAAGGCAGAAAAACATATGATAAAGCTTATAAATAATGTCAGTACTCTTTTGTTGAACATCGCTTTTTCTCCTTTTTTATTCTGAGGATATTACCTCTTGCAAGGGGCACGAAATTTTCATACCCCTTGCAAGAGGGAGGGAGAACTCCCTCTCCTCTATTTTTATTAGTTATTTAATGTGTGCAGAACGTAGGCAACGTCAATAATATCGATGTTACCGTCACGGTTTAAGTCATATCTCATGTACTTATCTGCATCGGTAAGGTCATACATACCGTAGTAGGAAGTTACAGCTGCAAGGTCATATTCGTCAACTGTGTAGTCCATTACGATATCGCCAACGAGGAAGTTGTGAGGCATTGTGCCTTTTCCTTCCTCGATAGCTTCTGCGCGTTCTCTTTTTACGTCGTTCCAGAAATTGAGAACGAGAGGTGTTGCAGATTCTTCCATAACCGTGGTGTAGGGGTAAGTTCTGAAGCCTGCACCGGAAAGGGTTACGGTGATTCTGCCGAGAGGAACAGCCGTAAATGTTGCAAGGCCGTCCGAAATATCCTGTGCATCATATTCCTTGCCGAATGCATCTTTGAGTGTTACGGTAAGGTCGTTATTCTGCCAGTGGCCGGGGTTCAGGTCATGGATAAATGCAACATTTACTACAACGTCACGTTTTGCTTCCACAGCTGCACCGCCTACGATGCCTGCGCCTGCGAGAAGTGTGCCGTCTTCCATCTTGTACCAGTCTTCATCGTTGGTGCCACGCTTTGTAGCTGCAACCTTTTCGCCTGTTACGGTAAGGTTTAAACCGTTATCGCTTTCGCCGATGAATTTAATCTGGCCGATTGTGATGTTCTTGCCGGTCAGACGGTCGGAAACATCGTCGTAATTTACCAGACGGAAGTTGAAGGTTCTTTCGTCTGCATCGTTTTCAATACCGAAGTTTTCTTCAGCGGAAGTTACATCTTTTACGCCGGAAATTTCGTACTGCATGTCAGCGCCGCCGTTTGTCTTGGAAGCATTCTTGAAGGTAAGTTCAGCGGATACGAATTCATAAATTTCGTATGCATCTGTGCTTTCAAGCTGAATGTCAAAAACGCCTGCTTTAGAAGTTTCTGCAAATACTACTTCAACTTTATCTGCAACCTTTTCTGCAACGAGGTAAGGTGTTACGGATGCGCCGGTATTGTATGCGGCATAACCATCTGCAACATAAGCTGCAGGGTCAGCAGAGAACATACCGCCGGAAATCTGAATATGGCCGTCTTTATTTGCTTCTTTTAAACCACCTTCAAACACACCGCCGGACACGTTGATGGTAACAGACTCGCCTGTGCCACCGTTGGTAACTGCTGTGAGGAGTGCTTTTACCGTGCTTGTTGTTTTGAAATTACCGCCGTAAATGTTCATTTCATGTACGCCGGAAGTAGACATGTATACGCCGTAAGCATCGGATTCTACGGTTGCGCCATCGTATACGTTAACCGTTCCGAGACCCGTAATGGCAGCACCAACGTAATTGCCACCGTAAGATGCATTGGTGTTTTTCTGAACCAGCTTTGCGCCGGAATTAATGTTTGCAACGGAAGTGCCGAGTACTGATGCATTTACCGCTGCAGAAGCACCGTTGGAAATAATTGTAGCACCGGCATTTACATTCAGGGTTGAATTGTCTCTTACACGAACAGCGTTTGTGTTGTGATTGAATGTTGCTTTGGTTTCAATTGTGATGTTTTCAAGATCAACATCCGTTCCGTACTTTGCGCCGCCCGAGCTGATTGTCAGAGCGGAAAATGCATTTGCACCTGCAATAATGGTACCGTTCTTCAGCGTAATTTTGTTTTTGGTTTCGCCCATGTTTCTGAAATAAATCAGGTAGTCGTTGATGGATCCGTCATCCGAAATGGTGTGTCCACCAAGATCGAAGGTCAGGTTCTTGTCCCCCAAATAATAGAGGCCTTCAAGATATGCACCGTTAGCATAGGCGTTATCCTGGGTATACACAACATCCGCCATAAGTGTTACAGTTGCACCGTCTGCAGCTGCATCAAAAGCATCCTGCAGGCTGAAGTATTCGATGCCGTCAGCCTTAGCAACGGACTTACCGAATGTTGCATCCGTAACTGTATCTTTCTTGGTTGTATAAGAAAGTATTGCGGTTGTTGCAACGTTTACCTGATAACCGGCTGCAATGTTGAGGTCAACGTCTTTAGAATTTTTGAGTGTGACAACGGAGGTACCCGTAATGTCAAGGTCGCCGCCGTCATTCTTAATACCGGTTTCAAAACCGTCTACGGTAATTGTGGAATTAATAACTCTGCCTACCAGATTACGGAGTGCATGGTTGTTCATATCGCCGACTACCAGTGTGTCGTCCGTAACTTTCGCATCAATGGTTACGCCTGTTAATGCAACTGTGGCACCGGTAATAACTCTGTTGGGGTTTTCAAGGTCAAAGGAACAATCATTCACAATAAATGTTGCTTCATTTACTGTTAAGCCCTTCAGTACGCCGCCGCCGGTAAACCGTTCGTTGGAAAGCTCAAAATCACAGTCATTAAGCTCAACTGTGGCATTCTCACGTGCATATAAAACGCCGAATGCGGAACTGTAGTTATCACCTACAAAATCTACTTCGTTTAATGTCAGGTATGCACCGTTATAGATGTCAAAAATGGAGTTGCCGTTCCAAACACCGTCTGTAATGTCAAAGGTACCATTTTCGATGGTAATAGACTTTGTAACATTCTTATTGGTGTTATCAAGCTTATGGGTGTTGCCTAAAAGGTCAATAATATCGCCTTCTTCTGCATCAGCGAGAGCCTTCTCGAAGCTGGCATAGCCATAACCGTTAATTTTTGCAACTGCGCCTTCCGTGTCCTTTGTGCCGCCTGTAACCGTTACGTTATTCTGATAATCCATACGGCCTTCGTCAACCCAAACAGCATTTGTGCTGTCTGCGGCGACCTTAGAAATATCGATATCAGAAACGGTGATTGCAGCACCGCCTGTGGAAGTTACCATAATAGCTGCTTTCTTTGCAGTTTCAAAGGTAACATCCTTTACGGTAAGGGCAATCTGCTTTGCTTCAGTTTCAACATACTGATCCGCAATTTTAATGCCACGGCCGCCGTTTGTAGCTGTGATGCTGCCGCCGTTAAATTCTACGGAATCAACATTTGCCGGAATCCAAAGGCCGTAATAACCATTGTCCTCTGTAATGTTTACATTTTTGAGAACGGACTTTTTACCTTCAACGGCAACGCTGCCGGCAAAATCAACGTTTGTAAATTCTACATTGGATTTAAAGATCATAGCATGGGTGTTCCATGCGCCGCTTGTAGCGCCATAACCGGTCTTTACAACGTCCATATCATTCAGCTTCAGAACGCCGTCTGCATTTGCCATGCCGATGGAGGACCAGTCAGAGTCGGTCTGGTTTAAGGTTAAGGTACAGCCGTTACCGTTTACGGTAATGGAAGTTGTATCAGCCTTGCCGTAAGCTTCACGTGCGCCGTAGGAAAGGCTTGCATCGCCAAGAAGCTCGATGGTAACATCGCCGCTTTCTACAGCTGCAAGGGCATCTTCAAATGTATCATAAAGCGTTGTGCCGATTTTTGCAACACCCGTCTGTTCCAGCTTACCTGCGCCGGTTGCGCTGTAAGCGGGGCCAGCAACGGGAACCTTTACTTCTTCATCCGCAACGTAGGTTTTGCCGGTGAAATCACAATTTTTCATTGTGACCGGAGAACCGCCGTTGTTCCATGTGCCGGCAATACCGCCGATTTCGGCATTTTCTTCGTCTTCACAGTACACATCACCTGCGCAAGTAACATTTTCAAATGTATTGCCGTAATGGATGATACCGGTGATGCCACCAACGTTACAGGTGGAACCCTTAACGTCAATGTTGGAAGTTACTTGTGTAACCTTGTGACCGCCTTCACCCATAAAGCCGACAACGCCACCTACATAGGAACGATAGGCTGTGCCGTTCTCAATGGAATTTGCATATACATAACTGGTGTCATCAACATTAACGGTAATATTTGTCAGGTTTGCATATGCATTTCTGCCAAGTACGCCGCCTACATAGGACATACCGTTAATTTCCACATGGCCGGAAAGCGTAATATTTGTATACTTACTGGTGTAAGGGCAGCCGGAAAGTGCACCAACACCTACACGGCCGGTAACCTTTGCATTGTGAATTGTCAGGTTTTTCACTTCGCCGTTTGTAGTATAGCCAAAAAGACCTACATAGTCGTTTCCGCTTGTGATAAGCAGGTTAGAAATGGTCTTGCCTCCGCCGTCAAATGTACCCTGGAAGTTATTTGCGGAATTACCAATCGGTGTCCATTCCTTTTCGCCGAGATCAATATCGGCAGAAAGGGTAACCGTCTTCTGGTTGAAGGAATTACCTTCATTAACAAGCTTTGCAAGGCCGGCAAGATCATCAGCATCTGCGATAGTATAAGAAGTAGCATCTACTGCTGCTCCATCGTACCATGCGGTGTCAATGCTTGTGCCGTCCCATGCTGCATCAGCCAGTGCAGTCATGCCCATTGTGCCTAAAAGCATCATGGTTGCCATGATTACGCTGAGCATCTTTTTCAAGTTCATTGAAAAATCCTTCTTTCTATAAATTTTTTGCGAAAATACCGCTTCGCCTGCGGGCAGAAATTGTGGTGCCTTCCCGTGTCGTCCTTCTGCAAAAACGAAAGGGGGTTTTTCACCTCCTAAGATGTCATAAAAGAGATTTTTTGTGTCTGTCCTATAACCTCTTGCAAGGAGCACGAAATTTTCATGCCCCTTGCAAGAGGGAGGGAGAACTCCCTCTCCTCTTTTTTATTAGTTATTTAATGTGTGCAGAACGTAGGCAACGTCAATAATATCGATGTTACCGTCACGGTTTAAGTCATATCTCATATACTTATCTGCATCGGTAAGGTCATACATACCGTAGTAGGAAGTTACAGCTGCAAGGTCATATTCGTCAACTGTGTAGTCCATTACGATATCGCCAACGAGGAAGTTGTGAGGCATTGTGCCTTTTCCTTCTTCGATAGCTTCTGCGCGTTCTCTTTTTACGTCGTTCCAGAAATTGAGAACGAGAGGCGTTGCAGATTCTTCCATAACCGTGGTGTAGTGATATGTTCTGAAGCCTGCACCGGAAAGGGTTACGGTGATTCTGCCGAGAGGAACAGCCGTAAATGTTGCAAGACCGTCCGAAATATCCTGTGCATCATATTCCTTGCCGAATGCATCTTTGAGGGTTACGGTAAGGTCGTTATTCTGCCAGTGGCCGAGGTTCAGGTCATGGACAAATGCAACATTTACTACAACGTCACGTTTTGCCTCTACAGCTGCACCGCCGGAGATGCCGGCGCCTGCGAGAAGTGTGCCGTCTTCCATCTTGTACCAATCTTCGTCATGTGTGCCACGCTTTGTAGCTGCAACCTTTTCACCTGTTACGGTAAGGTTTAAACCGTTATCGCTTTCTCCAATGAATTTAATCTGGCCGATGGTAATGGTCTTGCCTGTAGGACGTGCAAAAACATCTGTATGATTTACAAGACGGAAGTTGAAGGTTCTTTCGTCTGCATCGTTTTCGATGCCGAAGTTTTCTTCAGCGGAAGTTACGTCTTTTACGCCGGAAATTTCATACTGCATGTCAGCGCCGCCGTTTGTCTTGGAAGCATTCTTGAAGGTAAGTTCAGCGGCTACGAATTCGTAAATTTCGTATGCATCTTCGCTTACAAGCTGAATGTCAAAAACGCCTGCCTTGCCGGTTTCGGCGAAGACTACCTTTACTTTTTCTGCAACCTTTTCTTCTACCATGAAGGGTGTGTCGGAAGCGCCTGTGTTAAAGGTGTCAAAACCTTCTGCTTCGTAGCCGGACGGATCATTTACAAATTTACCGCCGGAGATAATTGTATCTTCTGCCACTGCATTGCCGTCTGCATCTAAAATGGTGAGGATGCCGGTGATGGTACCGTCTGTAATTTTCACTTCGCCTTTTTCAGCCTTGATATTGCCAACCGTACCGCCGGAAATGGTGGTGTTTACAACGGATGCCGCACTTCTTGCAGTATCAATCATGCTAACTGTACCGCCGCTTACGTTAATGGTACCCTTCTGGCCGTCAATACTGTTCGGCGCCTGTGCCCAGATAGCACGGGAGGGACCTTCCAGTGTGCCGTCAGAAACATTTACAACGGCCGTGCCGCTTCCTGCATTGGAAGACTTAGAGTCCATAAACAAGCGAACTGCAATGTAAGAGGAGGAAAGCTCGCCGCCTTCTACATTGAGCGTTGCATCGCCATAGGAATTTGCATTAACGTTTACAACGAATGCCATGTCCGTGCCGCCAAGGTGCTCGAATGTGCCGCCCTCGATGGTAAGCTCGGAACCACGGTTTTCAAAGATGTTGCTCATTGCGTTCCATGCGCGGTTGTTTTCGGCCTTGAGGGTGATTTTGCCGCCGCCGACGCTGTCGGTAACTGTCAGATGTGTGTCATCCTTGACACTGATTAAAGTAAAGGAACCTGTAGCAGTATCTTTACCTGTAATGGTTTTGCCGCCAAGGTCAAAGATGATGTCTGCTTCTGTGGTGAGTGCCTTGTCGACTTCAATATCCTTGATAAGCTTTACGGTGTAGCCATCCTGTGCTGCCGCAAAAGCTTCTTCGAGAGTTTCATAGCTGTCAACGAGAATGAGGTTTGCAGCCCGGAGGGACATGGTGGAAGCAGGCATATAAACTTCGCAAACCGGATGTTTTTCACGAATGAAGTATGTACCGTCCGCATTTGTATCGGCGGTGTAGCCTTTGATAACATAATCGGAAGGATCCACTACCCAGTTGCCGCCGGCAACTACGGGGGTGTAATTGTTGCCTGTAAGACTTGTAAAGATATCACGCTTTACAAGACCGGTCTGTGCATCGCTGGAATCTACAATAGTAACTTTGGAAGCCACCCTTGCATCGCCGCAGCCGGAATGGCTGGACCATGTATAACCATTAAGGTCAATGGTAACATCAGTTTCTGTCGTGGCATTATTGGTGTTAAAGAAGGTGTTGTTTACATTTGCCATCAGGACAACGGTTTTACCGGTTGTGCCGAAGCAGCTTGCAAGAGCTGTGCTGAAATCCTTGAAGTATGCAACTGAGCCGTCGCCTTCCACTCTTACTGTGGCATTGGTTTCGTCAATAACTTCATAGCTCTTAAAGGTTTTGGTAACGATACCGCCCGATATAGTTTCGCTTACTTCCACTTCGTAATGGTCAGTAACATTTTCGACCGTTCCCGTGTAAGGTGCGGTTTCGGGGTATTTAATGACAAATTGAGCCGCTTTCTGAAGAGATACGTTGCCACCGAATGCAGCTTCGGTTGCATCTAAGTTAAATGTGCCGGAAGATACGGTCTTATCCCCGTTGTAAGCTGTGTAAAGCTTTACATCGCTGAAAGTGTTCATTGCCTGCTCTACGCTTTCGCAATATACAACGCCGCCGTCATCCTTGATAGCACTATATGTAAATGTACTGCTCTTAACAGAGGTTGTCGAAGCTTCGTAATTACCGGGTTTTGCAGAGACGGTACCGGATTTCACAACATAGTAGCCATCTGCATCTACATAAATATCGCCATTGAGTGTGCCTTTGGCAGTACCGTATGTCCACTTGCTGGAATTCAGGGTTGCAAAGGTGGAGGGTACAGACTTGAATTTACCGCCTTTAATGAGGCAGTAAGAAGAAGAGTCAACAGATAAGTAAATACTACCATTGAACGTACCGTTGTTAACAATGAAAGTTGCTCTGTCACATCTTACCCCTGCATTAAATGTACCGCCATAGATTTCAAATACAGGAGCATTTGTTCCGTTACTGGTTGAATGCTTTATAGCATAGCTTCCCGAAAATACGCCGCCGTAAATTCTTGTCAGCGGTCTGTCCTTCCCCTGTGCATTCGTTCTGTTCGTAATGATACAGCTTTTGCCGGGTGCATTGATGCCGCCGGGGTTGGTTGCATCAGCATAAATTTCCAGTGCAAGGTTTGCCGATTGACCTGTGCCATCAACAGAGAAAGTAATTGCATCCTTTCCCGAAGCGGCAGTCATTGTGAATGTGCCGAGCTGTAAGATGTGCTTTTCGGTGGATTTAAGTGTAATCACATCGGAAAGCTGCACATCACTGAGTAATGTGAGGGTTTTGCCGTTTGTCCATGCTTGGACCGCTTCGTCTATGCTTGCAAAGCCGGTTTCTCCAACCTTTGCAACATAGACAGGTTCAGCCGCCAGAGCGACTGTGCCCATTGTGCACAGCATCATGACGAGTGCCATGACGGTGCATGCCAGTTTTTTGACTGTCATTTTCATTCCTTCTTTCTTAAATGTCTCAGCGATTTGCTCGCCTCGGGCAGAACCTCAATTTTTTCTCGGTGCCTTCTGCCTTGCACCGCTTTTTTCAAGCTCCCTGTTCTTATACAGACATAATAAAATGGCAGTTGCTATAGCTCTAAATGTCATCCCGGGCGGGGTCCTATGCTGTCATTATAACAACTGCCATCATCCGTAATAAGTCGGGTACTGTCCCCGCCCTTGTATAACCAGCCGGCCATGGGCCGACGAGTTAACGGAATCAGTTCATGAGTGCCAAAAGTCTTGCACACATTACTGCAACCTCTGCACGGGTTGCATTGCCGAGCGGATTTACGCCATCACCTGCGCCTTTGATAATACCTGCAGATACCATTGATGCCATGGCGGTTTTCGCATACTCGGCTATCAGTTGTTTGTCGCTGAAGCCATCCAGAGAAGTCATATCCGCATTTTCCGAGATGTATCCTTTTTTCAGAAAAGCACGGTATGCGAGGGTTATTAAATCCTGTCTTGTGATGGTGTTTTCCGGCATAAAGTTTACGCCGTCACCTGTGGCAATTCCTGCCTGCTTTGCGCTGCCGATGGCGTTATAGTAATATGCGCCCACCTTCACGTCCGCAAAGTTTTCGGAAAAGGCATCGCTGATTCCAAGCATTCTTGTTAAGATCAGCATAAAATCGCCACGTTTAATATGATTTGCCGGTGCGAAAGCCGTTTCGCTTACACCGCTGATGATGCCTTTATTTTTAAGGGTGTAAATGGAATCTTTTGCCCAGTCATATCCTGCAAGGTCCGTAAAGGTTTCGCCGGAAAGAGGGGGCGTTACAGGGTCTGTGCCGGGTTTCGGCGTAAAGCCGCCTCCACCGCCGCCTCCGCCACCGCCGCCTCCGCCGCCTTCACTTTTTGCGGTTTCAGCGTTTGCAAGTTCGGAGAATTCACCGATGCCGATGGCATTTTTTGCCGCCACCTGCACAAAGTATTTTTTCTCAGCGGCAAGATTCGTAATGGTTACGGTTGTCGTGCCGGAAACTTCTTTCTTTTCCGTCATGGAAAGACTGCTTGTGCCGTATTTGACGGTGTACCCTAAAATGGGGCTGCCGCCGTCATCCGGTGCGCTCCAGGAAACGGTGATTTGCTTCTGGCCGCCAACGACAGTGGGTTTGGCAACCTTTCCGGGTGCCGTTTTTTCGGCTTCCTGGGTGCCGAACACATTATCCTTTTCATCTACGTAGCCGTCACGGTTAAAGTCTGCTGCAGCACTATAGGTGCCGGCACTTATCAGTGCATCGTATTCGGCCTTGTCTTCATCGTCCACTTCTCCGTCTTTATTAATATCACCGGGGATAAAATCGCTGTTTGTAATGAGAAGAGGTGAAGAGAAGGTTTCTCCTTCTTTTTCAAAAGGAATATAGCCGATACCGGAAAGGGAAACCTTATATGTATGCCCTTTGATTACTGTATGCTTTACGGTAAAGGCTGCGGCGGTGCCGCTGTCACGGTTATCCTGATTGAGAAGCGCCGCAATGGTGTTGCCGTTTTCCTCGTCCTCTATCTTTAAGGTTACTGCTGAATTCATGCCCGCCACAAAGCCGGGAACTTTATCCATCTGGATTTTAACGGTGGCTGTTTTGCCTTCGTTGGCATTTCTGGCAGCCGTGGCCGTAACCGTATTTTCTCCGCTTGCTGAAATCTTCTCGCCACCTATAAGGCAGAAGGAGTGGGCATTATCCACAGAAACGGTAACGCTGTCCCCCGCATCCCCTTCAAAGGTAAGAACAAATACTGCGGTTTCGTTTGTAAAGGTCATGGGAGAAGCACTTGCAATACCTGCACTAAGTTTCTTATCCCGATTGGCCGCATACGGGTCCGTCACCGCCGGCGCATCCGCATTTTTTAAAAATGTAATGGTTTTGTACTGAAGGTCACCGCTAAAGCTGAAAGCCGCCTGTGCCGCTTCCACACTTCCTGCGGCCCCTTTTATGGTTACCTTGATTTTTGCTTCGCCCGTTAAAGTGGTGGGGTCACTCCCCGTCACATCCTCCAAAAAAACGGTAACGGTTTTAGCCGATACAAGAAGGCTTGTCCCCATAAAGACCATAAGGCTTACCGCCAGAATAAAGGCGGTTACTTTCGTAAAAACGTGCTGTCTCATATTTTTCCCTCCGTCTGTTTTTGTTCTGCATCCATAGATAAACGCCGCTTGACTCTGTCATATAAATTATCGAGTAACATTTGTGTTTTGAAGCGGTCATCCCATATGGCGAAGTCAAGCACATACGCCAAAATAGAGTATATAAATGTTTCCGCTTCCAAATAGGAACAATTGAAAAGTCCCATAAGTTTGTGGGCAAAGTTTTCATAGAAAAAATGAAAATCTTTGGATTTATCACGCATTCGGCTGCCAAATTTGGGGCTCGATGTAATCTGCACCGCAATCCGCAGTTCGTATTTGTACTTTTCCACTTCATCCAGAAGTGTTTCGAAATACACCTGTATCTTATCTGTATGCAAAAGCGTAAACGCCATCAGTTCGTCCACAACTTTGGAAAGACCGTATTTCCCTGCACTAATCCAAATGTCATCTTTATTGATAAACCAATGATAGAGGCTACTTTGCGAAATCTTTTCCTCTCGGCAAAGTTCGCCCACGGATGCATCGGCAAGACCTGTTCTCAAAAGATACTCCCACGTTTTTTGGGTTATCTCCTGTTTTCGGTCGGACACTGCTTGCATGTCCATAAAAATTCTTCCCTTCTACTATATATATGCATCCATTCTCTGTGTAATGACCGTTACACGTCAAATGATAAAAAAAAGCCTGCACCATAATCGAAATTATGTGATACGGCGTTTTCTCACATAATCGAAATTATGTGGGTAGTACATACTTCGTATTTGTTTGCTTAGCTCTAACAGTATAGCATAAGAAGGGTTACTTGTCAATGATTTGCTTTCTTTTTTTAAAAAAATGTCAATATGCATATAAAAAAGACATCAGGAAACAGACCGGTTAGTAAAAAAAATCATCCCGGTCCGTTTGTGATGTCCTTTTTTGGAATTCAGATTCTGTTTTTCAGAAAAATCCGCCCCAAAAAGCTGCATACACTTGCCGCCTGCAACATAATTTCGATTATGTGGTATTTTATATTCGCAAAAGTCCAAGCCTCTGAATCTGTTTTGAATGGATTTCTCCTGTTTCCATAGTGTAGATGCGCGTGGTATTGATACTTGTGTGACCTAAAATATCCGCAAGCCGCACAATATCTTTTTGAATGGAGTAATACGTTCTTGCAAACAGATGCCGGAGATTATGAGGAAAAACTTTTTCTTTTGCCACACCCGCGATTTTACATAGGGCCTTCATCATTTTCCATATAGTACTGCGATCCAGCGGTTTCCCGTTTTTAGTAATGAAAACAGGGCCGCTTTTTATTTTCTCCTCTTTTGTATAATCTGCCAGCATTTTGCATAGTGCTTTCGGCAGGAAAACCGTTCGCATTTTTCCTTTACACCGAATCACCGCTTTCCTTTGCCGGACGGTTTCTACCGTAATGGCAGAAACCTCGGAAACACGAATGCCTGAGGCGCATATGGTTTGCATCAGAAGTTCCAGCCGTCTGTCCTTCTTTTGCCGTGCGGCCTCCACAAGTCGTCCGTATTCCGCTTTGGAAAGCTCTTTTTCTCTGTCACAAAACATCTGCTTTTGAATCCGCAGCATCCTAACGCCAAGGTCGCTTCTCTCACAAAAGCTGAAAAAGCTGTTTAAAGAAGACAGGACGGAATTGACGCTGGCAGGAGCATACGTTTCCGTAAGCTTTGTTTTATAGGCGAGAACCATCATTTTGTCCACGTCCATCCCTTCCGCAAAGCGGTGAAAGGCCAGAACGTCACGCATATATTTTTCTATGGTAGCGGCAGATTTTTCCTCCTCGAGGAGATGATTTTTGAACTGCAAAAGTATGGATTCTGTCAAGATCATTGTTGCAACTTCCCTTCCTGTTTTTGTTAGTTTGCGTCAGGCTCTAAAAACTATACAAAAGTTGTCAACGATTTTGCTCCTTACAGAAATTCGGAACCCTCCTTAAAAAATACGGTTTGCTCCTCACAAAAACGGGAGCAAACCGTATGTACTGCTTCTTTTTAGGTTAGTTGGAATAACCCATCACTGTGTAGAACGCCATGGGCTGGTCAGTGGTATCAAGGCGGCCGTACTGGGCAACAACCTCAACATCACTTTCAATGCGGATGGCGTACTGGGTAAGTGCAGGGATTTCAAAACCGCCGAAATCATCGGGATTGTAGGTTCTGAGACAGCGTACACGGTTTGCCTCTACAACGAGGGGAATATCACGAACGGGGTCACGGTCTGCAAAGTAGAGAGTCATTTTAATATTTGCAGGGACATCGTTCATATTGAGAATGATAATAGATTCGTGGCCGATTGCAGGGAAATTACCCTTTTCCGGCATTTCAAGGTCCGGATAAACCCAGAGTTTTTTACCGTTGTTCATTTTTGATTCCTCCTATAAAAAATTCGGCAGTACGGCAATAGGCCGTACTGCCGACATAAGCCTATGTGTCCAGCTCTCCGCGGCTTAATTCTTAGAATTCCAGTTCGTAAATGGTGCCGATCTGTTCGCTCAGCATGTCGATACCGTTTTCGGTGATGGCAATCGGTTTTTCCCAACGGAGACCGAAGTCACTACCCATTGCAAAGGTATCAATCTGGAAGGTCATGTTCTTCTGGAGAATGTAGTCAGAAATAGATTCCATCCAGGGTGCTTCTACTTCGATAAGACCGAGGCCGTGGCAGGGACCGTAGAGGTATGCATCACGCTTGCCGTGTTCTTCAAAGAACTTAATGAAGTTTCTTGCAACTTCACCGGAAAGAACGCCTGCACGAAGCTGCTTTTCTGTCCACATATGTGCTTCCAAGCAGAAGTCAACCAGTTCCTTCTTCTCGCCAACGAGTTTACCCATGCTGATGGGCATACCGATACTGGGAGAGTAACCGCAAACCTTTGCGGAAAGGTTCAGCTGAACGATATCGCCCATCTGAATTTCCTTATGGGAAGAACGGGAGATAGCGTGCTTTGTGCTCTTCTGGCTGAAGCAGTACATGGGGAGACCTTCGTATTCTGCGCCGTTTTCGTAAATGGTCTTCTGTGCGATACCTACGAGCTGCAGCTCTGTCATACCCGGGCGGATAGCTTTGATAACAGCATCTGTAGCCTTCTGGGTAATGTGAGCAGCTTCACGAAGACATGCGATTTCGTTGTCAGATTTAACGGAACGAAGCTGTACCATAATATCATCTGCACGAACGATTTCTGCCTTCGGATATGCATTCTTAAGGCCTTCCATCATAACAACGTTTGTATCGAGCCATGCAGCAACACCAATGCGGATGTTTTCGCCTGTTACGCCAAGCTTCTTGAATACGTCATTGTATGTCTGGGGTTTCAGTTCAGGATATGCAGGGTTTGCAGATTCACGGTATTCGAGAAGTACAAAGATATCATCGATTACACCAAAGTCTTTTGCAAAAAGGTCACTTTCCGGACCTACCATAAGTGCAACATTGCCGGTTGCGGAAATGGCAACGCCGCATCTTTCAAATACAGGCCAGAAATTGCTGAAATAACGGGTGTTTGCATAGTCGGATTCACTACCGTTAACGATTAAAACATCAAGACCCCATTCTGCAGCCTTTGCAGCCGCATTTTTAACTCTCTGTTTGTATTCCTCCAAAGGAATTTGTACTCTGCTCATAGTTTTCCTCCTAAAAAAGAAATAGTTAATAACGAATAGAATCGTTTATTAAATCATACCTTGTTTTTCCAAAATTGTCAATAGCTTTCTTGTTTTTTTATTGGTTTTTTCAAGTACTGTAATCATTCTGCCGAAAAAGCGGATTTGAAAATGCGGACAAAATTTTTATATGCGATTTTCTCTATCAGTTCTTCCTTATATCCGAGTCGGGCAAGGGCATCGAAAAGCAACTGCATGCCGCGTGCCGTGCCGAGTCCTTCGGGAGCCGTGCCGATACCGTCAAAGTCAGAACCAAGCCCGAGAGCGTCCGCACCGCCAAGGGAAAGAATATGTTCTATATGGCGAATCACATCGGAAATTTCTGCTTTTTCCGTACCGTTTAAAAACACGGTATAGAAATTTATGCCGATGCCGCCGCCGTTTTTAATTAGTGCCCGAATCTGCTCGTCAGAAAGATTGCGGGGATGGTCGCAAATGGCTTTTGCGTTTGAGTGGGAGGCAATGGTGGGTTTTTTCGTAATTTCCATCGTATCCCAAAAGCCTCGTTCCGACAGATGGGAAACGTCCACCATCATACCGAGGCGGTTCATTTCTGAAACCACTTCTTTCCCGAAGGGTGTAAGCCCCTTCCCTTCGCTTCCCACAGCACCCTGCCCCAGCTCGTTTTCACCGTTCCACGTAAGGGTGATAAGACGAAAGCCGAGGCGATACAGCATGCGGAGAACCGAAAGACTGCCGCAAAGGCCTCTGCCGTCCTCCATAGAAAGGATTGCGCCAACGCCGCCTTCCTCTATGGTTTTGGAAAGTGTTTCACCGTTTAAAATGGGCACCATACCACACTTTGCCGTTTCTCTATAGAAAACATCTGCAATCTCCATGGCACGGGCAAGTGGGTTTTCGTATTCTGCATTCAAATATGCCGCAAACACCTGCACATATGCGGGATAAGCACGGAGCATTTCACCGCTTACCATGCCGCCGAAATTTTCAAGCCTTTCATTTTTGGAAAGGTTTGTCAGCGTGTCACAATGGGCATCAAAAACTTTAAAAGTCATTATAATTCCTCCGAAAGTATTTCCCACTCTTCGTAAAGAGCGGCAAGAGAAGTTTCCAGTTTTTCAATTTCGCCGGAAAGCTCCATGGCCTTCTGGTAATCCGCCCCTGCCGTTTCCAGTCCTCCGTTTTTCTCGGCGATTGCTTTTTCCGTTTCTTCAATTTCCGCTTCCACTTTTAAAAGGCGGTTTTTCTTTTTCCGTTCTTCTGCCTTCTGGGCCTTTTCCTCTTTATATGCCGTATCCTTTTTCGGGGCGGCGGCCACTGCCGTTTCCGGTTTTGCCGCCTTCTTTTCAAGATAATATTCGTAATTCCCCGGATAGACGCGAAGTCCGTCTTTTTCAAGGGTCACAATTTTTGTTGCCAGCTTATTGATAAAATAGCGGTCATGGGAAATGGCAAGGACGGTGCCCCCGTAAGATAAAAGGGCATCCTCCAGCGCCTCTTTGGCGCCAATATCCAAATGGTTCGTCGGTTCATCCAGAAGTAAGAAGTTTGGCGCACCAAGGAGAAGGCGCACGAGCGCCACCTTGGCACGTTCCCCACCCGAGAGCGTTCCCACTTCCGAATGCACCGCCTCGCCTCTGATGCCGAGTGTGGCAAGGGCAGAGCGAAGCTCCGTTTCCGTTTTCATGGGGAATGCATCCCGAACGACCTCGAGAGCCGTTTTTACGGGCGGAAGGTCGCTTTGCGTCTGGTCGTAATACCCCATGTCCACACGCTTGCCCACCGTAACTGTGCCGGCATCCGCCGTCTTTTCCCCACGAAGAATGGAGAAGAGCGTTGTTTTGCCGCATCCGTTTCTGCCTAAAAGAAAAACACATTCATTTTTATATACATCTATATTTACGCCGTCAAAAAGCTTTTCATTATCAAAACTTTTGGAAAGATTTTCGCCTTTTAAAACCTCATAGGCGCTTTCCCTGCCGGGATGCATGGTAATATGAATACTTTTTTCATCCTCGGGCGGTTTTTCCATATTCTCCATAATACGGTCAATGGCTTTCTGTTTACTTTCCGCCATACGGATGTTCCGCTCACGGTTAAAACGCCGCTGTGTTTCAATAATGCCTTCGATGCGGCGGATTTCATCCTGCTGTTTCTGATAAAGCCTTTTTTCGTAGGCGTATTCCGCTTCCCGCTTTTTCATAAATTCCGTGTAGGCGCCGTCATAGGCGGTAAACCGTCCGCCCGAAAGGAGCACGGTTTTGTTTGTAACACGGTCAAGAAAATAACGGTCATGGGAAATAATCAGGGCGGCGCCACGCCATGCTCTCAGATATTCTTCGAGCCATATACAGGCTTCCATATCAAGATGGTTTGTGGGTTCGTCCAGTAAAATAAGATTTGCATCGCTGAGTAGTAGCCTTGTAAGGCTCGCCATGGTCCGTTCTCCGCCGGATAAAACTTTCACGGGTCTGGAAAGCATTTCTTCGGAAAAGCCGACGCCGAGTAGTGCCGCACGGGTGCGGCTTTTATAGGTAAGGCCGCCGCCTTCCTGATACGCTTCCGAAAGCGTATGTTGCCGCTCCGTAAGCGCTGCAAGGTCCCCTTCTCCCTTGTCAATGGCCTCGGCAAGGGATGAAAGCTCCGCTTCCATTTTTCGAAGAGGCTCGAAAACCGATTCTACCGCTTCGTAAAGCGTTTCGTCCGAGTCCGCCATGGCGTGTTGCTCAAGATATCCTATGCGGCAACCGTTCGAAATGGCAACCTGCCCCTCGCTTGCCCTTAAATCGTCTGTTATAACACGAAAAAGCGTCGTTTTCCCGACGCCGTTTCCGCCAATAATTCCTATTTTATCCTGTGCTTCCACACCGAAATTGCCGCCGGAGAAGAGCGTACGTTCGCCAAACCCCACGGCTAAATTCATAAGCTGTAAAATTGCCATTATCGAAGCATTTCCTCCGCTGTTTCAAGTGTTTTTTCCGTCACGTCATCGCCGCTGATCATGCGGGCGATTTCTCTTTTTCTGCCTTCTGCATCAAGCGCCGTTACCGTTGTGGAAAAGGAACCGCTTGTATCATTTTTATCAATTCTGAATTGGTGGTCGCCCTTCGCCGCAATTTGGGGAAGGTGCGTAACACATAATACCTGCCGGCTTTTTGCAAGCGCACGGAGTTTTTCGCCCACCTTTCCGGCCGCACGGCCGCTGATGCCTGTATCTATTTCATCAAAAATAAGACATGCCGGTGTTTCTTTCGCACCGAGGGCCAGCACCGTCTGCAGTGCCAGACAAATTCTGGAAAGCTCACCGCCCGATGCAATTTTGGAAAGGGGCTTTAATTCTTCCATGGGGTTTGTTGAAATGAAAAATTCCACCTGGTCTGCTCCCGTTTCCCCGTATTCCTTTTCCGTAATGTTGACAGAAAAGCGCACCTTTGCCATATCCAGCGCCGCAAGCTCTTCCATAACCAGCTTGCCAAGCTTTTCCGCCGCCTTCTGCCGCTTTTCGGAAAGAGACTTTGCAGCCTTTCCAAGTTTCTCTTCTGTCTTTTCAAGTGCCTTCCGGCACGCTGCCAGCCGCTCGTCCGCCGTTTCAATGTCATCCCGTTCTTTTTGCAGCGTTTCCAGCTGGGAGAGAACGGCTTCGATGCTGCCGCCGTATTTGCTTTTCAGTTTATTTAAAATATCCAGGCGGCTTTCCGCTTCTTCGAGGGCCTCGCCGTCCGTTTCTTCTTCTCCGATGTCCATTAATATGTTCGCCGTTTCCTCGGCCTGATATAAAGCATCCCGTACCGCTTCCGCCGCCGAAGAAAGCCGAGCATCATAGCTGCTTACCGCATCAAGTGCCTTTGCCGCCTCGGAAAGAAAGTCCCTTGCCGAGCCTTCCTCGCCGCAAAGGGCAGTATATGCACGCATGGCGGAAGAACGGATTTTCTCGCTGTGGCGAAGAAATTCCCGTTTTTCCTCAAGTTCTGTATCTTCACCAACTTCAGGTGCCGCATTTTCAATTTCATCAATCCAGAAGGAGAGCATGTCAAGGCGTTTTAATTTTTCGCCATCGTCTGTTTCGAGTTTCTCAATTTCTGCAAGAAGTTCTTTTCTCGCCTTATAGAGTTCGCCGTATTCTTCCCGTTCCTTTTCGCTTTTTGCAAAAGCATCGAGAAGCGGCAGATGACTGCCACGGTGCATAAGCTTTTCCGTATCGTGCTGGCCGTGGAGCGAAAGAAGGGTGTCCCCCGCCTCTCTAAGGCCTGCCACGGTAACCATTTGCCCGTTTATACTGCACAGATTCCGTCCATCTGTATAAAGTTCACGGCGTAGAAGAAGCATCCCCGTTTCGTCCGAAAGGGGGTGTTTGCCGAAAAAGGCGGCCTCAGCCACGGCACACTTAGCCCCTGCGCGGATAATATCACGGGGCGTTCTGCCGCCGAGCACCATGGTAATGGCATCTATAATGAGGCTCTTTCCTGCGCCCGTTTCCCCCGTCAGCACCGTAAAGCCGTCTGAAAGGGTGATTTCCGCTTTGTCAATTACCGCAATATTGGATATAGCCAATCTGCAAAGCATATTGTCCCCTCCTTTATTTCAGCATGCCGGATAGTCTGTCGGCAATCATTTTTGCCGTCTCCGCATCACGGAGAATGACCAGCACCGTGTCATCCCCTGCAATGGTACCGAGGATTTCGGGCCATTCCATGGATTCGAGGGTAATCGCCGCCGCATCGGCCATGCCGGCTAAGGTGCGGATAACGATGGTATGCATGGCATAGTCCACCGTTTTCACGGCGCTTTGGAAAATACTGTGCACCTTTCCCACACTTTCACGAAAGCCCTCTTTTTCAGGAGCTGTGTAACGGCTTCCGCCGGCCGTCTGCTTTTTCAGAAGGCATAATTCTTTGATATCACGAGAGACTGTGGCCTGTGTGACATCAAAGCCCCGTCTTTGCAGCTGGTCGGAAAGTTCGTCCTGTGTGCGGATGCACATTTCTTCTATAATCTTTAAAATGGCATTTTGTCTTTTCTGTTTCATATGTTTATCCCTTCAATTTATCCTTCAGAATTTCTAAAAAGGCATGTTTCTTTAAGGTGGCAATTTTTGCACTGTAAGGTGCCTTACAAATCTTTACCGTATCCCCCATTTCGAGAGCCAGGCAGTCCTCCCCGTCAACATTAAGGTATGCGGAAGCACTGTCGGGCGAAAAGGTTGCCCGAAGGATGCTGTCACCCGAAAGGACAACAGGCCTTGCATGGAGCATATGCGGGCAAATGGGCGTAACAAGAAGTGCTTCCATGCCGGGATGCACTACACTGCCGCCTGCGGCAAAGGAATAGGCCGTAGAACCTGTGGGCGTTGCAAACACAATCCCGTCCGAAACGTAATTTTCCAGCATTTCGTCGTTTGCTGTTACCTGCATTCGCAGAAGGGACTCGGTAACGACACCACGGATTACCGCATCATTTAAGCCGCAAAAGCTTGCAATGACTTCCCCGCCCCGCTCCACGCTCGCCGCAAGCATCATGCGATTTTCCATGCGGAGACTTTTTAAAAGTGCAGGAATATCCTCTGTCATAAAATCTTCTTTTTCCGCACCGCTTAAAAAGCCGACGTGGCCGAGATTGATGCCTAGAACAGGCGTAGAGAAAGGTGCCGCATGGCGTGCCGCCTCCAAAAGGGTGCCGTCTCCGCCGAGAACGAGCAAAAGGTCACGGGATGCATAAAATTCGTCATCTTCCAAAAAGGTGACGCCCGAAATGTCCCCTTTGTGTTTGGAAGCTACTGCAACATCTTCCGTTTTGGAAACCTTATCAAGAATGGTTTTTGTGACTTTAAGGTCTATATCTCTGTCTGTGTTTGCAATAATACCGATTTTCATAGTTTTTTTCCTTTTTATGCATAGTATATTATAATTATACAGTCATTTTATGCATTCGTCAACCCTTGCATACAATTTTATGCAGAAAAGGGAACTTCTTTCCTTTGTATACCGTCTTTTATACAAAAGGAGGAATAAATATGAAAAAATTTTTCTGTGTTTTACTCTCTTGTTTTCTGCTTACAGGCTGTGCCCCTTCCGAAAACGGTCCTTCCCCGAAAGAAGGGAAACAAACTGCCGTACGGCTGGCACGCATCGGGGGTGACCTCTACTATGATACGGGTGACGAAAATACAAAAGTCACTTGCGGTACCATTGAAAGAATTCTGAAAAAGGGTGCAGAGCCTTTTTCTGTTCCCACAGAGGACGATACCGTAAACTTTGACGGCGTGCGCGGCTACCAGAATTTTGCCGATGATGCAAAAACCGTTTTCACAAAAGACGGCATATATATTTTCAAGAAAATAGATACAAACAGAGATATTTCCCACTATACGTACGCCTGTACGGTTTCCGGCACATTGCCGAGTGCAGAAAGAGAGAGTACGCTCCTCGTTCTCGCAAAAGATGATTCTATTTCGTTTCAGGAAGCGGCAAATGCCCTTCTCTCTTCCAATACGGCGTCCATTCCCGACGCCTATGTTTTGCCCGTCCTTTCTTATATAAACCCGTTTGGCGTTCGTCTTTCCGTTTCCAATATTACGCCCACTGGCCTTACCTTAACGATTACCCAAAGCGGCGGCATCGTCACAGGTACTTTGCAGACGGGGCTTGATTATAAACTGGAACGTCTCGAGTCCGACGGCTGGAGAAGCGTAGAATATATTGCAGAACCCATTTTCCACTTACTTGCAAAGCTCATTCCCACCGACGGGTCAATGGACATGGACATTTCATGGCAATACCACTTTGGCGAGCTTCCGAAAGGACAGTATCGGCTTACAAAGAACGTGTGGGACTATCGGGGCCCTGCCAACTTTGATTCTGTAGATTTTACGGTTACATTTGAAATCCTGTAGTTTTATGTCGAAGGCACCCGTTTTTTACGGGTGCTTTTTTTCTTTCAATAAAAAAATGAAAAAACAGTTGACAGACAAGATTATTTTTGCTATAATAGTCCTGTTCATGCAGGGAGAGGTGTCCGAGCGGTTTAAGGAGCTGGTCTTGAAAACCAGTGACTCGAAAGAGCCGTGGGTTCGAATCCCACCTTCTCCGCCAATTTCCGTCTCCTGCAAAGCATCGCTTCCGCCCTGCCTTGCAGGAAAGGCGGCAAAACTGAATACAAAATGGAGAAGTACCCAAGTAGGTCGAAGGGGCTCCCCTGCTAAGGGAGTAGGCTGGGAAACTGGTGCGAGAGTTCGAATCTCTCCTTCTCCGCCACCATTAAGCAAGTCATTTTTTGAATGACTTGCTTTTTGTTTTTCCCCAGTGTTTATTTTCCTTAAATACTCTATGGAGTACTTAGGCGCATACCCATTCAATTTAAGATGTATTGTTATTGCTAAATATACCTTTGGGTCATCTCCTATGTTTTCAAGTTCTCTTATGTCTATATGGTCTATCATATAGTTAAAGAATACTTTTAATTGCTCTCTTGACAACTCTTGAAAATCTTTATATGTAATGTCTTCATGAGACTTGTTGAACTGCTTTCTAATTTCTCTTTCTTCTTCTGTAATGTCAATGCTCTCATATAATTTCAAGTTATCATTATTTATAGCAAGTTGAGCAATAATTTCTTCTAACTTTTCCTTATATGTTTTAACCATATCTTCATTATCAGTATTAAGAATTAAATCAAGTAGTTTGTCTTTTTGAGTTGATATTTTTGCAATATCTTTCTTTAATTTTTCTATGTCTTTTTTCTTGCTTTTAAGAATGTCTAACTCTCTTGTAAGTTGCATTTCAAATTGTTCTTTATACATTTTTGAGGTTAATATTTCTCTCATTCTGTATAAAACAAACTTTTCAAGCAATTCTGCGGGTATCAAGTGGGTAGAGCATACACTTTTTCCATTTCTTCTCCTACTGCCACAACCATAGTAATGTATTTTACCCCTTTTCTTGCTACTGCCAGTTGTAGGTAAATAAAGACTATGGCAATGCTCACAAAATACTAAACCTGAAAGAGGAGCAAGAGATGTAAGATTTCTTGCAATGTTGTTTTCTCCATTTTGCTTTTTTCTTTTATGCATCATTGCTTGAACAGTTTCAAAATCTTCTTTACTGATAATTGGTGTATGGGTGTTTTCAACAATTACCCACTCACTCTCATCATTGTATTTTTTACCACTGCCAACAGGTGCTCTTTTATTGAATACAGTTGTGCCAATGTATGCTTCATTTCTCAACATTCCTAAAACTGTATTTTTGCTCCAATGTTTGCTCTTTGGTGCTTGATAGTTATTTTCATTAAGATAGTTGCAAATTAACTCTCCACCTTTGCTATCAAGGTACATATCAAATATCAATCTAACAACATTTGCTTCTTCTTCATTTACTTGTAAATGGGAATTAACAAGGTCATAACCATAAGGACTTTTTCCATTCCATTCACCTTTTTTAACCTTGTTTAATAGTCCTTTTTTTACTTTTAAAGAGAATTGCATTGAGTATGCTTGGTTCATTATTGCTGAAAAGTTTTGCATAACAAAACCAGAGAATGGGTCCATATTTTCAAAATGTTGTTGTCTTGTGTAAATGAGTTTTACATTGTTTTTCAAAGCAAAATTATTTACAACAATACTATCTTCTGCATTTCTAAACATTCTGTCATCAGAGATTGCAATTACATAGTCTATATCTTTGTTGTATATATGGTCAAGGACAAACTTTCCTTGTGGTCTGTCCTTTAATGAATTATGAAATGCGCTAACTCCTGCGTCAATATAAACTTGTAATAACTGAATGTTATTTTCTCTGCAATAGTCTTGTATTTCATTTTTTTGAGTTTCCAAAGAAAAACCATCCAAAACTTGTTCTTCACTACTAACTCTGCAATAACCTATTGCTTTCATTTGTAATCACTCCTTGTAAAAAATATTTTATTATATATAATATATTATACCATTTTTATATTTCCTTGTCTATTGATACAATAAATAAAAATAATATGCTCAATTTTTGCAATGTGAAAAACTGTCTGCCTAATCTGGCAAACAGTTTGCTTGTATATAGTCTTTTATTTGGTTGTCTATGTATTTATTTTTTCTGTCATTTTTACTGCTTTTAATTACTATAATTCTATCTATAACATTACTGACATTAAGTTTGTCATTGAGAAAAGCATTCTCTAAAAAATACATATATCTAATATCTAAAAATCTTGCATAATAACAAGGGTTTATAACTACCATATTGTTATTTCCTTTTTTATAATAATCAATCAAATTATGCTTTTTTAAGACTTTAAGATTGTTATAAATATGAACTTTTGAAAACTGCATATTTTTAGCAATCTCTTTTATTGGAAGATTTATCATATTCAAATCATACTCAATATATTTTGTGTTAAGATTGACAAGCAAAATAAAAAAATCTATATGCTTTTTTTGTAGGTCTGTATGATATATTAACTCATTTAGTTTTATATCAAAAATCTTTGTAAATCTTCTTTTATCTCTTTGGTCTTTATCTCTTATCAAGACAGTATTAAAACCTTTGTCATTTATGCTTTTGATTTCTTCTTTCAACTCATACTCAGTTTGCATATATGACTTATTATCACTCATAAAACACCCCCTAAAAGATAAACTGTACTTTATAAGTGTATAAAATACAGTTTATATAGTTAATCTCTTAAAATGCTTGTTATTGCTTATCTTACAAGCATTTTTTATATTTTGTTTATTCTCTCTCTTGTATTAAAGTACATCTGCTATATCTATAAAATCACTCTTAAAAACAAAACAAATCTCATTGAGTGATTTACATTCTGTAATTACATATTCAATGTTAAATATTCTTAAATATGTTTGAAAAAAAGCATATATTTCAGGGTCCCAATTTCTAAGCTTAAGAACATTTTCTTGAAAATAAACATTTGAATTATAAACTGCATCTGCGTAGGCAACAAGACAATCAACAAGTCTGTATTGATTAACCATTATAAAACCTTTTGCATTTTCAACAATACCTTTCTCAATAAGATTGTTAATGACATAAGAAATATTTGGTTGTCTGCACCCTATGGCATTTGCCATTTCTTTTTGATTGAAATAAAATGCTTTGTTGTTTAACATTGCCAATGTTAAAATCTCACTACTGTTAATGAAAAATGCTCCCATTTTCCACCTCCTTATAAAAATATTTATTTAGAGTTTATATAAATATAAATCTCTTTATATTAAGGTTTTAACATTGTTATTTTCTTTTGTCAAATTAAAAAGCAACCCATTTGAAAAGGTTGCTTAAAACATTATAGCATAGATAATTTATCACTTGACTGTTCTAACAAGACAATCAACAGCATCATCTTTGGTAGCAACAAAGAAAATATCATTACCTTTATTGCTTTCATAAATAAAGTCCTTTAATGGTTTGCTTGTATATTTTGAGAAATCACCCCAAATAGCAATCTTTGCTTGATAATTTATAAACTTTTGTAAAATCTCTCCAGCAAGACCTGAACTCAAGACAAAAAACTCATCAACAATAGCATTTTTATCTATGGCAATTAAATTGGTTTCTGTTTCATATTTTGCTGTCATTATCAAATCTAAACTTGATTGAACATCAGTAATCAATTTGTCATTACTAGTTATAATTGCTACTGTTTTACTTGATTTTGCTACTTTTTCAATATTCATAAAAAATTACCTCCATATTGATTATAACACAGAATGCTATTAAAGTAAATAGATTTTATGAATATAAATAAATCTTTTTCAAGTCTTGTCTTTCTGCACTATGGGAAAGATGTCTTTGAATAACATATTGCTCTGCTTTTTCTCTCTCCCAACCCTTTGAAACATAATACTCAACTGCAATTTGAGAGTGATATTTTCTAAACTCGTGATTTTTGCCACTTTCTGCAAGTCCTAATTCTTTTGTTATTCTTCTCAACTCATTACTCATTATTAGTCTTGTTTGCTTTGTGTTTTTAGGCAAATTAAAGACTTTTTCTGTTGGTTGCTTATCTTTTATCAATTCTCTAAAAAATGCTCTGTATTGTGGCAAAATTGGTCTGTAAGACACTTTTCCACCTTTGCCAATGATTTTTATTGTTGAGTATGTGTCAATCTTATTGTCCTTAATTGTTGTCTCAAAAATATGTTTATCAAGATTTACATCTTTTGCTTGAATTCCAATCAATTCAAATACCCTAATTCCACTATAAATTAATGTTCTAATTTCTGCTTGTCTGCTACTTGGAAAATTACATATTTTTTCTATCTGTTCATTGGTGTATAATCTGCTTGAATTGGTTTTATAAGTATCTGCCACTTTATGAGTTCTTACATTTTCTGTATAAAAACCTTGTATGTGAAACTTTTTCTCACAAGCAATAGAAATCTTTTCAAGAGCATTTTTATAGGCACTTATAGTCTTTGTTGAGCAACCTTTTTTACTGTCTAAAAATGCAATGCACATTTCAGGTTTTATATCTCTAACCATTTTGACATTATATGTTTCTTTCAAAAACTTTGTAAAGGTTTTTGATTTTTCTGCTATGTTTTCTGCACTCCTTTTACTGAAAATATAATTTATGCTTGTTCCATTTCTCTTAAACTCTCTTTTCCCAACATACTTATAGTGAGTGTCATTTTCCTTGTTAAAAAGGTCTGTTCTTTTTTCTTTGTCTTGTAGGTTTATCTCTAATAATGCACTATGTATCTGATAACCTAAACTTTTTGATTTTCCCATAAATAACCCCCTTTTTTATAGTGTTTTTCTTGATATTTTCAAGAAAACTGATTTTTTTCATTTTTTCTCTTTTTATTTTAATTTATTTCATTTTATTTTAATTTTTCTATTATGGCAAAATGTGTTTAGGTTTAGCACCTAACCACATTTTTTGCGTAGTTGTATGGTATAATAAAAATAAGCTTTTTATTATACCATAAAAAAACAGACAAGGTGTGCTCCTTGTCTGTAAATCTCATCTGTTGCGAGACAAACTGCCCCATTGACTTTTTATGTTTAGTGTGATATAATCACATAGGACATAAAAAGTCCCAAAAATAAATATATGAACACCTTAAAGGTGTAATAATGAGGGTGTATTTTTCCTTATTCTGCTTGTCTTTTGAGATTGTCAAAGTAGGAAAGACAAAGGGCATAAGGACAGTTTGGTGTTAGTAAAAAATTATAAGTTTTTTCAATTATACTTTCTTTTGAATATTCAATTTTATAGTGAGTTAAGGAGTTCTGCTCCTTATGTGCAATCTGTTAGTTGGTGTAATATTTGGAGTGATACTCTTTATATTACACAAAGAAACAGAAACTCCTTTTTTGTTAGAATGGTACATTGTTAATATGTAGCAAATCTTCAATCTCTCTACTTCTATAAAGTATCATTTCAATAGTAACTGGTATTGTGAAAAAAAACTTGCAATTTGGGAGGCATAGTCCTTCTCCGCCAAAAAAGCGATACCGCATATTGCGGCATCGCTTTTTTATTTCGGCGGAGAAGGAGCGATGAAACCGAACTCGTGAGAGTTCGTCGGAGCAGCCGCAAGGGAACCTTGCGGTCTGCGGAGTCTCGAGCACGATAAGCTTTTTCGGGCACCATCACAGATGGTCGAAAAAGCTTCGGCGCAGAGTATCTCTCCATACGCCAAGAGAATCGACCTTTCCACGTAAGATACAAGTACGGCAAGATTTTTCGGGCCCCGCTCAGCTCACCTGTTCGGTTATAAATGCCCTCACAGCGGTTCGCTGTCACTA
Source organism: Clostridia bacterium (assembly GCA_017436645.1). Lineage (GTDB taxonomy): Bacteria > Bacillota > Clostridia > UMGS1883 > UMGS1540 > SIG447. The sequence goes on along the minus strand of JAFSCR010000022.1, from coordinate 10,925 downwards.
ACACCTTTTTACGATTTTTTAATTTCTTCCCTTTTTATTTCTTGCTTTCGGTTAAATTATATGATAAAATAAACCGGTAAACTAAATATCTCACACAAAGTGTCGGCCATACCGCATGGGTATGGCAGGTGAAAAGGGAATGAGGTGAGAATCCTCTGCGATAACTGTCGGTGTATGCATCGAAGTTTTTATATCCGAAGGCGAAAGCCGGTCATTGGGAAACTGAGAAGGCAGGATATAAAAATGCGGACAAATTCGTCTATATGATGCGAGTCACAAGACCTGCTTTGATATTATTCCGTCCGTGCCATGGGCATAGGAATAATGTTTTTGCACTCGAAATGGCGAAAGCCTAATTTTGAGTGCAAATTGTGATGCACACAGGAAAACACAGCTGTGGCAATTTTAAAAAAATTGCCGCAGCTTTTTTTGTTGATGCGGTATGTGAGGTGATGGGAAAACAGTTTTCGCATGTTTCCAATTCAAATTCAGAAAGGACAAAAAGAAATGAAATGCAAAAGAATTTTATGTTTATTGTTATCCGTCATTCTGCTGCTCGGCACGGCAAATATAACGCTTGCGAGCGATCAATCAACGGATGAAAATGCTCTCTACGCCATGATAAGCACCGGCATCGGCAGTGCTGAAGCCTATCTTCGTGAACAACTGACACAAATACATAACGATTCGGGCGTTGGATTTGGCTCGGATTGGGCGGTGATCACACTACTTCGTGGCGGAAAAACCGTTGACGCTGCCATCCTTAGTGCCTATTACGCTTCTTTAACCGAAACTGTCAAGACCTGGACCACTTCAGTAAAACCCACCAATGCGGCAAAAGCAGCACTTGGCTTTACCGTTTCGGGAAAAGACATTTCGGATATTGACGGTGCAAACCTTGTAAACCTCATCTCCGGCAACACGGGTCTTTCTGACGGCGCAAATGAACTTGCCTATTCCCTTCTGGCTCTTGATGCCGCAAAGGCGGAAATTCCGCAAGATGCCACCTGGCAGAAAAGTGACATGATTGGCGCACTCCTCGGTTTTCAGGCAGAAAACGGAGGCTTTGGGCTCGTGGACGCTACTGCCGATACGGATATGACGGCAATATGCATACAGGCACTTTCGCCATACAGGAACGATGGGACGGTTGAAACTGCCATCGGCAAAGCCCTCACATATCTGAAGGGCACCATTTCCGACGACTGGGACTATGCCGATAACCCCAACACCACCGCCCAGGTGCTTCTTGCACTTTCTGCCCTTGCGATTGACGTAACCAATCCCGAAAACGGCTTTGGCGAAAGTGAGTGTGATAATATTGTAACTGCCCTTGAAAAATATCGCAATCCCGACGGAAACGGATATCTTTACGGCGATTCTGTAAACACAATCGCCACCTATCAGATTATGCAGGCATACGATGCATACAGAAAGGCCCACAAGGACGGTGTTTCATACTGGGATTTTTCCACAGCGGGACAAGCGTATAACGACCTTGACGGAACAGAAAGCCCTGCGCCGGACGGCACTGTGGCAGAGCCTATAGACGTATTTGTAACCATTGCAGACGGCGGCGAAATCGTAACGGATAAAACCGGCGCTCCTGTTGCCCAAACAAAGGTTACGGTTTCGGATATAGATCGTGACGGCACCCTCACCGTAAACGAAGCTTTATATGCCGCCCACGAGGTGCTTTATGAAGGCGGTGCCGACGTAGGCTACAGTACTTTTATGGGTGATTTCGGTCTGTCCCTTGCAAAGCTTTGGGGCAGAGGTACAGAGGGCGTTGCCGCTTCTGCCGGCTACTACCGGAATCATACAGGCTGCTATAGTCTTACCGATGCCGTGGCAGAAGGTGACTATATTACCGCATTTAATTATTATGACGCCTCCTACTGGAGCGATGCTTATGCATACTTTACTGAAAATACTGTGTCCACATCCCAAGGCTCGGCAGTTACCCTGACACTGCACGCCCTCGGGTACGATGCAGATTGGAATCAGGTTCCTGCCCCCTATTCGGGCGCCTCGGTTAAACTGTTAGGGACCGATGGCGAAGTATGGACTACGGCGGCAGAAGGAAAAGTGGAAATCCCCACCGCTCTCCTTGCCCCGGGCACATACTATGCAGTAGCCTATACCGACGCAAAAAGCATTGTTCCTGCCGTATGCAAAATTGAGATTTTGGGTGTCGCGGCAGAGCCTATAGATGTATTTGTAACCATTGCAGACGGCGGCGATATCGTAACGGATAAAACCGGTGCCCCTGTTGCCCAAACAAAGGTTACGGTTTCGGATATAGATCGTGACGGCACCCTCACCGTAAACGAAGCTTTATATGCCGCCCACGAGGTGCTTTATGAAGGCGGTGCCGACGTAGGCTACAGTACTTTTATGGGTGATTACGGTCTGTCCCTTGCAAAGCTTTGGGGCAGAGGCACAGAGGGCGTTGCCGCTTCTGCCGGCTACTACCGGAATCATACAGGCTGCTATAGTCTTACCGATGCTGTGGCAGAAGGTGACTATATTACCGCATTTAATTATTATGACACCTCCTACTATAGCGATACCTATGCATACTTTGGCGATGACGCCATCACCGCAAAAGAAGGGTCTACCATTACATTGACGCTCTATGCCCTCGGGTATGACGAGGACTGGAATCAGGTTCCTGCCCCCCATCCGGGCGCCTCGGTTTCTGTTTTAGGAAACGATGGCTTTGAAGAAGTGTTAACCGCCGCAGACGGTAAAGTGCAGATAAAACTCGATGGCACCTTCCATACAGGAACCTATTACATAAAGGCATATAAAGGCGACCATTCCCTTGTTCCTGCCATATCGAAGCTTACTGTTACGAAAAAAACTGCACCTGTCATAACCCCCGTTGCAAAAAATCTTTCGATAACCGTAAAAGTAATGACCCACGGCAGCGGTTGTAACAATAGCTTTACTTACAGAAATAACGCCGGGCAGTATAATCCACTCGTATCCACCCGTGTATCTCTTGAAAAGAACAAAACTGTTTTTGATGCCTTAAAAGCGGCCCTTGAAAGTGAAGGGATTGATTACACAGAAGCCGGCGGATATGTTTCTGAAATCGGCGGCTATAAGGAATTTGACCACGGTCCCCGATCGGGATGGATGTTTACCGTTGACGGCGTGCACCAAACAACAGGTTGCCGCGAAACAAAGCTTACAAAGAACTCGACGGTTATATGGTACTACACCGATGATTACACAAAGGAACGGGGTTCGGATGCGTCCCGTGAAGAGCCGCCCAAGGGAAATGACAAACCTGACTTTGGCCTTAGAGGCAAACATGCCGACATTACCTATAAAGAAATTACAAATCAAGGAAAAACCTTTGCCGATATTATAAATTGCATAGGCAAAGCCGAAATTGAAGCCCTTGCCGAAAGAGGCATTATAAACGGAAAAACTGCGGAAATCTATGATCCCTATGCGCAAATGACGAGAGCCGAATTTGCTACAATTATGGTCAATGCATTGGGACTTCCCGAAAAAGACGGCGTCCGTTTTGAAGATGTAAAAGACGGCGATTGGTATGCCCCGTACATTAAAACCGCCTACCACTACGGTATTATAAACGGCGTATCAGAACATCTTTTTAACCCTGAGGGCAAAGTCACGGCGGAGGAAGCCGCAACTATGATTATGCGTGCCGCTACGCTTTGCGGCATGCAAACAGACTTGGATAAAGCTGCCGCCTCTGATATTCTGGAGAAATTTGAAGATTGCGAAGCCATTGCCGACTGGTCCGTTTCTTCTGTAGGCTTTTGCGTAAAAGAAGGGATTTTAGAAAGTACACAGCAGAAAATCCGGCCCCGGGAAAAGCTGTCACGTGACGTGATTGCCGTTATGATATACAAAATGCTCGGAAAGGCTAGGCTGATATGAATTTTATGAAAAAATTTAAAGGTCACCTGACTCTAATCGGGATCATTGCAATCCTTTTAACAATAAGCTTTTATTTGCCCGAACAAACCAATCAAACAAATGTACCGAATGTAGAAAATACAGAATTTTCTGTTTCAGTGGAAACGCCGGTGCCTTCCTTAGATGAAACGCCGGACGCTTCAGAACCTGCAGAAGGCGACATGGTCACACCCACTCCCACTCCCGTGGTTCCCTCAAAAACGAGGGAGCCACAGGTGGAAACGCCGCAGCCGCAGACACCCTTCTGTACCCTCACAGTAAAGTGCGACACCCTTTTAAATCATATGGAAAAGCTGTCTCCCGAAAAAAGACAGCTGGTGCCAAAGGACGGCATCATTCTGCCCGAGACCAGGCTGGACCTTTGGGAGAACGCCACCGTTTTTGACATTTTGGAAAAAGCACTTAAAGCCCATAAAATACATTTTGAATTCACGAAGGCGCCAATGTATGATAGTGCTTACATAGAGGGCATCGGGAATTTATACGAATTTGATGCAGGGAACCTTTCGGGATGGATGTACCGGATAAACGGCGCTGTTCCTTCTGTGGGGTGTTCCCAATACATACCGCAAAGCGGTGATATAATAGAGTTTTTATACTCCTGTAATATGGGCAAGGATTTATAAACGGACGATTTCAGAAGATAAACGAAGTGTTTGCCCCTATATTGAACACTTTCACATTTCTTTTTTTCGCATACGCCATCGTTTCTGCCGCACCTCCAAAGCTATGCGAAACATAGCAAATCATGATCGAGGCGTGGTCTGCCATAAAACGGTTTGCATAGATGATGTGGGTAGTTTTTGGTGCTTTTTCGGGAATGTCCGCAAGAATAATTTCATCATACCGTTCCTCGTAATATTTTCGGTTTGCCGTTATTTCTTTTGTAAGATACGGCAGTACAAGGCAAAGGCGGATATGGGGGTGCTCGTTCTGTACTTCCCGTACCGCCCTTTGGGCCAGACGGTCAAAATTGCCGTAATTCCCCACCCGGAATTCCGTGATTTCATCTTCCCTGATTGCACGCTCGATTTGTTCTTTTAAAAGTGTAAAAACTTTTTCCGAATACGTAAGCGAGCCGTGTCCAGCAAAACCGCAAACCTTGTTCATGTTTTCACCTCAAATGCAAACAATTTGTTTGTATTATATCATAACTATGGTGTAAAAGCAACTTTTAAGAGTGTTTTTACACATTTCTAGTCTGTCGATAAATTATAATATTCAGAATATAATATTATAAGAGGTGACGGACGATGAACGGAAAATATTTTGATATGTGGCTCGGCATTGGTTTAAATATTTTACATTACCGCAAAGAACGTGGACTCACACAAATGCAACTTGCAGAAAAATGTAATGTCAGCAAAAACCATATTCAAAGAATTGAAACCGCTGCTGCAGGCTGTTCCGTTGAAGTGTTAAGTGACATCGCAGCAGCACTCCAGATTCCCCTCAAGAAATTGTTTGAATTTAGAGAATAACAAAAAAGCTTTGGGATTTTCTCCCAAAGCTTTTCTTTTTAAATTCCAAACAATCTTTTCGTATTTTCCGCCGTCAGGCGTGCCACTTCCTCTGTGGTCATTCCACGAAGTTCGGCAATTTTTCCGGCGGTATGGATAAGATTTAAAGACGAATTCCGTTTCCCACGAAGGGGCACGGGCGAAAGATAGGGGCAGTCCGTTTCGAGAAGGAGCTTATCTATGGGCACTTCCCTAGCAACGTCCACTGCATGTTTTGCGTTTTTATACGTTACAACGCCGCCCAACGCCACATAAAGGCCAAGGCGAGTGACCTCCCGCATAAATTCAACGCTTCCCGAAAAGCAGTGCATAACGCCATTTGTGATGCCTTCTTCCTTTAATATCTCAAGGCAATCGCCGTGGGCTTCCCGATCGTGAATGACAACGGGCATGGAAAGTTTTTTCGCAAGCCTGAGCTGACGGCGAAATACTTCCTTCTGGATGTTACGGGGCACATCGTCATAGTAATAATCAAGACCGATTTCACCGATTGCCACCGCCTTTTCGTGGCCTGCCAGCTCCTCCAGTTTTAAAAGGGCCGCATCGTCCAAAGTCATGGCATGAGAGGGGTGCACGCCGACAGCGGCATAAATAAACGGGTATTTCTCCGCAAGGCGAAGGCTGTTTTCGCTTTGGGGAATATCGTCACCAATGTTAACGACAAGGTCGATGCCGTTTTCAGGGAAGGAAGATAAAAGTGCGTCCCTGTCCTCATCAAAGGCACCGGCGTTATAATGGGCATGAGAATCAATAAACATTAGCTGATGCTCGCCCCCGCAGGCATATCGCTTTCGACAGTCAGGAGAGAAAGCTTGCCTTCGTGCTCGGCACAAAGGAGCATCCCTTCGCTCATCACGCCACGAAGCTTTGCAGGCTTTAAGTTCTTAAGAAGCACAACCTTCTTACCTACCATTTCATCTGCAGAGTAAGAAGAACGGATGCCGGAAACAACGGTACGTTCCCCGTCTCCCGTGGAAACTGTAAGCTTTAAAAGTTTATCCGAGCCCTTCACTTCTTCTGCGGCTAAAACTTCTGCCACACAGAAACTGCATTTTGCAAAATCACCGATTTCGATTTCAGGCTGTTCTTCTTTTGCAGGTGCTTTCTTTTCTTCCTTCTTGGGGCCGAGCTTTGCCAGCTCTTCCAGTTCCTTTTCCATATCAATACGGGGGAAGAGTGCATCCGCCTTCGTCATGGCAGCCGTTTTGGGCAGGGTTCCCCATTCCATGGCACTTTCCCATTTTACATCGCTTGCAGCGATGCCGAGCTGGGCAAAAATCTTTTCTGCCGTTTCGGGCATGGAGGGCATAAGAAGAACGGCAATGGTGCGGACGCTTTCCAGAAGGTTATATAATACTCTGGCAAGGCGTGCCTTTTTCCCTTCGTCCTTAGAGAGCGCCCAGGGCATGGTTTCGTCAATATATTTATTGGTTCTGGAAACAAGGGTCCAGATTTCGGAAAGGGCAGCAGAGAAGTTATAGCTTTCCAGCGCCTTTTCCGCTTTTTCTGCCGCATTTTTTGCACAGGCCATAAGGCTATCGTCAAATTCCCCTGCTTCCTGTACTTCGGGCAATGTGCCGCCGAAATATTTATCCAGCATTGCGGCCGTGCGGCTTACAAGGTTCCCAAGGTCATTTGCAAGGTCAGAATTAATGCGAGAAATTAGTGCTTCGTTGGAAAATTCGCTGTCCGACCCATAGGGCATTTCACGAAGTACGTAGTACCTGAGTGCATCCACGCCGTATTTCCCCGAAAGGATAACAGGGTCAATAACATTGCCTTTGGATTTGGAAATTTTGCCGCCATCGAGAAGCATCCAGCCGTGACCGAGCACCTTTTTGGGAAGGGGCAGGTCAAGTGCCATCAGGATTGCAGGCCAGATAATGGTGTGGAAACGAACAATTTCCTTTGCCATCAGATGAATGTCTGCCGGCCAGTACTTTTTAAAGTCCGCATCGTCATCGGAAAATGCGCCCATGGCCGTAATGTAATTGGAAAGGGCATCGAGCCAGACGTAAACAATGTGGCCCTTGTCAAATTCTACAGGAACGCCCCAAGTAAAGCTTGTACGGGAAACGCACAAGTCAGAAAGACCGGGACGGAGGAAGTTATTGAGCATTTCGTTTCTTCTTGTTGCTGGCTCTAAAAACTCCGTGTTTTCAATTAAATCAATGAGCTTATCCTGATATTTGGAAAGGCGGAAGAAGTAGCTTTCCTCCCTCGTCTTTTCCACGGGGCGGCCGCAGTCGGGACATTTGCCGTCCACAAGCTGATGCTCCGTCCAGAAGGATTCACAGGGTGTGCAGTAAAGGCCTTCGTATTCGCTCTTATAAATATCGCCTTTATCGTAAAGGGTTTTGAAAATTTTCTGTACTGCCTTTACGTGCTGCTCGTCCGTAGTGCGGATAAAGCGGTCATTGGAAATGTTCATAAGTTTCCAGAGGTCTTTAACGCCTGCCACTATTTCGTCAACATATTCTTTCGGCGTTTTGCCTACCGCTTCTGCGGCACGCTGTATCTTCTGGCCGTGCTCGTCCGTGCCGGTCAGAAACATAACGTCATAGCCCCTCAGTCTCTTATATCTTGCAACCGCATCTGCCGCAACGGTAGTATATGTATGCCCGATATGGAGATTGGAGCTGGGATAGTAAATAGGAGTAGTAATATAAAATTTTTCCATGTTTCTCTTCCTTTCCGGAAATATTCTATTTTATTATACCCCTTTTTCCATGATTTGTAAAGAAATCTTTTTGAAAACCGTTGACAATTTTTTTCTTCCGCTCTATAATGAAAGAAATTAGAAAAGGAAGTGTTTTTTCATGTCTCTTCAAAACGGAGATTTAATCTTATTCCAAGGTGACAGCATAACCGACTGCGGTCGAAATCGTGAGGATGCCTCGGACCTTGGCCCCGGCTATCCCAAAATGGTTGCCGCCGCCATCTCCGCACTTTATCCGGAGAAAAAACTGCGGTATATAAACCTCGGCATCAGCGGCCACCGCACCCATAATCTTCTGGAAAGATGGGAGGCGGACTGCATAGAGCTTCGCCCTGCATTTTTATCCATCCTCGTTGGCATTAACGACCTTTGGCACAGAAAGACCAACGAAGGAAACACGGACGAAGACCTTGAAATGTATTACGATAAGCTTTTAACCCGTACCCGTGAGGCACTTGGGGATATACCCATTCTGATGATGGAGCCCTTCCTCACCCCCGATAACGAAACGACAATCACATTTCAGGAACTCGAGCGCCTGAAAGCGATTGTCCGCCGTCTTGCCGAAAAGCACCATGCCATTTTCGTTCCACTTGACGATGCACTTCGAAAAGCTTCCGATGCCTTCCCACCCCATTCCCTGACACGTGAAGGCGTTCATCCCACAGCGCAGGGTCACAGCATTATTGCAAAGCATTGGCTGGATGCGGCACTTCCCATTATTTTTTGAAATTATGAACGGATAGAAATATCCGTTCTTTTTTTGTCCCACGAAACGGACGAGCCGCATATACTGAAACTGTAAAACCTTGTAAGGTTTTGACAGAAAGGAGTCCATTATGGTAAATCGTGACTTATGCGGTGCTATGCCTGAAAATCCCATTCTGGCATATGCCTATGTTCCCATGCAGAAATGGGGCGAAATGTATACACCTTCGGAAGGTCTTACCAGAGGTACCATGTTCCCGCCTCTCGACAAACCCCTTGGGGTCTACGGACGGGACCTATGCAAAAAATGTGATGACGGGGAGGTAATGTGCTGTGACATCTCCTAACAAAACAAGAAATGAAATGATGCGCGCGCTTCAGGAAGCCGATTTCGCGGTCTATGACCTACTGCTTTATCTTGACACCCACCCCGATGACGAAAAAGCGCTGGCCATGTATCAGGACCTTGTGCGCCGTGCACAGGATGCAAAGCGTGCCTATGAACAGGCTTATGGCCCTGTCACGGCGGACGCCGCCCGTGGCACACGGGAATGGACATGGATTAAATCGCCGTGGCCCTGGGATTAAAGGAGGATTTGTATGTGGAATTATCAGAAAAAATTACAGTATCCGATAAAAATTAAAAACACGAACCCGAAACTTGCGAAATATATCATGAGTCAGTACGGTGGACCGGACGGCGAGCTCGGCGCCTCTCTCCGCTATCTGTCTCAGCGTTTTTCAATGCCCGATGATGTGACAAAGGGCATCCTAAATGATGTTGGCACGGAAGAACTTGCCCACCTCGAAATGGTGGGAACCATCATCCATCAGCTCACTCGTGATTTAACCCCCGAGGAAGCGGACAAAAAAGGCTTCGGCGACTATTATGTTGACCATAATATTGCCGTGTACCCCGCCTCGGCTGCAGGCGTGCCGTTTACGGCTGCTTATGTGCAAAGCAAGGCGGACGTGATTGCAGATCTTACCGAGGATTTGGCGGCAGATGCTACAATCTTGTAAGAACAACATAAAAAACCGAAACGCCGAAAACCCTTATTTTATGCGGTTTTTGTCGTTTTTTCTGTTGTGCTTGCTTTTTCTACCCTGCGACCTTGTAAGAACAACCTGAGGCAAAAACACTCATTTTCGGTCTTGCCTCAGAAGTTCCAATGAATTTCAACGGGGTAATTTTTCGTACCCTTGATTCGTCTGCCGACAACGATGTGGTCAATCATAGTGTCAACAGTTTCACGGTCAAGTTCTGTGATATTGGTGTACTGTTCAATCAGTTCACGACGATTATCTCCGGCTGCAAGGCGCTCTTCAATCTCTGCAATCTGCTTTTCTCCGTCAGTTACGACTTTCTCATACTTTACCTTATCTGCTTTCAGTTCTTTGACGATTGAATTGTATTCTTCAATATCAATGTCGCCCTTAACTTTATCAAGGTAACACTCCTTAACTGCACGTGAGGTACTGTCGACAAGCTTTTTGTACCGTTCAACCTCTGATTCAAGCTTTTTCTTTTGCTCGGTAAGATTCTTTGCAAACTCAATTTTCTGTTCAATTTCATCCTTATCAAGAAATTCTCTCGTCATACGATTCAACTCATCAATCACAATACTTTCAAGCTTCTTTACCGGAATAAAGGCACCATCACAAGCGCCATTTGCTACATGCTTTGTTGCACATTGCAGATAATGCTCACCGCGACTATTTGAAGAACGCATCGTATAACCGCAATGCTCACAGTGTACTTTGCCAGCGAAAACACCTATATTTCCCGTAGTAAATGGTTTTGTGCGATTCTTTATCATTCCCTGCACTCTGTCCCAAAGTTCACGATCGATAATAGGCTCGTGTGTTCCTTCGACACGGTACCATTGGTCTTTAGGTCGTGGTTTGTTTTCCTTAGTTTTGTAAGAAACACTGCCATATTTACCTTGAACCATATTTCCGATATAAATTTCATTCACCAACATATCAGATATAGCAAAGTATCTCCAAAGTGTACT
>JAFSCR010000021.1 GCA_017436645.1 Clostridia bacterium | reverse complement strand
TTTTACTCAAAAATTTCTTCTTGAGCCCTTTTACGCTATCTAATTTTCAAAGTCCGGCGTCGCATCCCGCGACGGATTTTTATTGTACCACATAAGACCAAGTTTGTCAAGCATTTTCGAAAACTTTTTCAAAAATTCAAACCCGTCAAATGCGACAGCTTTAATATATTACCACGCCCCAAAGGAATTGTCAAGCATTTTTTGAAAATTTTTTTACTTTTTTTCAAAAGGTTTCGAAAACCCCGAAAATTCGGGGTTTTCAAACATTTATTTTTTCAAAAGGCACATAGCATTATTATAGAAAATATCCTCAATATCGCTTCTCGTAAGCTTCATTTCTTCGGCAACTCGTTTCATGGCACGAATCTGTTCATAGTACATAATGGTAATATCTTTTTCGTCCGTTTCGCGCATATGGGGTTCACCGGAAACATTTCCGTAAAGTCCACGGGGCACTACGTTATAATATACGCCGTTTTCCGTAATGCGGTACATCCGCATGAAGGCAATGGGAAGGTCGGAGCCGAAAAGAAGCCGCTTCGGACCCACCGCCTCAAGGCAGGCACGAATTGCATCGTCACACACATTTGCCGTAAAATCAAAAAGCATATTCTTTGTATTCTTAAGGGTTTCAAATGCATCGCCGATATCTTCTTTTGCGTAGGCGCGGCCTATATGGGCAACAATAAGCTTTACATTCGGGTATTTTTCCTCAATTTCCATAAGCTGGGCAATATTCACCTTGTCACGAAGGCGCTGGTCACGGGCAATGTGGAGCATAACAATCCAGCCGTGTTTATTGGCAACTTCCAGCTGATGGTGGGGCAGGAAGTCGAAAATACGGATTTCGGGAATGGGAATGTAGGGCGGGCAGAAGGTAAGATAGGGCTTAAGACCTAAATATCCCCCTTCCAAAACTGCCTTTTCCAGTTCCTCCGCCGTCATTTCATAAGACGTGCGGTAGAGGGCAGGAAATCCGTGGTTTTCCATGCTTTTTAAAACCACCGCATTGGAAAGCGCTGTGGTACTGCTGCAGCTGCCGAACACGAGCGGGGTGACTTCTTTTCCCGGCAAAAGCAAACGGTTACTTTCGATAAGTTCTTCCCCGGTAAGGGTATCCGCAACAAGGCGCGTCCATCTAGAGCCGCCGTTACTGCTTTGTGTTTTAATACACGTTTTGTCCCAGACGTGGACGTGACAGTCCACGATTTTATCGGGCAGAAAGTCACGAAGTTCCGTTTCGTAAACGTGTTTATCGTATTCAGTAGGTTTATAAAGTAACATTTTAATTTTCTCCCTTCCCCATAAGGCGCATAGCATTATTATAGAAAATATCCTCGATGTCTGCACGGGAAAGTTTCATTTCTTCGGCAACTCGTTTCATGGCACGAATCTGTTCATAGTACATAATGGTAATATCTTTTTCGTCCGTCTCCCGCATATGGGCTACGCCGGCAATGTTCGGGTAAAGCCCACGGGGTACTATATTATAATACACGCCGTTTTCGACAATGCGATACATGCGCATAAGCGCAATAGGCATATCCGCGCCGAACAGAAGCCGCTTCGGGCCGACGGCTTCGATACAGGCGCGAATGGCGTCATCACATAAGTTTGCCGCAAAGTCGAACACCATGTTCTTCGTTTTGCCGAGGATTTCAAACGCATCCCCGATATCTTCCTTTGCATACGCGCGCCCGATATGTGCCACCACAAGCTTTACATTGGGGTAGCGTTCTTCGATTTCCATAAGCTGTGCCACATTCACTTTGTCACGCAGGCGCTCTGCACGAGCAATGTGAAGCAGCACGACCCAGCCGTGTTTGTTTGCCACTTCCAGATGCTCGTGGGGCAAAAAGTCAAAAATACGGATTTCGGGAATGGGAATATAGGGCGGACAGAAGGTAAGGTAGGGCTTAAGACCTATGTATCCGCCTTCGATGACGGCTTTCTCAAGCTCTTCCCCCGTCATTTCATAAGAAGTGCGGTAAAGGGCGGGGAAGCCGTGCTTCTTTTTGCCTTCTAAAACTGCTTCGTTTGCATAGACGGTATCACAGTTACAGCTGCCGCATACAAAGGGTGTCACTTCTTTTCCGGGCAGGAGAATTTTGAGGCTCTCCACAAGCTCGTCCGGCGTCATGCTTTTTGCCACAAGCTGCGGCCAGATGGAGCCGCCGTTTGTCTCCACAAAATCCCAGCCGTGTTCCACCGACCAGGCGTGGGCGTGCACATCCACGATTTTATCGGGCAGAAAGTCACGAAGTTCCGTTTCATAAACGTGTTTATCGTATTCTGTAGGTTTAAAAAGTAACATTTTATTTTTCCTCCCATTTCCCGATTGCATCTTCTTCGCTTTCATAAAGCCCTGCGCCGATGCCTGCCATCATAGCGGCACCCACTGCCCCTGCACTCTGTCCGTGGGCGGCAAAAACGGGCATATTACACATTTCGGAAATAAGCTTTCGCCACATAGGGTCCTCACTGGGGCCGCCTACCATAACGGCTTCGTCTGCGGCAATGCCGCTTTCTCTGAGAAGCTCGATTTTCGCCTTCAGAAGGTTTACTACCCCTTCCATAATGGCACGGGCAATATTTTTCTTTTCATAGCCTTTTACCTTTTCGTCCGACGGCGCTTCGGTAATATTTAAGGTAAGACCGCCTGCCCCCTTCTCGGCTTCTGCCGCAAGGGAAGAAAGGGTCTTAAAAGCTTTATCGGAATTATCAATATAACGGCTTACATATTCATTTATATGCGCGGAAACAGACGGCACGCTGGTCATCGTGCCCCATGCACCGCCCTTTTCCGATAAAAACGGGTCAATCAGGAAGCCCTTCTTTGCCGCCTTTTCCCTATCCATAATGGGAGAAAAGGTGACCCAGGAGGTGCCGCAGGATAAAAGAAGCTGTCCTTCCTTTAAAATGCCTGTACCCCTTGCGGCAGAAGGATGGTCAAAGCTACCTAAAATCAGAGGCGTACCTGCAGGAAGACCCGTGTCCGTTTCTCTTTCTTTCATTATATAACCGCATCTATCCCCGCACCTGCCGATTTTGGGGAGCATTTCTTCCGAAAGACCCAGTTTCTTAAGAAGAGAAGGAATATATTCCCCCGTTTTCTGGTCAATAAGGAAGAAGGGCGTGCCGGCAGACGTGGAAATGCCGCTTTCGCCGGAAAGATAGTGGTAAAGATATTCTGTGCTCATAAGGGCATATTTTGCTTTTTTATAAAGCTTTGGCGTGTGCACCTTCCAGTAGGAAAGGTGGGCAAGCGGAAACGTGGTGCCCCCAAAGGGCCAGCCAATCTGACGGTAGAAGGCATCCTTATCCATTTTGCCTAAAACCTCTTCCGCCTCCGTGGTCACACGTGTATCCTGCCAGTTTATAATGGGGGTAAGAGGCTCACCGTCCCCATCGAGAAGAAGGGTGTTCCCCGCAGCGGCCGAGGCGCAAAGGCCCATGATTTCCCCCTCCGCTCCTTCTGCAAGGTGACGGATGGCGGAAAGGCAAGCGTTTAAGAAGGACTTTGCAGGAATTTCAACCATTCCACGTCCGTCCTTTATATATGTGAATTTTTCGCATGCCGTGCGGCATACTGCCCCCTTTTCCGAAAGGAGCACGCCTTTTACCGAGGAGGTGCCGATATCAAGCCCGATAAGATACTTCATTTTTTCACCTCAATCAGCCAATGGTTACGACTTCCATACCGAGAAGTCTGCCGAAGAATTCCATTTCTTCTTTTGTGGCACCGTAAACGAATACGGAGTGGTGGGTGGCACCGTTTATGCTTAATTTTTCAAGGAATTCGGCGGTGGAATCCACTTCGGGACGGAGCCAGCCGCGGACCGTGTGGCCGAAATTATCTTCCCCGACGGAAAGCATTTCGGAAGGTGCAATCACCAGCTTATACCCGTCTGCCGCGCGGCTTACATTGATGTATGCCCCCTTGCCGCCTTTCATACGGGTGTAGCCCACATAAGGCATGGTGCCGCCGGTAAGGTTGCCGCCTTTGGACTGAATGGTGGGCACAACATCACCAATGCGGTAGTTTACTTCGCCCATATGGCTTAACAGAACCATATTGTTCTTCCAGTCGGGGCAGAAGATTTCAACAAAAGAAGTTTCGGGATATGCGGATAAAAGGGCACCCGTGAAGGCTGCCGTCAGGCCGTCCCCTTCCCCTGCATAGCCGATGCCCCGTTCCATAGCGAGACAGGCTTCAATAAAGGGCATAGAAGAAACGCCGCTGCCTTCGCCCACTTTCAGGAAGTTTGCGGAAAAGGCGGTAAAGCCGTTATCGTTTACATATTTTCTTACGGCAAGACCCGAGCGGATTGCATTATGGAATTCGTCTTCCACAATATCATCTGCAAAGGGAAAGCGCGCTTTCATTGCTTCAATTTCAACAGCCACTTCCTCATCGGTAATGCCGTCATAGATTTTGCCGAGGGCAACTGCAT
Organism: Clostridia bacterium; assembly: GCA_017436645.1. Classification (GTDB taxonomy): domain Bacteria; phylum Bacillota; class Clostridia; order UMGS1883; family UMGS1540; genus SIG447. Next base: position 49,365 of record JAFSCR010000021.1, on the reverse strand, counting down.
CTGCATCGGAAATGGTGGCGCCGAATACTTCCTTGAATTCTGCAGGAGAAACGGTAAAGTCACCCATGCCCTGGAAGGCACCGCCTATAAGGGTTACCTTTGCTTTTTTCAGATTTGTGGCGGCGACGGCTGCACGGACAAGGCCTGCGGCACGGTCGATGCAGTCAGATTCCGTATAGTGGCCTGCGGCAATGGCATAGGGCTTATCATATCTTGTGAGCATACTGCACATATCCATAACGCCGTGGATGCCGTGGCAGTACATAATATGGTCCTCACCCGTAGGCAAAAATTCCAGCGTATCGGTGGTGTCAAGAACAATAATGGGCAAATCCGTTTTGCAAAGTGCCTCGATAGATTCAAGGGACGGAGAATATGCAATATGTAACGTAACAATAGCATCACAGCCTGCCTTTTCAAAAGCGGCTACAGTGCGGTCAAATTCAGGCTTTAAGCGGCAGAACGCACTCGTTTCCACTTCTAGACCGCGTTTTTCGAATGCTTTTGCAATATCATCATAAAATTTTTCCATTCTGGGACGAGCACCGGGGCTTGTTTCATCATAAAGAGCAATGTAAAGAGGTAATAATCCGATTTTCATATTCATTCTCCTTTCGGGACAGATTCTATACTATCCCACATTAAATTCAAGTTTATCACATTCCTTTCTTTTTGTGAATAGATAAAATCCATAAAATTATGGAAAATAGTTATGTTCTTATTGCTTTTTCTCGGTTTTTGCGGTAGAATAAAAGTATCACTTTCCTATATATAAAGAAAGGAATTTCGGCTATGCAACCGCTTGCAGACAGAATCCGTCCCACCAGCCCCGAGGATGTTGTGGGGCAAAAGCATCTCCTCGGCGAGGGGAAGCTTTTATCCAGTATTTTAAAATCGGGCAAAATCCCCAATATGATTTTCTACGGGCCCAGCGGCACGGGGAAAACCACCGTGGCCTCCATTGCGGCCGAGCGGGCGGGGAAGAAGCTTTATAAATTAAACGCCACCCACGCCTCCGTTTCGGACATTAAGGCCATTATCGCAGACCTTGACGGATTTTCGGGCCTTGGCGGCGTCCTTCTGTATTTGGACGAAATTCAGAACTTTAACAAAAAACAGCAGCAGTCCCTTCTGGAATTTATTGAGGACGGCCGCATTACCCTTATTGCGAGCACCACGGAAAACCCGTATTTCTATGTATATAACGCCATCCTCTCCCGAAGCACCGTGTTTGAATTCCGCCCCGTTTCGCCTTCTGATATCGAGGTGGCCCTTCGCCGTGCGGCGGATATTTTAAGGGAAGAAGGCCTGCCCCTCTGCCTTCCCGATGAAACCTGCACCTACCTTGCAGAGGCCTCGGGCGGAGACGTGCGAAAAGCCATCGGGGCGCTTGAAGTTTCGGCAACCACCGCACCCATGGGGAAGGATAAAAAAATTACCGTTTCCGTGGAAACGGCAAGAGATGCCTTGGGTGGAAAAGGCTTCCGCTTTGATAGGGACGGGGACAGCCACTATGATGTTTTAAGTGCATTCCAAAAGTCCATTCGGGGCAGCGATCCGGATGCCGCCATTCATTACCTTGCCCGCCTTGTGGCAGGGGGCGATTTACTAAGCATCTGCCGCCGGCTTATGGTCATTAGTGCCGAGGACATCGGCCTTGCATACCCCCAGGCCGTGTCCATTACGAAATCCTGTGTGGATGCGGCGCTCCAGCTCGGCTTCCCCGAAGCGAGAATTCCGCTTGCCGAGGCCGTTATTTTACTTGCCACGGCGCCCAAATCCAACAGCGCCATCTCGGCCATTGATGACGCTCTTTCCGATATTGAAAAGGGCCGGTACGGCGAGGTGCCTGCCCATCTTCGTGACGCCCACTACAGCGGTGCGGAAAGCTTAGGGCGAGGGCTTACGTATCAGTATCCCCACGCCTTTCCGAACCATTACGTAAAACAGCAGTACCTGCCCGATACCCTCGTGGGCACCGCCTACTATACACCCGGCGAAAATAAATTCGAGGCCGCCATTAAAACATATATGGAAGCTTTAAAAGGAGAGAAAAATGGGTAAAACCTTAGTTTTAGCCGAAAAACCGTCCGTTGGCCGTGAGCTTGCGGCAGTCCTCGGCTGCAAACAAAGAGAAAAAAGCGCCATGATTGGCGAAAAATATATTGTCACCTGGGCCCTTGGGCATCTTGTTACCTTGGAGGACCCTGCCTTTTACGGGGACCAGTACCAAAGATGGAGTATGGAAACACTTCCCATGCTCCCTTCTGAGATGGCCCTTCGTGTGATTCCCGAAACGAAGGCCCAGTTTTCCGCCGTGCGGACCTATTTAAAGAGCAAAGAGGTTTCCGACGTGATTATCGCCACCGACGCAGGACGGGAAGGCGAGCTTGTGGCACGCTGGATTTTAGAGAAAGCAGGGTGCAAAAAACCGATAAAGCGCCTCTGGATTTCTTCCCAGACGAAAAAGGCCATTTTGGAAGGGTTTCAGAATCTTGCCGATGGCAAGGAATACGATTCCCTCTACCACGCCGCCGCATCCCGTGCGGAGGCGGACTGGCTTGTGGGCCTGAATACCACCCGTGCGCTGACCTGCAAATTCGGCGCACGCCTTTCGGCAGGGAGAGTGCAAACGCCCACCCTTGCCCTTATTACGGAGCGGGAGAAGGAAATTGCCGCCTTCCGCCCCCGTGATTATTATACCTTACGGGCAGACCTTGGTTCCTTTTTCGTTTCTTACAGAGATGAAAACGGGCAGGCCGCCATATTTGATAAGGCTGCGGCAGAAGCCCTTGCGAAAAAAATAGAGGGAAAGACCTTTACGGTGACGGAGGTAAAACGGACAAAGAAATCCGTGCCGCCGCCCCTTCTCTATGACCTGACCGAGCTGCAACGAGATGCAAATGCACAGTTCGGTTTTTCCCCCAAGGAAACGCTAAATCTTATGCAGTCCTTATACGAGCGGCATAAGGCCCTCACCTATCCGAGAACCGACTCTCGGTATCTGACGGAGGACATCGTCCCCACCCTCCCCGAGCGGCTTCGCACCATCCGGCTTTCCTCGCTTCAGCCTTTTATCGGGGAAATCCGCAAAAACAATTACGAAATTTCGTCTTCCTGTGTGAATAACGAAAAGGTTTCCGACCACCACGCCATTATTCCCACGGAGGAATTTGTGGATACGGCCGCTTTTTCTTCCGACGAAGCGAAAATTTACGGCCTTGTTGTAAAACGATTTGTTGCCTGCTTTTTCCCTGCCTATACGTATCTTTCCGTAAAGATTGCGGCAGAATGTGAGGGAGAGGCGTTTACCTCTTTAGGCAGAGAAGTTACGCTTCTCGGCTGGCGAAGTGTGCAAAACCTTACGGAAGAAGAGGAAGAGGACGAACAGACCCTTCCGAAAATCGAAAAGGGCGATACGTTTATCTGCCGCACCACCCAGCTCAAAGCACAGAAAACCACGCCGCCGAAACGGTACACGGAAGCCACCCTTCTTTCCGCCATGGAAAACCCTGCAAAATTTGTAGAGGATAAATCCATGCGTGCTTTCCTCGGTGCAGGCCTCGGCACCCCTGCCACAAGGGCAGATATTATTGAAAAGCTTTATTCTTCTTTCTATATTGAAAAGCCGGACGGCAAACATATTGTGCCCACGAAAAAGGGCATGCAGCTTATTGACCTTGTCCCTGCCGATTTAAAGGCGCCTCTCCTTACGGCCGCATGGGAGCAGAAGCTGGAGGATATAAGACGGGGCAAGCTTTCAAAAGAAGATTTTATCGACGAAATCCGCACCTACGCTGCCGCCCTTGTGGGAAGCGTAAAGGATTCGGAGGCTGTATTTGTCCACGATAACCTCACCCATCACCTTTGCGAAAAGTGCGGCGCACGGATGCTGGAGGTTTCGGGCAAAAAGGGCAAAATGCTTGTATGCTCTTCCCAAGCGTGTGGGCACCGTGAAAACCTCAGTATGCTCTCCAATGCCAGATGCCCAAGCTGCTCCAAGAAACTGGAAAGATTCGGCTCGGGCGAGAAAAAAATATACGTCTGCCGCTGCGGCTGGCGTGAAAAGGCGGCCACGTTTGAAAAACGCCTTGCGGAAAACCGCAGCGCGAAAGTTTCCAAACGTGATGTGCAAAAATATATGAAAACGCAGGACACAGACTCTACCACTATGGCAGACCTTCTGAAAAAGGCTCTGGAACAGAAATAAGGAGACCCCCTATGCAGGATAAAATTATCATTCGCGGTGCGAAGGTAAATAACTTAAAAAATATAGATGTTACCGTTCCGAGAGATAAGCTCGTTGTGTTTACGGGGCTTTCGGGAAGCGGCAAAACGAGCCTTGCCTTTGACACCATTTATGCCGAAGGGCAACGGCGGTACGTGGAAAGCCTTTCTTCCTATGCCCGCCAGTTTTTAGGGCAGATGGAAAAACCCGATGTGGAATATATCGAAGGCCTTTCCCCTGCCATTTCCATTGACCAGAAAACAACGAGCAAAAACCCCCGTTCCACCGTGGGCACGGTAACGGAAATTTATGACTATCTCCGCCTTTTATACGCCAGAATCGGCGTGCCCCATTGCCCGAAATGCGGCATGGAAATTAAAAAGCAGACTGTGGACCAGATGATTGATGCCATTCTTTCCATGGAAGAAGGCACAAAGATTCTCCTTCTCGCCCCCGTTATCCGTGCGAAAAAGGGGGAACACCAGAAGGTCTTTTCCTCGGCACGGAAAAACGGCTTCGTGCGAGTCCGTGTGGACGGGGAAATGTATGAACTGGAAGAAGAAATTGTACTGGATAAAAAGAAAAAGCATACGATTGAAATCGTGGTGGACCGCCTCATTATCCGCCCCGATATCAAAAGCCGCCTTGCCGATTCTCTCGAAACGGCTCTGTCTCTTTCGGGCGGCCTTGCCACCATGCAGGTTCTCGGCGGCGAGGAAATTACCTTCAGCCAGAATTACGCCTGCCATAACTGCGGCATTAACATTGAAGAGCTGCAGCCACGTTCTTTTTCCTTTAACAGTCCCTTCGGTGCCTGTCCTGCCTGTTCGGGTCTCGGCTTTATCAAAAAAATTGACCCCAAGCTCGTTTTGAAGCATCCCGAAAAATCCATTCGGGAAGGGGCATTTTCAGTTGGCGGCTGGCCTGTGGGTGACCTTTCCTCTGTTTCCATGATGTATTATGAAGGCCTTGCAAAGCACTATAATTTCAGCCTTGACACACCCGTTCACGATTTGCCGCCCCATATTGTGGACATTATTCTTTACGGCACAGGGGAAGAAAAGCTGGAATTTCACTACAGCCGTGCCTACGGCAGCGGCACGGTGACCACCACCTTTGAAGGCATTATCAATAACTTAGAGCGCAGATACCGTGAAACCACCTCTGACTGGGCAAAATCGGAAATTGAGGGGTATATGCTGGACAGTGCCTGTACGGAATGCCACGGTGCACGTCTTCGCCCCGAAATTCTGGCCGTTACCGTTGGCGGTCTTAACATTAAAGAACTTACCGACCTTTCTGTGGAAAAAAGCCTCGCCTTTTTTGATTCCCTTTCCCTTTCGGAAAAGGACGGGCAGATTGCGGCGCAGATTATTAAGGAAATCCGTGCCCGTCTCGGCTTTCTGAAAAATGTGGGTCTTTCTTATCTTACCCTGTCCCGTGCCGCAGGCACCCTTTCGGGGGGCGAAGCACAGAGAATCCGCCTTGCAACCCAAATCGGCTCGGGGCTGATGGGCGTTCTTTATATTCTGGACGAGCCCAGTATCGGCCTTCATCAAAGAGACAATCATAAGCTCCTTTCTGCCCTGAAGAACCTTCGGGATATGGGCAACACGCTGATTGTGGTAGAGCATGACGAGGAAACCATGTACGAAGCCGACCATATTGTGGACATCGGCCCAGGCGCAGGGGTCCACGGCGGCGAAATCGTGGCGGAAGGTACGGTGGAGGAAATCAAGGCAAATCCCCATTCGGAAACGGGACTTTACCTTTCGGGCAAAAAGAAAATTCCCGTGCCCACGGAACGAAGAAAGGTGGACGGGCGGTATCTTACTGTGCGAGGTGCCAGACAAAATAACCTTAAAAACATTGACGTTTCTGTTCCTCTTGGCATGTTTGTGTGCGTCACGGGCGTATCAGGCAGCGGCAAAAGCTCCCTTGTAAACGAAATTCTCTATAAATCTCTGGCATCCGCCTTAAACGGTGCCCATCTCATTGCCGGTGACCATGACAGAATCGAGGGCATGGAGCATCTTGACAAGGTCATCGCCATTGACCAGTCCCCCATCGGCAAAACGCCACGGTCAAATCCGGCCACCTATACGGGACTGTTTACCGACATACGGAACATTTTCGCCACGGCAAACGAGGCGAAAGCCCGAGGCTATGGCCCGGGAAGATTTTCCTTTAATGTTAAAGGCGGCAGATGCGAGGCCTGTGCAGGGGACGGCATTATTAAAATTGAAATGCATTTTCTTCCCGATGTGTATGTGCCCTGCGAAGTCTGCAAAGGCAAGCGCTATAATAGAGAAACCTTAGAGGTTACCTATAAGGGCAAGAATATTTTTGAAGTTCTGGATATGACGGTGGAAGAGGCCCTCGGCTTTTTTGAAAACCACCCGAGAATAAAAAGAAAACTCCAGACCCTTTACGATGTGGGTCTCGGCTACATTAAGCTGGGCCAGCCGTCCACCCTTCTTTCGGGGGGCGAGGCGCAGAGAGTAAAGCTTGCCACGGAGCTTTCCAAAAGAAGCACGGGCAAAACCGTGTATATTTTGGACGAGCCTACCACAGGTCTTCATATGGCGGATGTCCACCGCCTTGTAGACCTTCTCGGCCGCCTTGTGGAGGGCGGCAATACGGTTATCGTCATCGAGCATAATCTGGACGTTATTAAAACTGCCGACTATATTCTCGATATGGGCCCCGAAGGGGGCGACGGCGGCGGAACATTGGTTGCCGCCGGCACACCGGAAGAAGTGGCAAAAAACAAAAAATCCTTCACAGGGCAATACCTCTCAAAGGTATTATACGGCGACTGGAAGAAATAAAAAAGGCAGAAACGATTCATTTTCGTTTCTGCCTTTTTTGTTTTATTTATGCTCTTTTTTTCATCTTTTCGAAAAGTACAAATATGCCTGCCAGCACAAGGCCGACTGCAATTGCAACCACAAGGTCAAAAATAACGGTTAAGAAGAAGGTAACGAGAAGGACGATAATATCGGTAACCTTCTTTTCCTTAAAGATTGCCACAAACTTCCGCCATTCGCTCATATTATAGGCAACCACAAAGAGGATTGCGGCAATGACGGGCATGGGGATGAGGGCTGCCAGAGGCATGAGAACGAGAAGTACAAGAAGGAGAACTACGGCGTGGACCATGCCCGAAACAGGGCTTGTGCCGCCGTTTTTCACGTTGGCCGCCGTTCTTGCAATGGCACCCGTTGCAGGAATGCCGCCAAAGAGGGCGGAAGCGATGTTGCCTGCGCCTTGGGCCACGAGCTCCATGTTGGAATTATGCTTATCGCCAATCATACCGTCCGCCACCACACAGGAAAGGAGGGATTCCACCGCCGCCAAAATGGCAATTGTAAAAGCATCAGGCAATGCGGCAAGAATGCTTGCCCCCGTAATTTCGGGGAAACGGAAGGGTGGAAAGCCTGCGGAAATGGTATATAAATCGCCAATGGTTTTGACGCCCGGCGTGCAAAACTGCACCAGTGCGGCACAAATTAAAATGGCAATGAGAGAGCCGGGCACTCTTTTAAGGCCGGGAATTTTCGGGACAAGAATCAAAATGACAAGGGCCACAAGACCAACTGCGAGAGCCATGGGCATAAACGTGCCCATGCTTTCAAAAACCGCCGCCACCTTTTCCATGGTTTCCACAGGGGAATGGGTAAAAGTGAGGCCTAAAAAGTCCTTAATCTGCCCCACGGCAATGGTTACGGCAATACCGCCCGTAAAACCTACCGTGATGGAATGGGGAATAAAGCGAATCAGGCTTCCGAGGCGGAAAAGACCCATAAGCACGAGGATAAGACCTGCCAAAATGGTGGAAAGGGCAAGCCCTTCAAACCCTTTTGTGGCGATAATGCCTGCCACGATGGTGGCAAAGGCCGCCGTAGGCCCTGCAATCTGGACTCTGCTGCCGCCAAGGAGGGAAATGACAAACCCTGCAAAAATGGCGGTGTAAAGCCCCATTTCAGGCGTTGCGCCCGAGGCGATGGCAAGGGCGATGGAAAGGGGCAGGGCAATAATGGCAACGATAATGCCTGCCAGCACATCCTTTATAAGCTGTGCCCCCGAATAAGTCTTTAGACTCTCAAAAAGCTTCGGTTGTAATTTCTGCATAAAACACCAATCCTTTTTATGTAAATTAAAAACACACGGAACATAGTATACACCCATTCCGTGTGTTTTGCAAGCCTTTTATTGCTGATTCTTCCGAATTTGCAGAAGACGTACTGCAAGAGGACTCAGAAGAATATTCGAGCCGAGCTCCAGAAGAAAGTTAATCCCTGCAAGCCCCAAAAACATATAGCCTGCCACATTATCTCCCATGCCTGCCGCCTGTGTCCAGGTACGAACGGTATCCATAAAGAACGCTGTACACCCGAGGAAGAAAATCCCCGTGTTGACAATGGGGGAAACCACAGCCGCCGTTATAACCGCACCGTAGCGATTCCATTTGGAAACAAGCTTATACACGACGCCCGCCATCGCACCGCAGGCAATCCCCTTTGCCATGCAAATGAGAATGGTGGCCAAAGGGTTCAATGTAAAAAACGGCTCGCCGGCACCGCTGATTAATACAACGAAGCCAAACACGGCCCCAAGCCATGCCCCCATGCCGATACCGCCGACGGCTACGCCGATGATAATGGGAATCTGCACAAGGGTAATCGGGAACGGCCCGATTTTCACATAGTTTGCCACATACTGGAGCACGACTACGAGTGCTGTCAGAATGGCGCCTGTTACCATCGCTCTTGTGTCCATTTTTCTTTCCATAAAAAATTCCTCCTTGCTGTCGTTCGCCCTTAAGCCGAGGGGCGATGAACACATAGGGTTTTATAACGGCATATTTTTCACAATCATACGTTGAAATGCTCGCGAATATGGTCGATATTCGCTCCGCTTTCGCCTTTGCTTGCCAAAAAATCTGCTCGTTTAAAACGCTTCGCCTCTATTCACGGGAAAATTCATGGATGTCCGGTGCGGCAGGATGCAGAAAGGCTGACGCCTTTCAAAGACGACAAACCGGAAAGACGGAAATTTCACATGAATAGAGCCTATGGGGTTCATTGCGCCTCGGCTTATAGTGATACAACGCATAAAATTTTTTATAATAACCCCGAGGGGATATTAACTGTTTTTTTCGTACAGAATATGGAGTCCCTTTAAAACGAGATGCTCGTCAAGGGTAATATCATGCTTACATAAGGGGATAATGGTGGAAGAAAGACCGCCCGTGGCAATGACCGGCATTTCTCCGCCCGCTTCCTCGAAAAAGCGGTCAATCATGCCGTCAATGAGGCACGCATTACCGTACACAACGCCCGACCGCATACAGTCCACCGTGTTTTTCCCAATGACGGACTTGGGTGCTTCAAGGCTTATCTGGGGCAGCTGTGCCGTGCCGCCGGAAAGGGCGGAAAGCCCGATGGTCACACCGGGAATAATGGAGGCACCGCAAAATGTGCCCTTTTCATCCACAAGCATAATTTTCGTTGCCGTGCCCATATCCACCACAAGGCAGGGACTGCCGTAAATCGTATGTGCCGCAACACAGCCTGAAATAAGATCTGCCCCTACAGTAGCAGGATTATCGCAATGAATCCCAAGTCCCGTTTTAATGCCGGGGCCTACCAAAATAGGGTCAATGCCGTACACAATGCGGATGGCTTTTTTCATAACGGCGTTTAGCGGCGGCACAACCGAGGCAATAATGGCACCACGGATTTCTTTTTTCTCAACTTCACGGATGGAAAGAACGCTGCGAAGAACCGCCGCATATTCGTCCTCCGTTTTTTTCGTGTCGGTGGAAAGGCGGGCCACAAAAGAAGGCTCATCTCCCATAAAGCCGCCAAGCACGATATTGGTATTGCCGATATCAACGGTGAGAATCATTTATTTCTCCCCTTCTTTCCGTAATTCATGTATAACAGTATACCACAATCGGTTACAATATGCAAGAAAAAGGAGTGATAAAATATGGCAAATCGCCTCAGATTTGCAAAAAGCCCTTACCTTCTTCTGCATAAGGACAACCCTGTTTCCTGGTATACGTGGGGTGCGGAAGCCTTTGAAAAAGCGGAAGCGGAGGATAAACCCATTTTTTTAAGCATCGGCTACAGCGCCTGCCACTGGTGCCACCGGATGGCAAGAGAGGCTTTTTCCGACAGGGAAACGGCCCATCTTATAAATACCTATTTCGTCCCCATAAAGGTAGACAGAGAAGAGCGGCCCGATATTGACGAAGTGTATATGCGCTTTTGCCAGAGTATGACAGGCAGTGGCGGCTGGCCTTTAAATCTTTTCTTGACGCCTCGGGGAAAACCGTTTTTTGCAGGCACCTATTTTCCCATCAAGGATTCGCCCCACACCATCGGCTTTCAGACGCTCCTCCGCCGGAGTGCCGAAGCCTGGAGCCTGCGGCGGCAGGCGGTGGTGGACACGGCGGCAAAAATTACGGATACTTTAAATCGGGATGACGACAGAATGTATAAAGAAGCCGTCGCCCCATCCTCGCCCCAAAAAGCATGCGGCGCCTTCGCCTCCTCCTTTGACCGTCTGCACGGCGGCTTTGGCAAGGCGCCTAAATTCCCCATGGTTCCGAGCCTCATGTTTCTCCTTGCCTACGGCAAAAAAAGGGCGGATGCCGAAGCCGTAAAAATGGCAGAAACCACCCTCGAAAAAATGCATGACGGTGGCCTATTTGACCATGTGGGCGGCGGCTTTTTCCGCTATGCCACCGACAGGGAATGGCGCATCCCCCACTACGAAAAAATGCTTTACGATAACGCCCTTCTTTCCATTGCCTATCTCGAGGCAGGCGGCCGCTTTATCCCTTATGCCGAGGAAACCCTTCATTTTCTGTGCCGCACCATGAAAGGTGAAGGGGGCGGATTTTACAGCGCCGTCAGCGCAGAAAGCGAAGAGGGCGAGGGCAGCTTTTATCTTTGGGACGAAGCGGAAGTTCGGGCAGTTTTAGGAAAGGAGGCAGATCATTTTATTAAAACATACCATATTTCCGCCCGCACGCTTCCCTATTTGAGTGCGCCCCCCTCGGAAGATTTTTCCGCCGCCCTTGAAAAGCTTTATAAAAGGCGGCAATTCAGACCGCTTCCGGATATGGATAAAAAAATCCTGACGGGGCAAAACGCCCTCCTTGCTACCGCATTCTTAAAAGCGGCACTTGTGACGGGGAAGGAAGCATACAGAAATTCTGCCGAGGAAATCCTTTTATTTATCGAAAAAAATCTTCGAAGGGCAGACGGGCGCCTTCTTGCAAGCTTTTTTGAAGGTGCGGCATCCGTTCCCGCTTTCTCACCGGATTACGCCTATCTTTTATGGGCGCAAATTACCCTTTTTGAAGTCACAAAAAACAAGGAACACCTTTCCGCTGCCATGAAAACAGGCGAGGAAATCATCCGCCTTTTCTGGAAAGAGGAGGGCGGTGCCTATTTTATCGGCAGAGATGCCGAGTCTTTGATTCTCCGCCCCATGGACGGGGACGATGGGGCCATGCCCTCTGCAAACGCCGTTTTGGCGCTCTGCTTTCGGAAGCTTTTTTCCATAACGGGGGACGAGCAATATAAAACCTACGAGGAAAAAATCTTTTTCGCCTTTGGCGGTCTTATCAATCAATATCCCGAGGCGTACGCATCCATGCTGTATGCATTTTCTGCGGAATAAAAAAGACGGCTATTGCCGCCTTTTTTATTCCGCTCTTCTTTCATATATTTTCTTGTAAAGCATTACTTTTTTAACATATTTTTCGGTTTCGGGGAAAGGAATATTCGAAAGGGTTTTGCCGTCATTTGAATAGGCAGTATCGGAAAGCCATGTATCCACCCTGCCGTGGCCTGCATTATAGGCCGCAATGGCCACCGATTCCTCGCCGCCGTATCGATTTAAAAGAAAGGAAAGATAATAGGCGCCGACATGGATGCTCTCTTCCGGCTCAGATAGGTCAGGCATTTCCTGTCCCTTCTTCTCTGCACACCACTTTGCCGTTTCAGGAAGCATCTGCATAATGCCCTTTGCTCCTTTTTCTGACCGGGCTTCGGGGTCAAAATTACTTTCTGCTTTCATAACGGCATATAAAAGTGCACGATTCACGCCGTTTTCTGCCGCCGCCTTTTCCACCGCTTCACCGTAAGGCATGGGAAAAAGACGGGCCACGCCCCATTTTATGCCCCAAAGCGCCGCAAATACAATGATAAGCCATAAAACTGTCCTTCTCAATTTGTGTACCATTCCTTTATATAGATGTCTGCTTTTTTAAAAAGTGCTTCCACGTCCCCGTCGTTTTGGATGACGGCATCTGCATCGGCAAGATAGGCGCCGTTGTCGCTTTGTGCATCGAGTCTGTTTTCCGCCTCGGTGCGGCCAATGCCGTCCCGCTCCATTATTCTTCCGATTCGAATTTCTTTGGGTGCTGTGACGAGAAGCGTCTTGTCACAGGGGACGCCGAAGGTATTCCGAAGAGGCGCATCGTATATAACATTTTTCTCGCCCCGACTTTGGGAAACCATTTCTTCTATAATATATTTATGGGTGATGCGGTTTAAAACGGAGAGAAGCTCCCCGTCGCCGAAAACGGCTCTGCCCAGCTTTTTGCGGTCCAGCTTGCCGTCGGGCAGCAGGTATTCTTCCCCGAAGGCTTTGACGATTTCTGCGAGCGCCGCCTTTTCGGGAAGAACGATTTCCCTTGCAATTTTATCCGCATCGATTCTTTTATAGCCGTATTCTTCAAATTTTGCGGCAAGGACGCTTTTTCCGCTGCCGCTGCCGCCTGTCAGCCATATAATCATACTATCCCTCTTTTTTTACGGTTTTGCCAAATACCAGCTTTTTCCGTAGCTTACCTCAGCGAGAAGGGGCACCGCCATACACGTAGCGTTTTCCATTTCACGCTTCATAAGTGCCGCCACTATTTCGGCGTCCTTTTCGGGGGCCTCCACCAAAAGTTCGTCATGAACCTGAAGGAGTAGGCGCGCGGCAGGCACTTCACGCTCGAGCGCTTCGGAAACACGGAGCATGGCAAGCTTTATAATATCCGCCGCACTCCCTTGGATGGGTGCATTCATGGCAACACGCTCCCCGAAGGCACGGACATTAAAGTTTGCGGCCTCAATTTCGGGCACGTATCTCCTTCTTCCGAGCATGGTTTTTACATAGCCGTTTTCTCTTGCAAAATCCTTCATGCCCTCCATAAAGTCACGGACGCCGCCGTAATTATAAAAATAACTGTCAATATAATTTTTCGCTTCTTTGCGGCTCGTTTTCAGGTCCTGCGAAAGGGTGAAATCGCTCATGCCGTAAATAATGCCGAAGTTTATGGTTTTGGCACGCATACGCATTTCGGGGGTGACCATGTATTCCGCCACGCCAAAAATTTGCGCCGCCGTTTTGGTGTGTATATCCGCATTTTCAAGGAACGCTTCCTGCATTCGCGAATCTTCCGACATGTGGGCAAGGACTCTCAGCTCTATCTGGGAATAGTCCGCATCCACAAGTACGAAGCCTTCCTTTGCCGTAAACACCTTGCGGATTTCCCTTCCAAGCTCTGTTTTTACGGGAATGTTCTGGAGATTGGGGTCCGAGGAGGAAAGCCGCCCCGTTGCCGTGACCGTCTGGTGGAAGGTGGTGTGGATTCTGCCCGTTTCGGGGTTTATCATGGGGAGAAGCCCTTCCGCATAGGTGGATTTGAGCTTGGAAAGTGTGCGGTATTCTAAAATATCTTCAATAATGGGGTGCTTGCTCCTTAATTTTTCAAGGACTGCCGCATCGGTGGAATACCCCGTTTTCGTCTTTTTGGCACTGGGGAGACCCAGCTTTTCAAATAAAATGACACCGAGCTGCTTTGGGGACTGAATGTTGAATACTTCCCCCGCAGATGCATAAATGGCGGTTTCAAGGCCTTTAAGGTCCGCCGAAAGCCGCTCTGACAGGGCACTGAGCGCATCCCCTTCTGCCAGAATCCCTTCATATTCCATTTCCGAAAGAACACGGACAGAGGGCAGTTCCAAATCAAAATAGAGCGCCGTCTGCTCCCTTTTTTCCATTTCTTCCTTTAAAACACGGGCGAGGGAAGGGAGTAAAAATGCGGCGGCAGCACCGTTTTCAGGCCGCTTGGAGAGATATTTTTCACATAAATCGGCAGGGGCATAGCGGCTTGTGGCAGGGTCTAAGATATATGCCGCAATTTCCGTATCAAAGGCGGCTTCGCCCACTTTTTTGCCCCTTTTCCGAAGAAAGGTCATGATTTCCTTCAGGCCGTGGCCGTATAAGGGTTTGCCGTCTAAAAGCCTTGCGGCCTCTTCCGCCGAAAGGGCATAGACTGCCTCCCCGTCACATGCATAGAACGTTTCTTCCTCCCAAAGTACATATAGCCCCTCTTTTCCCGAAAGGGATTCGGTAAAAGGCAGAGCCTCATAGGATACGGTTTCCTCCTTCCCCTCGGGAAGGTCCAGCTCCTGAGAAAGCGCACGAAACTCAAGGCGGCGGAACATTTCGGAGAGGGCCTCTTTGTCGTATTCTTTTCTTGTCAAGGCGGAAAGGTCAGCGGAAATGGGGACTTCTCTGCAGATTTTGCCTAAAGTGCGGCTTAAAAATGCCATGTCCCGCCCCTCCGTCAGTTTCTGGAGCTGGGCACCCTTCATATCCCCTAAGTTTTCATAAACGCCTTCCACCGTTTTGTATTTCTGAATGAGAGAAAGCGCCGTTTTCTCGCCGATACCACGAACACCGGGAATATTGTCACTCGTATCGCCCATAAGACCCTTGACTTCGATAAGACCTTGGGGCGCCAGGCCGTATTTTTCCAAAACGGCGGCCGTATCATATTCCACCGTTTCCGTTTTGCCGCCCTTTGTGGTGGTTAGAAGAATGTGGGTTTTTTCGCTTGCAAGCTGGAGGTCATCTCTGTCCCCCGTTAAAATGCGGCAATCCACATTTTCCCCTTCGCAAAGGCGGGAAACGGTGCCGATAATATCGTCCGCCTCATAGCCGTCCAGTTCCAAGATGGGAATCTGCATCATGGAAAGAATTTCTTTTAAAACAGGCATCTGCTCGGCCAGCTCCTCGGGCATTTTGTGCCGGGTTGCCTTATATTCCGAAAACATTTTATGGCGGAAGGTAGGGCCGGGCAGGTCAAAGGCCACGGCGCAAAGGTCAGGGTTTTCCGCCTTTAACGTTTTTAAAAACGTAACAAGAAAGCCATAAATCCCCCCTGTATGGAGGCCGCTGGGGGCCGAGAGGTGCGGAATGGCATAAAAGGCACGGTTTATGATGCTGTTGCCGTCCAGTATCAGTAATTTCATGGTTTAAATCCTTTCCGAATGCTTTTCCATCATTATATACTAAATACAGAAAAATTACAATATAAATCTTTTCTGATTTTCCCCGAATCCCTTGACAATGCCCTGAAAATAGTGTATAGTAGCCACGAGAACTGATTTTAAATCAAGGAGATGCTGTTTTATGAAAAAATATGCCATTGTAGGTACCGGTCACCGAGGCACACAGGCTTACCTCTGCCCCCTTGCAAAGGAACTGCCGGACTGTGCTACTCTCGTTGCCGCCTGTGACCTAAATCCCAAGCGTGCCGAGGCCGCTCTCGATTATGCAGGCCTTTCCGCCCCCGTTTATACGGATTTTGACAAAATGCTTGCGGAAACAAACCCTGACACAATCATTGTTACCACAAAGGACGCCGCACATGACGAATATATTATCCGTGCACTTGAGGCAGGCTGTGATGTAATCACCGAAAAGCCCATGACCACCACGGGCCCCAAATGTAACGCCATTATGGAAGCGGAAAAGAGAACGGGCAAAAATGTTGCCGTTACCTTCAACTGCCGTTTTATGCCCTTCTATGTAAGAGTGAAGGAACTGCTCCGTGAAAAAATCGTAGGCGATATTTACAGCGTACACTTTGAATGGATGCTGAATACCGACCACGGTGCAGATTATTTCAGAAGATGGCATTCGAGACGGGAAAATTCCGGCTCTCTCCTTATTCATAAATCCACCCACCACTTTGACCTCTTAAACTGGTGGCTTGAAGATGAACCCGTAAAGGTGAATGCATTCGGTACGAGAAGATTCTATACCCCCGACCATCAGCCCCACGGCGAAAGATGCTTAACCTGCCAGTATAAGAGCACCTGTGAATACTATCTCGATATTGAAAGCGACGAATTCTATAAAAAGATTTACCTCGACGTAGAAGATGTGGACGGCTATCGCCGTGACAGATGTATCTTCTCCGAAGAAATTGACATTGAAGATACGGTTGCCCTCAATATTCAGTATAAGGGCGGCGTTGTGGCTACATATGCACTCAATGCCCATTGCCCCTATGAAGGCATGAAGATTGTCTTTAACGGCGAAAAGGGCAGAATTGAAGTGGCAGACTGCCTCGGCAAAAAGACCCTTACCGTCTTTAACCGTCAGGGTGATGAAATCGTTTATAACATCCCCCAGAAGAACACCCTTCCCAAACACCTTGCAGGTGCTGACCAGCTGACGAAGGATAACCTCGGCGGTCACGGTGGGTCTGACCCCATTATGCGTGCCGCACTCTTCCGTGGTTGCACCCATGACCCGCTAGGTCAGGTGGCAGATACGAGAGCAGGTATGTTTAGCCTCGGCATCGGCGCTGCAGCAAATGTTTCCATGGCGGAAGGCAGAAGCGTAGAACTTTCTGAACTATTCGATTTTATTTAAAAACAAACGAAACCCCCTGCACGAAAGAAAGTGCAGGGGGTTTTTTATTTATCTTATTTTTCTTCTTTTCTGAATTTCGTCCAAAACGGCAGAGCGCACGACGTAAACAAGATGCAAAGCACGATGCAGACGATATAGGCAGTTGTAACGGCGCCCCAGCCGAATTTATCCGCAATAAAGGCGAAGCCGTAGCTCTGGAGAACGATGGAAAGACTCGTTGCCGCGTTCCCAACACCTGCCGCCGTTCCGTTTTTGCCATAGGCGGCAAAGCACCCCGTATAAAAGGAATTCATCAGAACGGCTCCCGAAAGGCACATGGCAAGAATGCACATGGCAATAAGCACAAACCATACGTTGATTACGCCCGTAAATTTAATAATGAAAGCGCAAGGCAGCATGAGTACCGACAGGAAAAGAATACATCCCACCTCGTTTTTCATATGCTTCGGATATAAAAATTTCCGCACCAAAAGAATGCCAAAAAGTCCCGAAACGAGAATGATAACGTTGAGAAGATTGCTGATGGTCACGTTTAAATTCGGGTAGGATTCCATCAGCATAACGGGGGTTAAATTCTTCAGGGAATTATCCACCATATAACGGAAAAAGTTTACGGGCAGAATAAAGAAAAAGCCGCTTAATAAAAATAAGCTTACCGTTTTTACCGAAACGGGTGCCGCTGTCTTTTCTTCTTTTTCTTCCGCCTCCTCAGGCACCATTTTGCCGTAGGCTTTCTTATAAACAGCGGAAAACGTTACGTATAAAAGAAGAGAGCAAACGGCGGAAACGAGGAAATTATACTGCCACTTTGTTACGAATGCGGCAATCACATACCCGAAAATAAGCCCCGAAGCTGAGGAAAAGGAAAAATAGAAAAGTCCCTTTTTCCGCCAGGCGGGGGAAAGCTGGGAAGTAATAATTTTAAAAAGGGCAGGATAAAGTGCCGACTGCATAATGCCGTTTATAACCCACGCCGTGAGCATCACATAATAATTATGGTTTACAAAAATAACGGCGTTTGACAAAATTCCGCCAAAAAGTCCAAGCTTTATAAGGCGGTCAGGTCTGACCTTATCCGACAGCATGCCGCCCACAATTTGAAGGGGCGCATATACAATATAAAATGCGGAAGTGATAAGTCCCGTCTGGGATTTGGTCATGATTCCCTCCGCTACAATGCCTGCAAGAGCGGTGCCGAAGCAGTTTTTCGTCATAAACACCACCGCATATAAAAGTGCTATATACCAGAAAAGATTGCGGCTTGTTTTGTTATCTTTTAAGGTAAGTGCCAAGCTTCCTGTCCCCATTGTTTTTGCTCCTTTTGTTCCCTTTCGTATGCCTTTCAAAAGTATAACACATGCCCGCTTTCCTGTCAATGTTTTCATGATATGAAAAAAATTACAAAAAGTATTGCATTTTTTCCTAGAATCTAATATAATCATACTTGTATTACCATACAAGCATTATAAGAAAGGATGAAGAAAATGGTATTTGAAAAAGTTTCTGAAATTATTGCCGAACAGCTCGGCATTGATGCTGCGAGCATCAACGAAGAAGATGCATTTATTGACACCCTCGGCGCTGATTCGCTCGATATTGTAGAACTCATTATGTCGTTCGAGGATGAATTTTCCCTCTCCATTTCGGATGAGGAAGCGGAAAATATCCGCACCGTGGGGGACGTTGTCGCCTACATTAAATCCCATGCCTGATTCCATACGGTTTTTTGAAAATCTCATGTCCCACCGCTTTCAGAACCCCGCTTTGCTTTGGGAAGCCATTACCCATTCTTCCTATGCAAACGAAAACAAATGCTCCTGTAACGAGCGACTCGAGTTTTTGGGGGATGCGGTATTGGGGATTACAGTCAGCGAATATCTTTTCACCCGCAAGCCGTCTATTTCCGAAGGAGAAATGACGAGGGTGCGTGCCCAGAGCGTTTGTGAGGCGGCCCTTGCCGCCCATGCAAAAAAAATGGGCATCGGGCCCTATCTTCGCCTCGGTCGTGGGGAATCCCTTTCGGGCGGTGCCATGCGGGACAGCGTTCTGGCAGATGCCATGGAGGCGCTCATTGCCGCCCTCTTTTTAGACGGCGGCCGTGAAAAAACAAAAAGCTATATCCTCTCCTTTTTAACAGAAACCATAGAGGATGCAATCCGTGGCGGTGCCAAAAGAGATTATAAAACGGCGCTGCAGGAAAAATTTCAGGCAAAAAATGCAAAAACGCTTTCCTATGCCGTTATTGACGAGAAAGGGCCGGACCATGCCAAGGAATTTACCGTTACCGTCGCTTTGGGCGATGCGGTTTTAGGCACGGGACGGGGCAAAACGAAAAAAGCGGCAGAACAAGCTGCGGCTCAGGCAGCATTGGAGGATGCATGATGAAAACGCACATGAACATTCCCGTGTTCATTCCGCATTTAGGATGCGGTCACAGCTGCGCCTTCTGCAGCCAACGGTCAGTTACAAACGTTATGGCGGCGCCTTCCCCGGAAAGCGTCGCTTTTTCCATAAAAGAGGCCCTTCGGACAAAAGGGGACAAGAAAGCGGAAATTGCATTCTTCGGCGGCAGTTTTACGGGAATCCCGAGAAAAGACCAGGAGGCCTATCTCCTTGCGGCAAAACCTTTTTTATTAAGCGGCGAGGCAGAAGGCATCCGCCTTTCCACAAGACCCGATTATATCGACGAAGAAACGGTTTCGTTTTTAAAGGCACACGGGGTTAAAACCGTGGAGCTTGGTGCCCAGTCCATGTCCGATGATGTTCTGGAAAAATCCCGTCGTGGCCACACGGCAGCGGATACCCGCCGTGCCGCCCGTCTTATTATAGAAGGGGGCCTTACTCTGGGGCTCCAGATGATGACGGGGCTTCCCCTTTCCACACCCGAAAAAGAGGCGGAAACGGCAAGAGAATTTGTCCGTCTCGGCGCAAAAGAGGCAAGAATTTACCCCTTGGCCGTGTTTTACGCCACGCCCCTATATGCGGAAATGCTGTCGGGCCGCTTTGTGCCGCCCACAGCGGAAGAAAGTGTGGATCGGGTGGCGGATGCCCTCGCCATTTTAGAAGAAGGAGGCATAAAGGTCCTTCGCATCGGCCTTATGGAAACCCAAACCCTTTCCTCCTGCATTGCGGGCGGTGCCTATCACCCCGCCATGGGTGAAATGGCAAGGGCACGGCTTTGGCGAAACAGACTGGAAAAGGCCTTGTCGGGTCTGTGGGGGGACGTGACGGTTTTCTGCGAAGAAAAACTGATTTCTTCCGTTCTCGGCCATAAAAGGGATAATTTTCGGTTTCTTTCCGAAAAATATCCTGTGCGCCTTTCTCTTGCCCATACGGAAAAAGGCGTCTATCTTCTCCAAAACGAAATCCGAAAGGAGATTTTAATATGATTGAAATTTCAAAAAATTTGGAAGCCATTCATAATAAGAAAGGCTTCATCTGCGACATGGACGGTGTTATCTATCACGGCTCCCGTCTTCTCGAGGGCGTGGACTCTTTTCTCGACTGGGTCGCCAAAGAGAACAAAAACTTTCTCTTTTTAACAAACAGCAGTGAGCGGTCACCCATTGAGCTTTCCCGAAAGCTCTCTCGCCTCGGTCTTGACATTGACCCTTCCCATTTTTACACCAGCGCCCTTGCCACGGCCTCTTTTCTGGCGAGCCAGTGCCCCGGGGGAAGTGCCTATGTAATCGGCGAACCGGGTCTTACGGGTGCCTTATATGATGCAGGCATTTCCATGAATGACTATGATCCGGACTATGTGGTGGTAGGCGAAACCCGCTCCTATAACTTTGAAAAAATCGAGCACGCCATTCACCTCGTTTTAAACGGCGCAAAGCTTATCGGCACGAACACGGACCTTACAGGCCCTTCCGAACGTGGCATTCTGCCTGCCTGCCGTTCTCTGACGGCACCCATTGAGCTTGCCACAGGAAAAAGTGCCTACTTTATCGGCAAACCCAATCCCATCATCATGCGCCACGCCATGAAAAAGCTGGGCACAAGAAGAGAGGAAACCGCCATCATCGGTGACAGAATGGATACGGATATCCTCTCGGGGATTCAGACGGAAATTGACACGGTTTTAGTCCTCAGCGGCGTTACGGGCGAAAAGGAGCTGGCGGAAGTGTCCTACCGCCCCAATTTCATTCTCCCAGGCGTCGGTCACATTCCGCCCCGATGAGAATTTTTACAGCCGGCCAAAATGACGAGGCAAGAAGGGTCGATGCCTTTTTATCCCGGCTTATGCCATCGGCACCGAAAAGCCTTATCTATAAATATATCCGCACGGGGAAAATTAAGGTAAACGGCAAAAAGCCAAAGCCGGAGACCCGCCTTTCCATGGGGGATGAAATTAAATATTTCGGGGACGATGCGCTTTTGAAAACGGAGCATAGCGGCGCCCCCCAAAAAGCAGGCGAAATCACGGTTTTATATGAGGACGAGCATATTGCCCTTTTATATAAACCCCGAGGCATTGCCTGTCAGCCTGACGAAAAGCGAAAGGCCGACACTTTGGTGGACCGCTTTAAGTGGTATCTCTACGAAAAAGGTGCCTTTATCCCTTCGGAGGAACACGGTTTTACCCCTGCCCTTTGCAACAGGCTCGACTATAACACACGAGGCATCGTCATCGGTGCAAAAACCCTCTCAGGACTTCGCAGTATGAACGAAAAAATCCGCACCGGATGCGTGCGTAAACTTTATCTTTGCCGCTGCATCGGTGTGCCAAACCCCAGAGAAGGCATGATTTCCGCCGCCCTTGTAAAGGACGAAAAGGCGAATAAAAGCCGCATTGCAGATAGGGGTAAAGCGGCAAAAACCAAATATAAAACCCTTTCCGTAAGTGGCGGTGAAAGCCTTGTGGAGGCGGAGCTTTTTTCCGGCCGCTCCCATCAAATCAGGGTGCATCTTGCCTCCATCGGCTGTCCGCTTGTCGGTGACAAAAAGTATGGAGCAGAGGGCAGCGGACAGGATTTATGCGCCTACAAAGTACAGTTTGATTTTTCCGATGCCGATGTACTTTCCGGCGTTGCGGGGAAAACCTTTGTTCTTCCCGAAAATCTCCGCTAAATGGAGGAAACCTTCTATGAAAAACGTAACAATTTATACGGACGGCGCCTGTAGCGGTAACCCCGGAAAAGGCGGATACGGCATTATCCTCGCCTATGGGGCGCACGAAAAAGAGCTGTCCCAAGGCTACCGCAAAACCACCAATAACCGTATGGAGCTTATGGGAGTTATCAAGGCGCTGGAGGCGCTGAAAGAAAAATGCGCTGTCACGCTATACAGCGATTCCAAATATGTGATTGACGCCATCACACAGGGCTGGGCAGAATCTTGGCAGAAAAACGGCTGGCGGCGTAAATCGGGTCCCGCACAAAACCCTGACCTTTGGGAAACCCTTCTCGCCCTCCTTTCTAAACACGAGGTTTCCTTCGTGTGGGTAAAGGGCCATGCGGAAAACGAGAAGAATAACCGCTGTGATGCCCTCGCCGTTTCGGCTTCCCTTGGGGATAACCTTCTTATCGATACGGAATACGAAAAAACAGCCGCTCAGGAATAGGCGGCTTTGGAGGAAAATATGCATATTGTTGTAATGGACGGGCAGGGCGGCAGACTCGGTGCCCAGCTCGTAAAAGAAATTAAATCATCGTTCCCCGAAATCCTTCTTACGGCCATCGGCACCAACGCCTTAGCCACCGCCGCCATGCTGAAGGCAGGGGCAGATGCGGGCGCCACGGGGGAAAACCCTGCCGTAGTTGCCGCAAAGGGGGCAGATATTATCGTCGGCCCCATTGGCATTGTGATTGCCGATTCCATGCTGGGGGAGGTCACGGAGAAAATGGCACTTGCCGTCTCCCGTGCGAGCGCCACCCGCATTTTAATTCCGGTAAACCGCTGCAGTAACCTTATTGCAGGCGTCGGGGGGCAAAGCACCGCCGCTGTCCTTTCCGATGCGGTGGAAAAAATCCGTCTCCTTCTGGAAAACGCTTGACTTTCCTTCCCCCCTGTGGTATACTGATTTTGCTTTGCAGAAGCATAGCGACGAAACAGAAGTTTCTTTTCCCTTTGGCGAATTTTAATGAAAAAGATACCATGAAGGTATTATTGTCTCCCCGAGGGAGATAATGATACTTTTTCTTTTTTTGGAGGAGAAACTTTTATGAAAAACACGAAAAAAATGATTCTTTCGGCACTCTTTCTGGCCCTCGCCTTCGTCCTGCCGTTTCTGACGGGGCAAATCCCCGAATTCGGCGCCATGCTTTGCCCCTTACATATTCCCGTCCTACTCTGCGGTTTTATCTGTGGGTGGCCTTACGGTCTTGTCGTAGGCTTTACCGCACCCCTTTTCCGCTCCTTCGTCCTCGGCATGCCGCCCATTCTCACCGCCCTTGCCATGGCCTTTGAGCTTGCGGCCTACGGGGCCGTTTCGGGCATCATGCACCGGCTTTTACCGAAGAAAAAACCTTATATTTATGTATCTCTCCTGACCGCCATGGTGGTGGGCAGGCTCGCTTGGGGTGCGGCTACGTTTCTGATTCTCGCAAGCAGCGGCGGCACGTTTACCTTTTCGGCGTTTTTAATGGGTGCCGTCCTTGGTGCCTTGCCCGGCATTCTTGTGCAGATTGTCCTCATTCCCCTTCTCGTTATGGCACTTTCAAAACCGAAAATTTAAAAACGGAGCTGTTTTATGGATTTTTGCACCCTTTTTCTAAAGCATTATGCGCGGTACCCCAAATTACAAATAGAAGATATTTTTAAATTTCTGCATCAGGGAGCTATGGGCCCCGGCCATCTCATTTCCGCCGCAAAAGATGCGGAAGAAGGCATTTTGCGTGAGATGGCATTGGCGGCAGATTCTGCCCCGTACCCCATAGAAACCCTCGGCAATTTCTCCCGTGTGCCCCTTTTTTCTTTAAAGCCCGAAACGATGGGAAAGCTTCTCTTTCTTTCGGCAAACGAGGCGGCGGCGGGGAAGGAAACGCTTTTAGAAAACCTCGGCACGGTGCGGTCTCTTATAAAAGAAAAAAAGCTTCCTTTTTCTTTGGAAGCATTTGATAAAAAGGCAGAAAAATGGGCAGCGGACGGCTTTTCCCCCGTACACCATTCGGAAACTTTCCGCACACTTTACGCCCCTTTCTATCGGGTCATTCAAAGCCGCTTTGTCCCGTTTCTTCCTCTTTTTCGGGAAATTGACGATAGACTTCATAAGGGAAGAAGCATCCTCGCCATAGAAGGGGGCAGCGGCAGCGGCAAAACCACCCTTGCCGCCCTTTTGCAAAATGTATACGGTGCCACCGTTTTTCATATGGATGATTTTTTCCTCCGTCCCCAGCTGCGAACGGCGGAAAGATACAAAGAACTCGGCGGCAATATAGACAGAGAGCGGTTTCTTTGCGAAGTGCTCCTGCCTTTGAAAGAAGGGAAACCCGTTTCCTATCGAAAATTCGATTGCCACACCCTTTCCCTCTCAGACCCCGTCACCGTGATTCCCGAAAAGCTTACCGTCATCGAAGGGGCATATTCCATGCACCCTGCATTTGCCAAATTCTATGATTTTTCCGTTTTTCTCGATATTGGCGAAGCTTTACAAAAAGACCGCATCGAAAAGCGCAACGGCGACTATGCGCCCGTCTTTTTTGAAAAATGGATTCCCATGGAAAAAGCATATTTTGAAGGAACGGAAATTAAAAAAAGATGTGATTTAATTGTTGAGATATAAAAAAGGACTGCCATGCAGTCCTTTTTATTTTACTTACTAATACCGAGTACCTTAAAGGAGAGTGTTGCGCCCGAAGGCACAAGTGCTTCCACCGTGTCACCCACGTGTGCACCGAGCAGTGCACGCCCTACGGGCGATTCGTCGCTGATTCTGTCCTTTGAGGGGTCAGCCTCTGTGGAACCGACGATGGTATATTCCACCTCTTCGTCAAATTCAACATCCAGAACACGAACCTTTACGCCGAGGCCTACCACGGTTGTGTCAATATTTTCTTCGTCAATGAGCTTAATGTTTTTGAGCTTTTCTTCCAGCTCCATAATTCTGGCCTCAACCTGTGCCTGCTCATTTTTCGCTTCGTCATATTCGCTGTTTTCGGAAAGGTCACCATAGGCACGGGCCTGTTTGATTTTTTCCGCAACTTCCTGTCTTTTTGATGTCTTTAAGTACTCCAGCTCTTCTTCCAGCTGACGAAGACCATCGGCCGTCAGAATTGTCATTTTCGCCATGAAAAATTCCACTCCTACTTTATATTTCCCTTGCGATTACCATCGCACTATTGATTTATTATAGCACGGTAATTATATCTTGTCAAGGATATTTATGATTTTTACATGAAAAGTTTTTCTATTTTCGGCAAAGTTTTGTAATTTTCGACAAGAAAATGTCTGCACGGTCATAGGGAATGCCAAAAAATCGAAGGAGTGCTTCCAGGGTATCGCCATCACTTCCCACAATGCGGCAGATGGGCCGCAGTTCTTCCGGCGGCGCAAAAAGGCACGTTTTTTGAGGCGAAGAAAGGTCAATGGCGCCCCCGCCGCATGCCATGCCGCCCGGAAGCCGCATGAAAATTTTATTCGCCGGGTGGAAAGCGTTATGCACAGGCACCACAAGTCCCGTTTCCTCCCCAATGCATTCTGCAAGGTGTCCGTCATCCTCCGCCATGATTATTTCCAGCGTCCGCACCTTTTTTGCAATTTTCAATATGGCTGCCGTATCATAGGATTTGCCCACGGAAAGCACCAGTCCCCCGTCCTCCGCTGCTTTTGGCACAAGGCGGTCGCAAAGGGAGTGCACCAATATTTCGCCGTTCCCCGAAAGAAGGGGCAGGGAGAGTTTTTCGCTAAATTCGGGCTGCAGCGTGCTCGTTCCCTTTGCCCTTAAAAGGTGTTTTTTCTCCTTCCGTTTCTGAAAAAGCCCCGGCTTTTCCCTGTATCCAAGATAAAGGCATCTTCCGTTCCCTATAGGCTCCCACCGTGCGCTTTGCTTCGTGTCGGGAATGAAAACAGAAAGTTCCGCCATAAAATCCTCTTACTTTCTGCGGCGGCATCCCCGGCGTATCCGCCCCACTCTGCCCACCGCTTTTTTTATTTTTCTTTGCTTTTGCCAAAAGCACAAATATGCATCGATTTCACAAATCCAATCCTGAATATGCCACTTCATCCTCTCGGCACCACAAGGCGCATGCCTTCTTTTATCATGGGCGTGTCACCAAGGTCGTTTGCCGCCGCAATTTTCTCCGTGGGAACCCCGTATTTTTTCGCAAGGCTCCAGAGCGTGTCGTCTTTTTCGGTAAAAGCAATAATAACGGACGGTTTCTTCTCCTTTTCCTCCTCTTTCAGGAGAATATCCGAAACGGAAAGCATTTCTCCCTTTTCCGAAAGGCGGATGTCAAAGCCGACAAGAACACGTACATCTACGGAAGAGGAATCGGAAAGGGTATAGGTGGCACCGCCCTGCCGTGTACGTACGGCAATTTCTGTTTTTTCACCGGCCTTTGTGGGGGCGGAGAAGGAGAAGGGAATCTTATCCGTATAAGAAACCACCGTGTCTGCCCCGTCTGCCGCACGGTAAATAAGATGCACCGTGGCGTGGCCTTCCGTTTCGACGGCACCGTCCAAAACGGAAACGGCCGTCACCTCAGGCTTTGCAAAAAGTGCACACACTTCCTCGATGGGAGGAAAGTCCATGGGCAGGGAAAGGGTTTTGCGGACGCTGATTTCCTCACAAATAACGTCCACGGGCGTTTCCGTCCCGACCGATTCGTATTTCAGCTCCGTGACATAGCCGGGGCAGAAGCAGTCGTCCAGAATTTCCATGTCCTTTTCCAAAACCGTCTTTGCCACTACCGCCATGGTGACTTCCGCACCAAACGCCCGTGCGCCCTCGCCGTCATCGTCCGTTTCCCAGTAAATATCGGTAATTTCATAATCCAGCATATAGGGCATGCCCTCTTCACATGAAGGCATATCGAGAATTTCCGTAAACGGAATTTCATGCTCCATGGTGCACAGGGGATAGGAAGGCACAGAGGATAAATAAAGGGTTTTCAGCCGCACCGTGCCTTTTAAAATGATTTTGCCTGTAATGAGCTTTACGTTTTCTTCCCCAAGATAGGCTTCCGTATGTAAAATTTCTCTGACAGGCGGATTTTCCGCAGGGACCTCCAGCGTGTCTGCGGCGGTGACGGTATACCGTCCACGTCCTGCAGGCGCAGCAAAGCGGACAGTTTTCGTCTTCGTTTCCATGGGTAGTTCCGCCTCGACCCCCGTACTGAGTGCCGCTTCTTTTTTTCTTACGGCTTCCATGGAAATATAAATCTTGCCCTTTAAGGCAATTTTTCTGGAATTTAACAGCATGCACTCCGTTTCCCCGACCTCTGCATCGGCAAACACTTCCGCACTCTCAGCATCCGTGCCCGCACTGCAGATATCCTTAAACGGAATGCGGACTTCCATGGCCTCTACCTGCTCCTCGCCGTTTTCCGGCACATACAGCACCGTATACACCGCCTCACCACGGATGCTGATTTTATCCCCCAGCATTTCCTTTCCCAGCACCTTCGCACGGCCTGCCGTTTTTAAAATACGGGCAATATCGGGTTTTGTGTCCGGCACAATGCTGTCTGCTTCTGCCACAGCATCCGTATTTTTGCGCCAAACGGTTTCGTATAACGAGATATTTTCTTTTTGCAGCGTGATTTCCATTTTTTGCTCCTCCTCGGTTTTTTTACTATCTATATGACCATGCCTTCTTTTTTATGAAACTTTTTTAAAAGGAAGGGAGGGAGACCGTCCAGGCGGAAAGGGCTTCCCTGCCCATGTCTGCCAGAGAAGGCGAATTTTGTTTAATAAAAATCGCCGCCAGAATCAGGAGAACGCTGAAAAAAATGCGGAGAACGAGCTTTCCGCCCGAAGGCGGAGACGTGCTTTCTTTTTTTGCACTATGCCGCACGGCCCTTACCTTTTTTCTTTCCATAAAAAAACCCCCTTTTGCACTACCTTATGCAAAAGGGGACATGTTTTATGCTTTTTCGGAAAGTTCTACGAGTTTTCGCATGCGATGATTGATGCAGGATTTGGAAACGCCGAGGAGGGATGCAATCTCCGAAAGGGGCGCTTCCGGAAAGGCCAGCCGCATTTCGGCAGTTTCCCTTAGCTGCGGCGCCATGGATGAAAATTTCCCTTTTTTCTGCAGGCGGTAAATCGCCTGTTTTTGCACTTGTGCCGCATCCACGGTTTTATCCAGATTTGCCGATTCGCAGTTGACACGGCGGTTTACCTGATTCCGCTTTTCCTTCAGGATGCGGACGTTCATCAGCTCCATATAGGCATAGGAAGCGCCGATAATGTTCAGAACATCACCGATTTCCTCGCTGCTTTTAAAATAAACCACATGGCTTGCCTTCCGCTGCACGATGCGGGCGGTAAGCCCGAAGGCGGAAAACAGGCGGACCGTATCCTGGGCAAGGGCGAGCCTTGGCGTGGTAAATTCCAGATGATATTCCTTCTCGGGGTTTGCCACCGAGCCGCCGCCGAGAAATGCCCCTCTTAAAAAGGCACGCATACAGCATGGCTTTTCCACAATATTTTCCCGCACCCGAAAGGAAACGGTTTTCGCTTCCATGAGAGAAAGACCCGATAAAATCTGCAAGGTTTCCCCGGGCGTTTCAATGGAGATGGCGTAGGCCGTGCCGCCCTTTCCCTTATGGCCGGTGTTTGTGAGAAGCTCACCTCTGATGCCGAAAAGTGCTTTGATAAGCGAAAAACCGCGCCTTGCCGCTCCGGCGTTTTCCGTGGAAATCCTGAGCTTTCCGCCGGGGAGAATGGCACCGCAAAACAGAATCAGCCCGCAAAGCTCGGCCCTTTCGCAGCACGTGTTTTTTACTTCTGTTCTGAGAAGCTCACTTTTAATTTCAGATGCAAACGACATTTTTTCTTCCTTACTTTACAATTTTTCTTGCCTCGAGATAGAACCGCTTTTCGCATGCCTCGCCCATGGAGAACGTCTTTCTCGGGAGAACGCCGTCGGCTTCCACCGCAGAGAAAAGTGCATTCTTATCCATAGAAGGCAGAATAAATCCCATGTTGCCTTCCTCCGAGCCAAGCCGTTTTACAACGTCCGCCCCGTGAATATAGTCGGTTTTAATGCCTTTTTCATCGAGGAAACGCTGAAGCGTTCCCACCGCAAGGGGCGATGCCGGCTTTATGACATGAATGGTGCCTTCTGCGCCCTTAAAATAATATGGGATTTCCTGTGGCTCGTTTTCCCCTTCGTTTTCTTTGCAAAATGCCGCAAAATCAGCCAGCACTTCTTCCGGATCTACGCCGAAAATAACACGGTGTATTGGCTCAAACACGAGGGCCTCATCGTGGAGGTTTACAATTTCACAAAGGGCATAACGGGCAGGATGGTTTGCCGCTTCCTCGGGAGAGAGGGTTTTCTTTATATTTTCATAATAAGCCTTGGCGGTGGCAAGGGAATGGTTGCCGTCGCCCATGGCGAAGATAAAGGGATTTTCTTCCCCCGTTCTTTCCATAAATTCTTCGCCCAGCTTTTCTATGGCTTCTTGCATTCTTTCCGCGTCCGCCGCCGCAACCTTGTAGCCTCGGATGTGGCCGCCGCCCTGCATAAGGTCGAAATCATAAAGCTTTTCACCCTTTGTCTTTATAAGCGGCTCGATAACGGTTTTCTTTCTGTCATCAATTAAAATCATAATGTGGGGAAGCTCCATCGTGGCACCTTCCCGGACGCGCAGGCGAGGCGGAATTCTTTCAATTACCGTCCCTTCCGTGGCTCTTACAGGGCTTTTTGCGCCCTTTTCATAGTTGTAGGCCTCAAGGTCAATTTTCCCTACAACCCCACGGCGCACACGGCCTTCGGAAATGGTGCGTTCCACATAAATGAAGGTGTTTTGCATTTCTTCCATTTCCGGCTCGTAGTCCTTCATTGCCGCCCCGATTTTTGCAATACGCTCGGGGGCATCTTCGTTTTCAAGAAAAATTTCAGGCAGGGTCAGGCGAAGGGTAGAAGGGGCATCTCCAACGATTTTTTCCACCTCTTCCCAGTATTCCGGCTCGGATGTGTACTGGTCACATGCCACCACACTCCATTTTTCCCAGTTTTTGTTTTTCGGCAGCAGAATGTCTGCAGGGCTGAATACGTTTCTCATTTTGTCCTCCTTATGTCTATTCTAAATACCATTTTCCGATGTTTCTGTAAAGCTTGGATGCCGCAGGTGCTTCCATACCCCGAAGTGCCGCCGTGTGCACGAGGGCGCCGTCTAAAAATGTGATGCCGGCAAAGGGCATTTCCTGAAGGAACACTTCCTGAAACGCTTTATATGCCGCTATGATGGTTTCGTCCGTCCGCTGGGGACCGAGGCCGGATAAGGCCGCCGCCATTTCTTCGGAATGATACCCGTTTTGTATCCCCGTGTCGGTAATCAAAAACCCGTAGGAAAGGTCGGCAGAAAATTTGCATCCGCCAACATACATATCGAATTCCCCGGAAAAAAGCTTTTCTTTATATTCGGCAAAGGGCAAGGTGTAAATTTCCGTCTGTATGCCGATTTCCTTCAGGTTTTCCTGCACAATCCGTGCATATTTTTTCCGCATTTCGTTTTCTTCGTTTACAAGAAGGGTGAGAACAATGCCGCTCTCCTCGCCTTCCTTCCGCATCTTCCCGTCCTCAAGATTGAAGCCGTCTGCGAAAAGAAGACCCTTGGCTTTTTCCGTATCCCTTTTGGTAATGTCCCCCTCGCCGCCGATATAAAGGTAAGCCGAGGGCGGTACGGGCACGCATGCGGCACTGCCGTATTGGAGGAAAACATCCTCAATGATTTTCTCACGGTCTATGCCATAGGCTATAGCCCGGCGCACATTGGCCGAGGATAAAAAGCGGTTTTCAAAGTTAAACCCGATAAATTCATATTCCAAGGTGGGGAAATGGGTAATCTGCATATTTTCCCCGATACCAAGGCCCCCAACGCTTTTAAAGTGGGACGCCACCGCCGTCACTTCCCCGATTTTTACCATGCTGGCCGCATCGGCGCTGCGCTCAATCATCTTCACATGGATGCGCTCCATCTGGGGCGGCTCGGAAAGGGACCAGTTTTCGTTCTTTATAAGGGTCATGTTCTTTTGCGGTGTGTATGCTTCCAGTTTATATTGGCCCGTTCCCACCATGGTGGTATCAAGATCCGTCCTGTGGCACGGCACAATGGGAAAGTCGAGAAGATTCAGCACGGTAATGTGGGGCGTTGTAAGCCTTAAATCAAAATGGTACATATCCCGCACCACAATTTCTTCAATATACCGAAGCCGCTCAAAATAGATAGAGTCTTCCCCCAGCGTGCGAATCTGCCGGATGGTATGCTCCACGTCCGAGGACGTCAGAGCCGCCCCGTCGTGCCAGTAAATTCCTTCGTTTAAGGAAAAGGAAATGGTCAGGCCGTCATCGGAAACCGTACAGCTTTTTGCAAGATACGGCACCGCACGCATTTCCCTGTCCACATATACAAGGCTGTCATACACAAGGTCAAATACGAGTGCCGCCGTTTCATGTTTTGTTTTTAGGGGGTCAAGGCTTGCCTCCGCCTGCATGGCCAGCGTAAACTCACCGACGGATGAACCCTTGTTCCCGTCGCCGTCCGCCGTTTTGCCTTTGCAGCCGGAAAGGATAACTGTGCATAAAAGGAGTACCGAAAGGACTCGTTTCATTCCGCCACCTCCGTTTCCTCTTTATCCCGTATGCGGATAAGCGCCGCAAAGCAGCCCCGTTTTCCCCCCGTCTTTCTGTGGGAGAAAAACTCGTCACTGCGGCAAACGGTGCACATTTCCATATTTTCTATGTGCTCTACGCCTGCCGCCCGAAGCGTTTTTGTAATGGCACGGGATAAATCAATATAATATTTTCCGTCTTTTTCTTCCCTGAGGCATCCGCCCAAGGACGGGAAGGCCGACAGGAATTCGTCATACACAGGTCTATCCACCTGAAAACAGCATTCCCCGATATGGGGGCCTATCACAGCATGAATATCCCTCGGGTCCGAGCCGAATTCCGCTGCCATTTTATGGACCGCCACGGCCGAAATTTTCCCCACCGTTCCACGCCAGCCGCTATGCACGGCACCTGCGGCTTTTTTTACGGGGTCAAAAAGAAGCACGGGCACACAGTCGGCAAAAAAGGTAAAAAGGGTAACACCCGCATCATTTGTGACAAGGCCGTCTACCCCCTCCTGAAAGCGGGGACGGACAAAACCGATGCCCCCGTCCGCCTTTCCCACACGTTTTACCTCTGTGGTATGCTCCTGTGTGGTGGTTACGATTTTTTCGGGTTCTGTGCCAAATGCCATGCAGATTCTCCGCACATTTTCTTTTTTATTTTCTTCCGTATCTGCACAGTGCATGCGAAAGTTTAAAGTGGCAAATTCCCCTTCCGATACGCCGCCTTCCCGTGTGGTGATGCAAGCGGACACCGAAGGGAATTCGCAGAAAACCTCGTATAAGGGAACGCCGTTTTTCACTTTTTTCTGAAACATATAGGCCTCTTTCTTATGAGAAATGAAAGGGGCCGCTCGAGCCCCTTTATCTTTAAAGCATATAATAATCGAGGGAGAATAAAATGGCGTTTGGTGCATGGGAAAGCGCATCAAGATGGCATCTGCCGCTTGTTTTTTCCGCAAAAATACCGTCCAGCACTTCACGGCTGAGTTCCTTCCCGATTTCCCCTTCGCAGTATCTTCTCGCATATTCTGCGCCCACATCCACCATCAGAATATCGGAGGAGAGGGGCCATGTGGCCATTCTGCCCGTATTGCCGTACTTTGCAATGTTTTGGGAAATCTGGCGAAGGACGCCCTCGGGGTCGCTGTATTCTCCAACATCAATGCCGAAATATGCCGTATACCCGTGGAAGGGGTTGGGGCAGCACTGCTGGGGATAAATGGCGCCCGATTCAAGCACCGCTTTAATCATATAGGTGTGAATGGTGCAGTCGGTAGAATAAAATGCTGTGTTGGCACCGTAGTCACCCACCTTCTGGGAAACGTCTTCTTCCACGAAAAGGCGGGATTCACCGCCGCCCCCGTCTGCCGTGTGGGGGTCAGGGGACGTAACATCAATAAATTCCATGCCCAGTTCTTCGCATCTTTCCACCATAAGCTCTCTTCGGCGAAGGACAGGCTCACTCAAAAGATGCCGTGCAAAGGTATAATGAATAAACCGCTTTGCACCCATGCGGTACGCTTCGTTGACCGCTTCCGTACCCATGGTATACATATCCTGTGCAAAGACAAGGTCTGCCGTCTGTGCCACAAAGCCTGCATCCTCCGTATCGGCGCCTGCGATAAAGAGAATGTCCTGCCGCAGTTCTTTCACTTTTCTTACGGCTTCGTCAATCCCTGCCACGGCACGGACGAATACGATGGCTTTAACAAGCGGGTCTCCGCAAAGCTCGGTGCAGATAGACACCGTGTTTTCCGCCGAAAGGTCGTCCGGATAGGTACGGGTAATAAATACGGGGTTCTTTTCCGCCAGCCTTTTTGCCGCGAAAATCGCCTCGTTATAAACGGGGCCGCCCGTCACAATTGCAATTTTATAGGGGACATTCTCCGAGGAGGGCGTTGTTCCCTGTTTTTTACAGCCTTGGGGCAGAAGAAGTACTGCCGCAAGCAAAATACATATCCATTTTTTCATATTTTTTCTGCCTTTCATGCACCCCGTGGGTGCAATTCATGCGCCGTAAGGCTCCATTCATGAAAATTTATCATTTTCAATTCATGCCCGCAGGCAATTCATTGCTTTCATCTCTGATGAAAGCATTATATAATTAGGTTACAGGAAAGATGCGTCATTTTTAATGAATTGACAACTGTCGTTGTCATGAATTGGCGGTTCGCCATGATTTCTCGCTTCGCTCCATGAATTGAATCGCCTTTTCATGCACTTTAGTGCAATTCATGAGCCGCAAGGCTCAATTCATGAAATCACAGATTTCAATTCACGCCGAAGGCAATTCATTGCTTTCATCTCTGATGAAAGCATTATATCACATTCAGCGCCTCAACGCAATGCTTTTTACAAAAAGCTAACAGATGGGAGAAAGTTTCTTGCCTTCCACTCTACTTAAAAACCGCATCAGGCTTTCTGCAAGCCGGTCAGGATTATGACGGGCAAGGCTTGTATCCGTGCCGATTAAATCTTCTTTTATGAGGGTAATTCCCATCTGTAAAAAGGCCGCTTCGTCAATCATTACAGGGGTCTGGCCGTCTTTTTTATACCGTTTTAATATTTTTTCGTCAAAGCTGCCGGTGTTAACAAGGCAATAGTCGAGAAGGCCGTCGCCCCCGTGGCGGAAAAGCGCCTCCACGTGTTCAAAGGCTGTGTATCCTTCCGTTTCTCCCGGCTGGCCCATGACGTTGCAAACATAAATTTTGGTCGCCTTCGTTTCCCGAAGGGCATCGGCAACGCCCTCCACCAAAAGGTTGGGGATGACGCTTGTATAAAGGCTCCCCGGGCCGAGGATTACCGCATCGGCCTCGAAAATACTTTCAATCACGCCGCTTGCCGCCGCCGCACGGCGGGGAACAAGGCTGATTTCTTCAATTTTACAGCCATGGGCGATTTTTGCGCCGCCGATTCTCGATTCACCGAGGATTTCGGCGCCGTCGGAAAGACGGGCACTGATATGTACATTTTCGGTTGTAACAGGCAGCACTCTTCCCGAAATGGCAAGAACCTCACTTACCTTTAAAATGGCTTCCTCAAAGCTGCCATACATGCCGTCCAGCGCTGCAATAATGAGATTGCCTACATTCTGGCCCTTCAGTTCCCCTTGGGAAAATCTGTATCCGAAAAGCTTTTCCATAATCGGTTCTGCATCTGCAAGGGCCACAAGGCAGTTGCGGATGTCACCGGGGGGCAAAACACCAAGATCCTCACGGAGTCTGCCGCTGCCGCCGCCGTCATCTGCCATAGTAACGATTGCTGTCAGGTTTTTCGTATGTTTTTTAAGGCCACGGAGCATGGTGCTCATGCCCGTGCCGCCGCCGATGGTTACGATTTTCATTTCTTTCATACAAAATCACCGTCCCGTTCGTTTGTGCCGTTTTGTTCTTTACGAGATTGAAGTGGTTACACCTTTTTCGGTTAAAGTATAGGGCGGATTTCTCCGCCCTATTTTTTTATTCTTCGGTTGTTTCTTCTGTTGCAGTTTCGTCTTCTTCCGCCTCTTCTTCATGCTCCGTAAGGGCGATGGACACAACATTTACGCCTTCTTCCATACGGATAAGGCGGACGCCCTGTGTATTTCTGCCGATACTGGAAATGGTAGCGGCAGCCATACGGATAATAACGCCTTCCGATGTAATCATCATAATATCCTCACCATCGGTTACGGTGCTGATGCCAACGATATTGCCTGTGTTTTCTGTAATCTTATATGTGCGGATACCGATACCGCCACGGGACTGAATCTTGTAAGCATCAAGCGTAGTACGCTTACCGTAGCCGCCTTCGGTAACAACCAGAAGCTCAGCATCTTCCCGTGCCGTTGTCATGCCGATTACGCTGTCCCCTTCTCTGAGCTTAATGGCACGGACACCGTGGGCCGTTCTGCCCATGGGACGGACGTCTTCTTCCATAAAGCGGATTGCCATACCGTTATAGGTACCCACAATTACATTGTCGCCTTCTTTTACAAGGCGGACGCTGATGAGTTCGTCCCCGTCATTGAGGCCAATGGCATTCAGACCGCCACGTCTGCCCATGTTAAATTCAGAAAGCAGCGTCTTTTTAATGGTACCCATTTTGGTTGCCATGATCAGTGCCGTTTCTTCCTCAAATTCACGGATAGCAAGCATGGTCATCACTTTTTCCTCGGGAGCAAGGGGCAGGAGATTTACGATTGCGGTACCCTTAGCCTGTCTGCCCGATTCGGGAATCTGGTAGCCTTTTAAGTGATACATTCTGCCACGGTTTGTAAAGAACAGAATGTGGGCATGGGTAGAGGCTGTAAAGAGGGTTTCCACAAAGTCTTCTTCCCTTGTGGAAAGACCTGTAATACCACGGCCGCCACGGCGCTGACTGCGGTACGTGGAAGCAGGCACACGTTTAATGTAGCCGAAGTGGGTGAGGGTAAAGACGCTTTCTTCCTCGTCAATCAGGTCCTCATCTTCAATATCGCCTACCATTGCGGTAATTTCGGTCCGTCTGTCATCACCGAATTTATTCTTGATCACATCCAGCTCTTCACGGATAATATCCTTTACCATCTGTTCGCTTTCCAGAACTTTTGTATAATAAGCAATTTTTTCTAAAAGCTCATTATATTCTGCATCAATTTTTTCTCTTTCGAGACCCTGCAGGCGTGCAAGGCGCATATCGAGTATTGCCTGTGCCTGCACTTCGGAAAGGCCGAAGGCTTCCATCAGGCGAGGCTTTGCATCGTCATAGCTCTGGCGGATAATGCGGATAATTTCGTCAATGTGATCAAGGGCAATTCTGAGGCCTTCCAAGATATGTGCTCTCGCTTCCGCCTTCTTCTTATCAAAGGCAGTTCTTCTGCGGATTACTTCTTCCTGGAAATTGATATAGTGCCACAGCATTTCCTTGATGTTTAAAATCTTCGGCTGGCCGTTTACAATGGCAAGCATAATGGCACCGAAGGTTTCCTGCATCTGGGTGTTTTTGTAAAGCTGATTTAAGATGATGTTACCGTTTACGTCTTTTCTCAGCTCTATAACAATTCGCATACCCTCTCTGTCACTTTCGTCACGGATATCGGAAATGCCTTCAATTCTCTTTTCCTTTACAAGGTCGGCAATTTTCTGGATAAGGCGTGCTTTATTGACCTGATAGGGGATTTCTGTTACGATAATTCTTTCTCTTCCGCCGTGTTCCTCAACGGTGGCACGGGCACGCATAATAATGTGGCCGCGGCCTTTTGTATACATACTGCGAATGCCGCTTCGGCCGAGGATAAGACCTGCGGTGGGGAAGTCCGGCCCCTTTATGATATTCATAATTTCTTCAATATCAATTTCGGGGTCCTGGAGCATCGCATCAATGGCTTCAATCACTTCGCCGAGGTTATGGGGCGGAATGTTGGTTGCCATACCGACGGCAATACCCGAAGAACCGTTTACGAGAAGGTTCGGGAAACGGGACGGGAGCACAACGGGTTCTTTTAATCTTTCATCGAAGTTGGGGGTAAAATCAACGGTATCCTTTTCAATGTCGGCCACCATTTCGTGGGCAAGCCGTGCCATTCTGGCTTCCGTGTAACGGTATGCGGCAGGGGGGTCACCGTCCACCGAACCGAAGTTACCCTGCCCGTCAATGAGGGGGTAACGGAGAGAGAAGTCCTGTGCAAGGCGAACGAGTGCATCGTAAACCGAGGCGTCACCGTGGGGATGGTACCGACCGAGCACGTCACCGACCGTCGTTGCACACTTGCGGTATGCCTTGTCTGCCGTGATGCCGTCTTCATTCATGGTGTAGAGAATGCGGCGGTGTACCGGCTTTAAACCGTCCCGCACATCGGGGAGGGCACGGCCGATAATAACGCTCATGGCGTAGTCTATGTACGCCGTTTTCATCTCTTTGGAAATCTCAACGGGAATAATTTTTTCATTTTCAAGATTAAACATATGTTATTCCCTCCTTAAATATCCAGATTTTTAACGCTTGTGGCGTGTTCGATAATGTAATCACGTCTGGGTTCTACCTTGTCGCCCATGAGGATTGTGAAAATTTCATCGGCGGCAATGGCATCTTCCAAGGTGACCCTAAGAAGCGTTCTCGTTTCAGGGTTCATGGTGGTTTCCCAGAGCTGTTCGGCGTTCATTTCACCAAGACCTTTATAGCGCTGCACCTTGGAATCTTCACCGATTTCCATAAGTGCCAGCTGGAGTTCGTTATCCGTATAGGCATATTTTTCTTTCTTGCCTTTGAACACCTTATAAAGGGGCGGCTGGGCAAGGTACACTCTGCCTTCATCGATAAGGGGCCGCATAAAGCGGAAGAAGAAGGTGAGAAGAAGTGTACGGATATGAGAGCCGTCCACGTCAGCATCGGCCATAATAATAATTTTGCCGTAGCGGACTTTATTGATATCAAATTCATCCCCGATGCCTGCACCGATGGCGGCAATAATGGGGGTCAGCTTGTCGTTGCCGATAACCTTGTCAACACGGCTTTTCTCAACGTTGAGCATCTTACCCCAAAGGGCCAAAATCGCTTGGAAGTTACGGTCACGCCCCTGTTTTGCACTGCCCCCTGCACTATCACCCTCAACGATGTAAATTTCGGTGGAGGTGGTGTCTTTTGAAGAGCAGTCTGCAAGCTTGCCGGGGAGAGAAAGGCTGTCAAGCCCTGTTTTTCTTCTGGCATTATCTCTTGCCTTTCTGGCGGCCTCACGGGCACGGGAAGAAAGGAGTGCTTTTTCAAGGATTGTTCTTGCCACGGTGGGATTTTCTTCGAGGAAAGAAGCAAGCTTATTATTCACAAGGCCTTCCACCAAGGTTCTCATTTCGCTGTTACCGAGCTTTGTTTTCGTCTGGCCTTCAAACTGTGCTTCCTGCAGCTTTACGCTGATAATGGCCGTGATGCCTTCACGGACGTCTTCACCCGAGAAATTGGGGTCGGAATCCTTTAAAATCTTATTTTTTCTTGCATAATCATTTAAAACCTTTGTAAGACCGGCACGGAAACCTGTTTCGTGCATACCGCCTTCCGTAGTTTTAATATCGTTTGCAAAGCTTACCACCGTTTCGGTGTAGCTGTCCGTATACTGGAGTGCAATCTGTGCCGCACGGACGTCTTCAATCTGTTCGAGATATATAATTTCCGTATGGAGGGGCGTTTTGCTTTTATTGAGGTACTCAACGTAAGACTTTATGCCCCCTTCATAATAAAGGGTTTCCTTCTTTGCTTCTTCTCTCTTATCCTCAAGGGTAATGCGGACGCCTGCATTGAGGAATGCCTGCTCACGCATACGGCGGAGAAGTATGTCATAGTCGTAGACAAGCTCATCGAAAATTTCGCCGTCAGGCTTAAAGTGTACCCGTGTACCCTGCTTGTCTGTTTTTCCGACTTTTTCTAAGGGGCAAAGAACATTACCGCGGCTGTATCTTTGATGATATTCTTCCCCTTCACGGTAAACGTTTACCTCAAGGCTTTCAGAAAGGGCGTTTACAACAGATGCACCAACGCCGTGGAGACCGCCGGAAACCTTATATCCGCCACCGCCGAATTTACCGCCGGCGTGGAGAACGGTAAATACAACCTCAACTGCGGGAAGACCCGTCTGGGGCTGAATGGAAACGGGAATACCACGGCCGTTATCCGTAACGGTTATGGAGTTATCCGCTTCGATTGTAATTTCAATATGGGAACAAAAGCCTGCCAGGGCTTCGTCAATGGAGTTGTCCACAATTTCGTATACCAGGTGGTGAAGACCCATAGAGGAAGTAGACCCGATATACATACCCGGCCTTTTTCTGACTGCCTCCAAGCCTTCCAGAACCTGAATCTGACTGCCGTCATAATTTGTGGCTACATTTTCCAGATTATTTTCCATGTTATTTATTCCTTTCTTCCCGTTTTGCCCGTAAAGAGTTTAAAACGCTTTTCAAGCGTCTGGCTCGTAACAGGCGTTATATACACGTACTCTTCGGTTACAACAAAGGATTTCGGCAAATCGTAGGAAGTGGTAATGACTTTTCCTTCCTTCTCTTTTTTCCGCAGAAAATCCCTTGTTACCTTGGAAGTACTGGTATTTTCAATATCCATAATGCCGATGATATCTCGCATTCTGACAGCGTGTGTGCCGCCTATGTGGATATACATATAGACCCATCCTTTACTTCAAAAAACCTTTTCCCCGCCCTTTCTACAGGGCCTTCTTTTTCCGTACAGGTTAAAATCACCTGTTTTCCGGCAAGATGGGAAAGGAGAAACTGACTTCTGTCCCCATCCAGTTCCCCGAACACATCGTCAAGAAGAATCAGCGGTTCTTCCCCTGTTTTTTCTTCAAGGAGCACCCCTTGTGCAAGCTTTAAGGAAAGGGCACACGTTTTCATTTGTCCCTGCGAAGCAAATGCACGGGCATCTTTTCCCGAAACGGTAAATTTCATTTCATCTCTGTGAGGGCCGATCAGGGAAAGGCCCTGATAAATTTCTGCTTCCCGCTTTTTCTCAAGGGCTTCATAAAGAAGTGTTTTCTGTTCCTCCAAAGATGGAGAAAGCGGACAGGAAGGTACATATAAAACCTCAAGTTCTTCGTTCTTTCCGGCAATTTCTCTGTGCATTTCGGCACAAATGGGGGAAAGGGCCTCAAAAAATGCCTTTCTGTATTGCATAAGGCGTGCGCCTTCATTTGCAAGCTGCACATTCCAGACGGATAAAGCTTCTTTTTCGGGGCCTGTTTTCAGCAGTGCATTTTTCTGTTTCCAGACTCTTAAATATGCACGGAGTGCACCGTAATAAGCAGGACGAAAAGCGCTGATGGCGCTGTCAATAAACCGCCTTCTCACTTCAGGCGCACCGGTTACGATATGGAGTTCGTCAGGACTAAAAAGTACACAAGGAAACTGGCCGAGGAGCTCACTCGTTTTTTCCAGCGGCACGCCGCCGATTTTAATGAGTTTTCTCTTCCCCGGGCTTATAATAATTTCGCCGCTGTTTTCACGGCCGAACGCAAAAAATTCTGTTTTTACGGTTGCGGCATCCTTTTCAAAACGAATCATTTCGCTGTCCCCAACCGCACGGAAGCTTTTTGCCGCCGTAAAAAGCCACACTGCCTCTAAAAGGTTTGTTTTCCCTTGGGCGTTTTTCCCGTAAATGACGTTGAGCCCTTCCGAAAATTCCAGCTCTGCAGTTTCAAAATTCCGAAAATCGGAAACCGAAAGGCGACTTAGTTTCATGCCTTATATCCTACTCTTTAATGAAAATTTTTACATCGTCCGTTTCCACGGTGTCGCCGTCTCGCAGCTTTTTTCCACGCTGAAACGCTTCTTCACCGTTTACAAACACACGGCCATCCAGTATCATATCTTTCGCTTCGCCGCCACTTACACCAAGTACGTGCTTCAGCGCCTGATCAAGCTTTATATATTCGCCCCGAAGGATGATTGTTTCTTCCATTTTTTTACCTCTTATTCACTGATACGGACAGGCAGAACCATAAAGAGGAACTCGTCCCCTTCTTTCGGTCTTATAATACAAGGATTGCGGCTGCCGTTAAGCTCCAGAATAATTTCCTCACAGTCACAGGCAGAGAGTGCATCACAAAGATACCGCTGGTTAAAACCAATACGGATTTCGCTGCCGCAGTCGGGAATTTCAATGACGTCATGGGCCTTACCGACTGCCGTAACGCAGTCAACGGCAAGGGTATCGCCGGAAAGTGTCATAATTACGGGGTTTTTGTAAACATCTGTGGAAACAATGGGGTCCGCACGTTCTACGCAGGTTAAAAGGTCAGAAACGGAAAGCGTTGTCTGAATCTTAAAATCTGTGGGGATAATCTGGCGGTATTGGAAATATTCTCCCGATAAAAGACGGGAAACAACTTTAATATCATTAAAAGCGAATTTGACGTGCTTTGTGCTTGCCGTAATGAAAACAGGCGTGTCATCATCGGGCAAAATTTTGGAAAGCTCGAGGAGCGTTCTTGCCGGCACAATAAAGCTGTAGGGTTCCTCATCCGGATTCTCCGAAAGAGGCTCATTATGAATAGCCATGCGGAAGCCGTCCAGCGCTACCATATGCAGTGCACAAGGCTCAATTTCGAAAAAGACGCCTGTCAGCTGCGGTCTTTCATTCTTAATTGCGGCGGCAAATACCGTCTGGCGAATCATTTTCTTAAGAACTTCGGCCGAGAGGGTAATGCCGGAATCCTCCAGAACTTCGGGAAGGTCCGGAAATTCTTCGGGATTCATACCAAGCACGTTATAAACGGATTTTCCGTTTTGCACGGTTGTGGAAAAGTTATCCTGCACGGTAATGTTAACTGTACCTGAGGGAAGCTTTCGAATAACTTCGGAAAAGATACGAACATCCCCCGTTACGATGGCACCGTCTTCTTTAATATCTGCGGGAATTTTACATTCAATGCCAAGCTCTAAGTTGCTGGCTTTTAAAATGATACTGTCCCCGTCGGATGCAAGTAAAATACCTTCCAAAATCGGCATAGTACTTTTATTGGATGCCGCTTTCATAACGGTGGAAACGGCTTCCGAAAGCGTTTGTTTTTCGCAGGAAAAAATCATGTCTTTTGTTCCTCCTTTTGGGAGCGCTGTGCGCTTTATAAATAAATAATAAAATACTTCGTATTTATAGTAGAGTATATGGAAACGGTGGAAAAGTTCTTTTTCGCCCGAAAAAACGGGAAAGTTTATCGGGAAAACTATTCCGAGATATCCTTCTTCAAAGTGGAAATTTCCATATGGAAGGACGGGTTATTTTCAATCTCTGTTTCAATCTTTTTAATGCCGTACATAATGGTTGTATGGTCTTTATCGAAAAACTTGGCTATTTTCAGATGAGAAAGTCCTAAAATTTCACGCATCAGGTACATAACAACCTGTCTTGCAAGTGCAATGCTTTTTGTGCGCTTACTGCCCATAATGTCTTCTTCTTTAATATGGTAGTATTTTGCACAGCCGGAAACAATATTTTCAGGTGTTACGGCAGGTTTACCCGTGGCGTGATAACTTTTCATGGCATCGAGAGCAACTTCCACCGTAATTTCGCTGTGGATAAGACCACGGTAAGCAACAACACGGTTAAATACGCCTTCCAGCTCACGAATGTTGGATGTAATTTTTTCAGCAATCAGTTCTAAAATTTCATCGGCAATTTCAATTTTTTCAAGCTGTGCTTTTTTCCGGAGAATTGCCACTCTTGTTTCATAGTCAGGGGCGTAAAGGTCGCCGATAATGCCCCATTCAAAACGGGAACGAAGCCTGTCCTCAAGCGTTCGCATTTCCTTCGGAGGACGGTCGCTCGTAATAATAATCTGTTTATTTGCATCGTAAAGCGTATTGAAGGTGTGGAAAAATTCTTCTTCTGTTACTTTTTTACCTGCAATAAATTGAATATCGTCCACCATCAGAACGTCCACCGAGCGGTATTTTTCACGGAATGCATCGTTTGTGGAGTCCTTAATGGAGTTAATCAGTTCATTTGTAAACGTTTCTGCGGAAATATACATTACCTTCAAGGAAGGATTATTCTGAATAATGAAGTTACCGATTGCATGGAGAAGGTGTGTTTTGCCAAGACCTACACCGCCGTATAAAAAGAGGGGATTATAGGTTCTTGCAGGCGTTTCCGCTACAGCGAGGGACGCTGCATGGGCAAAACGGTTAGAACCGCCGACAACGAAAGTGTCAAAGGTATATTTGGGATTTAAAGGCATTCCGAGATTGGGAACGGCCTTTTCCGGTTTCTTTTCTTCTTCAACTTCGCCTACATGTACGATCAGGGTGCAGCGTTTGCCGCAAACTTCATAGACTGCATTCTGAATCAGCTCTTTGTAACGGTGTTCCACCATGTTTTTATTAATTTCGTTGGAAACAGTTACATTCAAAAAG
The DNA here is from genome assembly GCA_017436645.1 of Clostridia bacterium. Lineage (GTDB taxonomy): Bacteria > Bacillota > Clostridia > UMGS1883 > UMGS1540 > SIG447. Next base: position 5,790 of record JAFSCR010000021.1, on the reverse strand, counting down.
CCATTTTCAAGATTTATGGGTTTTATGGTTAAAATCCATGTTGAAAAACCGACGGGGGTGACCTCTTCTTCAATCAGAGGCAAAGCATGGTTCCAGATATTTAAAAGTTCGCCATCCATTTGTAAATTATTCCTTTCAAAAAATATGTATGGAACAAGCTTTTCGGGTGTGAATTTTTCGGATATGTTGAATTGAATATATGTGGAAAACTTGAAAAATTCAAGAAAAATAAGCTTGTTTTATGTGGATAAGTCGGTGGAAAAGTGAAAAAGTCATTGATTTCTATGTGGAAAACAGAATTTTTCGCTTTTTATCCAGTCTTTATCATTATACCAAAAAAATCTCTTTTTTGCAAGAAAAAAAGTAAAATTTTTTTATTCTATTATATAGAGAAAGCGGGCGGCCGGAAAGGGCATTTTTCAGGCACAGCAAACCGGCATTTTGTTTCACGTGAAACAATTTTAACTTTTTTTAAAAAATATGTTTCACGTGAAACAGTTTTGTGCTATAATAGGGATACAAAAAGAAAAAACAGGAAAAAAGGAGATTGCCATGGCAAGAATAATTGCGATTGCAAACCAGAAGGGTGGCGTCGGCAAGACGACAACGGCTGTAAATTTAGCCGCTTGTCTTGCAAAAAAGGGACAGCGTGTACTTCTGGTCGATATGGACCCTCAGGGAAATGCAACCAGCGGTCTCGGTATAGATAATCGGCATGTTGAAAATTCCGTTTATGATGTCCTTGTGCGGGGCGCAAAAATGGAAACGGTCATTGTAAGGACAGGATATACCAATCTGGACGTTTGTCCTGCCAGTATTGCCCTTTCCGGTGCGGAAATTGAGCTTGTTACGGTTATGGCAAGAGAATACAGATTAAAAGAAGCGCTGGTCGATATAAAGGAAAAGTACGATTTTATTTTGATTGACTGTCCGCCTTCTTTAGGTCTTATCACACTCAATGCGTTGACGGGCTGCGGTTCGGTGCTCATGCCCATTCAATGCGAATACTATGCATTGGAAGGTCTTAGTCAGCTGACGGCTACAATTAAAAGAGTCAAGAAGTTTTTAAACCCCGAAATTGAAATTGAAGGGGTACTGATGACCATGTTTTCTTCCAGAACGAATCTTGCCATTCAGGTTGTGGACGAAGTAAAAAAATTCTTCCCGCAAAAAGTATATAAAACCATTATTCCAAGAAACATCCGTCTTTCCGAAGCGCCCGGCTTCGGCCAGCCGGTTATCGTGTATGATTCCTCCAGCCGTGGTGCGGAAAGCTACACGGACCTTGCGGAAGAAGTTTTGGAAGGCAGACGGGGAGAATAAGCGTACATATTCAGGAAGGAAGTGATTCTATGGCAAAAAGAGGTCTCGGAAAAGGTCTGGATGCACTTTTTATTTCGGAAGAGATTCCCGAAAGACAGGAAGGAGATACCATTGTTTCCCTTCGTGTTGCAGAGGTTGAGCCAAACAGCGCACAGCCGAGAAAAGTATTCCGTCCCGAGCAGCTTGAGGAGCTTGCCGCCTCCGTTCGGGAGCACGGCATTATCCAGCCGATTGTTGTTTCAAAAAATGAAAGAGGATTTTATACCATCATTGCAGGGGAGCGAAGATGGCGTGCCGCCCGCCTTGCCAATTTAAAAGAAATTCCCGCAATTATCAGGGAATACGACCAAAAAACCGCCAGCGAGGTTGCTCTCATTGAAAACCTGCAGCGTGAAAATTTAAATCCCATGGAAGAAGCGGACGGGTTCCGCAATCTCATGGATTTGTATGGGATGACTCAGGAAGAAATCAGCGAGAAAATCGGCAAAAGCCGCTCTGCCGTTGCCAATGCCCTGCGCCTTCTGGCGTTGAAAGAACCGGTAAGAAAGCTGGTTTCCGAAGGAAAGCTTTCCGCAGGCCATGCAAGAACACTTCTTGCGGCACAGGATGCGGATCAGCTGCATTTAGCCCAGCGGGTTATTGAAGAAGGCCTTTCCGTTCGTGAACTGGAACGGCTCGTTTCCTTAAAGCGTCCGCCGAAAAAGGCGCCCGTTAAATACACCGCCGAAATCAAAAGCCTTGAAGATACGCTTTCCAAAAAGGTAGGCTCTAAAATCCGCATCAGCGGCAATGCGAAAAAAGGCAAAATTGAAATTTTCTATGAAAGCGAAGAGGAATTTGACAGAATCTGGAAATTTATGGAAAAATAATGAACGCTAAAATTGCGTTTTAAGCACGTAAAAGTGAAAAAGGAATGGAAATACATGAAAACGGGGCTTCTTTTCGTACAGGCTTTAAAATGTGCCCCGAAAGAAAGGGAATCAATATGGACAAAAAAACAAAATCTTTTTGGATGTATACCATCATCTTATTTACGGTAGCACTTGTGCTGGTTTTAATCAGTCTTTTCATGACGGATTATAAAGCCGATTACGAAAGTAATGTGCAGAGTATCCAGAATGAACTTCTCCAGCTGAAGAATGAAAACGTAAAGCTGAAGGAAGAAAAAGCAGGACTTGAGGTAAAAGTCAACCAGATGAGTGCAGACCAGGCCGCTATACAGGAAAATGAAAACCGCTATGCAGAAGCTGTTGAAAACATCTATCTTGCTGACGGCGAATGCATCCGGGGCGATTACGAAGAAGCAAAGGAAATTCTTGATAAAGTGGACCCCACTATATTAAAGGAACAAATTCGAGGCAGATACCAAAGCGTGAAAGCAAAAATTGAGGCAAATCTATAAGGAGTGAGCGAACATGTTAGACATTAAAAGACTTCGCACCGAAACGGAAGAAGTAAAAAAAGCACTGGCAAGAAGAAAAGAAGAAGTGGATATTGACGGCGTTTTGGCCCTTGACGAAAAGAGACGCGGTCTTCTCTTTGAAGCGGAACAGCTGAAAGCCCGCCAGAACGAAGTATCCAAAGAAATTCCGAAAATGAAAAAAGCAGGAGAAGATACAACGGCAATTTTTGCCGAAATGCGTTCTCTTTCCGAGCGTGTAAAGGCCCTTGACGCCGAAACCCGTGAAACGGAAGAAGAACTTGAAAAAATGCTTCTCCGCATTCCCAATATTCCCAATCCCACCGTGCCGGACGGGGATACGGACGAGGACAACGTGGAAATCCGTAAATTCGGCACACCCACAGAGTTTCCCTTTGCGCCGAAGGCACATTGGGACCTTGGCGAAGCCCTCGGCATCCTAGATCCTGCTTCTGCCGCCAAAATCACCGGCGCACGCTTTACCGTGTACCGTGGCCTTGGTGCTCGTCTTGAACGTGCCATCATCAGCTATTTCCTCGATAAACATACGGTAGAAAACGATTATACGGAAATTCTCCCCCCTTACATGGTACACAGAAACAGCATGGTGGGCACAGGACAATTACCGAAATTTGAGGAAGATGCCTTTAAGGTAACAGATACGGATTACTTCCTCATTCCTACCGCTGAAGTCCCTGTTACAAACCTTTACCGTGACCAGATTTTAGACGGGGCCTCCCTTCCCATAAAGCATGCCGCTTATTCCGCATGTTTCCGTGCAGAAGCAGGCAGCGCAGGCAGAGATACCCGTGGCCTTATCCGTCAGCACCAGTTCAATAAGGTAGAGCTTGTTAAATTTACCCGTCCCGAAGATTCTTATGAAGAATTGGAAAAGCTTACAAGAGATGCCGAAAGCGTGCTGCAGGGCCTTGGCCTTCCCTACAGAGTGGTAAAAATCTGCGTTGGTGACCTCGGGTTTACCGCCGCTATGAAATATGATATTGAAGTCTGGATGCCTTCCTACGGCAGATACGTTGAAATTTCCTCCTGCTCAAACTTTGAGGACTTCCAGGCACGCCGTGCTTCCATCCGCTACCGTGATGCAAACGGAAAAGCACAGCTTGTGCACACCTTAAACGGCTCCGGCGTTGCCGTCGGCCGTACCGTTGCCGCAATTATGGAAAACTATCAGCAGGGTGACGGCAGCATCGTGATCCCTGAAGCACTCCGTCCCTACATGGGCGTTGATAAAATCGAGAAATGAACAGAAAAGTAGTTGCAATCATGATAGCCGCCGTGATTATGGCGGCGGCCCTTGGAATACTACTTGCAAACTGCCTTCGGCAGGAGCCACCGGTTCCTGCCGCTGTCGTATTGCCGCCGGTAAAGGGCGAAATTGTCATTAGTGCCGCAGGGGACTGTACTTTAGGCTCTGACCCCAGGTTTTCTTATGCAGGCAGCTTTCATGAGCGGTTTAAACGGGAAGGGGAAAATCATGCCTATTTCTTTGAAAATGTGGCACCTGTTTTTCGGGAAGATACCCTCACGTTTGTAAATTTTGAAGGCACGTTGACAGCGGAAGAAAAACGGGCGGAAAAAACCTACACCTTCAAAGGCCCTGCTCACTATGCAAAAATTCTGACAAGTGGGGACGTGGAAGTGGTTTCCCTTGCCAATAATCACACCTATGATTTTCTGGAAAAAGGCTTTGCCGACACGAAAGAAGCCTTAAAAAAAGAAAATATTGCCTTTGCCTATTCGGATAAAACCGTTTTGTTTTCCGTAAAGGACGGGAAAGCTGCAGAAATTACGGAAAAAGCGGAAAAAGCAGCGGATGAAGTATATGTAGGCTTTGCGGCATTTTCCGTTTGGTATGACGGGGCAGACGTCCGTGCAAACATTAAAAAAGCCGTGGAAAAGCTTCGGGAAAGCGGTGCCGACCTTGTGTTTGTAAGCTTCCACTGGGGTCTTGAAGGGGAGCATTATCCCTATGAAGTCCAGAGAAATGTGGGCCGCTTCGCCATTGACGCAGGTGCTGACGGCGTTCTCGGCCATCACCCCCACGTCATTCAGGGCATTGAAACCTATAAGGGTAAAGAAATCGTTTACAGTATGGGTAATTTCTGCTTTGGCGGAAACCATAACCCTTCCGATAAGGACTGTTTTATCTATCAGATGATATTTGAAACGGTGGACGGAAAGCTTACGGGCAAGTGGGAAAGCAAGGTTATTCCCTGCCGTATTTCCTCCGTTTCCTATACCAATGACTATAAGCCTACCCCCCTCGAAGGCGATGATGCGGAAAGATTTTTGAAACGTATGGAAACGTATCGGGTAAAATAAAATAGAAAAAGGTATTGCAATTTTAAAAAAGTTATGGTATACTAAGCCGTACGAGCGCTTCGGGCGCTCTATGTGGCCCCTTGGTCAAGCGGTTAAGACATCGCCCTTTCACGGCGGTAACACGAGTTCGATTCTCGTAGGGGTCACCACCACGTCGGAGCAAAGTCCGCTGGCATCGGTTCCACCGTGCGGTGAAACCTTTTGCCTGCTTCCTTGCTCCTCCTCTTCCCCAAAAAAGCTTTTGGCTTTTTCGGGGGCCCCATTTTGAGTGAGTGAGCTTCCTTGCTCCTCCCTTTCCCCAAAAAGCCTTCGGCTTTTCGGGGGCCCCATTTTTGGCGGCACAATTTTATAAGGGCCCTTAGCTCAGTTGGTTAGAGCATTCGGCTCATAACCGAACGGTCCCGGGTTCGAGTCCCTGAGGGCCCACCATCAAAAAAGACATCCTTTTGGATGTCTTTTTTGTATTTGTGTCCGCAGGACACAACATCATTTTGCGACAAAGTCGCAAACATCATTTCAGGCTTTGCTTGAACATCATTTCTCTTTGGCGGACACAAAACGATGTTATCTTCGATAAATGATGTGATGCTTCGCATCAATGGTGTTGCACTTTGTGCAAATGTCATCTAAACAATTCACTTAGAGAGACATAGTCCGAGTAAGGAAACAAAATGCCCGTTTCACGTGAAACGGGCCTTTTGTTT
>JAFSCR010000004.1 GCA_017436645.1 Clostridia bacterium | reverse complement strand
TATTTGTGACAATAATTTTTGCACTTGTTATTATTCCAACTGTCTATTCATATTTGTTGTATCGGAAACAAAAATAAGAAATAAATATTTTAAAAGCATTAGATTCTATATTGATGAAAAGGCACGGATTTTCTCCGTGCCGTAACTTTTAAATGTGTCAAATTTTAAAATACAGTAACCAAAGAAAAGCCGAATTGTATTTGGACAAAAAATATCTGCGAGAATTAAAAAATATTCTTGCAGAATTGTTCTCTACAGGCGAAATTGATAGAATTGACGAAATCAAGTGATGCTAAAATGATGATGTAGCAGACGGAACGCTTCGAAACGGATGCGACCGTATGCGAAATTGATGCTGATTTCGGGCATGATTATTTGAGTCTCAAGACCATGCGCCGTCATCAAAAATATACTTAAAAATTACTAAAATTCAAAATTGATGCTCTGAAATTTGATTTTGAAACACAAAAATTTTTAATGATTAAAAAATAAGAAGTGGCTCAAACGCAGTGTTTGAGCCACTTTGTATGGCAGGGGCAGTAGGACTTGAACCCACGGCACTCGGTTTTGGAGACCGATGCTCTACCAACTGAGCTATACCCCTAAACAGCAAATATTAAGTTTTATTGAGTTACCATACGAACATAGGGACACGGCTTTGGAGACTGTCGCTCTACCAGCTGAACTATACCCCTACATATTTACAATAAAACGCCCGCATTATGCGGGCAATGGTGGAGATAAGCGGGATCGAACCGCTGACCTCTTGAATGCCATTCAAGCGCTCTCCCAGCTGAGCTATACCCCCATGACTTTTTCTATTGTAGCATAGAATCATAGTATTGTCAAGAGAAACTTTTTCTTTTTTTCAAAAAATAAGGGGTGCAAGAAATTGCACCCCATCTGTGTTATTCCTCAGGCTTTGTTTCCAACTTGAGATCGTAATCGCCAAGGTGTTTTACCTTAAAGCCATTCTTCTTGTATTCTTCGTAATCAAAAGCTTCCAGTTCGTCAATGGCAAGCTTATGGAATTCATAGAAGTTGTGCCACCATTCATAATCGGTGCCAAGGTCAGCGGTGAGAAATGCATCGGCAATGTCACAGCCCATTTTGGGAGCAACATAGAAAGCACCCATTGCAAGAACGTTTACACCGTTACCGGTGATAGCACGGCGTGCAGCGGGAACGCTTTCAACAACACCGGCGTGAACGTGGGGGCATTTGGAAGCGGCAATGTGGATACCCATACCTGTGCCGCAGAAGAGAAGTGCACGTTCAAATTCGCCTTCGGAAATCATAGAGCCAACACGAAGACCCACGCGGTGGAACATTAAATCCGTATCGTCATCCTCGGGGCTACGTACGCCAACGTCCGTAACGGTCCAGCCTTTAGATTTTAAGTGCTCTACAACAGCTTCCTTAAGGGGAAAGCCTGCAAAGTCAGCACCAACTAAGATTTGTTTGTCTTTAATTGTTTTCATTTTAAATTCCTCCTTTTTTTTAAGTGTACCAAATTATGCAAAAAAATGCAAGGGATTTAATCTGAATTTATGAAAATTTTTCGAAAAAAATTCGCCGCGAAACCCTTTTTAGAACTTTTTTAAAAAAGTCTTGACAAAACAGGAGGAACATGGTATAGTATATGGGTAGCAAAAATGCTGTCCTAGCTCAGTAGGTAGAGCACTTCCTTGGTAAGGAAGAGGTCGGCGGTTCAAATCCGCTGGACAGCTCCAGAAAAAAAGACATTTTTCTTATCGAAAAATGTCTTTTTTAGTTAAATTCGCTTATGCGAGCTAAATGTGCTAACACACGCTAAATTACTTCGTAGCTAAATTGACCTTCGGTCAGCTAATTGCGAATTTAATTTAGCTAATCCGAAGGAGTTATTTAGCTATTGCGAAGCAATAATTTCGCTTTGCACGAACGTGCAAAATTTAACTGAAACAAAAATATCCTTATGGTTCTGCTTTGCCAGAAAAAAGACTATTTTTCGGAACAGTCTTTTTTATTGATATAAATCGTTCGGCACTTTCGAACCTTTTTTTATCGTTCTGTTCATCCAAAAAAAGAGCGGCTTGACACATGCCAAGCCGCTCTTTTAAATTATCTCTTCTGCTGCAGATCGTAGTGGATGCTGTATGCTTTTTCTTCATCTGTAAACTTGCGGAGTGTATTAATAACTTCGCCGCCGTTCCACTTTCTGTCTTCAACGTCTTCTGTTGTACCCATAACGGTAACATTAAGCTGACGATGACGTGCGCGAACGTGATCCCAGTCAATCATATAGATGTGAGCAAATTCGCCGCCGTCTAAAATGCCATCTTTAATGGTCATGGTTTCGCTTCTGCCGAAGAATACGCTGCGAAGGTGACCGTCTGTGTTCATGCTGGTGAAGTTACCGGGTTCATCAACGTGTCTGCCGAACTGGAGATGGATGGGGCCGGGATGACGATACTGATGTTCTTCTGCAAAGTCAGGAATTAACTTACGCATGATGTCGAGAAGGTCATGCTGCAGATATTCGATGTCGAAAGAATCCAGGTCGTGAGAGCATTCCTGAACCATTACGGAGCAGGTGGTGTGGTGGGATACGATAGATACCGTACCGTTTTTGACGCCGGAAGCCTTTACGATTTCCATAATTTCCTTAGATACGTCATGAAATGTGGGGATCCAGCCTCTGGACTGCAGTTCCAGTTCCTTCTGGTAAACTTTGAATTCCATTTGAAATTCCTCCTAATTTTTTATTTTTTATTCAGCCTTTCACCCACGGCACCGCCCGGGTGAATTAAGGCGAATTGTTCATTTTGGTAGTCTGTTTCCTCAATGAGGGCAGTCTGTAGTGTGTGGAAAATCATGCACAGCGCTGTGGAAGAGGTAGTGCCTTGTGCATTGTACTTATCCGTTTCACGGTTTACGTACTGTTTCAGGACTACATCTGCACCTTCTGCGAGGGGGGATTCCATGTTTTCTGTAATGGTAATCACAGAAACTTTTTTCTGCTTGCAGATATCAAGAATGGGGAGAAGTTCTTTCGTCTTTCCGCCTCTTGATGCAAAGACCATAACGTCTCCTTCCTGCAAAAATCCTGTTGCACCGTGCACAGCTTCAGCAGGAGAGATGAAGCGAGAAGGCCGCTCAATGCAGCAAAGCAGATGGGAAAAATGCTGGCACATAATACCGGAATGGCCGCAGCCGCATGTGCCGATTCGAGTTGCATCCTTTAAAAGCGCAACAGCTTTGGAAAATGCTTCTTCGTCGAAGTATGCAAGCATTTCCGTAAGACATTCACTTTCGATTTTATAGGCGTTTCTGGCCGCCTCTAAGCTTTCTTTTTTCATGCGTGTAATTCATCCCATGCCTTTCTGAGATTATAGAGCATTTCTTCAACCATAGCATAGGGGTCAGCAGCTTTGATGATACCGCTTGTAGAACCCGTTGCCTGTGCGCCGAGCTTAATGGTGTTGTAAACATCCTGGCCGTTTGAAATGCCTGCGCCCTGGAGAACCATAATATCGGGATTGATTTCGTTTACGGTTTTAATGGTATCGAGAACGTAGTTAGAGTCACTGGTCTGGCCTGTGCCGATGAGCTCAGTGGGTTCTGCAACGATGAGGTTCGGCCCCATTTTTGCGATTTTTTTAACGTCTTCAACCGTGTCTGCACAAACAATGGTGCCAAGACCGACTTCGTCAGCACGTTTAATCGTCTTTTCGATTTCTTCGAAAGAGATGGGTTTTTCGGCGTGGTTGAGCATTACGCCGACTGCACCTGCAGCTTTAACAGCTTCCGGCAGAACGCTGCCGAGGCCACGGCCTACAGGGAGAGAATCCATGTGCTGTGCAAAAACAAGAATTCTTTCTGTATTGTCTGCCAAGAGTTTAATATCAGTATACTGGGGCGTTACGATAACATCCACATCATACTTCAGCGCTGTTTTATCAATCACCTTGGCAAGGGCAAGCATTTCTTCGCCGTAAAGATATGCCTTGGGACCGATTTCGAAAAACGGCGGTTTAATCTGTAAACCTTTATACACTTCTAAGCACTCCTTTATTTCGATTTTCTTGTACTAAAACTTTCGTTTCATTTCACTTTAAACATTCTATCACGAATTCTAAAATTTGTCAACAACATTTCGTCAAAAAAACCGCCTGTTTGGCGGTTTTTTTACTCGTTTTATTTATTCTCTTCCATGCTGCGGACAAGGCCGAGTTTTTTTAGAATTTTTTCTTCCATCCGGCGCATTTCCACCCGTTCGTCCTCTTCCATATGGTCATACCCGTAAAGGTGGAGCATGGAGTGAACGGTTAAGAAACCGATTTCACGTGCGGGGCTGTGGCCGTATTCATTTGCCTGCTCGTATGCCTTTTCGAGAGAAAGGACAATGTCACCGAGAAGGGGAGAGTCATCTCCCATAGGGAAGGAAAGCACGTCCGTTGCCCTGTCAATGTTCCGCCACTGGGCGTTCAGTTCCTTGATTGCGGCGTTATCGACAATCATAACGGAAACCTCGCATTTTTCGCCGCCCATTTCCCTGACTGCACCCCGTATGCATTTTCGGATGGTATAGCGCACCGAAAGGGTGAAAGGAAAGGCAGATTGTTCGTTTCGAATTCTGATTTTAATCATTTCGTGTTTGCTCCTTTGTGTCTGTTGTTTCCGGATATTTGATTCTGCCGTGGAAGTAGCCACAGAAAGTGTGGACAAAGGCGGCTTCAATGGTTTCAATATCCCGCAGGGTAAGACCGCTTTCGCCAAGTTGCCCGTCGGAAAGCTTCCCTTCGAGAATTTTCTGTACCATTGCACGAATAGATGCCTCGTCCTTATTTTCGAGAGAACGGACGGCCGCCTCTACCGAGTCAGCAAGCATAACAACGGCTTCCTCCGGTGTTTGGGGGCGAGGTCCTTTGTAGCGAAACTTTGCCTCATCCACATCCCCTTCGTTTTCAATTTTCGCTTTGTGGAAAAAGAAGGCGACCTGTGTTGTGCCGTGATGGGAGGCAATGATGCTGCGAATGGCACTCGGCAAACGGTGCTGCCGTGCAAGATCCGTACCTTCTTTTACGTGGGAAATAATGGTGGAGGCACTCAGCAGCGGGCTCATTTTATCGTGGGGATTTTCTGCGTACTGATTTTCTTTAAAATACTGGGGACGGCGAAGCTTTCCCACATCATGGTAATAGGCACCTGTTCTTGCAAGGAGTGCGTTTGCCCCTATGGCTTCCGAGGCTGCTTCGGCAAGGTTGCCCACCATAAGGCTGTGATGATATGTACCCGGTGCTTCTGATAAAAGCCGCTTTAAAAGAGGCTGGTCCGGATTTGTCAGTTCCAAAAGCTTAAAGGGCGTCGTCACATCAAAGGCATATTCCCAAAACGGCAGCGTGCCGATAATAAATACAGAACTGATGGCACCTGAAGCCAGACCGTATGCCCCACGGAGCAGCGCACCATGAAGGGTAAGGCCTTCTATAACGCCGATGGCAAAATAGAGACCGAATTGACAGAGGGACTGTAAAAGCGCTGAGAAAACAAGGGTGTGGCGCATACCGGCACGGGTGAATATGAAGGCGGAAAGGGTACCGCTTATCATAATACAGGAAAGGCAGTAAACATCGCCTTCAAAAATCAAAACAGAAAGGATGGAAATGACCGCATTGTATAGAATGGCAAAGCGGATATCCAGAAGAATTGCAATGAGTGCCGTGCCTGCAATAATGGGCAGAAGATAAGGATTTACCGTTTTGGCAACGCCTGCCGAGCTTAAAAGAATGCTGAGGGCAAAAATAATGGCAATCATAAGAAGAAGGCCGTCATTTTTCAGGCATTCGTGTGCATACCGCCGCATGTAAAGATATAGGACGGCAAAGCAGGCAACCACTAAAAGGACAGCACCGAGGACGCTTTGCATATGTACCTTTGTATCACCGGATTTTATCATACCCAGAGATAAAAGCACTTCATACTCGGCCTGGGTAACAATATCACCCTTCCGGACGATGACCTGATTTGCTTTATAGGTGACAGGTTCTATGCTCATACGGAGCTTCTGCCTTGCTTCTTCTGTTTTCTCGGGACTTTTCACCTTGTTTTCCCGGAGCGAAAGAAGAAGGATTTTTTCGGCGAGAGAAGCATTTGCGGAAGCGGAAAGCGTTTCCCGCACTTCGGAGACAGTAGCCGCCCTATCTGTAACACCGGTTTCCAGCTGTTTCTCCAGGACCGACTCCAGAAAAGAACGAAAAGCATCATAGGCATCATTTTCCATTGTCAGAAGGGAACGGATGTCAATGCCGTCTACCGTTTCAGTCCGAAAAGGCACAAGAGAAGCACGCTGCATATTGACAGAAGTAAAAAACTTTTTGAATGCATCTCTGGATTCATTTGTGAGGTCTTCGGATATATCATAAATATCCGTAAGGCCCGCCTCGGCTTCCAAACGTTTTTTTTCGGTTGTCAGCTCGTCCACAACTTCACGGGGCGCATATATATCCTGCGGTGCAGTTTTGCCGGCAGAAATATCATATTGGGTGGGTCGCAGTCCCGTGATGACGAGCAGAAGAGTTACGATAAAGGAGATAAGCGTAATAATCAGCTTTTTCATTGGCAAAATCTCTACTTTCGTTTATTGGCATTTTTTTCGTAAGCGTCAATGATTTTCTGTACCAGGGGATGGCGCACAACGTCTTTTGCCGTCAGCGTTACGAAGGAAATGCCGTCAATATTTTTTAAGATGGGGATAACATCGCGAAGACCGCTGCGTTTGCCGTCCGGTAAGTCTATCTGTGTAATGTCGCCCGTAATAATGGCTTTGGAGCCGAACCCGATACGGGTGAGGAACATTTTCATCTGCTCCGGCGTTGTATTCTGCGCTTCGTCTAAGATGATAAATGCATCGTCAAGCGTGCGGCCACGCATGTAGGCAAGGGGTGCTACTTCAATAAGGCCCCGTTCAAAGTATTTCATATAGCTCTCCGTGCCCAGCATATCACTGAGTGCATCGTATAAAGGACGGAGATAAGGGTCAACCTTATTCTGCAGGTCGCCGGGCAGAAAGCCGAGCTTTTCGCCGGCTTCCACGGCGGGGCGTGTGAGGATAATGCGGCTGGCCTGTTTTTTGCGGAAAGCGTCAACTGCGAGCGCTACGGCAAGATATGTTTTGCCTGTGCCGGCTGGCCCGATGCCAAAGGTTACGGTGCCTGTTTTAATTGCATCCACATACGTTTTCTGCCCAAGAGTTTTAGCTTTGATGGGTTTGCCTTTTGCTGTGATGCAGACGTAATTTTCCCCAAGGTCCTTTGCGGAAAAAATGATGCCGTCCTCCGCCATGGTGATGGCATAGCGGACGTCCTGTTCCGAAAGACCTTCGCCTTTTTCCAAAATCCCTTTGAGATTTTCAAAAACGTATACGGCCTTCTGGGTGTTTAAATCGTCTCCCAGAACCTTAATCACACCTTCTCTTGTAATGAGCTGGACATCCAGCTCCTTTTCCACAAGACGTAAATTGATGTCAAACGTCCCGAAAAGCTCTGAGGGATTTTTAAGACCGTTTATATCAAAATATCTCTCCGTCATTTTTGCTTTCCTCCAGTATTTCTCTGATTTCACCGATTTCTTCTATACAGGAAACGGTGCAGGTGACCGAAATGGTTTCGTTATCGTTTAGTATGTACGTATACTCGGTATTTATGATTTCCGCCAAAGGCGGGATGGTGATTTCTTTCAAAAGCTTTTCGCCGTAAAAGGAAGTGGCTTCCTCAGGCGTAAAAAGCACAGAGGCGGACTCGGTTTCATAGGCCGAGGTCTTTTCGTACCAAATAGGAAGATATACATCGCCGAAAAGATGCAGCCGCTTTTCCTCGTGCTCCGTCCGATAGGAAGTGTACGGCACGGACCCCAGGGGAAGCGTGAAATTGCCGATATGCACTTTGTAAATATTTTTTTCGTTTCCTGTTTGGGTTTCCGTTTTATATAAGAGGGGAAATGATTCGGTTTTTGTGTACCATGTTTTCGCTTTTACCGACCCTTCCGCATGGACTAAAAGTGTGCCGCCGTGCTTTGTTTCCACAGTACCGCTTATAAGAAGGGAGCCTTTTTTCACAACCGTCCCCTTTTCAATTTTCGGCGTCCCCCGGCTTGCCACAAAGTCTGTGATCACCCCGTCCGTTTTGGCAACAATATTGCAGGGACGGTCTAAGGGAACGATGGGCGGTGCAGGCGTTTTTTCACGGACATGCACAAATGCTCTTGTGCCCTTTATTTCCACCCATATCCAGGAAAGCTCCGGCACGGTGCGAAGCATATCCTCTTTAAGCTCGGATACCTTTATATTGTATTTTATCACACCCTCACGAAATCCGCAAGAGCTTAGGGCATTTCTTATTATATTTTTATCAATTTTTTCCGTGCCGTCAATTTCAATGGACCAGACAAACGAGGAAAGAAATGTAAGAATCAGCGCAAATAAAATAAAGCCTATGATAAAACCTTTTCTGCGGCGGTGACGGTGCAAAAACATGGGGAGGCCCCTCTTTCGGAGAATGCGAACCCTTGTGCCTGTTTTCCGTGAGGCTTCCCGCATGCGGAAAAACCCGGGGATACTTACCCGTGCCGTTGCCTCTTTGGGGCTTTCTTTCCGCACATGCCAGATATAAATGCCGCTTTTAACACAAAGGTTTAAAAACCGTTCAAGATAAAGCCCCGTCAGCTTCAAATCCAGAAAGCCTTTTATATAATGAAACAGCGTAAAAAACATAATTTGCCTCTCTATTCAAATTCAATTTTGCGGATTACGCCCTGAATATAAATGTCTTCACCCGTCATGGCGGAGATATCAAGGCCCTCACCCGAAAGACAAAGGATGCCTGCGGCTGTGTAAAGCCGGATGCAAGTCGTATCCAGTGAAATAATCCCTTTATAATTTTCCACCGATGCTTCCTTGCCGGCAAGCACCGTTATTTTCGGCAGTGACAGTGCCACCTCTTTGGGGATTTCGGCCGCATCTGCAATTTTTTCCCGAAGTGGTGTTCGTTTTTGTTTTCGCATGAAATCATTCCTTTCGCCATATGTATATGAAAGTACGGCGTGAAAAAAACCTAAAATCAGGAGGACAGCCATGAAAAAAGTATTCCCTATGGGGGCGGTGTTTCTTGCAATCCTTTTTGCCGCCATGCCGCAAGTGGCATCCAATGCCGCTCGGGAGGCACTTTCGCTTTGTGCACATACGCTTATTCCGAGCCTTTTTCCGTTTATGGTCTGTGCAAATGTACTTTTGTCTCTCGGTGTGGCGGAAAAGACGGGAAGACTGTTCTCATCCCTTACCCGAAAGCTTTTCCGTGTGGACGGGCAAGGTGCGGCGGCGGTTATTCTTGGCTTTATCAGCGGTTATCCGGCAGGTGCTGTTGTCAGCGCCGGCCTTTACCGTAAAGGAGCCATTTCAAAAAGCGAGGCAGAGCGGCTTCTGGGTTTTACCAATAATGCCGGTCCGCTTTTTATTCTTGGTGCTGTGGGCAGTATGCTTTATAAAAGCCAAGCGGCAGGAATTGTGCTTTACATATCCGTTGTACTTGCCTCCCTTCTTACAGGCGTTTGTATGCGCTTTTATGCTTCTTCTGATTTTTATGCACCAAAACAAAAGCGGAATCAGAAAAACGACCCTATGGGTGACGCCGTTTCCACCATCCTGACCCTTTCAGGGTATGTGGTGTTTTTTGCCGTCATGCTTGCATTTTTGGAAAAGGGCGGCGTTTTATCTGTGCTTTGCCGTATGTTTCGCTCTTTTGGAATGGGAAATGAAACGGCATCCCTTCTGTCCATGGGCATTTTTGAAATTTCCACGGCTGCCAAAAAAGCTACGGGCGCACTGCCTGCCATGGCGGCACTTTTATCGTTTGGCGGCTTATCCGTCCTGATGCAAACGGCGGCGGTTGTGAAAAAAGCCGGTCTTTCTTTAAAACCGTACATCCTAGGGAAGGCTATTTCGAGCGTTTTTGCCGCTGCAGTTTGCAATTTGATATTAAAGTTTTTTCCCATTACCTTGCAAACTGCAGCCCTTTCGAAAGCACAAGTATATACGGAATATCTTTCTGCCGCCACAGCCATGGCAATGGGGGTGTATCTCGTGTATCGTCTTCTTTGTAAATTTTGTGTGCGGCCTCTTGCACAGAAACGGAAGAAATGATAAAATAGAAACAAAGGAGAAAATGCTATGCTTTCGTTTTACAGCGATTCCTATTCGTTTTTAGCCGTCTATCCCGATACAGAACCGGACATGACGGGAACAATCACCTTAAACAGCGCCGAAGGCTCTGTCAAAAAAGCGTGCCGCCGCAGGACGTGCATTGTTTTTCCACTCCGGAAAAATATGGCGTACACCCTCTATGCGGAAAATGCCACGGTGGAGCTTGCATATCTGTTTTCCGAAAATGACTCGGAAAACGGCATTGTATTTCCGGATGCAGGCAGAGAGGAAAGCGGCGCAGACGTATATCACTTTTCGTCTTCGCATCTTCCTCTATTGGGTCTGAGTGCAGTCTTCTTTTTCGAAGGAAGCTTTCATCTTTTTTATCTTTCTTCGCCCTTCCAAAAGGCGGACGAAAACAGGTATCTTTGTCATGCCAAAAGTCAGGATCTTCTTTCTTGGAAGCACCTTCCCATTCTTCTTGAGCCATGGCCGGAGCTTTGCCTGACCCGCCACAGAACAGGCGGCATTTTCGGCGGATGTGCAGAAGAAAAGGACGGAATTATTAAGCTGTATTTTACACGCCGGATTGTGGAGAGAAAAACAGGAAAAATCCTTTCAGCATTTCAATCCGCTGTGGAAAGCCGTGACCTTTTGCATTTTTCACCTGAAAAAACGGTCATAAAAGATGTTCCGACAAAGGTGGGGCCGGATGTCCGTGACCCGTTTGTATTTTCGGAAAACGGCGTAAGATACATGGTGCAAGGCGGTACCGCTTTGGAAAAGGGCGCCGTGCTTTTATATAAAGAAACGACGGAAGGCTGGCAATATATGTCCCTGCTTTATAAAAGTGCAGGTTCCGACCGAATTGATTTTCCTTCCGCATTCAGACTGGGTCGGACCTTTGTGTTACTTTGCACCCTGCAGGGCTTTACCGATAAGGACGGCACACCTTCGCCCGCATATCTTTTCCATGGCAGTTTTCGGGAGGGAATATGCCGGATTAAAAGTCGGGAAAGGCTGGATTTTGGCGGTGATTTTTATGCGCCCCGTACTGTTTTGGACGGCAAAAGAAGGCTTATTTTCGGCACATCGGGCGAAAACGGCGGCAGCCTTTTGATTCGGGAACTTTCCCGAAAAAACGGAATATTTTATGTAAAACCCGTAGAAGAAATGTATGCAGTTTTGGGCGAAGAAACTTGCTGGAAAATCGAAAATACGGTTTCCTTTTATCCGAAATCGTCTTTTCTTTATGTACGCTTATGTTTTGACGGCAACGCACCGTTTCGGTTAAGGCTTGGCCGAAACGGGGAAGAAACGCTTTCGTTTTCAGGGGACGGGCAATCCTGCGGTTTTTTGGTCGGGACATCTTCGGGCGAAAAGTTTCATGATGCAGGCATCAGGCCCTGCGAGATTGAAATTTTTGCAGATAGCGAAACGGTTTCGGTTTTCATAAACGGCGGCATAGCGGCAGGTACAAAAAGATTTTTAAGAACGGATAATGGCATAAAGGCGGAATTTACCGATGTGAAAAAGGTGAAAAGCCTTGTGTTTCGGGAAGGAAAGCCCGGGAAAAATCGTTTTTCATAAAAAGTTATTGACATTTTTAAACCATTGTGCTATACTATTTGGGTAGCAGAAAAGCTCGAGTGGCGGAACTGGCAGACGCCCGGGACTTAAAATCCCGTGGGAGCAATCCCGTACCGGTTCGATTCCGGTCTCGAGCACCAAAAAAAGGCATCCATCGGATGCCTTTTTTTAGTTGTATTTTTAATAGTACAGCGAAGATATCAAGTTGTTTTCTACCCCTTCGCACTCTTTTTATATTGCAGTGGGGATACACCCACGATAGCTTTGAAAACACGATCAAAGTGGGCGTTACTTTTAAAGCCCGTTTTTTCGGTGACCTCTTTAACGGTCGTTCCTTTGGTAAGAAGAAGCTTCTGTGCCTCCTTGATTCTTACATTATTCAGATATTCCGTAAACGAAAGACCGCAAACCTTTTTAAAGGTTCTTGAGAAATAGCAGGGGCTGATATAGAAAAGAGACGACAGGGATTCTAAGGTAATGTCTTCGCTATAATGGGTATTTATGTAGCCCGTAACTTCTGAAATCACCTTGTGGGTTGAGTTTGCATAGCGGGGCAGTGTGTCCGCATTTCCGGGGCGCCTTTTACATAAAAACAGAAGAAGAGATGAAAGCGCCGCTCTTAAATAAGAACTTTCCTCGATGGATGCCGTATTATATTCTTCCAGCATATTTTCGAGAAGTACCTCGGCAAAATGCCGTTCCTTGGGGTTTAGGGTAATAATATGAATGTTCTCTTTAAAACAGGTCAGCACATTGTCACTTTTCTCGGGATGGAGAAAAGAATCCAGATATTCTTTTCTGAAATTGATAAGCAGCCTGTCATAACCGTGGTGGGCAAAATTTGCGGTACAATGAATATCGTGAGGGTTTATGAGAACAAAGGAGCCGCCTTCAATATGGTAGGTTGTATCGGTTATAAAATAATATCTTTCTCCCGAATAAAGATAATATAGTTCATAACAATCGTGATAGTGATAATTCTGGGAAGGAATGGGGGAAGGGATGTTCAGCCGTTCCATATGGAAAGAATCTTCATAAACGTACGGAACTTCGAAATTCGCAGGTTTCGATAAGTTAACTTTTTTTGTTTCCATATATGCACCTCCTTTTCGTAAAGTATTATATAACGTTTTAAAATGAAAAGCAAGAGAAAAAGACAAAAAAAGTAAAAAATAAGAAATATAGAGCAAAATAAGTGTAGAAAATATATTAAAATTGTGCTATTCTAAAGAAAAAAGGAGGTACAAAAATATGGCAAAGAAAAGATATGTTCAGGTTGGCGTAGGCGGCAGAGCTCGTTTTTTCTATGAGGCCCTTGCGGAAAAATATGCAGATACCAGTGTTCTTACCGGCTTTTGCGATTTAAACCGCACCAGAATGGAATATGCCGTAAAAAACCTGAAAGAAAAGTTCGGTTATGAAGGGATTACCCTTTACGGCGCAGAAGAATTTGAAAAAATGATTGAGGAACAAAAGCCCGATTATGTTATTGTTACCTCGATTGACAGAACACACCACAAATACATCATTAAAGCTATGGAAATGGGTTGCGATGTTATTTCTGAAAAGCCTATGACCATGAATGATGAAAAGTGTCAGGCAATTCTGGATGCAGTAAAGCGCACAGGCAGAAATCTGCGCGTATCCTTTAACTACAGATATGCCCCCTATAACTCCAAAGTCCGTGAGCTGATTATGAACAATGTAATCGGCGATGTAAAGCAGGTGCACTTTGAATGGATGCTCAACACCGTTCACGGGGCAGACTATTTCAGAAGATGGCACAGAGATAAGAGAAACAGCGGCGGTCTCCTCGTCCACAAGGCAACCCACCACTTTGACCTTGTGAATTTTTGGCTCGGCACAAAGCCCAAGGAAGTTTTCTCCTTTGGTGATTTAATGTTCTACGGCCGTGAAAATGCAGAAAATCGCGGCATTACAAAGTTCTATTACCGAACCCACGGCTCCGAAAATGCCAAGGGGGACCCCTTTGCATTCGATATGGAAGGTAGCCAGAGTCTTGAGGGACTTTATTTAAACGCCGAAAAGGAAGACGGCTATCTTCGTGACCAAAGCGTATTTGGTGACGGCATCAGCATTGAAGACGTTATGAACGTACTTGTAAAATACGAAAGCGGTGCCATTATGTCTTACTCCCTCAACGCTTTCTCTCCTGTGGAAGGCTTCCGCGTTGCATTTACCGGCACCACAGGCAGACTGGAACTTACCGTTTCTGAAAGAGTTTATGTAAATGCCGGCGGCAGTAAGGATATTGAAGGTGCAGCAAAGAAAAGCCTGATCACTGTAACGCCTATGTTCGGTGAACCCTATGTGGTTGAAACGGAAAAGGCTGAAGGCGGTCATGGCGGCGGCGACCCCATTCTTCTTGAAGACATCTTCGGCAATCCTCCGGCTGACCCTTTAAAGAGAGCCGCTTCCCACGAAGACGGTGCCCTCAGCATCCTCACGGGCGTTGCGGCAAATAAAGCCATTGCCACAGGTCTTCCCGTAAAAATCAAGGATCTCGTTACATTCTAAACAGCAGTTTATTTTAAAAGCAATAGTTTCGAAAAACTATTGCTTTTTTTATGCCTTTATGCTATACTCTTTTAGACTTTACAGAAAGAGGAATCAGTATGAGAACATTCGAAAAAGATTTATCAAAAGGAAACGTTGGGAAACAGCTCTGGTTGTTTGCGCTTCCATTCATTGTTTCCAACTTAATTCAGTCTCTTTACGGCGTAGTGGACATGATTGTTGTGGGCCGATACTGCGGTGCAGAAAGCATGGTGGGCGTAAACGTCGGCGGTCAGATTACGCTCCTTGTCACAAACCTTGTAATCGGTCTTTGCGCCGGCGGCACAACGCTTATTGCCCAGTATATGGGGAGTGGCGCAAGAAAAGAACTGCGGGAGACCATAGGCACCCTTTTGACAACCCTCGTTGTCCTCGGTGTTTTTCTAACGGTCGTCATGGTGTTCTTACGCACGCCGATGCTGAAGCTTGTTCAAACACCTGCCGAAGCCTTTTCGGAAGGAAACGATTATCTTTTCATCACGGCCCTCGGCACCATTTTTATTTTCGGCTATAACGCCTTAAGCGCCATTATGCGAGGCATGGGGGACAGCCGTAACCCGCTTATTTTCGTCACCATCGCCTGCGTTGTTAATATTATTCTGGATGTGATTTTGGTAAAAGAATTTCAAATGGCGGCAAAAGGTGCGGCCATTGCCACCGTCGTAAGTCAGGCAGTGAGCATGATTCTTTGCATAATATATTTAAAACGAAACAAGTTTATCTTTGATTTTAGTCTTAAGTCCTTTCGATTCCATAAAGAACGGCTGAAAATGCTTATGAAGGTCGGCATTCCCACCTCGGTACAGAACGTGGTTGTGGGTATGTCCTTCCTGTTCCTGACGGCACTTGTCAATACCATGGGCGTTAATGAATCTGCAGCACTTGCAGCCGTGGCAAAATTCAATTCCTTTGCCATTTTGCCTGCTATTGCCATGAGCGCATCCATTGCCGCCATGAGTGGACAGAATCTCGGCGCAGGGGAAGAAGGCAGGGCTGTGAAAACCATGCAAATCGGCACCGTCATCGGCTTTGCCATGAGTGCGGCCATATTCGTAGTGGCCCAGCTTATCCCGGCGCAGATTCTTCGTATTTTTGACAATACAAACCCTGATATGATTGCGGCAGGCATAAAGTATATGCGTTCGTTCACCTTTGATTACCTTCTGGCATCACTGATGTTTGGACTAAACGGCCTTTTTATCGGAAGCGGACACACCACCTTTACACTTTTTAACAGCGTACTTTCTTCTGTTTTAATCCGTGTGCCCATGGCATATCTTGGCGGTGTTGTTTTAAACCTCGGCATGTTCGGCGTAGGGCTTGCGGCGCCGTGCTCTTCGCTTGTTTCTCTGGTGCTTTGTATTATATTCTTTAAAACAGGTAAATGGAAGAAGATGGTCATTCTGAAAGGAGAGAAACAGGGTGCAGAAGCTTAAACGAGCTGTTCATCTTGATTTTCACACCTTGCCCGGCATTTATAACTTTGGTGAGGATTTTGACGCCGAGGTTTTTGCCGAGCGGCTTTTTCATGCTGAAGTTACGCTGATTAATATGTTTTTTCAGTGCAACATCGGCCACGTGTATTATCCGACGAAAATTGGCGTACCGTACCCCGAAATGCAAGGAGATATGTTTGGCGATATTGTAAGGGAATGCAAAAAACGTGGCATCCGTGTGGTGGGGTATACAAACACCGCCATAAACCACGTGCAGGCGCTTCTCCATCCCGATTGGTGCAGAATGACGAAAGATGGAAGAATCCTTCGCGACAACCCTGAAACGAACAATTTCAGCCGCCCTATGTGTTTTAATAACGATGCATACCGTGCCTATCTTTCTTCTCTCATCCGTGAAGTGATGGAAAGATATGATATTGACGGTATTTTTGCGGATTGTATGAACCCCGCACCCTATTGCTATTGCCCAAAGTGCCGTGCCGAAATGCTTGCGGCAGGTCTTGATGCGGAAAACGAAAATCACGTCCGCTTTTTTGCCTATGAAAAATTCAAAGAATTTGCTAAAATGATTCGTGCCACCGTTCCCGAGGGCAAATTATGCCAGCAAACGGGGGTCCCCTTTGATTGGGACGAAGCGAAAGAAGTCAGCACCCACGGGGAACTGGAGTGCCTTCCCGGCGGCTCTTGGGGATATGATTTTTTCGGTCCGCAGGTTGCCTATATGCGAAAGTGTCGGGATGAAATTATTTATATGACGGGCAGATTCCAGAAAAGCTGGGGAGATTTTGGCGGCTATAAAACAAAAGCCTCCATGGAAAACGACTGCTTTGATGCCCTTTGTCAGGGCGTGCAGGTATCCATTGGGGACCATCTCCATCCGAAGGGGAATCTTGACCCGAAACTCTATGAAACCGTTGGCGAAATATATAAGCGGATAAAGAAATATGAACCGTATACGGACGGGGCAAAGTACCGTGCCGAAATTGGTATTCTGAATGACAAAACGGCTGTAACCAAAACAGAAATGCGAGGCGGCCTCGGCAGAAATGTTTCTGTAACCGGTGCGGCAAGAATGCTTTCGGAACTCGGGTATGGATTCGATGTTCTCAATGAAGACATGGATTTTTCGCCATACAATGTTCTGATTTTGCCGGATGCACTTTATATGACGGAAACCCTTAAAAATAAGCTTTCTTCCTATATTGCCGGTGGCGGTCGGGTGATATCCTCCGGCGAGGCAGGGCTTAAAAATGATAAATCCGCCTTTGCATGTCCGGCGTGGGCGCATATCACGCTCGATGGCATGGATAAAAGCAATTCCTCGTATTACGAAGAGGAAGGCAGAGCCATCGCCATGTATTGTCACGGCATTCTAATGACGTCAGATTATAAAACAAAGGATTACATAAAACCCTATTTTAACCGTCGCTGGGACGGAAAACACGGGTATTTCTATACGCCGCCGGAAAAGAAAACGGGGCAGGCGGCTGTGGCGGAAAAGGACGGCGTTTGCCACATCTGTTTCCGTATTTTTGAAAGCTACAATATGGTTTCGTATGTCGAACATAAAAAGCTGGTGGCGGATATATTAAAGAGGTTTCTCCCTGAGCCGCTTCTGAAAAAGAATGACCTTCCGTCCACTTCGAGGGCGACCCTTACGGGGACGGATACCTATGAACTTCTGCATATCAAAACAAGCTTCCCCGAAAAACGGGGACAGAGTATGTGCGTCATTGAAGACCACGTTGTCCTTCCCAAAGGGCGGCGCATATGGGTGAGAGGAGAATATAAGGCGGCATACCGACTGCCTGAAAAAACACCGATTCCCGTTTTGTATCAGGACGGTTACACGGAAGTGATGCTCCCCGAGATAGAAGGCTACGCCATGTTCCTTCTGGAAAGGGCGGAAAAAGTTTCCGAAACCCCTTGACAATAAAACTGACTTTTTATATAATATTTTTTATAGTTTCTATGCAAAAACTTGCTTAGAAGGGAACGGATTCTATGAGTAAAACAATAATTCCTGCAGGATATAAAGAAACCTTAAGCCTTTTTGACACACAGATTGCCATCGGCATGATTAAGCGGTCTTTTGAGGATAAGCTTTCCAAAGCTCTCAATCTCCGCCGTGCCACCGCACCGCTTTTCGTTGAACCCTCCACGGGTCTTAATGATGACCTTAACGGTACGGAACGTGCAGTCCGCTTTGATGTGCCTGAAACAGGCCGTGATGCGGTTGTGGTACACTCTCTTGCAAAATGGAAGCGCATGGCGCTTTATACATATGGTTTTGAACCGGGCATGGGCCTTTATACGGACATGAACGCCATCCGCCGAGATGAGGAAATGGATAACCTCCATTCCATCTATGTGGACCAGTGGGACTGGGAAAAGGTCATTACAAAAGAAGAGAGAACAGAAAGCTATTTAAGAGAAACGGTGGAAGCCATAAACGGCGCCGTGTGTGACACACTCGATGAAATCAAAGCCGCATACCCTTCGGTTACGGCCGATATTCCGAGAAAGGTTACATTCATCACCTCTGAAGAGCTTCTTCGTCTTTATCCCGACAAAACGCCGAAGGAAAGAGAAAATGCATTTGTAAAAGAACATAAATTTGTGTTCCTTATGCAGATTGGCGATGTTTTATCGAACGGCGAAAAGCATGACGGGCGTGCACCCGATTATGATGACTGGAAGCTAAACGGCGATATTCTCTGCTGGAACGAAGTTTTAGGCTGTGCCTTTGAAATTTCATCCATGGGCATTCGTGTAGATAAAGAAACGCTGGAGTATCAGCTCCGAAAATCAGGCTGTGAAGACAGAAAAAAATTTTTATTCCACTCTCTGCTTCTCGATGATAAACTGCCCCTTACCATGGGCGGCGGCATTGGCCAGTCAAGGCTGTGTATGCTCATTTTAGGCAAAGCCCACGTAGGGCAGGTGCAGGTTTCCGTCTGGGATGACGAAACGGTTAAAAAATGTAAAGAAGCAGGTATTGAACTTCTATAAATATAAAAAAAGCTGTGACCTGAGTGGTCACAGCTTTTTATGTAGTTGTTCTTTAAAGAATTTCTTCTAACATCTGGGGAATGCTGCCGAATGCTGAGGCAATAATAACAATAAAAAGAATAGCAAGTACAACGCCGATGAGCATGACAACGAGTTGTGCCTTTGCCCAGTTGTTGAAGCTTACTTCCTTGGATTTATCACCGGCCCAGATGAAAAGCATAATGAAATAAATGAGACCGCCCACAAAGGGAATCATGGGAATAAGGGAACGGCCAATCCAGCCGCCGATGGAAACGGGATATTTCGGTGCGGCATAGTAATTGTTATATACGGGTGCCTGCTGATACGGGGCTTGCGGTGCTGCCTGCTGGTACTGGGGTGCAGCCTGGGGTGCGGGTGCTGCCTGGGGTGCAGGTGCAGGCTCTTGCACCTGAGGTGCGGGAGCAACGTAATCTGCGGGCTTTCCGCATACGGTACAGAATTTTGCGTCTTCTTTCAGTTCACTTTTGCAGTTTTGACAAATCATGGCAATGCTCCTTTTCATTTGTTTTGCGGTAAAATGCGCCGCAAATTTCTAAAAATGAGTATACCACATCATGGGAGAAATTGCAACAGCCTTCTTTAAAAAATCTTATTTTTGCAGTTTTGAAAGACAGCCTTCGCAAATCCTTTTGTTATCGAAAAGATAAGTTCTTTCCGTTTTACCGCAAAAAATGCATCCTTCGGCAGCTTTGCGGATAAATATGCATTCGCCGTCGGAGGTGATTTCGAGGTTTGTGTCTTTGTCAAGACCGAGCTTATCCCGGAAGGTTTTCGGCAAAACGAGTCTGCCGACGTTATCTGCTTTTCTGATAATACCAAGTGTTTGCATTTTGTGTGGCTCCTTTCATTTCCTGCGCAATAAAAAAGTGCACCCCTTTTCAGAGGTGCACCGAAAAACGCAGGGACTCTGACCTTTAAGGTTACCACACACTTAAAATTAACACACCTACAGCTTATACGCTCAGCATGAAAGCCAGAGTGTACGCTTTTACCAAAATAGCGTACACACTGAGCGACAAAAATAAACATGTAGGTTTATAAATATTAATTTTTGTGTGTGGTATCCTTATTGTAGCACGCTTTTTTTCAAAATGCAATAGTTTTTGACAAAAAACTGGAAAAATTTTACAAATAATTACAAAATTGACGTAATTACGCCTTTTTCCACCGTTACGGTTTTGTCGCCTGCCGTAAATGTTCCGCTGGCACCGCTTTGAATGGAAACGGTGCCTGAAGATGAGCCGATAGAAATTTTATTGCCGAAAATTTCAAAAGCGCCTGCATCGAGTAGCCGCATGCCGCCAACCCTTGCGCCGCCGTAGTAAAGACCCAAAATATCGTTAACCCCGTCATTTTCAAGGGTGATGTAATCCCTGTATTCATTGGGCGCCACACGGATGTTACTGCCTTCAATGTTGGCACCTTTAATATTTGCACCTTCTATATTCCCCGAAAAAACAGCACTGCCGTCCTCGTCAAGATGAATGGCGGTGTTTCCTTTTTTATCGTAAATTTCAAATATAAAATTTCCTGCATCGTCTTTCCCGAAAAGGGCACGGAGCCGTCCTTTGGCATCCAGCATGCGGAGAAGCGCCCCGTCAATTCTTGTGGCACCGTCCTCGCTTTTTACTTCCGTAAGATTCGTATTAATAGACTGCACATTTCGGCTGTCCAGATGTGCAAGAAGCCATGAAAGGCTTTTTTGCATTTTCACAACGGCCTCCGAAAGTGCATCTTTGTCATCCGAAAAACCGTCTAAATTTTGTTCAATTATAAATTCTGCCATAATACCTCACTTTCTTTTTTTAATGGTTATCGTATTCTCTTCCTTAAAATCCTGCAACTCCCCGGGCGTAAACCGGCCTGCTTTTTGTGTTTTTACGGTGGGCAGAGGCGGCCGACTCATAACGGCATACCGCACCGATTCCGGCGCATGGGTAATTTCGTGGGGCGCATCCGACGCATCCTCAGGGGAACGTGCATCATAAAGGAGAGAAGGCAAAGTGCGGATGAGATTTACACAATTTGCAAAAATCCGTATTTTGTTTCCTCTTAAATATTCCCTGAGTACACGCCACCCCGGCACTCTTCGGTTATCAGCACGGATAAGTCCCGTAAGGCCCTCGGCTGCCATAATTTCAATGCCGCTTTTTCCCGTATCCTGCCGTCTGTTCCATAAATCGGGGGAGGCAACCGTGTAGGTGATTTTTTCGTCTTTGGGCGTCATCTCCACAATTTCCTTTGCCGCCTCCGAGAGGGTAAGGCCGCTTTTGTAAAGCTCACGGTAGCAGGTGAGATTCCCTTCCGTATCGGCAGACCACCAGTAGCAGGCGGTCATGTCAAGGCCGTAGTCGAGGGAGCGGAAACGCTTATGGTAAGACGGGATTTCTTCCGGCGTGATTACGTGCTTTTCTCTTGAGAATTCACCGAAGAACTGGCCTTCAAAGATGTCCCAGTCCCCATATAAAAGCGCTTTCTTTTCATTTTCAGGCAGGAGCATAAGACGGGAGAGATAGGCGGCATCCTTTTCCATGAGAAATTTGTTTTCTTCCACCCTTGCAGGGATAAAAAGGCGTGTTTGCTCTGTCCCGAACACTGTATTAGGCGGGGCAGGGTTTATAAACCGTTCTTTCACCCAGCCGTGGCCTCTGGAACCCGGGTTTGTGGTGCTCTTCATTCTTTTGGGGTATCCGCTTGTGCCACGGAGACGGCTGAGCATATATAAATACTGATATTCCGTAAAATGGGTCAGCTCGTCAAAGCGGATTACGTCATATTCCGCCGACTGGTACATAACGACATCCGCATCGTGGGAAAGAAACCCGAATTCGAGGATAGACCCGTTAAAAAACCGCATTTTATGTTTGGAACTTTTGTACTTATAAAGGGATGCGGGAATAATTTCAAGGGCCGTCATAATCAGGGAACGCTCTAAAGCCGGAAAGGAAGAACGGAGAAGGAGCTGGCGACTTTTGGGGTACCTTACGGCATAGAGAAAAGCATCCACCACCTGCCCGTAGGATTTGCCGCCGCCTGCAGCACCGCCGTAGAGGACCTCGTCCGCCTCGGCATGAATGAATGCCGCTTGCTTTTTCGTGACGGAAAGTGTGTAGTCCATCTTATTCCACCATCCGTATTTTCACGTCCAGACTTCCCGTGCTCTTTTCCTCATCTTCATCCGCAAGCTTTAAAAGACATTCCGATACCTTCAGCCTGTCTTTCACGTCTGCCGCCTCATCCCTGAGTATTTTGGTCAGGAACGCCTGCACCTCCTTTTTGTCGGCAACTTTTTTTCGCATGGTTTTCACCTCCTTTCATCTAAACAGCATACCATAATTATAATATGGAAAAAAGGGCAGGAAACAGGCACAGGGAAGGGGCAGAGGGCGGAAAACGAAATAATTTGAAAAAATTTGCGGTTTTATGAAAATAAGGCTTGATTTATAGCGCTAAAAATGATAAAATAATCACAAATTCATTTGGAAGGAAGGATACTACTATGAAATTTTCCCACGAGGTGCAACAGATGCAGTGCGTGGCAAAAGGCGTTTGCCACGGTCCTGCTCCCATTCCCGAAGAAGGAAAATGGGTGAAAGTTAAGGAAATCAGCGATATCTCCGGTCTTACCCACGGTATCGGCTGGTGCGCCCCGCAGCAGGGTATGTGTAAATTAACCCTCAATGTTAAAAAAGGTGTAATTGAAGAAGCTTTAATCGAAACTTGCGGCTGCTCCGGTATGACCCACTCTGCCGCTATGGCTTCTGAAATTCTCACAGGCAAAACACTTTTAGAAGCACTCAACAGTGACCTTGTTTGTGATGCGATCAACACCGCTATGCGCGAACTTTTCCTGCAGATTGTTTACGGCAGAACACAGACTGCTTTCTCTGAAGACGGTCTCCCCATCGGTGCAGGCCTTGAAGACCTTGGTAAGGGTCTCCGCAGCCAGATTGGTACTGTTTTCTCCACAAAGGAAAAAGGCCCCCGCTATCTGGAACTTGCAGAAGGCTATATCACAAAGATTGCCCTCGACAAAGAAGACCACATCATCGGCTACAAGTTCGTTCATCTCGGCAAAATGATGGATATGATTGCCAAGGGCACAGATGCCAACGAAGCACTTGAAAAAGCTTCCGGTCAGTACGGCAGATTTGATGATGCTGCAAAGGTCATCAATCCCCGTGAACAGTAAGTAGAAAGGAGAAAAGTTATGCCTTTATTTGAAAGCTATGAAAGAAGAATTGACCAGATCAATGCTGCACTCGGAAAATACGGCATCGCTTCTATTGAAGATGCCAAGAAAATCTGTGACGAAAAGGGTCTGGACGTATACAATATCGTAAAGCAGATTCAGCCCATCTGCTTTGAAAATGCTTGCTGGGCTTACATTGTAGGCGCTGCAATCGCAATTAAGAAAGGCTACAAAAACGCAAGTGAAGCTGCCGAAATCCTCGGCGAAGGCCTCCAGTCCTTCTGTATCCCCGGCTCCGTTGCTGATGACAGAAAAGTAGGTCTCGGCCATGGTAACCTCGGTGCCATGCTTCTTCGTGACGAAACCAAGTGCTTTGCATTCCTCGCAGGTCACGAATCCTTTGCTGCTGCAGAAGGCGCAATCGGTATTGCAAAATCTGCTAACAAAGTAAGAAAAGAACCCCTTCAGGTTATCCTCAACGGTCTCGGCAAAGATGCTGCCCAGATTATTTCCAGAATTAACGGCTTTACCTATGTAGAAACTGAATTTGATTACTACACAGGCGAACTGAAGATTGTTTACGAAAAAGCATACTCTGACGGTGAACGTGCAAAGGTTCGCTGCTTCGGTGCTGACGATGTTCGTGAAGGCGTTGC
>JAFSCR010000020.1 GCA_017436645.1 Clostridia bacterium | reverse complement strand
GGTACGGCCCCGGCCAGAACATCACCCGTGGTGACTATGCTATGTTCCTCGTTCGCACCCTCGGTCTTACCGATGCGGCAGGCGAAAACTTCGTTGACGTTGACCCCACAGCAGAATACGCTAAGGAACTTGCTGTCGGCAAAGCCGCAGGCATCATTAACGGTGTAGGCGACAACAAGTTTAATCCCACGGCACAGATTACCCGTCAGGACATGATGACCATGACAAGCCGTGCACTGAAACTTGCAGGTGCTGCTGACCTTTCTGCCTTCTCCGATTCCGGCATCATTGCAGACTATGCACAAAGCCACGTTGCAGCTATGGTTGCAGAAGGCCTTATCAAAGGTAATGCCGACGGCACCATTAACCCGCTCGGCAACACCACAAGAGCTGAAGCTGCAGTGATTATGCAGAGACTTTTAGCTAAATAATGATTAAGAATATTTTTGCCCCCGTTGTAATTTTGCAACGGGGGCAAAATTTTTTTCGAAAAAGGAAAAAATACAGAAAAATAAAATGTCACAATATAATTTTATAAAAAAGCCAAAATTTAAGTGTTTTCAACACCCCGACATCACAATACAATGAAAAGTCACAAAAGGGCATCACAATACAATTGTACGATATCACGATAAGGCGAGAAAAAAAAGAAAATAGTCCGTAAAATGAAGGTACAACATACAGTAGTATATACTGGCAATAAAAAGGAGGCAAAAAAATGAAAAAACTGGCGCTGTTTCTCTCTCTCGTGCTTTGCATAGGTCTTGTGGCACCGCTTTCCGCAATGGCTGCCGAAACCTATGACACAACGTACGAAGAGCTGACAGAAATCCCCCAAAGAACCACCGGCCTTGACTGCTATGCAGTAAACGAAAACACAAGCGTCGAAATGCTTTCAGACGGTGGAAAATCCATCTACAACTGGAGCTGGACGAGTCACGCCGGCCGTGACAACACATACCTCGGTTGTGGCTTTATTGACATGAGTAGCGACGCCCACTCCGGTGAAAAGGCCGTTCACATTACTGTTGGAGACGGTCAGCGCTGTGACGTTGGTCCGAACCCTGCCGTAAAGGCCGGCGAAACCTACGAACTCTCCATCTGGTATAAGCGCCTGCAGGAAGGCGGCGATGCAAGAGTTGAGCTTCGCTTCTCCGGCAGAAATGCAGGCGTTGCCCAAAACTATACCATTCCGAAGATCAGATTAGCTTCTGAAGTGGCAGACGGCTGGGTGCAGAAGTATATCCGCTTTACGGCACCGGAATATTCTTCCAGCCTGTGGGTTGATATCCGCTTTAACGGCCCCGGCGAAATCCTCTATGATGACGTTGAGCTTCTCTGCATCACAAACGAAATGCCCAAGCCCGAAATGCCCGATAAATTACCGGCAATCAAGTCTTTAATCACCGAAGACCCCAGCTTTGAAAATGCTACGGTAGGCGCAGAAATTCACACCGTTCCCCAGTGGGATGAAACCATCGGTGATGCAAGAATTTCCGATCAGTATGCCCATACCGGCACAAAGAGCGTTGAGCTGAAAACAGAAGACGGCTCCAAAGACGCTATCGGTATTATGTACCTGAAAGGTCTTGAAGAAGGCGCAACTTACCAGGTTTCCTCCTGGCTTATGAACCCTTCCGAGCTTTCCATTGACCTTGGTTACTGGATGCACTGGTGTTCTATGCCCGAATATTCCCATGAGGCCGCCGCACAGCTCGGGCAGGAAAAGCCCCGCTGGCAGATAAAGAAATCCCTCCAGTGGCAGGAATACGTTGCAGAATTTGTTGTACCGCAAGGCGCAAAGAGTGCAATGCTCTATTTCCGTCATAGACTTTGCCCCGGCTCCATCTTTATGGATGACGTGGAAATTAATATGGTTAAAGCCCCGGCAGCTGTAAAAGCAGATACGGACTGGGTTTTCTACTACACCGAATGGGATAAGGGCTATGTAGAAGTTACGCCCACCTATGTTATGGATCCCGAAAATACTACCGCAACGTTTACTTTCATAGGTCTTAAAGGCGAAACCTTAGACCAGAAATCCTTTAAGGGTATTACAGAGGCTTTCTCTTACGAATTCCCCACAAGCCTTATGGCTGAAAAAGGTGAAAGATACACCATTAACATGAAGCTTACGGATGCTTCCGGCACGGTTATTCAGGAAGAAAACTTCCCGGTTCACCGTTATGACCGCCCCTTATATCTTGGCGCTGACGGTATTTTCCGTAAAAACGGTAAGGAAATTCCTGTTTCGATGGGCTCCGGTATGAACATGAACAGAATCGATAAGAATGCCGAAAAAACAGGTATTACCATCGTACAGCTCAATGCCGATAACCCCAATCTCGGGTTTACGCAAGAAGAAAGATTGAACGCTTTTTATGAACGAGGCATGTTCGTTCTTTTAAACTGCTACTCCGGCTCTAAAAGCGGCGGCCATCCGGACCAGATTGATCAGGTAAAACGAATGGCTGAAACTTATAAAGACCACCCGGCGTTTTTCGGATATAAACTGCAGGATGAACCGTACCAGAAGGGGAATTCCGCAGAAGAATTGATGGCAGGCTATAAGGCAATCCGTGATATTGACCCCTATCACCCCGTTTATATCGACGATTCTCCCATAGGTTCCTATGACTTCCTCTTTAAGTTCTGTGATATTTTCGAATGTGACTATTATGGTACCACCGGTGCCAATGGAGGCAGACAAATTTCGGAAGTAATGGATCAGGTGCAGGAGGCATCCAAGGGAAGAAAACCCTATAATGTTCTTCTCCAGTTTGCCGATTATGGCACATTCCCCTCTTACGAAGAAACACGCCATGCAAAATATCAGGCATTCTTCTCCGGCGCTTACGGTTATTCCTACCATACTTTCGGTACGGATGGCCCCGGTGCCGGTGTTGACCGCCCCGAATTCCAGGAACTTATTGACAAGTGGGCACCTTGGGAATGCGACTTTGCCTGGAAGTGCTTCCTAACAAATGAATACCCCATGCTCAATTATCAGAAAACAAACGATGTTATGTGGGGAACCTTTACAGACGGTAAGGACATATACGCTGTTGTCTTAAACCGTGACAAAGCCATTGCAAATACTGCCGTTGTAACGCTTTCCGATGCTGCAGGGCTCATTTCCGTTGGTGATTATACAGCAGAGAAAATGGACGGTAAAGCCGCTCCCGTTACAGGAAACGGAACATTCACACTGGAACTTAAGCCCTTTGAAGTTGCAGTTTGGAAATTTACGCTTGCAGAAGATGTAAACCTTGGTCAGTTTAAAGCTTCGAACTTTAACGACATTATCAGCTACCCCTGGGCATACAATGCTATTGCAACACTTGAGGAAAAAGGCATCGTAAACCGCATTTCTGAAGAGTGGTACGGCCCCGGAAGAAACATCACCCGTGGTGACTATGCAATGTTCCTCGTCCGCACGCTTGGTCTTACCGATGCGGCGGGCGAAAACTTCGTTGACGTTGACCCCACAGCAGAATACGCCAAGGAACTTGCAATCGGTCGTGCTGCAGGCATCATCAATGGCGTAGGCGACAATAAGTTCAATCCTACGGCACAGATTACCCGTCAGGACATGATGACTATGACGAGCCGTGCACTGAAACTTGCAGGTGCGGCTGACCTTTCTGCCTTTGCAGATTCCGGCATCATTGCAGACTATGCACAAAGCCACGTTGCAGCTATGGTTGCAGAAGGCCTCATTAAAGGTAATGCCGACGGCACCATTAACCCGCTCGGCAACACCACAAGAGCCGAAGCTGCAGTGATTATGCAGAGACTTTTAAACAAATAAGCTTTTTTAGCCCAAAAGGCACGGACGATTATGTCCGTGCCTTTTTGTATTTAGCTGAAACAACAGATGCTTTGCAAAAGAAAAGCGTTTTTAATCTTATTTTTCATGAAAAATCATTGCAATCACAGCTAAATTCTGTTAAAATATAGATAGCAAACAATAGAGGAGGCGTTAGTTTGAGAAAATTATCTTTATTTTTGGTATTTACACTTTGTTTGGGCCTTATGTTTTCGTTTCCGGCTTCTGCTGAGGAAGTGGTAACAAAAGAAGGCGAATTCCTGCCCGTTGTAAACGGTGACTTTGAAGTCGCCGATGAAAACGGCCTGCCGGTAGGCTATCCGGAAATCCATGGCTTGACGCACATTACAGATGCGCTAAAACATGGCGGCAATTCTTCTCTTGATTTAAGCAATACCGCAGATAGCAAAGATGCCCAGGCCATGCAAACGGTCCAAGGCCTTATAAAGGGTGCCACCTATGAAATTTCCGCTTGGCTTTATACACCCAATGCCGACGGGATAGACTTCGGCTTCTGGATTTATTATACTTCGCTGGACCATTATGATTGGGCAGATGTTACTTCTCATGTTGGTATTGATAAATCCATTCGCGGATTTACACCGGAAGTTGTAGGCGAATGGGTATGGTACAGCGGCGAATTTGTCCCCCCCGAAAATGCAAAGAGCGCACACATTTCTCTTCGCAACAGAACACACCCCAGCACGCTTTACATAGACGACTTTCAGATTCGCCTTGTAAAAAAACCCAAGCCCATTGATGCTGATACCGACGAAGTTTTTTATTACAGCGAATGGGAGGAGGGTGTCCTTTCCGGTTCCCCTGCATCACTCGAAGCACCTGAAAATGCTTCCGCTGAGATTTCACTCATTATGCCGGATGGTACCGAAACACATAAAGAAACGCTGAAAGATTTATCAAAGGGCGTAAACTATGTTTTCCGTACCGAATGGATGGAAGAAAAAGTGAAACGCCATCACATCCGCCTGAAAGTGTTCGGCGCTGACGGCACAGAAATTCAGAATGAAGAGTTCCCCGTTTATCGGGTTGACAGACCCACGTACCTCAGTGCAGACGGTACTTTCCGCAAAAACGGCAAGGAAGTAAACCTTACCGGTGCATATTACGGAAATACCCATATTATCAAGAAAAATCCCGAAAAAGGCGGCGTAACCGTCTTGCAGCTCATTTCTCCGCCGGGGGCAGATCCTCTGCCTGAGAGAATGAATATGGCATATGAACAAGGTATGTTTGTTCTTTTAAATATTTATTCGGGTAAAAAGAGCGCAGGACATCCGGATATGATCGAAACCACAAAGAAAATGGTCGAAGCATATAAAGACCATCCTGCACTTTTTGGCTGGAAAGTGCAGGACGAACCCTATCAGAAGGGGAACTCTGCCGAGGAATTAATGCTTGCATATGAAACCATCCGAAGCATTGACCCCCATCATCCTGTATACATAGACGATTCACCTTCCGGCGGATATGCATTCCTTTTCCGTTTTTGTGATATTCTGGATATAGATTATTACGGCGGCTCAAACGCGAATTCCGGCAGACTGTTTACGGAGCTTTTTGATATTGCAAGCAAGGCGTCTAAGGGCAGAAAACCGTTTTCCATTCTTCTGCAGTTCTTTGAATATGGTGGAATTCTTCCCACAGTTGACGAACTTCGTCACCAGGTATATCAGACATTATTCTCCGGCGCATCCGGCTATTTCTTCTACTCTTTAGGTACACACTCTGAGCACGTAGATAAAACGCCTATGATTGAATGGCCTGTCTGGCAGGACGTTGTCAATAAGTGGGCACCGTGGGAACGCCAGTTTATGTTTGACTGTTTTGTAAACGGGAAAAATAAACTTCTGGATTACAAAAAAACCAATGATGTGATTTGGGCTACGTTTACAGATGATAAGGATATATATGCCATTTGTTTAAACCGCAATAAAGCCACCCCCACCACTGCGGAAATCCCTCTCGTTGATGGTGCAGGCTTAATTTCAGTTGAAGGTTTCGATGCGGTGAGAATGACGGGCGAGGAAATGAAACTGTCCGGCTCCGGCACCCTGACGCTTAATCTTACGCCGCTTGAAGCATCTGTCTGGAAAATCACACCGAATACACCCTTGGATACTTCCGGCCTGAAAGCCACGAAGTTCAGAGATATGCTTCCTTACAGCTGGGCATATAACGCCGTTGCAACCCTTGAGGAAAAGGGCATTGTAAACCGCATTTCCGAAAACTGGTACGGTCCCGCAGAGAATATTACCCGTGGTGACTATGCAATGTTCCTCGTTCGCACATTAGGTTTAACCGAAGGCGCAGGCGATAACTTCGCAGACGTTGACCCCGATGCAGAATATGCAAAAGAACTTGCTATTGGAAAAACTGCCGGCATTATAAACGGCGTAGGGGATAATAAGTTTAACCCCGAAGCCGCGATTTCCCGTCAGGATATGATGACTATGACAAGCCGTGCATTGAAACTTGCAGGCGCCGCTGACCTTTCTGCCTTTGCAGATTCCGGCATCATTGCAGACTATGCACAAAGCCACGTTGCAGCTATGGTTGCAGAAGGCCTTATCAAAGGTAATGCCGACGGCACCATTAACCCTCTCGGCAACACCAAAAGAGCTGAAGCTGCAGTGATTATGCAGAGACTTTTAAATAAATAATCTGTCTTTTCAAAGGGACGAGTGATAGTTACACTCGTCCCTTTTTGCACATTTTTTGTCAAAATTACTTCCGTTTTTGTATTATTTACACCTTAAAGCAGACGCTGGATATGGCAACCATTCAGAAAATTATTCCGGCAAATATGCCTGAGGAAGAAGTGCAGAAAACCTACGATTCTTTTGTACTCAATCAGCGAAAGGCGTACAGGTACGTCACCGAGCACGTCCGTGCGGTGGCAGACCCCATTTTGTATAATGAAACGGAAAATCCCGAAAGAATAAACGACCTTATGATGCAGGTTTCCGCATCTACCAATATATTTAAAATCCTCACGGAGAAAATGACGAAACTATCCTGAAAACGGGGGCTGTAATTTTAGTTGCAGTCCCTTTTTTGATAACACGTCTAGAAATAATTTTTAAAAAAATATAAAATAATGAAAATTAATAACATCACAATAAACCTATAAAAAAACACCAAAATAAGATATTTATCTGCGAATGCAAATCACAATAGAATTATATATCCACAAAATGATATCACTATAAAATGAGATACATCACAATAAAACGAGCGAGGGCGTGGAAGTGTGGTATAATAAATATGTTTGAAAATAACAAAAATAAGTTTGTTTTGTATGGTTTTCAAAAAGTGGTATGTGGTATACTGTAAACAGAAAGTGAGGTTAAGATTATGAAAAAAATTGCACTGTTTCTCGCACTCGTACTGTGCCTTGGTCTTTTGGCACCTTATGCGGCACTGGCTGAAGAAGAAGTAAAAGCTGAAACCTTCAAGCCCGAACAATCCGTTATGACAGAATTCCCCGAAAGAACCACCGGCCTTGACTCTTACGAGCTTTTCCAAAACACAAGTGCCGAGCTTTTGTCCGACGGCGGCAAAAAGATTTATGGCTGGAGCTGGACGAGCCACATCGGCCGCGATAATACATATCTCGGCTGCGGCTTTGTGGATATTTCCTCCGATGCACATTCGGAAGCACAGTCTGTTCATTTGAATTGTGAAGAAAAGCAGTATATAAGCCTTGGCCCGGATACGGTTGAAATTAAAGAAGGCGAAACGTATGAATTCACCATCTGGTATAAGCGCCTGAAAGAAGGCGGCAAACTTCGTCTGCAGGGAACAATCAGCGGTAAGAACAAGGGCGTGGCACAAAATTACGGCAGACTTTCCGCTGCTTTGAATGACTCTACCGCAAACGATGGTTGGGTAAGAGGCGGCCTGACCTTTGTGGCACCCCCTTATGCACAGAAGCTCTCTGTCGGTATCCGTCTGGACGGCCCCGGGGAGGTACTTATTGATGATGTTTCCCTTCGCTGCATTACCGATGTAATGCCTACCCCCGAAATGCCCGAGAAAAAGCCTGCGATTAAAAAAGTTGAAATCGAAGATGCAAGCTTTGAAAACGGCACCGTAGGTCAGCTGATTGACACCATCCCCGGCTGGGACAGCGTTGTCGGCACCCCGAGAATTTCCGATAAATATGCCCACACAGGCACAAAGAGCTGTGACCTTTATGTAGTAGACGGCGGCAAAGATGCTATCGGCATCCGTTATCTTACCGGCCTTGAAGAAGGGGCAACCTATCAGGTTTCCTCCTGGCTTATGAACCCCACCCAGCTGAAAATTGACGTTGGGTACTGGATGCACTGGTGCACAGAGGAAACATATACCACAGACCCCACAAAACAGCTCGGGCAGGAAAAACCGAGATGGAAGGTGGAACCCAATATGAACTTTGTGGAATACAGAGCAGAATTTACCGTTCCGCAGGGTACAAAGAGTGCAATGCTCTATTTCCGCCACCGCATCGCCCCCGGCTCTATCTTTATGGATGACGTTGAAATCTATATGGTAAAGCCGCCGGCAGCCGCAAAAATAGAAACCGATGAAATCTTCTATTATACGGAATGGAAAACCGGTGTGGTTACGATTAACCCTACATACCTTATGGGTGACCCCAAAGGTGCCCGTGCAGAGTTCGTTATGACGAATGAAAGCGGTAAAAAGGTTTATGAAGGCAGCTTTTCCGACCTTTCCGGTCCGAGAGAGTTTGAATTCCCCACATCTGTTATGACCGTAAAGGGCGAACGCCATAATATTAATGTTAAAGTTTATGGTGCTGACGGCACGCTGCAGCAGGAAGAAAATCTTCCCGTATTCCGTTATGACAGACCCACCTATCTTGGCGCAGACGGTATTTTCCGTAAAAACGGCAAGGAAATCCACTTCAGTATGGCAAACGGCCTGAATATGAACCGTATTGAGCGCCATCCCGAAAAGAGCGGCATCACAGTTGCCCAGCTTATTGCCGATAACCCGAAGCTTGGATTTGAACTTGAAGAAAGAATGGATGCTTATTATGCACAGGGCATGTTTGTTGTTTTAAACATATATTCCGGCAAAATCACGGCAGGCCATCCCGATTATATTGATTCTGCAAAAATTTACGTAAATCAGCTGAAAGACCATCCGGCACTTCTCGGCTATAAGCTTATGGACGAACCCTATCAGAAGGGCATTTCCGATGAGGAAATGATTCTGGCTTATAAAACCATCCGCGATATCGACCCCCATCATCCCATCTATATTGACGATTCCCCCACAGGCGGTTACGAATGGATGTTTAAGTTCTGTGACATTTTCGAAACGGACTATTACGCCGGTTCTCCCTATAAGATGACGGAAATTGTGGAAATGGTGCAGGCGGCTTCCAAGGGCAGAAAGCCCTTCGGCGTTCTTCTCCAGTTTTTCCAGCAGAACGGCTATTTCCCGGAAGCTGACCATCTCCGATCTATGACGTATCAGTCCTTCTTTGCCGGCGGGTACACAAATTCCTATCACACCTTCGGCGTTGACGGAACGGACGGCAATAAAATTGAAAGTATAGACAGACCCCAGTGGAAAGAACTTGCTGAAAATTGGGCACCCTGGGAACTGGATTTTGCCGTCGGCTGCTTTGTAAAAAATCAGTATAAGTTTGTAAACTACCAGAAAACGGAAGCATATATCTGGGGTACCTTTACAGATGGCACAGACCTTTACGCCATCACACTAAACCGATCCAAGGATATTTCTTGCCACGTGGATGTACCTCTTGCCGATGGTACGGGCATTTTAAAGATAGGCGATTATTCCGCTGTTGCAATGACGGGGGATACCACCAGAACAGTAAGCGGCAACGGCACACTTTCCGTGGACCTTGCCCCCTGGGAAGCTTCCGTCTGGAAGGTAACACCTTCCGCGCCTTTTGCGGCGGACCACCTCAAAACAACATCTTTTAATGACATCATCGATTACCCCTGGGCGTACAATGCTATCACAACCCTTGAAGAAAAGGGCATTGTGAACCGCGTTTCCGATGTATGGTACGGCCCCGGCCAAAACATTACCCGTGGTGACTATGCGATGTTCCTCGTTCGCACATTAGGATTAACTGACGGCGAAGGCGAAAACTTCGCAGACGTTGACCCGAATGCTGAGTACGCCAAGGAACTTGCAATCGGAAAAGCGGCTGGCATTATAAACGGCGTAGGCGACAACAAGTTTAATCCCACGGCACAGATTACCCGTCAGGATATGATGACCATGACGAGCCGTGCCTTATCTCTTGCAGGCTCGGCTGACCTCGGATCCTTCTCTGACGCAGGTCTTATCGCAGACTACGCACAGACACACGTTTCTGCAATGGTTGCAGAAGGTCTAATTCGCGGCAATGCCGACGGCACCATTAACCCCTTAGGCAACACCACAAGAGCGGAAGCTGCAGTGATTATGCAGAGAATTTTAGCGAAATAATATGGGTATCAAAACACGCCTCAAAAAGAGGCGTGTTTTTTTATAAGTTTGAAAATGACAACTATAGGTATAATTCTGCTATTGTGTTTTTATTCTTTTTTGTGCTATATTTAATTTACAGAAAAGGAGGCTTGTTATGAAAAGAATATCGTTACTTCTTGTTTTGGCACTTTGTTTTAGTTTTATGGCACCTTTTGCGGTAAGCGCCGATTCGGTCCATGTCACCTATGAGGTGCTTTCGGAAGTTCCCGAAAGAACAGAGGGGCTCGATTGCTACGAAGTTTTATCTAATACAAGCTTTGAATTTTTGCAGACGCCCACAAAGATTTTGTCATGGGCCTTTACTTCCCATAAGGGCGCTGCGAATACAATTTTAGGTGATGAACTTACTGAGCACACAACTGATGCCCATACCGGTGACTATGCTATTAAAGTAAGAGCAGAAGAAAATCAGTATATTGACACGCTCGCAGGCGTGGATATAAAGCCCGGAGAAACATACGAATGCTCTGTTTGGTTTAAGCGCATTTCCGGCGGATTTGGCGGCGATGTACATCTTATTTTTTCCACTACGGAAAAAGGCGCAACCTATTCTTTTGACAGACCGAAAATGAACTTTAACACAGTTAAAGCAGAGGATGGATGGGTTCAAAAGGCAATTCGTTTCGTTGCACCCGAACATGCACAAAAAGTTTCTGTTTCTCTAAGATATAAAGGCCCCGGTGAAGTAATCTGGGATGATGTATCCCTTTTGCATATTACGAATGAAATGCCGAAACCCGAAATGCCCGATGAAAAACCTTCCCTTGAAACGCTTACGATAAATGACGCAAGCTTTGAGGAAGGCGCAAAAGGATGGGAGCTTTTCAAAAACGCCCATGTTTCGGACGAGGAGGCCCACAGCGGCAAATACAGCCTTGCCCTTCATAATGAAAGCGGCGTTGCGGACAGCGAAGCCACAATTACAGTATCCGGCCTTAAAAAGGGTGCCACATATCAGCTTTCCGCCTGGGTTTTAACACCCGGTGAAGATGCACTTGATATGGGCTTCTGGATTTATTATTCTTCCAAAGACTATTATGATTGGGCAGATGTAGCAAGTCAGCTCGGTCAGGAAAAGCCGAGATGGACTATGCGTAAAAGCCTGCACTGGATAAAGTACATTGCTGAGTTTACGCCTCCCGATGATGCGAGGTCCGTTCTTCTTGACTTCCGTCACAGACTCAGCCCCGGCCCTGTATTTTTAGATGATGTTTCTCTTTATATGGTAAAAGCCCCTTATGCGGTAAAAGCAGAAACGGATGAAATTTTCTATTACACCGAATGGCCAAAAGGGGAACTTGCCATTGAACCGTATGTTATGGCTGATCCTGCAAACAGCAAGGCAGAAATTTCCTTTGTTGAACTTGACGGCTCAGAAACACATAAAGAAACCATTGTGGGTCTTGGAGAAAAGAAAACGTATTCTTTCCGCACCGAATGGATGAAGGAAAAGGGACAGCGGTATCACATCAGAATTCGGGTTTACGACCCTTCTGGTGCGCTGATTCAGGATGAGAAATCCCCCGTCTATCGGTATGACCGTCCCACATATCTTGGTGCCGATGGCGTTTTTCGTAAAAATGGGAAGGAATATGAGTTTACTTTTGGCGCAGGCATTCGTTCCGAGTATCTTGATTTTCATCCCGAATCCGGCGGTGTAAAAATTGTGCAGATTCTGGCGGACGATTCCCGCCTTACTACCGCACAGAAAATGGATATGGCATATGAACAGGGCCTGTTCTGTCTTTTGAATCTTTATTCCGGCACAAAATCAGGGGGTCATCCCGATCAGCTGGAGAGTACAATAGATCTTGTAACGGAATTTAAGGACCATCCTGCTCTGTTTGGCTGGAAAATCCATGACGAGCCTTACCAGAAGCTGACGGATGAAGAAGAAATGATTACGGCTTACACTACAGTTCGTAACATTGATCCGAACCACCCGGTTTATTTTCCTGATTCCCCTCCCGGTGGTTATGAATGGATGTTTAAATTCACCGATATTTTAGATATCGACTATTACGGCGGCGCAAATGCGGATGCAGGCAGAATTATTTCCGATGTTATGGATAAGGCGATGGCAGCATCCAAAGGGAAAAAGCCCTTCTCTATTGTTCTTCAGGCTTTCCCCATGAACGGATATCTGCCCACAATGGATCAGCTTCGCCACATGACCTATCAGTCCTTCTTCTCCGGTGCCTTCGGCTACACATTCCATTCTTTAGGCATTGACACCCACGGCGGTAATAACACGGTTTATATGTCAAGACCTGAGTGGAAAGATATTGTTGAAAAATGGGCAAAGTGGGAACGCGACTTTATGTATGGCTGTTTCGTAACGGGTGAATATAAGTTTTTAAATTATCAGAAAACAGAAGACGTAATGTGGGCAACCTATACGGACGGCAAGGATATTTATGCCATAGTCTTAAACCGTGACATCAAGGTTGTAAATACAGCAGAGATTCCCCTCCGGGACGGTATGGGTACCGTAAAGGTGGATGCATTTACGGCTGAAACTATGACGGGTGATAAAAAGACTGCATCCGGCACGGGTACGCTTTCTGTTTCCGTAGAGCCTTATGAAGCCGTTGTCTGGAAGGTAACGCCTTCTGCACCCATTAATACATCTCATATCAGAAGCACAAGTTTTAATGATATTATCAATTACCCTTGGGCCTACAATGCCATTGCAACACTCGAGGAAAAAGGCATTGCAAACCGTGTTTCCGATACGTGGTTTGGCCCCGGTCAAAATATCACCCGTGGAGATTATGCTATGTTCCTCGTTCGCACATTAGGTCTCACCGCAGGATCCGGCAATGAAAACTTCATGGATGTTGCTCCCGATGCCGAATATGCAAAAGAACTTGCTATTGGAAAAACTGCCGGCATTATAAACGGCGTCGGTGATAACAAATTTAATCCTGAGGCACAAATTACCCGTCAGGATATGATGACTATGACTTCACGTGCATTAAAACTTGCAGGCTCGGCTGACCTCGGATCCTTCTCTGACGCAGGTCTTATCGCAGACTACGCACAGACACACGTTTCTGCAATGGTTGCAGAAGGTCTAATTC
>JAFSCR010000019.1 GCA_017436645.1 Clostridia bacterium | reverse complement strand
AGGATAGGTGATAATGTCGTTAAAGGATGTATCTTTAAGGTGATCTACTGCCAAGGGTGCAGAAGATGTAACCTTCCAGACAGATGCTTCCCAAGGAGCAAGTTCCAAAGAAAGGGTGCCGTTACCCGAAACTGTACCGGTCTTACCGGCTACTGCTTCTGCGGTGAAGGCGTCAACCTTTAAGATGCCTGTGCCGTCCTGAAGGGGAACATCAACATGAACCGTCTTATCCTTGGTGCGGTTTAAGGTGATGGCGTAAAGGTCGGTACCATCCGTAAATGTGC
The DNA here is from genome assembly GCA_017436645.1 of Clostridia bacterium. Taxonomy (GTDB): domain Bacteria; phylum Bacillota; class Clostridia; order UMGS1883; family UMGS1540; genus SIG447. The sequence goes on along the minus strand of JAFSCR010000019.1, from coordinate 59,867 downwards.
CCCAGATATAATCTTCTGTTTTCTGATAGTTTACAAACTTATTTTCTCCTGTTACGAAGCAGGAAAGTGCAAAGTCTTTTTCCCACGGAGCCCACTTATCCAGAACATCCTTCCACTGCGGCTTTTCAAGGCCGATAACGGTGTTACCATCGGTATGCTCAAGACCAAGAGTATGGTAAGAATAGCCATAGGCTCCCGCAAAAAAGCCCTGATACGTCATGTGACGAAGTTCATCAAAAGCAGGAAAATAGCCGTTCTGCTGGAAGAACTGGACGAGAATGCCATAAGGTTTTTTACCGCCTGATGCTTTTTGCACTTCCTCCATAACCGTAGTCTGTGTATAGGGTGAGCCGGAGTAATAGTCACATTCAAAAATATCGCAGTACCTGAATATCCATTCATAAGACCCCAAGGGCGAGTCGTCAGTATAAATGGGATGATTGGGGTCAATATCACGGATTGCCTTGTAGCCCGCAATCATTTCTTCGTCGCTTATTCCCCTCTGGTAAGGTTCATCGGCAATTTTGTAGCCAAGGAGCGCAGGATGGTCCTTAAATGTTTCCGCCGTGCGTTTTGTTCCCTCAATCTGATCGGGATGGCCTGCTGTTTTTCCCCCGGAATAGCAGTTTAACACAACAAATATGCCCTGTTCATAATATGCATCCATTCTTTCCTTTTGCTCCAAGCCAAGATTCGGGCTGTCGGCAATGAGCTGGGCAACAGTAATTCCGCCTTCTTCGGGATGCTTATCCAAAACATTCATATTGAGACCGTTACCCATAATAAATGGAATTTCTTTGCCGTTTTTACGAAAAATGCCGTCAGCACCAAGATAGGTAGGTCTGTCATAACGGAATATGGGGAAGTTTTCTTCCTGATAAAGGGTATTCCCTTCGCAATACACCTTCATATTCACATTATATTGTTCCCCTTTTACTTCCATAATGGAGGTAGGAAATTCAAGAGTTTTCGGCGTGGAAAGGTCAGAAACGCTGCCATCAAAAACCTTTTTGCCGCTTTCATTTGTTATCTCAAACTCTGCACGGGTAAGGGATGCATCGCCGATAATATAAAGAGGCTCTACCTCTACCTTGCCTGTTTCCCATTCGGTGTAATAGAACACCTCATCGGTTTTGGCACGGACTACTGCAGGGGGCTTTATCATATAAATAGAAACATCATCCATATAAACGGAACCGGGGGTAGTGCGATGGCGAAAATAGAGCATGGCGCTCTTTGCACCCTTTGGAACTTCAAAGTCTGCACGGTATTCTACCCACGTCCTGTTAGGTTCAATATTCCAACGGGGTTTTTCCTGTCCGAGCTGCTTTGTGGCATCCGCAGTATAATTAGGCTCAGAACACCAGTGCATCCAGTACCCCATATCAATTTTCAGTTCGGTAGGATTCATCAGCCAAGAGGAAACCTGATATGTTGCACCCTCTTCAAGGTTTGTAAGATAACGGATACCCATAGCATCCGAACCACCGTCCACCGTTTTCAGTTCAACGCTAATGCCGCCTTCATGTGCATAAGCATCAGAAAGCACTGCATCACCAAGGAAATTCCACCCGTGAATGGAATCAACCGGCTCACCGGGGATACCTGTTTCAAAGCCGGGGTCAATGATTTCTATGTTAGATACCGCAGGCTTCTTATCGGGCATTTCGGGCTTGGGCATTTCATTTGTGATGCAAAGCATGGAAACATCATCCCAAAGAATTTCGCCGGGGCCACTAAAGCAAAGGTCAACCCAAACATTGGTTGCAAATGGAGGAGCGACAACTCTTACGGTTTTCTGCACCCAGCCGTCCTTTTCATTTATATCGGAAAAGCTCATCTTTGCAATGCCATAAGCCTGGTCTTTGCCCTTATTTTTACCGCTGAATCGAACTTCCATATGGGCATCGCCGCCACCGCCAAGTCTCTTAAACCAGGCAGAAATTTCGTAGGTTTCGCCGGGAATGGTTACGCCTACCGGCCCCAGGTTACAACGTTCCCCTTCTCCGACATTGATGTGAACAGAATATTCGCCGGAGTGGGCATCGGTGCTTCTGTCAAGGAAGCCGCAACCGAGATAGGTATTTTCGCGCCCCATATGGCTCGTCCAATTCCAGTTATAAAGCGCCGACTTGCCGGAAAGCATTTCAGCACTTGTGTTCTCAAGAATCTGGTAACTGTCAACCCCGATTGTTCTTTCGGGATTGTCTTTAAGCACTTCAGCTTCAATCTTAATTGGCTTTGCAGGGTCAATTTCTTCTTCCGCCAAAACAGAGAAGGGCACAAAAAGAGTGAGACAAAGTGTTAACGCAAGAAATAAAGCAAGATTTTTCATTGTTTTCTCCTTTTTATTGTTATACTTATTATTATACACATTTTACCCCCGCTCATTTTTAGTGATTTCGCATCATTCTATTGTGATTTATAAAGTTTAAAAGCCCCGGAACTTCCGGGGCTTTTAAGAAGTTCATTATTTATTGAGAAGTCTCTGCATAATAACTGCAGCTTCAGCTCTTGTGGTGTTGCCGAGCGGGTTAATGGTGCCGTCGGCATTCCCTTTAATGAGGCCGTCCGCTACCATTGCGGAAACGTGGGATTGTGCATAGTCTGCAATAAGGCCTGCATCGGAGAAGGATCCGAGGTCAGCAGCACCTGCAAGCTTCAGCGCACGGCTTGTCATGGTCATCATGTCCTGACGGGTAATCTGTGCCTTCGGATTAAACTTGTTATCGCCAATGCCATTGATAATGCCGGCAGCCTTACCGATTGCAAGTTCCTTAGCGTATTCTGCTGTGGGGTCAACGTCAACAAAGTTTTCGCCTGCCGCATCGGTAAGACCGAGTGTGCGAACGAGGAACATAGCATAGTCACCACGGGTGATGTTCTGGCCGGGGCCGTACCACTGGTCGGAAACACGGTTTACAATGCCCTTTTCTTCGAGAGTTGTAATTGCGTTGTATGCCCAAGGATAGGTGATAATGTCGTTAAAGGATGTATCTTTAAGGTGATCTACTGCCAAGGGTGCAGAAGATGTAACCTTCCAGACAGATGCTTCCCAGGGAGCGAGGTCAAGAGAAAGTGTACCGTCACCTGTTACAGTGCCGGTTTTGCCTGCTACTGCAGTCGCAGTATAAGCGCCAACCTTTAAGATACCTGCACCGTCAGAAAGGGGAACGTCCACGTGGGTGGTCTTATCCTTAGAACGGTTTAAGGTAATGGCATAAAGGTCCTTGCCATCTGTAAATGTACCCCAGATGTAGTCATCTGTTTTGCCGTAGTTTACAAACTTATATGTACCTGTTACAAAGCAGCCGACAGCAAAATCCTTTTCCCAGGGTGCCCATTTTTCAACGAGGTCCTTAAATTCGGGGAGGTTAAGACCGATTTCTGTAACACCGTCAGTACCGTCAACACCGAAGGTATGGTAAGAGAAACCATATGCGCCGGAGAAGAGAGACTGGTATGTCATATGACGGAGTTGGTCTATGGACGGGAAGTAATTTTGCTGCTGGAAGAACTGGAGCAGAACGGAGTAAGGCTTTCTGCCCTTGGAAGCTTCCTGTACCTGATCCATAACATTGGACATGTTGGAGGGAGAACCTGCATAATAGTCACATTCGAAAATGTCACAGAACTTAAAGAGCCAGGAGTAGGAACCTGCGGGAGAATCGTCAATGTAGATGGGGTGATAGGGGTCGATATCACGGATTGCCTTATAACCGGCAATCATTTCTTCATCGGAGATACCCTTCTGGTAAGGTTCGTCAATAAGCTTATAGCCGAGAAGTGCGGGATGGTCCTTATATGCTTCAGCCATTCGCTTTACCGTATCGATCTGATCGGGGTGACCGCCACTCTTTACACCTGCATAGCAGTTTAAGACAACGAACATACCCTGCTCATAGTAAGCATCCATTCTTTCTTCCTGCGTAAATCCGAGCTTCGGGTTATCGGCATTGAGCTGAGCTACGGTGATACCGGATGCCTCCGGATGCTTATCGATAACGTTCATGTTAAGGCCGGAGCCCATGGAGAAGTGAATTTCCTTGCCGTTTTTGCGGAAGATACCGTCAGCACCAAGGTACTGCGGGCGGTCATAGCGGAAAACGGGGAACTTTTCTTCCTGCACAAGGTTATTCTGATCATCATAAACCTTCATGGTGACGTGGTAACGTTCACCCTTCTGTGCCATAAGAGAAGTGGGGAATTCAAAGTTTACGGGTGCGGAAAGGTCATTGATTGTGCCGGAAAGGAGCACTTCATCGTTAAGACCGAGGAATGCAAATTCAGCTCTTGCGCGTGTTCTGTCACCCATAAGATAATGGGGTTCACACTGTACAAGACCTTTTTCCCATTCGGTGTAGTAGAAAATTTCATCGGTTGTAGCGCGGATTGCTGCCGGGGGCTTTACCATATAAATGGATACGTCATCCATAAAGATAGAGCCGGGGCACAGTCTGTGACGGAAATAGAGCATTGCACTCTTTGCGCCCTTCGGCACGGTAAAATCTGCTCTGTATTCCGCCCATGTCTGGTTGGGCGCTACGTACCATCTCGGCTTTTCCTGACCGAGCTGAACAGTGGTGTCATGAGAATATGTTTCTTCAGAGCACCAGTGCATCCAGTAACCAAGGTCAATTTTCAGTTCGGAGGGGTTCATAAGCCAGGAAGAAACCTGGTATGTTGCACCTTCTTCAAGACCGGTAAGGTAACGGATACCGATAGCATCTTTGCCTTGGTCAACTGTTGCAAGGTCAATGCTCTTTGTGCCGGTGTGGGCATATTTATCGGAAATTCTTGCATCACCGATAACTTCATCCCAGCCGGAAATTGTGTTGATAAGCTGACCCACGGTGCCGTTTTCAAAGCTGGGGTCTTCAATTTTCATTTCTTTAATTGCCGGAAGTTTTTCGGCCATTTCAGGTACGGGCATTTCGTTTGTAATGCAGCGGAACTCAATATCATCCCAGAGAATTTCGCCGGGGCCACTAAAACAAAGGTCAACCCAGAGAGAGTTAGAATAAGGCGGTGCAACAAAGCGGAGACCGCTCTGTACCCAGCCGTCTTCCGGCGTGGTTTCAACCTTTACTCTGGGAATGTTGTAGGAAGTGGCAAGGCCTTTATATGCGCCGGAAAAACGTGCTTCCAGCTGTGCCGTGCCGCCTTCCTTAAGGCGCTTGGACCACCAGGTAACTTCGTAAGTCTCGCCGGGGATAACGGTGCCGGAAGGACCGAGGTTACATTTCTGTCCATCACCAACATTGATGTGAACAGCCTTCTCGCCTGTGTGGGCATCGCTTGACATATCCACAAAGCCGCAGCCGAGATATGTGTTGTCACGGCCGGCGTGGCTTGTCCAGCCCCAACCGTAGATCTTCGTGTTGCCGGCTTCAAGCATTTCGGCGCTACCGTTTTCAATAACATCGTAACAGTCAACCCCCGGGGTTCTTTCGGGGAATTCTGTCATAATTTCGCTCTCAGGTTTAAAGGGTTTTGAAATATCCACCTCTTCTTCAGCCATTACAGCAAAGGGTGCCATAACGCCGATAGAAAGAACCAGAGCAAGGAAAAGTGCCAGTTTTTTCATTTTTTTGCCTCCTTTTTATTGCCAGTAGATACTACTGTGTATTTTATCTTTATTCTATGGATTATTTCCTTCTTTCGCTCGCCTTATTGTGATATTATATAATTGTATTGTGATACCCTTTTGTGACTTATCATTGTATTGTGATGTTATGGTGTAAAAAATCACTTAAATTTTGGCTTTTTTATAAAATTATATTGTGACATTTTCTTTTTCTGTAATTTTTCCTTTTTCGAAAAAAATTTGCCCCCGTTGCAAAATTACAACGGGGGCAAAACTATTCTTATAATTATTTTGCTAAAATTCTCTGCATAATGACTGCAGCTTCGGCTCTTGTGGTGTTGCCGAGAGGATTAATCGTGCCGTCGGCATTCCCTTTAATGAGGCCGTCTGCAACCATAGCTGCAACGTGGCTTTGTGCATAGTCTGCAATGATGCCGGAATCTGCAAAGGCAGAAAGGTCAGCTGCACCTGCAAGTTTCAGTGCACGGCTTGTCATGGTCATCATGTCCTGACGGGAAACTTCGGCTTCGGGGTTAAACTTATTGTCGCCTACGCCATTGATGATGCCTGCAGCACGACCGACAGCAAGTTCTTTTGCATATTCAGCCTTGGGGTCGACGTCAACAAAGTTTTCGCCCGGCGCTACGGTTAACCCCAGGGTGCGAACGAGGAACATGGCATAGTCACCACGGGTGATGTTTCTTTCGGGGCCGTACCAGTTTTCGGAAACTCTGTTTACAATGCCTTTCGCCTCCAATGTGGCAATGGCGTTATATGCCCAGGGGTAGTAAATAACATCTTTAAATGTAGTATTTTTAAGGTGACTCATCTGCGGCAAGGTGCCCGTGGGTGTAATCTTCCAAACGGTAACTTCCTTTGCGGCAAGAGAGGCGGAAAGGGTGCCGCTGCCTGTAAGTCTTCTCGTTTCACCCGTCATGGCGTTTGCGATAAAGTCAGAAACCTTTAAGGTACCGTTGCCGTCCTGAAGCGGAATGTCAATGTGTGTACCATTTGTCCAGCTGCGGTTTAAGGCGATCACGTAAAGGTCACTCTTATCTGCGAAGATGCCGTAGAGAACATCGTCGGTCTTTCCGTAGTTTACAAACTTATATTCACCCGTTACGAAGCAGCCCATTGCAAAGCCGCGTTCCCAGGGTGCCCACTTTTCAAGCGTATCTTTCCACTGCTGTTTTTCAAGATAGGGGCCATTGCCTTCATCGCCTAAAGTGTGGTAGCCGTAACCCATAGCCCCTGAGAAGAGCGCCTGATAGAGAAGGTGACGGTTATCGTCCACGGAGGGCATATAGCCGTTCATTTCAAATGCCTGCATAAGACAGGTGAAAGGCTTTCTGCCCTTGGAAGCTTTTCTTACTGCATCATAGGTGGTGGTAAGAATTGTGCCGGAAGCATCGTTGCCGCCTCCATAGTAGTCACATTCGAAAATGTCACAATAGCGGAAGAGCCATTCATAACTACCCATGGGGGAATCGTCAATATAAACGGGGTGATGGGGGTCAATATTGCGGATTGCGGCGTAAGCGGCAATCATCTGTTCGTCGGGAATACGCTTCTGGTAAGGCTCATCAATCACCTTCCAGCCGAAAAGCGCCGGATGGTCCTTCAGGTTTCTGACGGAGTTCATTGTAGATTCCAGTCTGTCCGGATGGCCTGCGCTATTGGAGCCGGAGTAAAGGTTTACGAGCACGAACATACCCTGCTCATAAGCCTTATCCATTTTTTCCCTTAAGGATTTTCCGGATTTATCGGTAAGAAGCTGAGCGACGGTGATGCCGCCCTTTTCGGGATGGGTATCAAGGTGATACCAGTTAAGACCCGAACCGAGAGTATAGACGATTTCCTTTCCGTTTTTGCGGAACACGCCGTCAGCGCCGAGATAGGTGGGTCTGTCAAAGCGGTAAACGGGATAGGATTCTTCCTGAATGACGGTACCCGCCCCGTTATAAACCGTCATGGTAATTTTATATTCCTTCCCCTTTTCCTTCATAAGGGCTGTGGGGAAAGTATACTTAAAAGGTGCGGTAAGCCCTTTTTGTTCATAGGAATGGATTACGGTGCCGTCCAAATCATAGAACTTAAATTCTGCGCGGGAGGATGCGGCATCATCCATAACATAAGGTTCACATTCCACAAACCCTTCTTCCCATTCGGTGTAGTAGAAGGTTTCGTCCGTATCAGCATTTAAAGCATTGGGGGTTTTTACCATATAAATCTGAATATCGTCCACATAAATGGAGCCGGGGCATTGTCTGTGACGGAAGTAAATCATTACGGATTTTGCATCATCGGGAGGCGTAAATTCTGCCACATATTCCTGCCACTGGTAGGAGGGTTTTACACTCCAGCGGGGTTTATACTGTCCGAGCTGTACTTCCTGGTCATAGGAATATTCTTCCTTAGAGCAGTAATGAATCCAGTACCCCATATCAATGGAGATTTCACTGGGGTTTAAAAGCTGGGCGGCAATCTGGTACGTTGCACCTTTTTCAAAGCCGGAAAGGTACAGAGTTGCAATCGCATCCTTGCCACCGCCCACGGTTGTAAGCTTTGCGCTCTTTGTGCCTTCAAAAGCATAATCTTCAGAAGCCGTAACATCACCGATTACTTCCCAATCGGAAGCGGAATCAACAGATGCACCTGTGGGAATGGTTTCAAAGGTGGGGTCAGGAATGGTAAAGCTTTTGATTGCCGGTTTTTTATCGGGCATTTGGGGTTTCGGCATTTCGTTTGTGATGCAGAGCATGGAAACATCATCCCAGATAACTTCGCCGGGACCGTTAAAGCGGAGGGAAATGGTTGCCTGCTTGGAATATTCGGGGGCTACGAAGCTTACGGTCTTTTTTACCCAGCCGTCTTCTACCTTTATGCTGCCCATACTCATTTTAACGCGGTCATAGGGAACATCCTGCAGCTTATATTTTCCGGTAAAAACAATTTCTACGCGGGGGGAACCTGTAGCCGTCAGGCGTTTCATCCAGACGGAGAATTCATAGGTCTCACCGGGGATTACTTTACCGGTGCCGAGGGTATCCACGCGTGCGCCTTCTTCTCTGGGATGCACGTGGATGGCAACTTCGCCCGTGTGGGCATCACTGCTTTTTGTAACAAGGTCCGTTTCAGCGCCGAAATAGGTGTGGTCACGCCCTTTGTGGCTCGTCCAGCCCCAGGCGTAAGGATTCTTTTCGCCTTCCATAAGCTCAAAGCTTGTGTTGGTAAGCACTTCATAGCTGTCAAGGCCGATGGTTCTTTCGGGGTTTTCCGTGAGGACTTCATATTTCGGTTTAATGATTTTCATCGGTTCTTCGCCTTCTTCTGCTGCAAATACTGCGGGGGTCATAAAACCAAGGCAAAGAATCATTGCGAGAAACAGTGCTAATTTTTTCATATAATTCATCTCCTTTTATTAATTATAACATAAGTGCAAAGATTTGTGTCCGGAATTATTTGCCAAGAGCTTCTTTAATCTGTGCGGCAATGCCTTCGTCGCCCATACCGTACTGCTCACGAATCCAAGCCTGGTGGCCAATGAGGGAAACGTTTACATCAGGAAGGGCGATACGCTTGAAGGCTTTGGGAGAGAGATGTTCATCGCAGATTACCTCAGCTACTGCACTGCCGAGACCGCCGGAAAGGTTATGTTCTTCAATGGTGATGATGCCGCCGGTGTTCTTTACAGCGTCAATAATCGCTTCTTTATCAATGGGCTTTATGGTGTGCATGGAAACAACTCTGCAGGAAATGCCTTCTTTTTCGAGCATATCGGCAGCATGGAGCACGTTAATGCCAACAGGGCCTGCAAACATTAAGGTAACGTCCTTGCCTTCACGAACGGTGATTGCCTTGCCGAGCTTAAAGTCAATAGGGCCGGAATGAATATCCTTTTCGCCCTTATAGCCGCAGCGATAGTAGAAGGGGCCGTCATAATCAAGCATTGCATGGGTGGCTGCAATAGCTTCATTATTATCACAAGGAACGCATACAACCATATTGGGAAGCGCGCGCATAATGGCGATATCTTCCGTGGAGTGGTGGCTCATACCGAGGGGACCGTAGGATACGCCGCCGCCGATGATAACAATTTTTACGTTGGCGTTATGGTAGCAAACGTCATTTCTGATTTGTTCGAGGCAACGGAGGGTGGGGAAATTTGCAATGGAATAGGTAACGGCAATGTTGCCTTCCATGGCGATACCGCAGGCAACGCCCGTCATATTCTGTTCTGCAACGCCTACATTATAATATCTTTCGGGGAAGGTGTCACGAAACGGTTCAATTTCGCCGTAGCCGATGTCCGCAAGGACCATATGGATACGGGGGTCATTTTTTGCTCTTTCCAGTAAAACTTTATTAAATACGGCTCTCATTATTTTGCCTCCTCCTCAATGTGCTTGATTACTGCTTCAATTTCTTCGTCAGGAATAAACTTGTAGTGGGATTTTACGGTGTCTTCCAGCGCAGGGATGCCCTTACATTTTATGGTGTTGGCAATAACGGCGGAAGGCTTATTGCCGTCAAAAGGTACAGAAGACAGGGCAGATTCGATTTCTTCGTAGTTATGGCCGTCAATTTCGCGGACAGCCCAGCCGAAAGCTTCGAGCTTTACTTTAAGGTCACGAAGGTCGATAACGTCTTCCGAGTGACCCAGCGCCTGCACCTGATTATAGTCAATAATTAATGTGAGGTTTGAAAGATGTTCCTGTGCGGCAAATAAAATTGCTTCCCAGGTAGAGCCTTCGTTCATATCCCCGTCGGAGGACATAACGAAAATTCTGCGGTCGCTTTTAGCATATCTTGCGGCGATTGCCATACCGGTTGCAACGGGAAGACCGTGACCGAGAGAGCCGGTGGAAAATTCCACGCCCGGTACCTTGTGACTGATGTGACCCATGAGCTTGCCGTCATCACAGTAGTATCTTTCCAGCCATTCTTCGGGAATAAAGCCTTTCTGCGCAAGGGCAGAGTATACGCCTGCGGCGGCGTGGCCTTTACTTAAGATGAAGCGGTCTCTTTCGGGCATATCCGGATTTTTCGGGTCTACCTTTAAGATTTTTTCATACAAAACAGCAATGATATCAGCCATAGAAAGCATACTGCCCACGTGGCCGCTTTTTGCACGGTTTGTCATTCGAACGGCATCCGTTCTGATTCTTGTTGCGATTTTTTTACAGTTTTCCATTTTTTGCACCTTTCTTTCTATTTTAATATTTTTCTTTGTTCACGTTTCCGTTAATGGTGATGCCACCATCACAGGGGATGATAACACCGTTTAAATATGCGGCATCATCAGATGCAAGGAAGCAGGCGGTTGCCGCAACTTCTTCAGGCTTACCCCATCTGCCTAAGGGGGTAATCTGGTGGAGGAAGAACTGATTATCAAAGGAGGGGTCGTTTAAGTTACTTTCCTTTACCATTGCCGTTTCAATAGCGGCAGGTGCGATACAGTTTGTGCGGATATTGTATTTCCCGTAATCCGACGCCATAGAACGGGTAAGTGCCACGGTAGCACCTTTCGTAGCGGTATATGCCGCACAGCCGGGCACGCCGACGACGGCGGCGCTCGATGCGGTGTTAATAATGGAGCCGCCCTTTTCCTTCATAAGTTTTATGGCGTATTTGGAGCAGAAGTATGTACCGTCAAGGTTAATGGCTAAAACCTTCTTCCAAATATCCGAGGGAACATCGTCCAAAACGGTGTCACGTCCGCCGAGAAATACGGAGGCGTTATTATAAAGAACATCCACTCTCCCATATTCCTTTTCGATGATTGCAAAGGAAGCACGAACAGATTCCTCATTTGAAATATCGGTTTTGAGGAATTTTACGTTCTGTCCTTTTTTGCTCAGCTCTTCGCAAAGGGCAATCCCCGCTGCTTCATTTACATCGAGAATAACTACCTTTGCACCCTCTGCCGCAAAACGGCGTGTGCCGGATTCGCCTATCCCCGATGCGCCGCCGGTGATTACCGCGATTTTACCTTCCAGTTTCATATTTTTCCATCCTTTCTATTTTCAGGAGAAACGTTTCTCCTAATGGGCAAAATTTAGGCTTAAACTGCCCAAAGGGGTATTTTAAGCCTTACTATTCAATATCTGCGAGCATGAGAAGTGTGGGACGAATGGAAATGGTATCTGCAAATGTTTCTTCTTCCATACCGTAGCTGTGGGTTTTTACGAGATAATCATACGCCGCACGGACGGCACTTCTGCCCACCTTCTCCTGATTCTGATATATGGTTGCCTTCACAACGTTCCTTTTCATGTAGCCTTTAAGCAAATCGAAAACGTCGGTACAAATTAAAGAAATTTCGTTTTGAAGACCTTCTTCTTCTATGTATCTGCATGCCGACTCACTGGTGGCAGTAGCAACGTAAATGGCATTATAGCCTTCTTCTGCCGCTTTTTTTGCCATGGCATACGTTTTATCCGCATCGTCCTCAGTTTCAAAAACTGTGGCCGTACCGCCAAAACTTCTGATGCGCTCACAAAACGCTTCCGCCTTTTCTTTATGGGGACGGACGGACATATACCCCGCCAGCACTGCCGCCGTAAGCGGGCTTTTTGCCGTATGCCGCAGAAAATCTGCCGCAATTTTGCCGGAAAGCGGAGCATCTACATGAATTTCCGCAATTCTTTCTATTGCTTGAAAGCTGCTTCCCGCAAGGAAAACAGGTACTTTTGCATTTTTAAGTGCATCCAAAAACGCTTGATTTAAAGCATAAATAGAGGGGCAATAAATTAAAACATCAATGTTTTCTTCCCGAATCCACGAAAGCGCCTTTTCCGCTTCTTTATCCGAAAGGTCTTTAGAAAGATAGTAAAAAAGACCTTCCACCTTATATTTTTTAAGCTTTCGGATTTCTTCCTCCATGCCCTCTTTCATGGCTTCAAAATATTCCTGCCACCTATTCGGCATAAAAATGCCAAGGCGAATATCTTTTCTTGCGAGGGACTGGGCAACGCTGTTAACTTCATAACCAAGCCGATGTGCCGTTTCCAGCACTTCCTTTCGCCTGGCTTCCCCAATGCCGTTTTTCCCCGTCAGCGCCTTATGCACGGTGGAAAGCGAAATATTCAGTTCTTTTGCAATATCTTTTACCGATACTCTTGTCTGCATAATGCCTCCGAAAGAGAAACGTTTCTCTTTTTTCTTAGTATATATGATTTTCTTCTGTTTGTCAAGTTTTTTTAATACAAAGTTTGGATTTGCCATTTGCCATGGCGAAGATAGAGCTTTATTGTGCCGTTTTCGTCTGTGCGGTATAGAGGAATATTTCGCTTTTCATATTCGGCCAGCACATTCTCATGGGGTAGGTCCAAAGTATTCCCGCTGCAGGAAATCACCGCTAAAGAAGGCGAAGCCGCATCCGTAAATTCACCAAAGAAGTCACCCGCATTCCCGTATCTTGCCACTTTCAAAATATCACAGTCTACGTCTGCGCCACGGTAAAGGAGCCGTCGTTGCCCCTTTTCGTCCGTTTTGCCCGTAAATAAGAGCTTGACGCCTTCCGTCTGCACTCTGTAAAGCATGCCGTTATTCTCTTTGCTCCCTGCCGCACTGTCAAAGCTTTCTATTCTGATTCCGCCTGCCATAATGACATCCCCGTCGCCGAGAAACCGTACTTTTGTCCCCGTCCCCATTGCCGTTTCGGCTATTAGGCGCTTCAGGTTATCATCTTTGTGGTACGGCAGATACAGCGTTTCTATCATACCCTTTTCCATAAGGCCGACCATGGCACCGCCATGCTCCAATCGATACGAGGTGAGAAAAGCACCGTTTATTTTTCGGATGCCTTGCCGTGAAAGGTACGGAATAATTGTGTTTTCCGCCACGTCCGTCACATCGCTGCCGCCGCTGTCAATGAGAAAGACGCCGTCTTTTCCGGAAATCATTGCACAGTCACCACTTCCTACGGACAGGAACGTAACCGTTGTTATCTCTTTTTTCGCAAGTGTCCCTGCCGCTTCCAAAATACAAGGGATAAGTGCCAGAATGCATATGACGGCCAAATACTTCGTCTTTTTCTGCAGACGGAGATAAAAGGCGGCGACAAACAGAATATATCCGCCGCACGAAAGAATGCCCGGATTTTGCAAAAAGACATTTGCAAAGGGCAAAGACGCACACCACTTTGCCACCCCGAGCACATATCCTACGCTTTTATCGAGAAGAAAGAAAATGATATGGGACACGCCCGGCACACCCGAAAAGAAAATACCGAGAAACCCTGCAATGAGAATGGGTGATAAAAGGGGCGAAACGAGAAGATTTGCCAAAACACCCACTACGCAGAAAGAGCCGAACTGCACCGCCATAACGGGCGTAAACCCTATGGATGCTGCCCAGAAAATCGAAATTTCGTCCCGCAGAAAGCGAGGCAATTTGCGAAGCAAATTGCGAAAGGAATCGCCAAAAAGTAAAATCGTAAGGGTAGAGGCACAGGAAAGCTGAAAGCCAACATCAAATAATGTGCCGGGATTTACAAAGCATAAGGAAAATGCCGCAAATGCCAGAGAAGTAAGGCTATCGTTATCCCTTCGCACAAAATCGGCAAAGAAAAAGACGGTCAGCATCAAAGCCGCCCGAAGAACAGAGGTACCTGCGCCCGTGAAGAGAACGGCAAACCATGTAAACAAAATATAGAAGAAAACGGAGAAAAGCCGCTTTTTGATTTTCAGGATACCGAACAGCATCATACAGGCACCCACCATAATATTCAGATGCATGCCCGACACGGCCACCACATGGGAAAGGCCTGCCGCATTTAGTGTTTCGTCACTTTCCGCAGAAAGGAGAGATTCATCCCCTGTAAGATATGCTCTTAAAAACCCTTCCGTATCGGTGCTGACTCTGCCGGAAAGTGCCTCTTGCGCTTTTTGCCGCAGAAAAAAGGCGGCATCTTTGGGGCGAAAAAACGAAAAGTCGCTTCCCGTAATTTCAATTTCCTCCGCCGAAGGGTACAGGGAGGCGCTGATGCCCTTCCCCATGGCGTAGAGCCGAAAGTCACGCTCGCCGAAGTTTTTCGGTGCTTTGCCTACATATGCCTTTCCCGAAACGGTAACCATATCGCCATAGGCAAAGTCCCTGTCTTCCCGGGGATATACATACGCTGCCGTGTTTTTTACGGTTTGCCCGTCCGCTTCTATTTCCCCTCGGATGAGAAGGCGCAATTTTTCGCCTTTTGTGACTTCTTCAACCCGTCCGCATGCGGTGACGGTTTTGTCCCTGAGAATGTCAGCCTTCTTTGCATACATTCCATTATGCCACGAAAAGCAAAGCGTGCCGATTACCATTCCCACAGCCATAGAAACGAAAAGTTTTCCATGGCCCTTCTTCCTAAGGCAGGCGGCCAAGGCTACGAAAAAGGCGAGGGACAATCCGCAAAACAGAATGTTTTTTGCCGAAAGCCCGACGCCCGTCAAAAATGAAGCTGTAAACCAAAAGAAATACCGCTTATTCATTATCCTTTAAAAAATCTCTCAGTCCCTCCAGTTTGTTTTCTGCAATCCTTCTTCCCGCTTCATAGGCTGCCCGAAGCCGTTCGGGTTTTTTCTCAATGCGGGCAAGATCCAATGCTTCTTCGGGGCGGATTACAAAAACTTCGCCCTTTTCTTCTTTCTCTTTTATATAGGAAAGGGTTTCGTTATAAACATAGGGCCTTTCCTCCATGGCAAGAGCAAGATAGGGGTATTTACGAAGAAACAGCCGCATCGCACCAAGACCTTTTTCCTTTTTGCGGTAGGCGGCAGGGCGTGTTAAAACCACAACGTTTTTCCTGTAACCTATGCCTTCCATAAATCGAAGGGGAATGGAGTCACTCATGCCGCCATCGAGAAAAAGCCTGTCGCCGATTTCGACGGGGCGGGACACCATGGGCATGGAAGCGGAAGCCCGCATCCAGAGAAGGTCCTCACCCGTCCCCGTATTGCATCTGCGGTATACGGGCATGCCCGTTTCCACATCTGTGGCAACCACATAAAAAGGCATGGGGTTTTTTTCAAACGCTTCTTCATCAAATATATCTAAATTTTCAGGGATTTCCCGATAACAAAAATCGGCACCGTATAAATCCCCCGTTTTCAGAAGGGAATACAAACTGCAATAGCGCCTGTCCCGGCAATATTTTGTGTTGTAGCGGATGACTCTGCCTATCTGCCCCGATTTAAAGTTACAGCCGAACACCGCCCCGGCAGATACGCCTGCGGCACCGTCAAAGGTGATGCCGTTTTCCATCATGACATCCAAAACGCCTGCGGTAAACATGCCACGCATGGCACCGCCTTCCAAAATGAGCCCTTTTCTCATATTGCTTCCTCCGTCAGGTCTGCCGGAAATACCGTCTGTATTCCATCGGAGACATTGAATACATACTCTTAAACTGTTTGGAAAAACTCGCAGCATCCGTTTGCCCGATTTTTTCCATAATTTCTGTCACATACAAATCTGTTTTTTCAAGGTATCTTTTTGCCGTTTCCATTTTCAGTATTTTAATATATCTTGCCGGCGTCTGCCCGGTACGGGATTTGAAAAAGCGGATAAAGTGATTGGGATGAAAATGAAATTTCTCGGAAAGGTCGGAAACAGAAAGCGGTTTATCCAGATTTTTGCGGATAAAATCGAGAATTTCATCCATTCGTTCATCCCCCATATTCCCTACGGAAAATTCTTCCTCCGGATGGGAAAGGCGGATATATTCCGCAAGAAGTGCCGTAAGAATTGCCTTAACGGTAATCATGTCCGTCATCTTTTTACTGTCCGCAAGGCGGACGTACGCTTTAAAAAGCTTTTCTGCCGCACCGTTTTCCGGGTAGCATACCTTGTGGGGCAGATTTAAAAGAGAAGTAAGTGCCGCAAAAGGATACAAATCAAAATGCATCCAGTATTTTTCAAAAGGTTCCTCGGGGAAATTGGAATAGCTGTGCTCGGTGCCGGCAGGAATGAAAAACCAGTCCCCTGCCTTTCCTTCGTATTCTACCCCTGCAATCACAAGGCGGATGTGCCCTTTTTTTATGCAGTAAAATTTATTTTGCGAAAAGGTATGGGGTGCTCTTTCCCACACCTCCTCATAGGCAGGTGCAAAATAACCGCCCAGATGACACACCATATTTAAGTTTTCAAAATACGCTTTCTGAAACCGCATAACATCTGTCCTTTTTCGTGCTTGTTTTTGACAACTATATGGTGGGAATCACCATTTACTTTTCTTATTATAACATGATATAATAACCTTGTCAATCAGACGAAAGGAGAAACTGTATGCGTATAAATTACGAAACTGCTTATCCGGAAGAACTGGAAAAAGCGAAAAAAGAAGGCTGGCCCATTCTTCTGCCCGTGGGCACTTTAGAATATCATTCCACCCATTGTCCCTACGGCTGTGACGGGCTTGTCTCCCTCGGCATTGCAAACGAGCTTTCCGAAAAGACGGACTGTGTGATTCTTCCCCCCGTATGGTACGGTGTGGCAAGCTATGCAGTAGGCGGTCCCGAAAAAAACACAATCAATATGGACGCGGATGTTCTGGAAGCTTTTATCTATAACATTTTGTCTTCTCTTTTTAAAAGTGGTTTTACCAAAAATATTAATATTTTAATTTTTCATCAGACGGAAGAATTCCTGCCTACAGCCCTCGCCTCGATGAAGGCGGCAAAGAAACTGATTTTTGCCTATATGGAAGAAAAGAACGGCACCGGCTGGTGGGGTGACAATAAGAATGCGGCATTTTATGAAAATATGGCTGCCGAGGATAACCCGTGGAATTGGATTCGTGTATTTAACGGTGCAAGAATGCCCCAGGATTACAATGCGGACCACGCAGGAAAATACGAATGTTCCATGCTGGAAGCCCTTTTCCCCGGTTCTATTAAGCTTGAACGGCTTGACGCGGCAGACGACTGGTTTGCAAGAAACGCCAGGGAAATGAGCGCAGAGATGGGGCGTGAGCTTGTGGATACGGCAGTTAATTCCATTCTGAAGGCCTGGCGTGAGCACAGCCGCTGTTATTAACAAGGAGGTTTACATATGCTGCGAGAAAAACCGGTTGACCCGTTTTTATACCGTCAACCCGAAAAAACATTTATTGAAGAACTGAAAACCCCCGTCCATTCCTTAGTGCCTTTTTCTTTCGGCAAACGCCCAAAAGAAGAAGGAGAAGTAAATGTTTCGGGAATGTACCTTGTGCCTGAATTTGCCGATGACCTTCTGGACACGGCATATATGGATTTCAGCGTTTTCTTGAAGGTTTACAAAATGGACGGCGAGCGGTATCCCGTATATTGCCGCCGTGGTGAAACCTCGGTTTTTGAAGAATACAAAATTATAACGGAAGAAGATAAAACCCTTCTCATTGCCGCCGACACGGAAGGCATCCGCCGTGGTCTTGTTTTTCTGGAAGACGAAATGCGCCGGGCGGAAGGTCCGTACCTTAAAAAAGGTGAAACAACCAGAACGCCCCATATACGTGCCCGCATTTCCCACTGCTTCTTCGCCCCCATTAACCGTCCGCCCAATAACGGTGAAGAGCTTGCCGATGATATTGATTACTATCCCGATGAATATTTAAACCGCCTTGCCCACGACGGCATTAACGGCGTTTGGATTTACACAAAGTTTTGTGACCTTGTCCCCTCCAAAATCATTCCCGAATACGGGCAGGACGGGCAAAGACGTCTCGATAAATTAAACCGTGTGATTGCAAAATGCAAAAAATACGGCATCCGCGTTTACGCCTTTGGCATTGAGCCTATGGGCATTCGTGGTGAAATGGCGGAAAAGTACACGGATATTGCTGGTGCCACTTCCTTTGACGGTCCCTCCTTCTGCACCGATTCGGAAAGAGGCAAGGCATACTGTAAGGAAGCCTTTGAAACCCTCTTTTCCTCCTGCCCCGACCTTGCAGGTGCTCTCATCTGCACAAACGGGGAACGCACTACAAACTGCACCTCCGCTTATATTTATGACGATATGAAAAAGGCACTTTCTGCCTGCCCGAGATGCAAGGATAAACGCCTTGCGGAAATTCTCGCACAGGCTGCCGATGCGATGCGGGAAGGTATGCGTGCCACAGGAACGGACGCGGAATATTTCTCCTGGACGTATGGTCACAGAGGATGGGACTACGATGAAATTGAAGAATATATCCGTCTTCTGCCTGACGATGTAGGCATCGTTCAGGGGCTTGAGGATAACGGCAGAGATATGCAGCTCGGGAAAGAGCGGATGGCTATTGACTACTGGCTTTCCTATGTCGGTCCTTCCGAAATGTTTAAAAGAACGGCACTTGCCGCAAAAGAACACGGCAAAACCCTTTTTGCGAAAACGCAGGTCTGCTGTTCCCACGAAGTGGCAACTGTGCCTTACGTTCCCGTGCCCGGTGTCCTTTTTGACAAATACAAAGCGATGCACGAATATGGCGTGGAGGGCGTTATCCAGTGCTGGTACTTCGGCAATTACCCCTCCATAATGAACAAGGCCGCAGGGGAAATGGCATTTTTGCACGATTTTTCCGATAAGCGTGCTTTCTTTAAACATCTTGCCGGTATTTACTGGGGAAATTCCAGGGTAGAAAAAGCGGTGAATGCCTGGGAATGCTTCTCGGAAGCTTATCGCTACTACCCCACAAACATTATGCTCAGCTACTACGGCCCCATGCACGACGGCCCCGTATGGCTCCTGCAGCTGATTCCGAAAAACTGGCAGTTGCCCCAGTCCTGGCAGTATGGCGACCCCATGGATGGGGACAGAATTTATGAATGTCTCCTTTGTGGTCACTCGCTGGAGGAAGCCGTAGAGCTTGCAACCAAGCTTTCCGACACCTGGAAAAAAGGTCTTTCCTTCCTGGAAGGCTTCAGACCGGATACGCCGGATGAAAACGAACAACGCCTTGTAGCTTCTGCACTAAATTGCCAGTTTGAAAGCGGCAAAAATATTCTGAAGTTCTATCTCCTTCGTGAAAAGCTCGGCCTTATGGAAGGGGATGCCGATTCGATTTTAGATGAAATGGAAGCTATCGTGCGGAAAGAAATTGAAATCAGCCGCCGTCTTGCCCTAATATCTGAAAAAGACGGGCGACTCGGTTTCCATTCCGAAGCGGAAGGCTTCCGCTACTTCCCCGAAAAACTGGAAAGCCGTGCACAGTATCTTGAAAACCTTCTGGAAACGGAATTTAAAGTGGTTCGTCAAAGAGTAGCCGAAAGAAAAACACCTCTCGAATACTACGAAGGTATTGAACCGGGTGCACCCCGCTACACGCTCGGCTCCGGCTGGTCCGATTTTGACGGCGGCGAATCGCAGGTGCAAATTTCGGAAGACGGCGACGACCTCGTTATCGAATACCGTTCCAAAAACAAGCTCGGCATTACCGTTTCCCCCGAATTTCATCTTATGCATTTTGAAGTGCCCGTCTATATAAAAGAAAACGGAACGCCCTTTATCCCCTGGCGCGTATGGCACTATTTCTCCTTAAAGCCGGAAGACCATGCGGCAGAGCTTGCAAAATACAAAGTTTCTGTTCTTCCTTCTTCCGAAGAATGGTGCGGTAACCATTTTGAAATCCGTCTGGATATGAAAAAATTCGGCTACACGGGCGGACCAATGAAGCTGGCACTGCACACAAATATGGATGAATTCAATCCCTGTGCTTACTGGCGCACCGCTTCGGAAGAGTGCTCCTATCTCGGAAAATATGACATTCACCCCGAAACTTATGTGTGGATTGACAAAAAGTAATCTTTTGTTTTTTGTGTTTATCCAATTTAACGTAGCTTTTTCCGAAAATATTTTCGGAAAAAGCGGAAATCTTTAAAAATTTTTTCGAAAAATTGCTATTCGAAAAAAATTCGTTTTCCGTTTCGTTGACATCGTTTCTTTATTTATGGTACACTAAAGATGCAACCTAAAAAGGAGTTGATTCTATGAAAAAAATCGCAATATTCCTCACTATGGTGCTTCTTCTCGGTATGATGGCACCCCTTGCCGTAAGTGCTGATGAATTACTGATTGCACCAAATCCCAATGCCGATGCCCCCGTGGCAATCGCACCCGAGCCTACGCCTGCAGTCACCATTTTAAATGCAGGCTTTGAAGAAGGGGTGGCCGGCGAAAAGCCCACCGCGTGGGAACCCCACGGAAATGTAAAACTTACAGACAAGTACGCTTACGAAGGCAAAATGAGCCTTGACCTTTCCAATGCCCAGGGCGGCTCGGATGCAGAATGCCTCCAGACCATTACAGGGCTTGAAAAGGGCGCAATTTATGAAATTTCAGCATGGGTACTGGCACCCACTCCCTTTGAAAAGACTTACGATTTTGGTTTCTGGCTCTATTTTTCCTCACTTGATTATTACGACTGGAACGACGTAACTACCCAGGTTGGTCTTGATAAGTCCATCCGTGGCGGCATTAAACATAACACAGAATGGGTTCGTTACAGCGGTCAGTTTACGCCGCCTGCCAATGCAAAGTCTGTTATGATTGACCTCCGCAACAGAACACACCCCTCTGATTTTTATCTTGACAATATTGAAATCCGCCTCGTAAAGGCTCCCCATCCCATTGATGCAAACACCGATGAAACCTTCTACTACACCGAATGGGAAACGGGTACTCTTTCCGGCACACCCCATTTTCTTGATGACCCCGCTTCCGCAAGTGCGGAAATTTCCCTCATAACCCCCGCAGGCGAGGAAACCCACACGGAAAAAATTCAGAATTTATCAAATGGTGTAAACTACACCTTCCGCACCGAATGGATGACGGAAAAAGGCAAGCGTTACCACGTTCGCCTGAAAGTCTATGACGGCGCAGGCGCAGAAATCCAGAATCAGGACTTCCCCGTGTTCCGTTTTGACAGACCTACATACCTCGGTGCTGACGGCGTGTTCCGCAAAAACGGCAAGGAAATTAACTTTACAGCCGGCTCCTACGGCACCACCGAAATCGTAAATAAGCATCCCGAAAAGGGCGGCGTTACCGTCATTCAGCTTATCGGCACAGAATCCATTTCCCGTGAAGAAAGAATGAATCAGGCCCTCGAGCAGGGAATGTTTGTTCTCGTAAATCTCTATTCCGGCTCTAAAGGTGCAGGCCATCCGGATATGATTGAAAGCACAAAGAAAACCGTTGAAAGGTGGAAGGATCACCCGGCACTTTTCGGCTGGAAGGTGCAGGACGAACCGTATCAGAAGGGCAACAGCGATGAAGAAATGATTACGGCTTACGAAATCATCCGCAACATCGACCCCCATCATCCCATTTATATGCCCGATTCTCCCGTAGGCGGCTACGAATGGTGCTTCCGCTACTGTGATATTTTCGATATTGACACCTATTTCGGTGCTGACCCGGATTCGGGCAGAAAGATTACGGAAGCTTTCGATATTGCCATGAAGGCATCCAAAGGCAGAAAGCCTTTCTCCATCGTACTCCAGTTTTTCCAGTACCTCGGCTATATGCCCACACTCAATGAACTTCGTCACCACACTTATCAGGCATTTTTCTCCGGTGCATCCGGTTACTTCTTCCATTGCCTCGCCGCAGAAGGCTCCGACCCGGATCCCACCTATATGGTAGACAGACCCATCTGGAAAGAAGTAGTAGAAAAATGGGCACCGTGGGAACGCCAGTTTATGTTTGACTGTTTTGTAAACGGCAAATATGCCTTTATGAATTACCAGAGAACAGAAAACGCCATGTGGGCAACGTTTACCGACGGCAAGGATGTTTATGCGATTTGCTTAAACCGCCAGAAGAATGGGCAGACCGCAGTTTCCATTCCCCTTTCTGACGGCGCAGGCACCATAAATATCGGGGACTTTACTGCCGTAGCAATGGCAGGAGATACGACCGGCACGCTTTCCGGAAACGGCACTTTAAATCTTACCCTCTTCCCCCACGAAGCGGCAGTATGGAAAGTAACACCTTCCGCACCCTTTGATGCCTCGCATGTAAGCGGCACAAAGTTTAGAGATATGCTCTCCCATCCTTGGGCGGTGGATGCCGTTGAAACCCTCAATGAAAAAGGCGTTATAAACCGCGTTGCTGCAAACTGGTACGGTCCCCAGGAAAACATTACCCGTGGCGACTACGCCATGTTCCTCGTTCGCACATTAGGTTTAACGGAGGCGCCGGGTGAAAACTTCGTAGACGTTGATTCCGCAGCCGAATACGCAAAAGAGCTCGCTGTCGGCCGTGCCGCAGGCATCATCAATGGCATTGGCGATAACAAATTTAATCCCGAAGGGGAAATTACCCGTCAGGACATGATGACCATGACTTCACGTGCCTTAAAGCTTGCAGGTGCGGCTGACCTTTCTGCATTCTCTGACAGCGGCAATATTTCAGACTATGCTTCGTCCCACGTTGCCGCCATGGTGGCAGCAGGTCTCATTAAAGGAAATGCTGACGGCACCTTAAACCCCCTCGGTCATACAACGAGAGCGGAAGCCGCTGTTATAATGGAGAGAATTCTCAAAAAATAAAAGGAGGCTAAAAAAATGAAAAAAATCGCACTTTTTCTCGCACTCGTACTTTGCCTTTCCTGTATGACAAGCTTTGTCGCTTCGGCAGATGAAGTTATTCCGGTAAAGTACGAAGTACTGAAAGAGCAGCCCGAAAGAACAACGGGTAAGGACTGCTACGAAGTTGTAAGTAACGGCAGCTTCGAACTGATGGAAACAGACACAAAGCCCTACGGCTGGGGCTGGACCTCTATGCTCACCGCTAAGAGAACATTCTTCGGCACAGAGGTTGTATCAAGAGGCACGGACGCTCACTCGGGGGAATATTCCATTCACGTTCACCCCACAGAAAAGTATAACTACTGTGATACTTTGGGTGCCGCCGATATTATTGCCGGCGAAACCTATGAATTCTCCGTATGGATGAAGCGCCTTACCGATTCCGGCAACGCTTCTGTGCAGCTTATTTTTGCAGGCTCAAAAGAAGGGATTGAACAAAGCTACGGTCGCGGCAGTATGGGGATGAACGACATTAAAGTCGGTGACGGCTGGGTAAAGAAATGCATCCGCTTTATTGCTCCCGAATATGCAAAGCAAATGACCATTTCTCTCCGTTTCTCCGGTGCAGGCAGCGAAGTTTTATGGGACGATGCTTCCCTTCTCTGCATCACCAACGAAATGCCCAAACCGAAAATGCCTGATGAAAAGCCTGCCATTAAGTATCTCGACATTAAAAATGCTGATTTTGAAGAAGGCACCGTCGGCACAAAGGAAGTACCCGGTTGGGAACTCCACGGCGTTTCCAAGCTTACGGATGAATATGCACATTCCGGCAAGTATTCTCTCGATTTAACAAACACCGCTTCCTCTTCTGACGGTGAAGCTATCATTACCGTAAGAGGGTTTGAAAAAGGTGCTACTTATCAGATTTCCGCATGGATTCTGACCCCTGACGATGTTTCCTGCGATATGGGCTTCTGGATGAGCTATTCCTCTGAAGAAACCTATAATTACTCCGATGTTACCACCCAGCTCGGTCAGGAAAAGCCCAGATGGGGTATGCGCAAGAACCTGACCTGGACGAAATACATTGCAGAATTTACGCCTCCCGATGATTGTAAGTCCGTCCTTTTAGACCTTCGTCACAGAACAACCCCCGGCAGAGTGTTTGCTGATGATGTGCAGGTTTATATGGTTAAAGCCCCCTATGCTTTAAAGCCTGAAACCGATGAAGTGTTCTACTACACCGAATGGGAAAAAGGCGTATTTACAGGCTCACCTTATGTTATGGCTGACCCTGTAAATTCCAAGGCAGATGTTTGCATCGTTACTCCCGACGGCCAGGAAATGCATAAAGAATCCTTCTCCGACCTTACAAACGGCTTAAAATACGATTTTAAGGTAAGCTGGCTTGAGAAGAAGGGTGAAAAATACTGGGTACGCCTGAAAGTTTACGGTGCTGACGGTGCCGTAATTCAGGAGCAGGACCTTCCCGTTTACCGTTTTGACCGCCCCACCTATTTAGGCGCTGACGGCGTGTTCCGCAAAAACGGCAAGGAAATCACCTTCACCTTCGGCCCCGGTGTTACAATGCCCGTTTTAGAAAAGAATCCCGAAGAAGGCAAAATGACCGTCGTTCAGCTTCTCGGTGACGACTCCGGTCTTTCCTTAGCCGAAAAAATGGATAAAGCCTACGAAAAAGGCCTTATGGCTATCGTAAACCTTTATTCCGGTAGTTTAAGCGCCGGTCACCCTGACAGAATTGCCGCTACAAAGCGCACTGTCGAAAATCTAAAAGACCACCCCGCACTTTTTGCCTGGAAAGTTATGGACGAACCTTACCAGAGAAGAATTCCTGAAGAACAGATGGAGCTTGCTTATGCTACCATCCGTAACATTGACCCCCACCACCCCGTTTACATTCCTGACTCGGTTGCAGGCGGCTTTAGCTGGCTCTTCCGCTACTGCGATATTTTAGATATTGACACCTACTATGGTGCAGACCCGGACGCAGGCCGCAAAATAACAGATGCATTTAATATCGCCATGGAAGCTTCCAAGGGCAGAAAGCCTTTCTCCCTTGTTGAACAGTTCTTCACCAATAATGGTTACCGTCCTTCTTTGGATGTTATGCGCCACCTTGGCTATCAGTCCTTCTTTGCAGGCGCTTCCGGTCTTACCTTCCACACTCTGGGCGTTGAAGGTTCTGACCCTGACACCACCCAACAGATTACAAGACCTATCTGGACAGAGCTTGTTGAAAAATGGGCAAAGTGGGAACGTGACTTTATGTACGGCTGCTTTGTAACGGGCGAATATAAATATGTAAACTATCAGTTGACAAACGATGTTCTCTGGGGTACCTTTACAGACGGCACCGATATTTACGCTATCGTTTTAAACCGTAACAAGAACGCTTCCACATCTGTTACCATTCCGCTTACAGACGGCGCAGGCCTTGTTTCCGTAGCAGGCTACACCGCAAAGGCTATGACAGGAGACACCTCCAGAAGATTTACAGGTGAAGGCACACTTTCTCTGGAACTTGCTCCCATGGAAGCTACTGTATGGAAAGTAAGCCCTCACAATTCTCTGAATGCTTCCGCACTCAAAACAACCAAGTTCAGAGACCTTCTCCCCTATCCCTGGGCATACAATGCCATTGTAACCCTTTATGAAAAAGGCATTGTAAACGAGCTTTCCGATAACTGGTACGGCCCCGGAAAAAATATCACCCGCGGCGACTACGCCATGTTCCTCGTTCGCACGTTAGGTCTTACGGGAAGTGGCGAAAACTTTGCCGACGTTGACCCCGAAGCAGAATATGCAAAGGAACTTGCAATCGGAAAGGCAAACGGTGTTATCAACGGCATCGGCGATAACAAGTTTAATCCCGAAGCCGAAATCACCCGTCAGGATATGATGACCATGACAAGCCGTGCTATGAAGTTGGCAGGTGCTGCTGACCTCGGTGCCTTCTCCGACGCAGGCAGCATCGCAGATTATGCACAAAGTCATGTGGCCGCCATGGTTGCAGAAGGTCTTATAAAAGGTAATGCTGACGGCACAATCAATCCGAGAGGCAACACAACGCGTGCCGAAGCCGCAGTCATTATGCAAAGAATCATCAACAAATAATTTAAAGCTAAAAGCCCCGATTCCTTCGGGGCTTTTTTCATCTCAATATAGGTCAAAAATTTTTTCAAAATATCAACATAAGACATATCGAAAAAATTCCAAATCACAATAGTACGAACAAAACTCCTTGTCACACAACGGCTACATATGTTTGTGATGTGTTCTTAAATTATTTTCACATGTCACAATAAAACTAGCTTTTGCAAAAATCATTTTGTTAAGATATAGTTAATACATCTTAGAAAGGATGAAAAAAATGAAACGACTCGCACTATTCCTCGCACTCGTACTTTGTCTTTCCTGTATGACAAGCTTTGTCGCTTCGGCTGATGAAGTTATTCCGGTAAAGTACGAAGTAGTTGAAGAGCAGCCCGAAAGAACAACGGGTAAGGACTGCTATCAGGTTCTCAGTAACACAAGCTTTGAAATTCTGGAGAACGAAACGAAGCCCTATGACTGGGGCTGGACCTCTCCTATGTCTGCCAAGAAAACTTTCTTCGGCACAGAGGTTGTATCAAGAGGCACAGACGCCCACTCTGGTGAATATTCCATTCACGTTCACCCCACAGAAAAAGTAAACTACTGTGATACCCTCGGCGTAGGCGCCATTATCCCCGGGCAGACGTACGAATTTTCTGTTTGGCTGAAGCGCCTTACCGATTCGGGTAATGCTTCCCTTCAGCTTATTTTTGAAGGGAAAAACAAGGGTATTGCGCAAAACTACGCCCGCGCCAGCATGGGTATGAACGATGTTAAGCCTTCTGACGGCTGGCAGAAGAAGTGCCTTCGATTTGTTGCACCTGAATATTCAAATCGGGTAACCATTTCTCTCCGTTTCTCCGGTGCAGGGGCAGAAATTCTCTGGGACGATGTTTCCCTCCTCTGCATCACAAACGAAATGCCGAAGCCCAATATGCCCGATGAAAAGCCGGCAATTAAATATCTTGACGTTGTAAATGCTGACTTTGAACAGGGCGAAGTCGGTGCAAAGGGCGAAATTGCAGGCTGGGAACTCCACGGCCCCGCAACGCTTACAGATAAATACGCCCACTCCGGCAAAATGAGCCTTGATCTTACCACCACCGGCACCAGTGCTGACGGCGAAGCCATCACCACCGTTCAGGGCTTTGAAAAAGGCGCAACATACCAGATTTCTGCTTGGTTCCTCTCCCCCGATGATGTTTCCTGCGATATGGGCTTCTGGATGAACTATTCTTCCAAGGACTATTATGACTACTATGATGTGCAGAGCCAGATCGGGCAGGAAAAACCCAGATGGGGTATGCGCAAGAATCTGCAGTGGATGAAGTATATTGCAGAATTCACACCCCCGGATGACTGTAAATCTATCCTTTTAGACCTTCGTCACAGACTGTCCCCCGGTCAGATTTATGTTGACGACGTGCAGGTTTATATGGTTAAAGAGCCCTACGCCTTAAATTCAAACACGGATGAAGTGTTCTACTACACCGAATGGGAAAAAGGCTATCTTACTGCCGAACCCTATGTAATGGCTGACTCTGCAAATACAAAAGCTGAAATTTCCTTTGTTGACCTCGAAGGCAAGGAAACCCACACAGAAACCTATGTGGGCCTTACCTCTACCATTAAATACACCTTCCGCACCGAATGGATGACGGAAAAAGGACAGCGTTACCACATCCGCGTAAAAGTTACAGATGCCGGCGGCAACGTTATTCAGGCGCAGGACTTCCCCGTTTACCGCTTTGACAGACCTACCTATCTTGGCGCTGACGGCGTATTCCGCAAAAACGGTGATGAAATTAACTTTACCTTCGGTCCCGGTGTAAAACGTTTTGACATGATGGACGGCACACAGCATGACCTTCTTCTCATGGGTCCCGAAAAGGGCGGCGTTACGGTTGTACAGCTCCTTTCCGACGAAACCGGCAGAAGCCTGAAAGAAAAAATGGATATGGCATACGAAAGAGGTATGTACACCATTGTAAACCTTTACTCCGGTCAAAAAGGTGCAGGCCATCCGGATAGGATTGACGAAACCAAAAACACTGTTGCATGGGTAAAGGACCACCCCGGTCTTCTCGGCTATAAGCTTCACGATGAGCCTTACCAGAAGCGCACGCCCGAAGAACAAATGATTCTGGCTTATTCCACAATCCGTAATATTGACCCCCATCACCCCGTATACTTCCCGGATTCTCCTACAGGCAGTTATGAATGGTGCTTCCGCTACTGCGACATTTTTGATATCGACTATTACGGCGGTTCGGGCAAAGATGCTGCTACTATCATTTCCGATGTATTCGATAAAGGTATGGCAGCTTCCAAGGGCAGAAAGCCTTTCTCCATTGTTCTCCAGGCATTCCCCATGAACGGCTACCTTCCCACGCCTGACCAGCTTCGTCACATGGCATATCAGGCATTCTTCTCCGGTGCATCCGGCTACACCCTCCATTCTCTCGGTGTTGACGGCACGGAAGACCCCACGCCCTATATGACAAGACCGGACTGGCAGGAAATCGTGGACGGCTGGGCAAGATGGGAACGCGACTTTATGTATGACGCATTCGTAAATGGTAAGTACACCTTTATGAACTATGTGAAAAATGATGACGTTATGTGGGCAACGTTTACCGACGGCACAGAAATTTACGCTGTCGTATTAAACCGCCACAAAGAATCTCCCACAACCGCTGAAATTCCGCTTACGGACGGCGCAGGCACAGTAAAAATCGACAGCTTTATTGCAAAGCGTATGACGGGTGAAGATGCTCGCTTTACAGGCACCGGCAACTTTGTAACCGAGCTTAAGCCCTGGGAAGCTGTTGTATGGAAGCTTACACCGAATGGGCAATCCTTTGACGTTTCCCACCTTACCGCTTCCAAGATTCGCGACATTATTTACTACCCCTGGGCATACAATGCCATCGCAATGCTTGATGCAAAAGGCATTGTAAACAGAGTTTCCGAAAACTGGTATGGACCTTCCAGAAACATCACCCGTGGCGACTATGCTATGTTCCTCGTTCGTGCCTTAGGTCTTACGGGCAGCGGTGAAAACTTTGCCGACGTTGACCCCGAAGCAGAATATGCAAAGGAACTTGCAATCGGAAAGGCAAACGGTGTTATTAACGGTATCGGCGATAACAAGTTTAATCCCGAAGCCGAAATTACCCGTCAGGACATGATGACTATGACAAGCCGTGCTATGAAGTTGGCAGGTGCGGCAGACCTCGGTGCCTTCTCCGACGCAGGCAGCATCGCAGATTATGCACAGGCACATGTTTCCGCAATGGTTGCAGAAGGCCTTATAAAAGGTAACGCTGACGGCACAATTAATCCTCGTGGCAACACAACACGCGCTGAAGCTGCGGTTATTATGCAGAGAATTATCAGTCGGTAATATACATCCCGGGGCTGTAAATAAATTTACAGCCCCTTTCTAGGAAATAGGAAAAAATGTTCAGAATGGGCAAACTGAGCCAAAGCCGTAGGCTTTGGGATACCCGCCGATGTGCATTGGCACATCAAGCGGCGAAGTTTGTTTCATAGCAAAAAGGCATATATAAAAAGAAAAACTTCAAATTTTTGAAGTTTTTCTTCATTTTGGTTACAAATTCGGGGGTGGCGTCTCTTTTGTCCTGCCATTCCGCCTTTTTGCGGTCTGGACTTTTTTTACATTTCCTTTTTTTGTTTTCTTTTTTGTACATCAAAATTTCTGTTTTATACATTTACAATTCTTCCGCTCTCCTGTAAACTGAAATTAGTTTGAAAGTAAAGGAGCGCTGGTTATGAAAAAACTTGCACTTATGTTAGCTGTGACACTTTTTATGGGACTTATGCTTTCCTTGTGTTCTGTGGCAGAAGAAGTTATTATTCCGGAATATGAAGTTCTCAAGGAAAACCCCGTTCGCACCATCGGGGTGGACTGCTATGAAGTTCTCGACAACACAAGCTTTGAAATGATGGACTCCCCCGAAGCGCTTTTCGCCTGGGGCTTTACCCCGAGAAAAGTGGTGTTCGGTACGGAATTTGCCGAAAGAAGCCGTGATGCCCATTCGGGAGATTACGCCGTTTTAGTTAAGAATTACGAAGATAATTATTCCTACGATTTGCTGGGACAGTGTGATATTCAGGAAGGAGAAACTTATGAATTCTCCATCTGGTATAAGCCGACAAAGGGTTCGCCCGTAGGCAGTACGCACCTGATTTTCAGCGGCTCCGCCATTGCAGGAAATTATGCATTTGAAAGAGTGAAAATGAATTTCCACGATGTACAGGTAGGTTCTGATTATGTAAAACGCACAGTCCGTTTTGTTGCACCCACCCATTCCCGCACAATGCAGATTTCTGTTCGTACCTTAGGTCCGGGTGAAGCACTCTGGGATGATGTTTCCCTTCTTCATATTACCGACAAAATGCCCACCGTGGAATCAGACCCCATTTATGACCCCATTTCTTTTATTGATGTAAAAAACGGCGGCTTTGAAAACGATACCGTGGGCGAGGCACCGAAAGATGCAAACGGCTGGTCCGCCCAGTATGAAAAACCCGTCATTTCGGGCGAATACGTCCACGGCGGTGAAAAGAGTGTAAAACTGCAGGTGCCGCCGGGAAAAACCGACTCTCTCGTATGTCAGTACATCGGCGGTTTTGAAAAGGGTGCCAGATATCAGGTTTCCGCCTTTGTGCGAAATCCGGAAGAAAATAAGGTAACTGCCTCCTTCTGGTTCTACTGGTCCTCAAAAGATTTCTTTGACTATAACGACACAGGCAGCCAGCTGGGTGTTGATAAAAAAACATTTACCATCCGCAAAAATGCCGACTGGGAACAAATTGTTTTTGAATTTACGCCCCCTGAAGATGCCAAAAGTGCAGAATTCAACATCCGCCTCAGGCCAAACCCCGGCGTTTTATATGTAGACGATGTTTCCGTTTATATGATAAAACTGCCTTACGTTCTGGATGCAGAAACAGACCACACCTTCTACTATTCCGAATGGGAAAAGGGCGTATGCACAGCATCCATTTTAAATGCAGAAAACCCTGCATCCCTGAAAGCGGAATTCACCCTGCAGAGTCCTGAAGGTACCCCTCTTCATTCCGAAAGCTTTTCGGATATCACAAAAGAAATCAACTATACCTTCCCCACCGCACTTATGGCGGAAAAGGGCAAGCGGTACCATATAAACCTGAAGGTTTATGCGCCTGACGGTGCCACCTTGCAGGATCAGCTTATCCCCGTTTACCGCTTTGACCGCCCCACATACCTCGGTGCTGACGGCGTGTTCCGCAAAAACGGTAAGGAATACACCATAACCCTCGGTACCGGCGCCAGAATGGATATTATGGCAAAGAATCCTAAAGAGGGCGGCGTTACGGTACTACAGATTATTTCGGATGACAGCGGTCTTTCCCTTATCGAAAAAATGGATAAGGCTTATGAAGAAGGCTATCTCGTTTTAGTAAACCTTTATTCCGGCTTTGAATGTGCCGGTACTGCGGAACGCCTTCCCAAAACAAGAGAAACCGTAAGCCTTGTAAAGGACCATCCTGCCCTTTTCGGCTATTATGCTCAGGATGAACCTTATCAGAAGGCACATACCCCTGAGGAAATGATTGCAGGCTACGAAACCATCCGCAACATTGACCCCCATCATCCCGTTTATATCTGCGATTCGGTCGTGGGTAAGTTTGACTGGCTTTTCCGTTATTCCGACATGGTGGAAATTGACAATTACGGTGCCTCCCATCCCGATACTGGTCGCATTATGAGTGATATTATGGATGAATGTATGGAAGCCTCCAAAGGTCAAAAACCCTTTATGATTGTACAGCAGGCTTTCCGAAACATCGGGTATCTTCCCACGGTGGATGAGCTTCGCCATATTGCCTATCAGTCCTTCTTCTCCGGTGCATGTGGCTACACCTTCCACTCCCTTTCTCAGGACGGCGTACAGGAAATGGACTACATTGACAGACCCCAGTGGCAGGAAATTGCAGAAAAATGGGGCAAATGGGAACGCGATTTTATGTACGGCTGCTTCGTAACAGGCGAATATAAGTTTGTAAACTACCAGAAAACAAACGACACGCTTTGGGCAACCTTCACCGATGGAAGTGACCTTTACGCCATCGTCTTAAACCGGGACGAACAAAATCCAAAAGATGTAACCATTCCCCTTTCCGATGCTGCAGGTATGCTTTCTATCGGTGGATATACGGCAAGAACCATGACAGGGGAATCAAAACGCTTAACGGGCGAAACTGCCCTCACGCTTTCCCTCTCGCCCCTGGAAGCGGTTGTATGGAAAATTACGCCCCACACCAAAGTGGATGCTTCCGCCTTGAAAACCTCTGCATTCAGGGATACCATTTCCTACCCTTGGGCATATCAGGCAATTGCATCTCTTGAAGAAAAGGGCATTATCAATCGGAAAGCACCGAACTGGTACGGCCCCCAGGAAAACATTACCCGTGGCGACTATGCTATGTTCCTCGTCAGAGCTTTAGGTCTTACGGGAGGTGGCGAAAACTTTGCGGACGTTGACCCCGAAGCAGAATATGCAAAGGAACTTGCAATCGGAAAGGCAAATGGTGTTATCAACGGCATCGGCGATAACAAGTTTAATCCCGAAGCCGAAATTACCCGTCAGGATATGATGACTATGACGAGCCGTGCTATGCGCCTTGCCGGTGCTGCTGACCTTGGCGCTTTCTCCGATAGCGGCATTATTGCAGACTATGCCGCTTCCCACGTATCCGCAATGGTTGCAGAAGGCCTCATTAAAGGTAATGCTGATGGCACAATTAACCCCTTGGGTAACACCACCAGAGCTGAAGCCGCTGTTATTATGAATCGTATACTCAATAAGTAATTAAAAAGCGAAGGACTTTACGTCCTTCGCTTTTTAAGTTTTATCTGTGATGGAGGAACTTTTGCTTCCCGTGTGTAAGCAATTGTAAAATAAGACGGACTTGAAAAGCCAAGCTTTGTTGCCACTTCATTTACCGATAAACCGTTTTCCAGTAGTTCTGTTGCCATATTGATTTTAAGGGTCAGGTAATATTTGTGAACGCCCATACCTGCACATTTATCAAAGATGCGCTTAAGGCTTGAAATGCTCACGTTTAAGTGTTTAGCTACAGCCTCAACTGAAATGGGTTCGGAAAGGTTATCCGTCATATATTTCACTGCCCTTCCGAAAAGCACGTTCTCGTGCGAACGGGAGGGCTGTGCCGTTTTGCCGTCATTGGCAAGGCTAATCATAAGCTGATAGATATAAAGAACCAGTCCATGGCCATAGACGGGATCGGTGTTTATGGGTTTTACATAGTAAAGCCAGTCTTCCTTTACGTAGTGCTCCGGAATATAATTTGAGGCATCAGCACCCTCTGTCTGTGTGTTCACATAGCCGAGAAGGGAGGAAATGATGCCTTTTTGTTGTTTGTTTAAGTGAAAAACCTTATGGCGGAAAAAGTCAGCCATATTTCCTTCCAGATCATAAGAAAAAATCAGGAGTTTCGTATTTGGAGATGTCGTATAATATTTATGCATAACAAGGGGCTCATAGAAAATAATATCGCCCTCTTCAAGATTATAAACATTTTCATTTGCTGACACACAAATAGAACCGCTTATCACATAGGCTGTTTCCCAGAAGTCATGGGATTCGCCACTGAAGGTATATGTATTCTTGTAATAGGTCGTGAAAAAGGAATACATTCTGTCTATACGGATTTGTTCATGAATTTCATATGATGGGATATGCCTCACGGTCTGCACCTCTATTTTGAGCCAAAACATAAGAAAAATGGTCTAAAATTATATTGAAATTATGTAATGGTTTATGTTATAGTTATACTATAGCAATAAAAAATGAAAAAGTCAATAAAAAGTGTTTCTGTAGAAGTGCCTGATTTTACAAGAGGTGCTTATAAATCAAGAGAAAGACTTGATGTATAAAGATAATGAAAGGTAGGATATTCGGTATGAAAAAAATCACATTATTTCTCGTACTCACGCTATGTTTAGGACTGTTTACGCCGTTTGCAGTCGCCGCCGATGACATAATCCCCGTCACGTTTGAAGTCATCCCCGGCGCACCCCAGCGTACAATCGGTGTTGACTGTTACGAAATGCTTTCAAACCCCGGTTTTGAAACGCTGGATACGGAAACCAGTTTCTATGAGTGGGGCTTTTCCTCTCACCTCGGCAGAGATAACACATTCCTCGGCTGTGGTTTTTTAGAAAGATCCACCGATGCACATTCCGGCAAGTATTCTGCCAGAGTGTTCTTTGAAGAGGGAAGTGGTGATGCCTCTATTATTGCAGGCCTTGCCATAAAAGCAGGAGAAACCTATGAATTCTCCATCTGGCATAAGAAAGTAAAGGAAGGCAATGCAGGTAATGTACACCTCCTTTTTACGGGAAGCGGCATTACGGCAAATTACGCCTTTGACCGTGCGAAGCTAGATTTTAATGATACGAGCGTAAGTGACGGCTGGGTGCAGAAAACCGTTCGTTTTGTTGCGCCTGAACACGCCACGCAGATTTCTGTCTGCCTCCGCTTTGCAGCACCCGGCGAAATTCTCTATGATGATGCTTCCTTAAAACATATCACGGATGAAATGCCCACAGCTGAGGTTGATCCCGTAAAAGAGCCCCTTGAGTATATTGAAATTAAAAATGCAAGCTTTGAACTGGACACCCCCGGGGCACCGCCGAAAAGGGAAAACGGCTGGACACCGTGTGATATAACAGAAATTTCTAATGAATATGCACACACGGGGAACAACAGCTTAAAGCTTATCATTCCCGTGGGTCAAAGTGACTCTCTTGTTCTCCAGCCTGTGTCCGGCTTTAAGAAAGGGGCTACATATCAGGTTTCTATGTGGGTAAGAGTCCCCGGTGAAGCTAAGGTTGACGTTTGCCCCTGGTTTTATTGGTCTTCCAAAGACTTTTTTGACTACGGTGATATTTCCACCCAGCTCGGGCAGAGCAAACGTCATACTATTTACAGAAAGAATGAGGATTGGGAACTTCTCGTGTACGAATTCACGCCACCTGAAGGCGCGCAAAGCTGTGAATTTAACATTCGTCTTCGTTCCTACCCGGGCATAGCTTACATTGATGATGTTTCCATTTATATGGTAAAACGCCCCTATGCAGTTGTTACGGAAACAGACGAAACCTTCTATTATACTGAATTCCCTACAGGTGTTTGCGAAGGTGAGCCTTATGTTCTTTCAGATCCTGCAAATTCTACTGCAGTTTTTTCCTTCGTTGAACTTGACGGCACCGAAACGCATCAGGAAACCTTTAAGGACGTTTCCGGCGGCGTTAAATATGTATTCCGTACCGAATGGATGACGGAAAAAGGGCAGAGATACCATATCCGAGTAAAGGTGTATGACCCGAGCGGAAACCTCGTTGATGAGCACGAGCATCCCGTCTACCGTTATGACCGCCCCACATATTTAGGCGCTGACGGTGTTTTCCGCAAAAACGGCAAAGAATATGTTTATATGATGGGAACAGGCGTAAACGACCAGATTTTCCCCTATAATCCTCCTGCCGCAGGTTGTACAATTGTGCAACTTGTAAAGGATGATTCCACTATGATTGAAAGACTGGACAAAGCATACGAAATGGGTCTTCTTGCCATTGTCGGCTGTTATTATGGTACGTCTTGCGCAGGCAGCCCTGATATGATTGAAAATACAAAAGCGATCGTAAGCTCTATTAAGGATCACCCTGCAGTTTTTGCCTATATGATTCAGGACGAACCCTATCAGAAAGGCCAGCCGGTTGAAGAAATGATTGCAGGATATACCACAATCCGCAACATTGACCCCCATCATCCTGTCTTTGTAGACGATTCAGTTCCCGGTTCCTACGAATGGCTCTTCCGTTATTCTGACTTTTTCGATGTGGACTATTATGCAGGTGCCGACCCTAATGCAGGAAGGCTTATGACCGACATTATGGATAGCGTAATGGAGGCTTCCAAAGGCAGAAAACCGTTTTCCATTATGCAGCAGTGCTTTGACTACCTTGGTTTCATGCCCACCGTTGATCAGATGCGCCACCTGGCATACCAGTCCTTCTTCTCCGGCGCTTGCGGTTACAGCTTCCACTCTCTTGCATCGGATGACGGTATTCAGCAAAACTACGTAACAAGACCCGAGTATCAGGAAATTATTGATAAGTGGGCGCCTTGGGAAAAAGACTTTATGTATGGCTGTTTTGTAACACAGGATTATGCATTTGTAAACTACTCGAGAACAGAAGATGTTCTCTGGGGTACATTTACAGACGAAAAA
The DNA here is from genome assembly GCA_017436645.1 of Clostridia bacterium. Lineage (GTDB taxonomy): Bacteria > Bacillota > Clostridia > UMGS1883 > UMGS1540 > SIG447. The sequence continues at coordinate 23,363 of JAFSCR010000019.1, read as the reverse complement.
GATATATACGCTATTATCTTAAACCGTGATAAGAACAAGGCCGTTAGTGCCGATATTCCGCTTGTGGACGGAATGGGCACGGTAAAGGTGGAAGCCTTCACCGCCAAAACTATGACCGGTGAAGCAAAACGTGTAACAGGTAACGGCACGCTTTCCGTGTCGCTTGCCCCTATGGAAGCAGTTGTGTGGAAGGTTACACCGAGTTCTTCTGTTGATTTTTCCAATTTGAAAACTTCAAAATATAGAGACATCATTCATTATCCATGGGCTTTTAATGCCATCGCTAGCCTTGAAGAAAAAGGCATTGTAAATGATGTGGCCCCCGTATGGTACGGCCCCGGCCAAAACATTACCCGTGGTGACTATGCTATGTTCCTCGTCAGAGCTTTAGGTCTTACGGGCAGCGGCGAAAACTTCGCCGACGTTGACCCTGCGGCCGAATATGCAAAGGAACTTGCAATCGGGAAGGCAAACGGTGTGATTAACGGCATAGGCGATAACAAGTTTAACCCCGAGGCACAAATTACCCGTCAGGACATGATGACCATGACTTCGAGGGCTTTAAAACTTGCAGGTGCGGCTGACCTTTCCACCTTCTCCGACGCTGCCGGCATTGCAGATTATGCACAGAGTCACGTAGCCGCCATGGTTGCAGAAGGCCTTATAAAAGGTAACGCTGACGGCACAATTAATCCCCGCGGCAATACAACACGTGCCGAAGCTGCAGTCATTATGCAGAGAATCATTAATAAATAAGCAAAATCCTTTCAAAACGGACAGTTTCGGCTGTCCGTTTTTTGTTTACAAAAATCCACGTTTTGGACAAAATATTACCTTGACTTTTTTGCCGCTTTTCTGTAAACTTAAAGTATACCACTCAATAAGGAGGAGCTCTTATGAAAAAAATTGCACTATTTCTCGCACTCGTTCTTTCTGTAAGCTTTATGGTACCTTTTATTGCCACAGCTGAAGAAGGATACGATGTTACCTATGAAATGCTTGCGGAACAACCCCAGCGCACGCCGGGGAAGGACTGCTACGAGGTAGTCGGTAACGGTAGTTTTGAATTTATGGATTCTGCCACCGCCTTAAATACATGGGGGTTTACTTCCAGTAAGGGCGCAAAGAACACCTTTGTGGGCGGTGAATATGCAAACCGCAGTACCGATGCCCACAGCAAGGAATATTCCATGCAGATTTCTGTTTCCGAAGAAAAGAAATACTGTGACATGATCGCCGGTGCGCCTGTAATTGCCGGCCAGATTTACGAATTCTCCGTCTGGATGAAGCGGCTTGAAGGCACAAGCTGGGGGCATGTAAATATACTCTTCCAGGGGCAGAAGAAAGGTATTCCCCAGGAGCAATACGGCCGTGCAAAGATAACTTTCCCCGAACCCCCTATGGGTGAATGGGTAAAAGGTGCCGTCCGCTTTACGGCACCGAAGGATGCTGACCAGGCTTCCTTATGCCTTTGCTTCTATGGCCCGGGCACCATTTTATGGGATGATGCTTCCCTTCTTTGCATCACCAACGAAATGCCAAAACCCAAAATGCCTGACGAAAAGCCGGCTATCAAGACGCTTTCCATCCCCAATGCAGGCTTTGAAGAAGAACTCGAAAAGCCTGAGTGGGAGCTTTTTGGTCTCGGCAAGCGCACCGATGAATACGCCCACTCCGGCAAATACAGTGTTGCCCTTCATAACGAAGGCGGTTCGGCAGACGGCATTGCCTCCACCATCGTCGGCGGCTTTGAAAAGGGTGCAACCTACCAGATTTCCGCCTGGATTTTAACCCCCGGCGAAACCAATGTTGATATGGGTTTCTGGCTTTCCTACTGTTCGAAAGACTATTACGATTATTATGACACCTCCTCCCAGCTCGGTATGGAAAAACCGAGATGGACCATGCGAACCAATCAGAACTGGACGAAATATATTGCAGAATTTACGCCCCCCGAGGCAACAAAGTCCATTATGATTGACTTCCGCCACCGCCTCACACCGGGTCTTGTTTATATTGATGATGTTTCCGTTTATATGGTAAAAGAGCCTTATGCGCTCGCAGCCAACACAGACGAGGTTTTCTATTACACCGAATGGGAAACAGGCGTGCTTTCCTGCACCCCCTATGTAATGGATGACCCCATAAATTCCAAAGCGGAAATGTGTCTTGTTACCCCTGACGGCACGGAAACGCACAAAGAAACCGTCTCCGGCCTTACCGCACACTTTGACTACACCTTCCGCACCGAATGGTTGACGGAAAAAGGCAAGCAGTATCAGGTGCGCCTTAAAGTTTCAGACGGTGCCGGCAATGTGATTCAGGTACAGGATTTCCCCGTATACCGTTTTGACAGACCTACGTATCTCGGTGCCGACGGTATTTTCCGCAAAAACGGCAAGGAATACACCTATACTTTTGGCAGCGGTGCCACAATGCCGCTTCTTGAAAAGAAGCCTGAAAAAGGCGGCATTACCGTTGTCCAGCTTTATGCAGACGATTCCGGTCTTTCCCTTTATGACAGAGTAACCAAGGCATATGAGCAAGGCTTCCTTTGCCTTATCACCCTTTATAACGGTACAAAGAGTGCCGCCCATCCTGACAGACTGGAAAACACCATAAAGACCGTTGAAACCTTTAAAGACCATCCCGGCGTTTTCGGCTACATTGTTATGGACGAGCCTTATCAGAAGGGTATTCCCGACGAAGAAATGATGCTTGCCTATGAAACTATCCGAAACATCGATCCCAACCACCCCGTATATCTTGATGATTCGGTTCCCGGCTCCTACGGCTGGCTCTTCCGCTATGCCGACTTTGTGGATGTGGACTATTACGGCGGTGCCGGAAAAGACAGCGCAACCGTAATTTACGACCTTATGGAAAGCTGCAGAGTGGCTTCTAAAGGCAGAAAACCCTTCTCCTTAATGGAGCAGGCCTTCCCCCAAAACGGTTACCTCCCCTCCTGTGATGAATTCCGCCATATGGCTTATCAGGCCCTTTTTGCCGGTGCCCACGGCTATGGCTTCCATTCCCTTGGCATTGACTCTACCGACGGTAACAACACAAACTTTATGGACAGACCCGAATGGACCGACATTGCAGAAAAATGGGGTCCGTGGGAACGTGACTTTATGTATAAGTGCTTCGTAACGGGCGAATATAAGTTCGTAAACTTTGGCAAAAATGCGGATGCCATGTGGGCAACCTATACCGATGGCACCGACCTTTATGCCATTGCTTTGAATCAGGAAAAGGCAGAATCCAACAAAGCCGAAATCCCCCTTTTTGATGCTACGGGCGAATATGTGATTTCCTCCTATGTGGCAAAAACCATGACAGGGGAATCAAAGCGTATAACAGGGGAAGGCGGCACGCTTTCCGTAGATTTAGCACCTTGGGAAGCCGTCGTTTGGAAGGTAACTCCCACCGGTAACGTCCCGTCCGCCGCACATCTGAAAGACACATCCTTTAACGATATTATCTACTATCCCTGGGCATATAACGCCATTACAACCTTAGAAGAAAAGGGCATTGTAAACAGGGTTTCCGAAACATGGTACGGCCCCGGCCAAAACATTACCCGTGGTGACTATGCAATGTTCCTCGTCCGTGCCTTAGGTCTTACGGGAAGCGGCGAAAACTTTGCGGACGTTGACCCTGCGGCCGAATATGCAAAAGAACTTGCAATCGGGAAGGCAAACGGTGTTATTAACGGCATAGGCGATAACAAGTTTAACCCCGAAGCAGAAATTACCCGTCAGGACATGATGACCATGACTTCACGTGCCTTAAAGCTTGCAGGGGTGGCTGACCTTTCCGCATTCTCCGATGCTTCCGGCATTGCAGATTATGCACAGAGTCACGTAGCCGCCATGGTTGCAGAAGGCCTTATAAAAGGTAACGCCGACGGCACAATCAATCCCCGTGGTAACACAACACGTGCCGAAGCCGCTGTTATTATGAACAGAATTATTTCCAAGTAAGATATAACAAAGGAGAAACACGGGCGTTTTTGTCCGTGTTTCGTTTAAAAAGGAGAATTGGTATGAAAAAACTTGCATTGTTATTGTGCTTTGTACTATTTTTGACGTGCGCCGTTAATCTTGGTGTTTTGGCGGACACGGTTGCCCTTGAAAAAGAAATTAAAGTCTTAGACCCCGGCTTTGAAAATATGGGCGAAAATGCGGACTGGGCGCTTTCCGGCCGTGCAGAAATAACCGACAAGTATGCACATGGCGGAAAGTACAGTCTGGCTCTTCCCAACACAGACGACGGCAATGATGCAGATGCCGCACAGACCCTCACAGGCTTTGTAAAAGGTGCAACATATGAAATTTCCGCATGGCTGTTAAACCCGGAAGAAACCACAATGGATATCGGCTACTGGCTGTATTTTTCCTCCAAGGACTATTATGACTGGGCCGATACGGGAAGTCAACTCGGCATTGAAAAAGGTACAACCCGTTGGCAGCTCGGCAATAACGGTCACTTCCAGCGCTTTGCGGGACAGTTTTCCGTGCCTGAAGGTACAAAGTCCGTCATGCTCGACATTCGGCACAGACTTTCTCCGGGCACCCTCTATGTAGATGACGTTGAAATCAAAATGGTAAAGGAACCCTTGGCCATTGATGCAGAAACAGACGAAGTTTTCTATTATACCGAATGGGAAAAAGGGTATCTTACAGGCGTGCCGAACCTTCTTGAAAATGCAGAAGGAGCGAAGGCAGAAGTCACACTTCTTTCTCCGGAAGGTGCAACCATTCACAATGAAAGCTTTTCAGACCTCTCTAAAGGCTTTACATACACATTCCGCACCGCATGGATGACGGAAAAAGGCAAGCGGTATCATATTGGCCTTAAGGTATACGGGGCGGACGGTGCACTTATCCAGGAACAGCAGTTCCCTGTATTCCGCTTTGACAGACCTACATATTTAGGGGCTGACGGTATTTTCCGAAAGAACGGCAAAGAGTATACATATCAATTAGGCGCAGGTGTAAGTGAAGCATACCTTGATTACCATCCCGAGGACGCCGGCTTTACCGTGATTCAGCTTATTTCCCCTCCCGGTTCCAGACCTTTTAAAGAAAGAATGGATAAAGCCTACGAACAGGGTCTCCTCTGCCTTATAAACCTTTACTATATGGGTGACTGTGCCGGAAGCGACAATATGATTGAAAATACAATCAAAGTCGTTAATGAAGTAAAAGACCATCCTGCACTTTTCGGTTATAAAATTCAGGATGAGCCTTATCAGAAGGGCAACACAGACGAGGAAATGATTCGTGCATACGAGCTTGTCCGAAACCTTGACCCCCACCATCCCGTCTATTCGGGGGACTCTGTCACAGGCGGTCTCGAATGGCTCTTCCGCTACTGCGACGTGATGGACACCGCCTATTTTCTCGGTGCCAACAAGGACGCAGGCAGAGTAACAAGCGAGGCTATGGATATTGCAATGAAAGCCTCCAAAGGCCGTAAGCCTTTCTCCACTACGCAGCAGGCGTTCCCTATGGGCGGATACCTGCCTAATGTAGATGAACTTCGTCATATGATTTATCAGGGCTTTTTCTCCGGCGGCGTGGGCTGTGAATTCCACTCCCTCGGTATAGATGCCACAGACGGCAATAATACGGTCTACATGACAAGACCGGAGTTTCGAGACCTTGTAGAAAAATGGGCGCCCTGGGAGCGTGACTTTATGTATGGCTGTTTCGTAACGGGTGAATACACCTTCTTAAATTACGAAAAGACAAAGGACGTTATGTGGGCAACGTTTACGGACGGCAAGGAGGTTTATGCTATATGCCTAAACCGTGAAAAAAGCCTCCCCATGACGGCGGAAATCCCCCTTGTGGACGGCGCAAATACGGTTTCTGTTGCTGATTACACCGCCACAAGAATGACGGGCAAAGAAGAAACAATTACGGGCAAAGACAAGCTTTCGCTTACCTTAGAACCTTGGGAAGCGGTCGTCTTTAAGGTAACACCCTCTATAGCAGTTGACTTCTCTCACCTGAAAAACTCCAAATTCAACGATGTAATGCCGTATCCTTGGGCAGTCAATGCCATCGCAACCTTAGAAGAAAAGGGCATTGTAAATAAAGTTTCCGATACGTGGTTTGGCCCCGGCCAAAACATTACCCGTGCAGACTATGCTATGTTCCTCGTCAGAACTTTAGGTCTTACGGGAAGCGGTGAAAACTTTGCGGATGTTGACCCTGCGGCCGAATATGCAAAAGAACTTGCAATCGGGAAGGCAAACGGTGTTATCAACGGCATAGGCGATAACAAGTTTAATCCCGAAGCAGAAATTACCCGTCAGGACATGATGACCATGACTTCGAGGGCTTTAAAACTTGCAGGGGCCGCTGACCTTTCCGCATTCTCCGATGCTTCCGGCATTGCAGATTATGCACAAAGCCACGTGGCCGCCATGGTCGCAGAAGGCCTTATAAAAGGTAACGCCGACGGCACAATCAATCCCCGTGGTAACACAACACGTGCCGAAGCCGCAGTAATTATGCAAAGAATTATAAACAAATAAATTCAATAAAAAGCACCGCCGTCGGCGGTGCTTTTTTATTTTCGGAATGTTCCGGGGGATACCCCTTTATGCGCTTTAAACGTTTTGATAAAATAGCTTAAATCATTAAAGCCGCAGGAATAGGCAATTTCCGTCACGCTCTCATCCGTTGCCATAAGCTTTTGGGCGGCACGTTCTATTCGATAGCTGACAAGGTAACTGTTTGGCGTTTTACCCGTCATATTCTTAAAAAAATAACAAAAATACTTTCCGGACATACCCACCATTTCTGCCATATCGGAAAGGGTGATGGGGGCATCATAGTTTTCACGGATAAACGAAAGCACCTTCTTCAGTTTCGGCACGTTCAGGTCAGAGGCAGATGCCGTACCACGGCCCAGTGCAGTATAACGCTTTTCTGCGAGAATAACGCCCAGCATGTTATATAATGCACCGAGTGCCAGAAATTCTCTCCCCTCCTTTTCTTCTTTCATGGCATCAAAAAAACCGTTGATGGCTTTTGTAAATGTGCTTTCAGGAGAGGACGAATACTCCGTGACGAAATACTCCTGATTATAAAGGCTTTCAATAAAATGCCTGCAGTTTTCTGTTTTCGTTTTAAAATAGTCAAGATGCATAACGATGCATTCATAGATGCAGCCGTGGGGCGTGGCGGCGTGAACTGTCTGCGAATTGACGAAGAAAACATCCCCGGCCGTGGCCTTATAAGTATTTGTATTCAGCTTTACGGTCAGCTCACCGGAAAGGACACGGATAAATTCAATTTCCGAATGCCAGTGGGCACTCATTTCATACCTTGGATGGCCTTTGTCAACAAAGTAATAGGACGCCGGAAAATCCGCAGTTCCTCTTTCCAGTATTTCATTATAGATCATTTTATCACCCGACCTGAATATTTTTATACTTTTTACTATTATAACACAAGTTTTCTATGCCTTGCAAGTATATAATTATAATTAAGGAGCATTTTCTGATCAAAAATGAAATGGAGGAAAAAACTATGGCAGAAAACAGATATGTAGGTTCTTATCCGGTGATTGGCATTCGCCCCATTATTGACGGCCGTCGTGGCCCCATGAAGCTTCGTGAAAGTCTGGAGGATCAGACCATGGCGCTGGCTCTGGCAGCAAAGAAGCTTTTTGAAGAAAACCTTTATTATTCAAACGGCGAGCCCGTAAAGGTCATTATTGCAGACACAAGCATCGGCAGAGTGCCGGAAGCGGCGGCTTGTGCCGATAAATTCAAAAAAGAAGGCGTAGATATTACCCTTTCCGTAACACCCTGCTGGTGCTACGGCTCAGAAACTATGGATATGGACCCCTCCACCATTAAAGGTGTGTGGGGCTTTAACGGCACGGAAAGACCCGGTGCCGTATACCTTGCGGCTGTCCTTGCTTCCCATGCACAGAAGGGCCTGCCTGCTTTCGGCATTTACGGCCACGAAGTGCAGGACCGTGACAGCGTGACGGAAATCCCCGAAGATGTAAAAGAAAAATTACTTCGTTTCGGCCGTGCGGCTGTAGCTGTCGCTACCATGCGCGGAAAGTCCTATCTCCAGATTGGTTCCCAGTGCATGGGTATCGGTGGCTCCATTATGGACCAGGATTTTCTCGAATCCTATCTCGGCATGCGGGTGGAATCCGTGGATGAAGTGGAAATTCTCCGCAGAATGGAAGAAGGCATTTATAACGAAGAAGAATACAAAAAGGCCCTTGCCTGGACAAAGGAACATTGCAAAATGGGCCGTGATGACAATCCCGATTTTGTCCGTTTTTCCGATGAAGAAAAGGAAAAGCAGTGGGAATTTACCGTAAAAATGTATCTGATTATCAAGGACCTTATGGCAGGCAATCCTAATCTGCCGGAAGAATTTAAGGAAGAAATGGCAGGGCATAATGCCATTGCAGGCGGTTTTCAGGGGCAGCGCCAATGGACGGACCACTGGCCAAACTGCGATTATCCCGAAGCACTTCTCTCTTCCTCTTTTGATTATACGGGTGCAAGAGAGCCCTATACCCTCGCTACGGAAAACGATATTTTAAACGGCCTCGGTATGCTCTTTATGCGCCTTCTTACCCACCGTGCACAGATTTTTGCAGATGTTCGTACCTACTGGTCACCGGAAGCCACAAAGCGTGTTACCGGATATGATTTAGAAGGCAGGGCAAAAGAAAACGGCGGTATTATTCACCTTCTCAATTCCGGTGCGGCGTGTCTTGATGCATGCGGCGAATGCACGGACGAGAACGGAAACGCCACCATGAAAAAGTGGTGGGAAGTCACAAGTGACGATATCAAGAAAATGACGGATGCTACCGTCTGGTGCGAAGCCGGCTTTGACAATTTCCGTGGCGGCGGTTTTTCCAGCCACTTTACAACTCGTGCAGAAATGCCCGTTACCATGATTCGCCTCAATTTAGTAAAAGGCCTCGGCCCTGTTCTCCAGATTGCCGAAGGGTGGACGGTTCAGCTTCCTGACGAGGTTTCCGACACACTTATGGAAAGAACGAATCCCACCTGGCCCTGTACCTGGTTTACTCCCCGCTGCACGGGAGAAGGCGCCTTCAAATCCGCTTATGATGTTATGAATAACTGGGGCGCAAACCACGGTGCCATCAGCTACGGGCATATCGGTGCAGACCTTATCACCATGTGCAGTATGCTCCGCATCCCCATCTCTATGCACAATGTGCCGGAAGAAGAAATTTTCAGACCCAGCGCCTGGAATGCCTTCGGTATGGATAAAGAGGGGCAAGACTACCGTGCCTGTGCGGCTTACGGCCCCCTCTATAAAAACATTTAAGGAGGGAATGAAATGCTAAATGGGATTCCGAAAATTCTTTCCCCCGAGCTTTTAAAAGTGCTTTGCGAAATGGGACACGGGGATACCCTTGTCCTTGCAGACGGCAATTTCCCTTCTGAAACCATGGGCAAGGATTCCATCGTCATCCGTATGGACGGACACGGCATTCCGGAAATCCTGGATGCCATTTTAACCCTGTTTCCGCTGGACACCTATGTGGAAAAGCCTGTTTCTCTTATGCAGGTAGTCCCCGGTGACACGGTAGAAACACCCATCTGGGATACATATAAATCCATTGTGGGCAAAAGGGACGGGCGTGGAGGCGACGCCTTTTGTGAGGTGGAACGCTTCGCCTTTTACGAAGAAGCAAAAAAGGCTTACGCCGTAATTGCCACAAGCGAAGGCGCACTTTATGCAAATATGATTTTACAAAAAGGCGTTGTCCTTTAAGGAGAAAAAAATGGATTTTACACCAATTAAAAACTTTATGGATCATCTGACCGCTTGGCGAATTCCCGGAAACAGCATATCCGTTTGTATCGATCGCCGGGAAGTATTCACCTATCAGTCAGGCTATGAGAATGTGGAAGAAAAGAAGAAAATGCCGGGCGACGTTTTGTTCAATATTTTTTCCTGCTCCAAGCCTGTGACGGCGGTAGCGGCACTCCAGCTTTATGAAAAAGGACTTTTTTGCCTGGATGACCCTATTTATGATTTTCTGCCGGAATACAGGCACATTTTTATAAAAGATGCGGATGGCAGGGAGAAAAAATGCGACACCCCCATTACCATCCGCCATCTTCTCACCATGACATCGGGGGTCATTTATGGTCCCCAAACGCCTGCCTTTGAAAAAGCCAAAAAAATGACGGACGGGAAAATGAACACCCGCACCGTTGTAAAATGTATGGCAGAGTGCGGCGTTGCCTTTACTCCCGGTACAGGATGGGCGTACGGCTCAGGCCTTGATGTTTTAGTAGGCTTAATGGAAGAAGTGTCGGGTATGCGTTTTCGGGACTATGTGACGGAAAATATTTTTCTCCCCCTCGAAATGCATGATTCTTTTTACCATAATGATGCGGTACTGGATAGAGTGGCCGAGATGTACCGCTATGAAAACACCCGCGAAACAGACATTGTAAATCTGCAGGCATCGACAGATAATGCAAAGGAAGGCTCTCTCGTAAATGCAGGCAAAAGCGTATTCTCAGCTTACGGCACAGAGTATGACAGCGGCAGCGGCGGCATTACCGCCTCCGTTTCCGATATGTCCAAATTTGCTTCCTGCCTTGCAAACGGAGGTGTTGGCAGAAATGGGGAACGTATTCTTTCCGAAAAAACTGTCCTTCTTATGGGAACAAACCAGATTTCCGGTAAACTTTTGGAAGATTTCTCACACCGCTGGCCATACCATAAGGGGTACGGCTACGGTCTCGGTGTAAAAACCAGAATTGAAAAGCCTGACTGCGGTGGCTTATGGAATGTGGGTGAGTTCGGCTGGGGCGGTGCGGCAGGTGCCACCATTCTCTGCGACCCCAAAATGAAGCTTTCCATGTTCTATACCCATCATATGTTAAACCCGCAGGAAGCATATTATCAGCCTCGCCTTCGTGACGCCTTGTATGCCTCATTAAAATAAAAGGAGAAGAGTAAATGAAAAATTGCCTTGATTTTTATCCGGTTGTTAAAAATTCCGGTTTTCAGATGGAAGGGTACCATGTATGGTGCGGCTCCGTAATCCGAGAAGGCGGCACCTACTACCTCTTTGCGGCAAGATGGCCCGAGGAAACGGGATTTCCGCTTGGATATTTAACCGATTCGGAAATTGTTCTCGCTACAACAGATGACCTTGCAAAGCCGTTTCAGTTTCAAAAGGTTTTGTTTGGCAAACGGGAAGCAAAATACTGGGACTCGGTAATGGCACATAACCCCTTCATTTTTAAAGTTGACGATTTATATGTTCTTTATTATATCGGCTCCCCCGATGGGGGATGCGAAAACCGTGCCATCGGCTATGCGTGGAGTAAAAGCCTTACGGACGGCTGGACCCGCTCTGATGCACCTATCGCTCTGCCGAAGGATGCCAATAACCCTGCCATTTTCAAAAATGATGACGGCTCCTTCTTCCTCTATTTCAGAGACGGACACGGCAGAGTTTCCGTCGCTCGTTCCGATTCCTTCCGTGGCCCTTTCAAGGTGGAAAACTTCAACCTTTTCCCTTCAAGTTGCTGCGAAGATATGTTCGTTTATAAAGACGAGAAGGGCTACGTTATGATTGCGGAAGACGGCAGAGGCTATTATACAGGCCTTGAAAAGGGCGGCGTCCGTTTCCGTTCGGAAGACGGCATTCATTGGGACGAGGACAGTGCCGAGCCTGCCTTTGATTTCGACCTTCAATATGATGACGGCACCCATATGGTACTGCAAAGAAGAGAACGCCCCTTCCTCTTTTGGGACGGGGACCGTAAATACCTCATTTCCACCGCAAAAATCGGCGGTCCTGACCAGATTTGCGGCGGAAAGAACTGGAATATGATTCAGGAAATCAAAGAAATTCTCTGATTGTTGCAAGGATAAGCAATACGAAATCTTTCTTCGGGGAACATCCACATCCAAAAAGACCTTTATGCCATCACTCCCAAATGTTTTGATTCTGCTCCTTTAAGGTGGGTGTTCCCCTTTCCGATGGCACACCCTTTTAAAGGCAGAAACTATAGGTTTATGCAGAGGCTTCGTAACAAAGCACTTCACCTGAATATTATTATACTTTTTGCCCATATTATCCTAGAAGTCAACTGTTAATTTTGTATATAATTATAATAAACCATAAAGAAACGGAGGCATAAATTATGAAAAAAATCGCACTCTTCTTAGCGCTGATTCTCACCTTGAGCTTCTTTTCTTCTTTCGCAGTAAGTGCAGCAGATGAAAAGATTGTCGCAACGGTTGAAGAACTGGCAGAAACACCGGAAAGAACCATCGGCCTTGACTGTTACGCGGCAAACGAAAACGTAAGCGCCGAAATTTTAGAAGATGGAGGCAAGAAGGTTTACGGCTGGGGCTGGACAAGCCACGTCGGTCGTGACAATACGTATCTCGGCTGCGACTTTGTGGATTTATCAAGTGACGCCCATTCCGGCAATCAATCTATACATGTAACGCTTGAAAAAGGGCAGCACCTTTATATTGGGCCGAAGCCTAGTGTAAAGCCCGGCGAAACGTATGAGGTTACATTTTGGTATAAGAAACTGAAAGACGGTAATACACCCGTTGTACACTTCAATTTTAACGGTAAGGAAAAAGGCATTGCAAAAACCTATACACGCCCGAAACTTAGCTTAACCTCTGAAATAGAAGACGGCTGGGTGCAAAAAACCGCTCGTTTTGTTGCGCCGGCGTTTGCGCAGACTGTAAGCTGTCAGGTGCGCTTTACAGGCCCTTGTGAATATTTGATTGACGACGTTACTGCGCTCTGCATCACCAACGAAATGCCCAAACCCGCAATGCCCGATAAATTACCGGCAATGAAGGCTTTAATTACGGAAGACCCCTCCTTTGAAAACGCTACCGTCGGTGCGCTGATTGATACAGTACCCCAGTGGGACGAAACCATCGGTAATGCGAGAATTTCTGACCAGTACGCCCACACCGGCACAAAGAGCGTAGAGCTGAAAAATGTGGACGGCGGCACGGACTCTATTGGCATTATGTATCTTACAAACATCATGGAAGGCGCAACGTATCAGGTTTCTTCCTGGCTTATGAACCCCACTGAGCTTAGCATCGATATGGGGTACTGGATGCACTGGTGCTCGGCAGAAAAATATAAAAGTGGTGCCGAGTATTCACTTGAATCGTCAAAACCGCGGTGGAGTGTAAAAACCTCTTACCAATGGCAGGAATATGTAGGCGAATTTGTGGCACCCCAGGGTGCAAAGAGCGCAATGCTCTATTTCCGCCACAGACTTTGCCCCGGCTCCATCTTTATGGATGACGTGGAAATCAACATGGTAAAACCGCCGAATCCCGTCAAAGCGGACACGGACTGGGTATTTTATTACACCGAATGGGATAAAGGCTATGTAAACGTTTCTCCGCTGTATCCCATGGACCCTGCAAATTCCACCGCAACCTTTACATTTATGGGGCTCAGTGGTGAAACCTTAGACCAGAAAACCTTTACGGGTATTGGCGAGGCTTTCGATTATGAATTCCCCACAAGCTTTATGGCACAAAAAGGCGAAAGATACACCATTAATATGAAGATTTGTGATGCATCCGGTGCAGTTATTCAGGAAGAAAACTACCCGGTTTACCGTTATGACAGACCCTTATATCTGGGGGCTGACGGCATTTTCCGTAAAAACGGCAAGGAAGTTCCGTTCTCCATGGGCTCCGGTCTTAATATGAACAGAATTGACAAACATCCTGAGGCATCCGGCATCACCGTAGCCCAGCTGAATGCGGATAATCCGAGCCTTGGGTTTACGCAAAACGAAAGAATGAACGCCTATTATGAGCAGGGCATGTTTGTTATGATAAACTGCTATTCCGGCACAAAAAGCGGCGGCCACCCGGACCAGATTGACACGGTAAAACGAATGGCTGAGGCTTATAAGGACCACCCGGCACTTTTCGGCTATAAGCTCCATGACGAGCCTTACCAGAAAGGGACTTCCAAGGAAGAACTGATTGCAGGGTATAAGGCCATCCGTGATATTGACCCCTACCATCCCATTTATATTGATGACTCCCCCGTAGGCTCCTACGAGTTCCTCTTTAAGTTCTGTGACGTTTTTGAATGCGACAAGTACGGCGGCGGTGGCACCAACGCCGGAAGAGAGCTTTCGAGCGCAATGGATCTGGTGCAGAAGGCATCCAAGGGTCAAAAACCTTTTAACATTCTTCTTCAGTTTGCAGATTACAGCGGCTATTTCCCAAGCTATAAAGATTTACGGCACATGAGATACCAGGCATTCTTCTCCGGTGCGTCCGGCTATTCCTACCACACCTTCGGTAAGGATGGCTCAAGCGAAGTCCAGCATTTGGATTTGCCTGTGTTTAAACAGCTCTGCGAAGAATGGGCACCGTGGGAATGTGACTTTGCCTGGGGCTGCTTTGTAACAGGCGAGTATAAGTTTGTAAACTACCAGAAGACGGACGACGTACTCTGGGGCACGTTTACCGATGGAAAGGACCTTTACGCCATCGTTTTAAACCGTGAAAAGTCTGCATCCACACCGGCAGAAATTCCCCTTAAGGATGGCGCAGGTCTCATAAACATCGGCGCTTACACCGCAACGAGAATGACGGATGAAACGAAGACCCTTTCGGGCAGCGGCACACTTTCTCTCACTCTCGAGCCTTTTGGTTCCGAAGTCTGGAAAATCACCCCGGCCGAAGCGGTAGATTTTTCCCAGTTTAAAGCTTCATCCTTTAATGATATCATCGACTACCCCTGGGCATACAATGCAATTGCAACACTCGAAGAAAAAGGCATTGTAAACCGTGTTGCCGCTATGTGGTACGGCCCCGGAAGAAACATTACCCGTGGGGACTTCGCTATGTTCCTCGTCAGAACTTTAGGTCTTACCGAAGGCGCCGGCGAAAACTTCGCGGACGTTGACCCTGCGGCTGAATATGCTAAGGAACTTGCTGTCGGTCGTGCGGCAGGAATCATTAATGGCGTTGGCGATAACAAGTTTAACCCCGAGGCACAGATTACCCGTCAGGATATGATGACTATGACGAGCCGTGCAATGAAGCTTGCAGGCGCAGCAGATCTTTCCGCATTCTCCGATGCAGGTGCTGTTGCAGATTATGCATCGCAACACGTATCTGCAATGGTAGCAGAAGGACTTATAAAGGGTAATGCCGACGGCACCATTAATCCTTTAGGCAATACAACACGTGCAGAAGCTGCAGTCATTATGCAGAGAATCTTAAATAAATAGATAAAACATAAAAAAGGAACTGTAAATAAAAATTTACAGTTCCTTTTTTCGCATAGAATTACTTTCTTAAAAATTCATATAACCGGTCGGGGAAATTGACCGTCATACCATCCACCCCAATTTGACACATTTTTTTCATAAGGGGGATATTGAAAACACCCCAAGCCCGTACGCCGAGGCCGTTTTCACGCCACCTTTTCATCCACTCTTCCGTAATGAGTTCCGCTTTGGGTGCAATTTCCTCGCCACCAATACTGAGTAACCTCTTCATGCTTTCTTCGTCGGGTGTCCGTGTCAGCCAGCTGACTCTTGCCGTTTTATCCAGTTCTTTTATCTTTTCAATATACTCAAAGTTAAAGCTTGTGAAAGTGGTTTTATGTAAAATGCCGAATTCTTTCACCATCTCCAGCGCCTCTTCTTCCACGCCTTCACCTTTCAGTTCAATGGCAAACTGAATGTCGTACGCCGAAAATTTCTCTAAAAATTCCCGAAAGGTAATAATTTTATCCGTAAAACCGGTGGTGGTGTTTCCGCAAACATCCAGTGCCAAAAGCTCTGAAAGCGTATGGTCCGCAATCTTTCCGCTGCCGCTTGTTGCTCTGTCCACAGTTTCATCGTGAAACAGCACGAGGGTGCCGTCCTTCGCTCTTTGCACATCCGTTTCAATGCCGTTTGCCCCTTGCAAAAGCCCAAGATAAAATGCGGAAAGTGTGTTTTCGGGCGCATACTCGCTTGCTCCTCTGTGTGCATAATTTATCATCGTACTCTTCTCCTTTATTAAAGTGTTTTTGTTTTCAAAAAGTCTAAAAAGTCTTTTACCGTCCCATGTGCCTGTTTGTAATATGCATGCACAATCTGTTTTTCGTCAAAATCCGTTACGGTTAAAAACTTAACACCCCTGTCCGCCGTCTCCATTTCCTTTACAATGCCGATGCCGGCGCCTGCTTTTATAAATCTTGCGTAACAGGATGCGTCATTTGCCTGAATAACAATATTCGGCGTAAAACCTGCACGCCTGCATGCACGAATCAAAATTTTGTGCATATTCGTTTCTGTACCCATGGAAACAAAGGGCTCGTTTTTCAGGTCCTTCAAAGTCAGCTCTCTGCCGCAAAGTACGCTGTCCGCCGCCACCCGAAGGCGCATACGGATGTTAAATAATTCAAAGTGTTCATACCCTTCGTATTTATCCGTCTTTTCATCTATGATAATGTCATAGTCCTCGAAATTAGATGCCGCAAAATCAAAAACCGTTTTAAACAAAACGCCCGGATTTTGTTTGCGGTACTCAATAATATGGGTCGTAACCTGCGAACGAACGGCTCGCACCAGCATTTTAATTTCACCGGTATCTTCGCCCGAGTCCGATAGTTTCTCTACCGTATTATCAAGCTCTGCAAATACTGTATGCAGCGTTTGCATAAGCTGTCTTCCTTTTTCATTTAATACAATGCGGTTTGCAGTGCGGTCAAAGAGCGCGCACCCCATCTCTTTTTCAAGCCGCCTGACGGATGCGGACACCGAAGTCGTCGGCACCATATATTTTTCTGACGTTTTTGCAAAGCTTTCTTTTTTTGCGCTTTCATAAAAATACCGAAGTTGTAAAAGTTCCATTTTTTCCACCTCCGTCCGCATTATACCACATCTTCAAAGTTTATGCAACCCCCTTTTATTTGATTATTTACAACTTTTTAAATTGTGGTATAATAAGCGTGTACACTACTTTGGGAGAAGTTAAAAAAATCTATTAAATAAAAATTTTAGGAGGAAAAAATGAAAAACAAACTTTCAGCAATTTTACTGACTGCCTTCCTGCTTGTTTCTATGTTCTCGATAGGCAGTATGCCGGTTATGGCAGACACTTCTTTAATGACCGTCAGCGGCGACTTTTCCGATGCAAGCCTCTTATCTTCTTTTGGTATCACGAAAGATTCCCATGGCGTGCTGGCACAAGACCCTGTAGACTCTGCAAACTCTGTCTTTCAACTGAAATCCACTGCAGAAAAACTGAAATTCCCCATTACGGTAAAAAACAATCAGTATACCGACGAGGATATGTTTAAGCTTTCTTTCCGGCTTTATATTGGGGTGGACGCGGCGGCACTGTCTTCCTTCCCCGGAACTACCCTGGAGGTTGCACGCCGTTACTATAATACCTCGAATTCTCTCAAACAGCGCGCAAAATCCATTAGCTTTACGGAAAATGAAGTAAACCGCTGGCTGGACTGCGAAATTTACACAACCGCACTCGTTGACAGCCGTGAATATGTCGTTTTCGAAGCATTTGATGCAGGCACTTATACATTCTACTTTGATGATTTTGAAGCCGTTAAAACAACCGGCAGCATCAGTAATTTGAATGTTCTCTTAGATTCGGGGCACGCCAAAGGAACCGGTACATATCTTGATGCCGAAGGCGTAACGTATACACGGTGGTTCGCAGGGGTGCGAACAAATTCTTTTGCACCCACAGACACCGCCCGTCCTTTACTGTGCTTTGTGCCGACGGAATCCGTCCCTTCTGCCATGTGCTTTGCGGCAATATATAAGACTTTTGAGGGGAAAACCATGCTGACAAATTTGGTGCCCATTACGCTGGATGAAAATAATTTGATAACAAACGACTTTTCTATAAATCTTGCAAGGGCAGGCATTGGAACGGAAGGTGCTTATAAAATGAAATACTTTATGTGGGGTATTTCCGGTCTTAACCCCCTTTCGGACGACGTTACCTTTACCGTAGGTGCACAAAACGCCGACGCGCATATGCTTGACGGCAAAAAGGTTCTGTTTATCGGTAACTCCTTTACCTATTACGGAAAAACTGTTTTGGAGAAAAAGCAATCTGTTTTGACCCAGGGCGACAGAAATAGTGATACAGGCTTTTTCTATCAGCTTTGTAAGGAAAACGGTGCCAATGTTTCTGTTACCAACTGGACATGGGGCGGTCATAACCTTGGCGACACCTTCTTCGAATCGTGTGCGGCAGGAAAAAGCTGTGAAGGGACAAACCACCTTTCCTATCTTACGGACAAAAACTATGACTACGTCATTATTCAAGAAGGCACGCAAGACGGTGCCAACGCCGGATATAATATAACAGAAACTGTTAAAGATATTATGGATATCTTTAAAGCGGAAAACCCGAATACTAAGTTTCTGGTTCTCCTCCACAGTAACGTCTACTTATCCACAAACAACCATTATGACTCGCTCCTTGCAGGGCTTGATGAACTGAAATCCCTTGGCGTTACCATTGTTGACTGGGGCAAGCTTGTTGCCGATGTTATCGGCGGCACGACCTCGGTCCCGGGTGCTACGGAAACGTACAACAAAAACAGCTTTATTATTAAAAAGAGCGAGACGGACGGCTACCATCCCAATATGCTTTCCGGGTACCTTACAACTCTTATGACCTACTCTGCCATCACAGGTGAAAGCGCGGTGGGTCAGCCCTACGACTTCTGTAATGACCCGAGCCTCAATGCGGCATTCGATTTTGATGCATTCTGTGCAGAATATTATGTGTATCAGGATGCCACGACCAACTTCCCCGCCATTTTTGCTTCTGAAGCAGATATGAACGGACTGCAAACCCTTGCCGACAGGTATCTTGCAGACGGTGAATAAACTTATAGTCACCATAAAATAGACATCCACAGGGAAATAGCATTCAGCCAAAAATGCTCATTGCCCAAAATTTCTTTTTCATGTGCATCCCCCAGAGATGGGGGATGCTTCCTTTTATAGAAAAACCGGTTGTCAACACCGTTAATCCCACAGGGAACACAACACGTGCCGAAGCTGCAGTCATTTTGCAGAGAATTTTAAATCAATAAGCTGAAACCTAAAAAGCACGGATTTTCCGTGCTTTTTTCTGTAGAAAAAACAGTTGTCAAAGCCGTTTATTTATGATATAATAAATGTTTGACATAGGAGATGATAAAAATGGAAAGACAAAATTTAAGAAATATTGCCATTATCGCCCACGTTGACCATGGGAAAACGACTCTGGTTGACGCCATGCTCCGCCAGAGCGGAACGTTTCGTGAAAACGAGCAGGTGGCAGAAAGAGTTATGGACTCGGACGATATTGAAAGAGAACGTGGCATTACAATCCTCGCTAAAAACACCGCCCTTTTCTATGAAGGCGTAAAAATCAATATTATTGACACACCGGGCCACGCCGACTTTGGCGGTGAGGTGGAACGCGGTCTTAAAATGGCGGACGGGGTTCTTCTTCTCGTTGACGCTTTTGAAGGCTGTATGCCCCAGACCCGCTTTGTTTTAAAGAAAGCACTGGCGCTTAATCTTCGCCCCATTGTGGTCATTAACAAGGCGGACCGCCCCAATGCACGCCCCGAACAGGTTGCCGACGAGGTACTGGACCTTTTCATAGACCTTGGTGCGGACGATGACCAGTTGGAAGCTCCCTTTATCTATGCTTCCGGCCGTGACGGCTGGGCAAGCACCGACCCCCACACCACCGGCACGGATTTAAAAGTGCTTTTTGACCTTATCCTTGAAACCATCCCTGCCCCCGAGGGGGAAGAGGACGGGCCCTTACAAATGCTCATTTCCAATATTGATTACGACAACTACACAGGCCGCATTGCCATCGGCAAGGTGCAGAGAGGACAAGTTCGTGTAGGGGACAACATATCCGTTTCCTGTTTTGGACAGGAAGGGGTAAGACGAGCAAGAGTCAACACCCTTTACACATACGAAGGACTTAATAAAGCGGATGCAGAGGTCGTCAGCACAGGGGATATTGCCGCCATTTCCGGCATTGCAGATATTAACATCGGCGAAACGGTGTGCCACGGCGACACCCCCGACCCCCTGCCTTTCGTGGAAATTGACCGCCCTGTTCTTTCTATGACCTTTTCGGTAAATGACAGTCCCTTTGCAGGCAAGGAAGGAACATATGTAACGAGCCGTCACCTTCGTGCCCGTCTTTATAAGGAGCTGGAATCGAATATTAGCCTTGCCGTTGAGGATACGGACACTACGGAAGCCTTTATCGTATCGGGCAGAGGCGAACTTCATCTTTCCGTTTTAATTGAAAACATGCGCCGCCAAGGGTATGAATTTCAGGTTTCCGGCCCCAAGGTCATTACGAAAACCATCGACGGTGTCCTTTGCGAGCCGATTGAATATCTGATGATTGACGTGCCGGATGACTACACGGGTGCCGTTATAGAATCCGCCGGTCTCCGCCGTGCTTCCCTTGTCAATATGGCACCGGGCGCAGGGGGATATACCAGAATTGAATTCCGCATTCCCGCCCGTGGTCTTTTAGGGTACCGCAGTCAGCTTCTGACGGAAACGAGGGGTACCTGCGTTATGAACCACGTGTTTGATTCTTTTGAGCCGTATAAGGGCGACCTTCCTACCCGTACCCGTGGTTCTCTCGTTGCCTTTGAGGACGGGGAAGCCGTTTCCTACGGTCTTTTCAACGCACAGGACCGTGGCACCATGTTTATCGGCCCCGGCCAGAAGGTATATCAGGGGATGATTGTAGGCGAAAACAGCCGCGCAGACGATATTGTGGTAAACGTATGCAAAAGAAAACACGTAACCAACATGCGTGCCGCCGGCAGCGACGAAGCCCTTCGCCTGACACCCCCGAAAAATATGAGCCTTGAGCAGTACATTGAATTCCTTGCCGATGATGAGCTCCTTGAAGTTACCCCCACCTCCCTTCGCATCCGCAAGAGAATCCTCGATAATAGCTTAAGAGCTAAGAAAAACAGTAAATAATTTTAAATTTTTTCATAAAAAGCATTGACTTTATTGGTGTGCTGTGCTATCATACTAAAGTGATAAAGCAAATGAGCAGGAGGCAACCCTTATGCAAATTACAAGTGCCGTTTTGAAAAACGACGAAAAGGCCATCTTTGGCCTAAGAGAATTATACCGTAAATACGGCTATTCCCAATATAAAATGAGTAAATTTGAGCCTTACGATTTATATGTTCGCAACAAGGATTTTCTCGTTTCCGAAAATATTATTACCTTTAATGATGCCAGCGGCAAACTCATGGCCTTAAAGCCGGACGTTACCCTTTCCATTATTAAAAATTCGGACGATACGGAAAATTTTGTGCAGAAAGTGTACTATAACGAAAACGTATACCGCCCCGACAAAAACAGCGGCACTTATAAAGAAATTATGCAGCTGGGGCTTGAATGCATCGGCAAAATCGATAC
This sequence comes from Clostridia bacterium, assembly GCA_017436645.1. Lineage (GTDB taxonomy): Bacteria > Bacillota > Clostridia > UMGS1883 > UMGS1540 > SIG447. The sequence continues at coordinate 1,843 of JAFSCR010000019.1, read as the reverse complement.
ATACGCCATCAGCGAAGTGTTAATGCTTGCAGCAGAAAGCCTTGACTCCATTTCCGAAGATTTTGTACTCGATATTTCCCACATGGGCATTGCAAAGCCCATTCTCGATTCTCTCGGTCTTTCCCACGGCGCAAAAAGCGAAATTTTAAAGTGCCTCGGCGAAAAGAATGCCCACGGGATTTTGGCCGTTTGTGAAAGAGAAAATAAGGATAGTGCGATGCTTTCCGCTCTCGTTTCCACCTACGGTGCCGCCACGGACGTCCTTCCCAAGCTGGATGCTTTGTCCGTCCCCGAAAATGAGGGGGCAATCGAAGAACTCCGCCGCGTCATTTCCGTATTGGAGCGATGCGGCTTTGGCGACAGAATCCGCATTGACTTTTCCGTGATCAACAATATGAACTACTATAACGGCATTGCCTTCCGTGGGTTTATCAAAGGCCTTTCTGCCGGTATTTTATCCGGTGGCCAGTATGACACCCTCATGCACCGCATGGGCAAAAAGGCAGGTGCCATCGGCTTTGCCTTATATCTGGATATGCTGGAAAATCTTGAAGGCAACTCGAGGGATTTTGACGTTGACATTGTGCTTTTATATGATGAAAACGCCAATATGGGTGCTCTTTGCGAAATGGTGGGTATTCTCACCCAAAACGGCAAGAGCGTTATGGCACAGAGAAGTGTGCCTGAAAAGCTTAAGTACCGTCAGCTTTTAAAGCTTTCGGAGAAAGGGGTGGAAGTCATTGAAAACAATGCTTAATATTGCGCTTCCCAAAGGAAGGCTTGGCGAAAAGGTTTACGCCATGTTCGAAAAAGCAGGTTTCGAATGCCCTTCTATCCTCGAAAACAGCCGCAAGCTGATTTTCGAAAACGAAGAAAAAGGTGTTCGTTATTTCTGGGTAAAACCGTCGGACGTTGCCATATACGTGGAACGTGGTGCAGCGGATATCGGTGTTGCCGGAAAAGATATTCTTCTTGAATACGAGCCTAACGTGTACGAGCTTTTTGACCTTGACATCGGCAAATGCCGTATGGCCATTGCCGCCAAAAAGGATTTTCGGGATGACCCCCAGAAAACTTTGAAGGTTGCCACGAAATTTACCAACATTACCAAAACGTATTACGCCAAAAAAGGGCGTGATATTGACATTATCCACTTAAACGGTTCCATTGAGATTGCACCGATATTGGGCCTTGCCGATGTAATCGCCGACATTGTGGAAACGGGAACGACCCTAAAAGAAAATAATCTCGAAGTCATCGAAACCATTGTTCCCATCAGTGCCCGCCTCATTGCCAATAAGGCAAACTTTAAGTTTAAATCTTCCCAGATTGAAGCACTTGTGGCGGCTCTTAAATGTGACGGAGGAAAAAATGATTAAAATTTTAAAGTGCGGCAGCGTCCCCCCTTCCGAAATTTTCGCAAGGGTGGAACCCAAAGTAGACGTTTCTGCCATTGTTTCCGAAATTATTGATACTGTGCGAAAAGACGGCGATGCCGCCCTTTTTCGCTATGCAGAGAAATTTGATAAGGCTACCCTTTCTTCCCTTATGGTAACGAAGGAAGAAATGGCTGCGGCGATAGAAAGCGTCGAGCCCCGATTTTTAGAGGTTCTTCGCCGTGCGGCAGAAAATATCCGCAAATTTCACCAAAAACAGGTGCGGACAGGCTTTGAAATAAAGGATGAAGACGGCGTTATTATGGGGCAGAAAATTACCCCGGTAGACAGAGCCGGCCTTTATGTGCCCGGCGGCACCGCCGCATACCCTTCCACAGTACTTATGGACGCTATCCCTGCCAAAATTGCAGGTTGCCCCGAGGTAGTTATGGTAACGCCGCCCTCTT
>JAFSCR010000018.1 GCA_017436645.1 Clostridia bacterium | reverse complement strand
AGCCGAGGGTACGAACGAGGAACATTGCATAGTCGCCTCTTGTAATCTTTTCCCCGGGGCCGTACCAGTTATAGGACATTTCATTGATAATGCCCTTTTCCTCAAGCGTTGCAATGGCATTATAGGCCCAAGGGTATGAAAGGGTATCTCTGTATTTCGAGGATTTTAAATGAGAGAAATCCATTTTTTCGGAAGGTGTTACTTTCCAAACAACAGCCTCCATAGGAGCAAGATCAAGAGAAAGTGTGCCGTTACCCGAAAGTGTCTTTTCTTCGCCGGTCATGGTTTTCGCCGTATAGTTACCGATTTTAAAAGTGCCCATACCGTCAGAGAGGGGAATTACGGCAGATTTCGGTGCACTCTTTTCGCGGTTTAAGCAAATCGCATAAAGGTCGGTACCGTCTGTAAACGTACCCCAGAGAATATCCTCTGTTTTAGAATAATTTACAAAGGTATAATCCCCTGTTACAAAACAGCCGTACATAAAGTCCCGTTCCCATGGCGCCCACTTTTCAACGTTTTCCTGCCACTCGGGTCTTGTCATATACATTGGCTGAATGCCATCATCCGAAGCAAGGGAATGGAAACCATATCCTGCGACTCCTGAGAAAAAGGACTGATATGCAATATGACGCAGTTCATCAACAGAGGCTAAATATCCACCATTGACAAAAGCCTGCTGTAAAACTGTAAAAGGCTTTCTGCCTTTTGAAGCTTCCATAGCTCTATCCATAACGTCCGACATAATTCTGCCTGCGTCTTTATTTGCGGCACCGTAGTAGTCGATATCCATAATATCTGAATAACGATAAAGCCAAGGATACGAGCCCAGAACCGAATCATCTACATAGACCGCATGATGCGGATCAATATTGCGAATAATTTCGTATGCCGTTATCATTTCCTCATCGGGGTGGTGCTTCTGAAAAGGTTCATCCTGCACCTTATATCCAAAGAGTGCCGGATGGTCTTTTAAAAGCGTAACAACTTCTTTAGTATTTTCAATTCTATCTTTATTTCCGGCGCAGGCACTGGGCGTACCAAGGTTAATCATGCAAAGAAGACCTTGTTTATACGCCATGTCCATTCTCTCTTTATACGGGATATGTGTGTCGCCTTCAAGGAGAACTACTGTAACGCCCCCCTCCTCCGGATGCAGGTTAATCGTATCTATTTGCCCACCGGTACCGAAAGTGATTGTATATTCTTTTCCGTTTTTTCGGAAAATGCCATCCGCCCCAAGATAGGTGGGCCTGTCAAATCGAAAAACCGGAAATTTTTCTTCCTGTAATACTGCACCGTCAGGTCCATAAATCTTCATCCCGATATGGTATCGTTTGCCCTTTTCAGCCATCCATTCGGTGCGGAATTTATACTTTACGCCCTCGCCAATTGAATCAAATGTCTGTTTATGTGATTCTGTACCATCGGGTTCTATTAAAAAGAATTCAGCCTTTGCGTTATATGGATCTTTCAGCGCATACGGTTTAGCCTCACAATACCCTTCCTTCCATTCAGAATAGTAGAAGGTTTCGTCGGTGCTTGCGTTCACGGCATCAGGTTCTTCTACCATGTATAGAGAAATATCATCTCCATAGAAAACACCCTGTGTCACTCTGAGGCGTATCTGAACAACTGCAGAACGCGTGTTTTCGGGAGGAGTAAATTCGAGCACATATCTTTTCCAATCCTCAGTTTTGCGAGTTACCCATGTATTTTTCGCCAATCCAAGCTTTGCTGACTCATCATAAGTAAACGTATCCTGCGAACAATACTCAACCCAGAATGAAACGTGGACTTTCAGCTCTTCCGGATTATAAACCCAACCGGAAAGTTGGTAGGTTGCACCATTTTTAAAACCGGTTACGTAGGTTTCAATCAGGGCATCTGTTTGCCCCGGCCCTATGCGAAGCTCGATACTGTTATTCCCGCTATGGCTATATTTATCGGAAACTTTTGCGTCAAACAAACCTGTCCAACCATTTGCCGGGTTCGGCGCCTGGCCAGGGGCATCCTCTTCAAGCCCGGGGTTTGGGAGATTTATATATTCCAACGCTTCTTTTACCGGGTCTGTTTTCGGCTCCGGCATTTTGTCGGTAATATGAAGGAGAGAAACATCATCCCAAAGCACTTCTCCTTTTCCCATAAGACGAAGAAGGATTGTCATTTGCTTCACATGCTCAGGCGCAGTAAAACGAGCTACTTTTTTGACCCAGCCGTCATCCGTTTTTACACTGTCGAAGGATAGATTTAACCGGCTATACGACTGCGCTATACCATTAAAGCTACCGGAAAACTCGGATTGCAGAACAATTCTTTCGCAATCCGCAATCTTTTTGACCCACGCGGAAAGCTCGTAGGTTTCTCCGGCTTTAATACTTACGGCACAAAGCGCATGCGCGTAGTTTACTTGCTGACCCGGCTTTTCAGTCATAAGCTTTAAAGCATATGAGCCGCCGTGTGCATCATCACTTCTATCTGCCACCTTACTGCCAAGACCTGATTTTTCTTTCCCCAAATAGGAGCTAATCCCCCACGCATACAACTTTTCAGGAGAATCCAAAATTTCAAAACCTGTGTTATCTAAAACCTCATAGCAGTCAACCCCCGGCGTTCTTTCCGGATGCTGACCAAGCACTTCGTACTCGACTTTTATCGTTTCTGCCGTTGCTGCAATTGGTATCATACAGCCAATAAAAAGTGCAATGCAAACAAATAGTGCAATTTTTTTCATGTATAATCCTCCTATCTTTTTAGCAGCATCCAAGCGATACTACACCTTTAAAATCATTATAGAAAATTTCATATTTGAATGCAATAGAAATATGCTATATAATTATATAAAATTTCCATTTTTGATAAAAGGTAAGAAACCCACGCCAAAACTGAAAAACGGCCCCGGATGTACAGTTTCCGGGACCGTTCATTTTTACTATTTAATTGCTGATAATTCTGTTCATAATAACTGCGGCTTCTGCGCGTGTGGTGTTCCCGAGAGGATTGATTGTGCCGTCAGCGTTACCTTTTATAAGGCCTTCTGCGACCATGGCAGAAACGTGGGATGCGGCGTAGTCTGCAATCGCACCGCTATCGGAGAAAGCGCCAAGGTCGGCACTGCCTGCGAGCTGCATGGCGCGGCTTGTCATGGTCATCATATCCTGGCGGGTAATTTCGGCTTCAGGGTTAAATCTATTCTCCCCTACGCCGTTTATGATGCCGGCGGCTTTTCCGATGGCAAGCTCTTTTGCATACTCTGCATCCGCTTCAACATCTATAAAGTTTTCACCGGGCGCTACATTTATTCCAAGTGTGCGAACGAGGAACATGGCGTAGTCACCACGGGTAATATTGTACTGCGGGCCGTACCAGTTGGGAGACATTTCATTGATAATGCCCTTTTCTTCCAAGGTTGCAATAGCGTTATACGCCCAAGGATAATAAATGGTGTCTCTATATTTAGAGGTTTTAAGGTGTGAAAAGCCCATTTTTTCCGTGGGTGTTACCTTCCATACAACCGCTTCCATAGGCGAAAGCTCAAAGGATAAAGTCCCGTTTCCCGAAAGGGTTCTCTCCTCCCCTGTCATACTTACCGCCGTATAGTCACCGACTGTAAACGTGCCCATACCATCTGTAAGGGAAATTTCGGCAAATTTTGGTGCGCTCTTTTCACGGTTTAAAACAATAGTGTAAAGGTCGGTGCCGTCGGTAAATGTACCCCAGAGAACGTCCTCCGTTCTTGCATAGTTTACGAAAGAATATTCCTTTGTTACAAAGCAGCCGTACATAAAGTCACGTTCCCATTTTGCCCAGCCGTTTACAATTTCCTGCCACTCGGGACGGAGCATATAGGGAATCATAACGCCGTCATCGGAATTGAGAGAGTGCATATTGTACCCTGCGGCACCTGCAAAGAAGGACTGGTATGCAATGTGGCGAAGTTCATCCACCGTGGCAAGGTGATTGCCGTTTTCAAAGCACTGCTGCATTACAAAGAAGGGCTTTCTGCCACGGCAAGCCTCGGCACACATTTCCATAATTTCGGTCATAATTCTGCCGGCATTCGCATCTCCGGCGCCATAATAGTCAATATCAATAATATCGGAGTAGCGGTAGAGCCAGGGATAACAGCCTTGCGGAGAGTCATCGTTATATACGGGGTGATGGGGGTCGGCGTTTCGAATTGTTTCATATGCCCGCATCATATCCTCAGCTCTGATCCCCTTCTGATACGGTTCGTCCTGCACTTTATAGCCAAGAAGTGCAGGATGGTCCTTTACAAGACTTACCCGTTCCGCAACTGCAGCAATACTGTCCTCATTATCGGCAAAGCCTATGCTTATACCAAGGTTTATCATACAGAGAAGGCCTTTTTCATACGCCATATCCATTCTTTCGAGGATGGGAACATCGTTGTCCCCGACAAGAAGGATTGCCGTCACACCGCCCTCCTGGGGGTTTCGCTCTATTGTTTCAATTTTACCCCCTGTACCTTTTGTAAGCGTATACTCTTTCCCGTTTTTACGGAAAACACCATCGGCGCCGAGATAGGTTGGCCGGTCAAAACGGAATACAGGGTACGTTGTATCCTGCAAGATGGCGCCGTCAGGCCCGTAAACCTTCATATTTACGAAATACCGCTTGCCTATTTCTTTCATCCATGCCGTTTTAAATGTGTATCTTACATTCGTAGCCAGAGAATCAAAGGTCTTTTTATCAATGACTGTGGCGCCATCATAGTCAAGGAAGGTAAATTCAGCCTTGGAATTTGCCGGGTCAGCCATAACATAGGGAGAAACATCCAGATATCCTTCGGGCCATTCGGAATAATAGAAGGTTTCGTCCGTAGTGCCCTGGACGGCATCCGGTTCTTTTACCATGTACAGGGAAATATCATCCGCATAAAATACGCCCGGTGTTATACGAAGGCGAACCATTATGAGGGCGGACTTTACATTGTCCGGCGGTGTAATTCCAAAACGAGGCGTTCCCATCCGTCCGTCTTGCGAAGTGTAAAGTGCTTTTTAGCCTGTCCCATACGGGTGGTGGGGTCATAACTAAACTGGTCAAGAGAAGAATAATTTACCCAGAAAGAGGGGTTTACCTTATATTCTTCCGGATTATTAAACCAACCGGAAATCTGGTAAGTGGCACCGTTTTCAAAGCCGGAAACATTCATTTCAATGAGTGCATCTGTTTCGCCTGTGCCGGGCTCAATGCGAAGGGCAACGCTCTTTTCGCCGGAATGTGCGTATTCGTCAGAAACGGTTACATTCTTTAAGGGAGACCAGCCTTTTGCAGGGTCGGTAGGCTGCCCTACAATGTCATCTTCAAAGCCGGGATTTTTAATGTCAAGGAATTTAATGGGTTCCTTAACGGGGTCTACATCAGGCTCCGGCATCTTATCGGTGATATGTAGAAGGGAAACATCATCCCAGAGCATTTCGCCCTTACCGATTAAACGGAGCATAAGTGTAACGGAGGAAGAATGTTCCGGTGCTACAAAACGGACGGTTTTCTTTACCCAGCCGTCATTTACGGTAACATCATTATAATCCATTGAAATACGGGTATAGTCCTGTGCAACATCCTTTACCTTTCCTGCAAAGGAGGCAAAAAGCACAATACCGTCACAAACCGCAAGCTTTTTCACCCAGCCGGAAAGCTCGTAGGTTTCACCTGCTTTAATACCGGGGGCAACCAGGGGACGAACATTTCCGTCAGGGGTATCGCACATAAGCTTTAAGGACCAATCTCCCGAGTGGGCATCGTTGCTTCTTTCAGAAACGGTGCTGCCAAGACCGGAGTTTGCTTTGCCGAGATGAGAGCTTATGTCCCAGGCATACAGCTTTTCGGGAGAATCCAGAATTTCAAAGCTTGTATTATCGAGAACTTCGTAACAATCCACTCCGGGGGTACGAACCGGGTTCTCCGTCAGGAATTCGTATTCAACCGGAATTCTATCTGCCAAAGCCACCATAGGTATCATACCGAAAACAAGCAAAACAGCCAAAAATAGTGCGATTCTTTTCATTTTTTACATCTCCTTTTCTTTATTCTTTTATTAAAACGCCACCGGCATAGCCCTGGTATTCCTCAAGGAAATCCTCTGCGGCGCTTTTCATAAACATTGATACCTGATTGCCAACAAAGCCGAGCATAATGTTTAGATTGCCAAAATACTTATCGATAATCTGCACCTTGATAAAGAGCTGATGGGGCATCACCCAAGCAGCGGAAGCGGCGCATTTTAAATAATGACCGGGGGTGTATACACCGCCCACCTCATCGGCATAGCCTTCCTGCGGGAAGAGACCGAAGGTGTTTTCGCACATACCGAATTCGAGGGTTTTATCCCCTTGGGCGTTTGTGTAGTTAAAATAGCCCTTACCATCTTTAAATTCCAGGCCTATTTTTGTAATGCCCATATCGTTTTCACACATCGTATAGGTTTTGCCGTTTATTTTATCCATCCAATCGGATTCTTTTTCCCCGATGGCAACCGCAAGCTTTAAGTCTTTTACATAATTATGAAGCGCTTCCTGTGCGGCAGGATTTTCAGGAAGGGGCGCATCGCTTACATGATTGGCAATAATTTTAAAGAAGCCGTCAACAACCAGTTTATATGCATAATCCTTCCCCTGATTATCCCCGTTATAAATGAGAATCAAATCCTTTTCGGGGATGCAGACGGCCTGCTGGCAACCCATACCGTTAAAAAGGAAGCCGTCGCCATACGTAAGGCGGAACTGATAGCCGTATCCGCGGGAGTAATAATCGTAATCACCGATAACATTTACATCTATCTGTTTTGAAGTGGCGGCCTTTATGTATTCACGGTTTAAAAGCTGTTTGCCGTTCCATTCCCCACCGTTCATAACGAAGCGGGCAGTTAAAAGAAAGTCTCGAGGCGTACAGAGAAGGGCCGAGTCCCCCCAGGAGTGACCGCCGGGACATTTGAGGCAGTACGCTTCCTTTGAAAAACCGATTTCATCCAGAAATTTTGTGCGAAGATAGTCGATAAAGGGCATCCCTGTAATTCTTTCAACCAAAGCGCCTAAAACGAAGGAGCCCATAGAGTCATATTCAAAAATGCCGCCTGCAGGTCGGGTTTCCTTGCGGGGGTTTTCAAAATAAAACCGTACACGGTCGGTACATTTCGGCCCGAACCACCAATGTCTGCAAGGCTTGCCGGTGGACATACGGAGCATATCACGAATCGACTGACTCTTGAGGTTTTCATCGGGCTGATTTTTTGTTTCCTCCGGGAAGTATTTATCAATTCTGTCATCAAGATTTATAAGCCCATCCTGTTCAAGGCAACCGATTGCAAGACCTACAAAGCTTTTTGTGGAAGAATAGATTCTGTGCAAATCCCCTTGTTTAAAAGGAGCATAATACTTTTCAAAACAAAGCTTATCACCACGTGCAATTAAAATATCGTGGGTAGAAAAACGGTTTTCTTCAAGAAGCTCCACAAATTTTTGGATATTTTCGGAAGAAATCCCAAGGGATTCCGGACTTACTTTTTCAAACATAAGGCTCATCTCCAATAAAATTTTTTAATTTGACTTTTAGCATTACTTTTGCTATAGTATAAATATATCACGCCCACATTGCATAGTCAATACCACCAAAGACCAAATTTATATCATTTTGGTTCATTTTAAAAAAGGGAGAACATCGGACATGATGGATTCGGGTTATGAAATTCAAACGCAGCTTCAGATAAACAAAATGTACACTTCCTTTACTGCATATCACAAAAACCAATATACATTCACCGGCGACTCCCATAATTACTGGGAAGTCATGTATGTGATAAGCGGCTCCGTGTGTGCGACATCCAATGACAGAGTGTACGACCTTTCAGAAGGAGATATTATTTTTCACGAGCCGTACGAATTGCACAAGTACTACACCACATCACCAAACACGAAATATCTTGTTTATTCCCACGATCTTAAAGGTAACCTTGCGGATGCTTTCAGGCAAAAGGTGTTTAGCCTGAACAATGGGCAAAAAAACATCGTTTCGTCCCTTCTGGACTATGTTAAAAAGCGGTCGGCAGGAGGTAATTTAGACCATCCCTCAGGAGAACACGAAACGGAGGATGATAAAGTAGAATATTTCACACATATTATAAAAGATCCGGCCTACGGGCACGGGCTTGTATTATACATATATCAGCTTATGCTGAGCCTTGCATATGATGGTACAAAGGCAACACCGTCAAACACCTACGACGTTGTTTTATTTAGTCGCTGTGTGAAATTTATGCAGGCGAACCTATCCGAAACAAAAACAGTTTCCGACGTTGCAAAGCATGCAAACATCAGCATTTCCGGTCTTAAGCGCATATTTGAAAAATGTGCCGGGATGGGTGTTCACAAATATTTTCTGATGCTGAAATTAAATGCAGCCACCGAGTTTTTGGAACAGGGTTATTCCGTAAGCCATGTAGCTTCGCGCCTTGGTTTTAGTAGTCAGGCTCATTTTTCCAGAGCCTATAAAAGAGAATTAAAGGTTTCTCCCTCGGAATTCAAACACAAAAAACAAGGGACTTCACTTTGAAGTCCCTTGTTTTTTTATTTATTTAAAATTCTGTTCATAATGACCGCGGCTTCTGCACGAGTAGTGTTGCCGAGGGGATTAATGGTACCGTCAGCGTTACCCTTGATAAGGCCTTCGGCCACCATTGCGGAAACGTGGGATGCGGCGTAGTCTGCAATCGCACCGCTATCGGAGAAAGCGGCAAGGTCAGCTGTGCCTGCGAGCTGCATAGCGCGGCTTGTCATGGTCATCATATCCTGGCGGGTAATTTCGGCTTCAGGGTTAAATCTATTCTCCCCTACGCCGTTTATGATGCCTGCAGCTTTTCCTATAGCAAGCTCTTTTGCATACTCTGCATCCGCTTCAACGTCTACAAAGTTTTCGCCGGGCGCTACATTTATTCCAAGTGTGCGAACGAGGAACATGGCGTAGTCACCACGGGTAATATTGTACTGCGGGCCGTACCAGTTGTAGGACATTTCGTTAATGATGCCCTTTTCCTCCAGTGTTGCAATGGCATTGTATGCCCAGGGGTAAGTAAGGGTATCTCTGTATTTCGAGGATTTCAAATGAGAGAAATCCATTTTTGCGGCAGGTGTGATCTTCCATACGACAGCTTCCATCGGTGCAAGAGAAACATTCAAGGTGCCATTTCCGGAAAGGGTCTTTTGTTCACCGGTCATAGTCGTTGCAGTAAAGTCTGCAATCTTAAATGTACCCATACCGTCTGTAAGCGGAATAGATGCTTCTTTCGCCACTTTCTTTTCGCGGTTTAAAACAATGGCGTAAATGTCAGTACCATCCGTAAAGGTTGCCCAGTGAACATCATTGGTCATCTGATGGTTTACATAGGTGTAGTCTCTTGTGACAAAGCAGCCGTACATAAAGTCGCGTTCCCACTTTGCCCAGCCTTCTTTAATTTCCTGCCACTCGGGGCGAAGCATAAAGATATCGCTGTATTCATCGTTATAAGAACCGTCAGTTAAAAGGCTGTGGAAGTTATACCCGTGTGCCCCTGCAAAGAAGGACTGATAGGCAATATGGCGAAGTTCGTCTACCGTAGGCTTATAACCGCCGTTATTGAATGCCTGCTGCAGTACGGTGAAAGGCTTTCTGCCTTTGGAGGCTTCCATTGCCATACTCATAACATCAAACATAACTCTGCCGGAATTATCGGAGCCGGCACCATAATAGTCGATGTCCATAATGTCGGAATACCGGTAAAGCCAGGAATAGCTACCCTGAACAGAGTCATCAACATAGACGGGGTGATGGGGGTCGATGTTACGGATGATTTCGTATGCCGTTATCATTTCTTCAGCCGTATGCCCCTTCTGGAAGGGTTCATCCTGTACCTTGTAGCCAAAAAGTGCCGGATGGTCTTTTACATTATTCACAAAGCTTTTTGTGCTTTCTATTCTGTCCTTACTGCCTGCACAGGAGTTGCCGCTGCCGAGGTTCACCATACACATAAGGCCCCGTTCCCAGGCCATATCCATTCTTTCACGAACCGGGACATGGGTATCGCTGATGAGAAGAATGCCGGTAACACCGCCTTCCTGGGGATTTCTTTCGATGGTTTCAATTTTACCGCCATTACCGAGGGTGATGGTGGTCTCTTTCCCGTTTTTACGGAAAACACCATCGGCGCCGAGATAGGTGGGCCGGTCAAAGCGGAATACAGGGTACGTTGTATCCTGCAAGATGGCGCCGTCAGGCCCATAAACCTTCATATTTACGAAATACCGCTTGCCTATTTCTTTCATCCACGCCGTTTTAAATGTGTATCTTACATTTGTGGCCAGGGAATCAAAGGTCTTTTTATTAATGACCGTGGCGCCGTCATAGTCAAGGAAGGTAAATTCCGCCTTGGAATTTGCCGGGTCAGCCATAACGTAAGGAGAAACATCCAGATAACCTTCGGGCCATTCGGAATAATAGAAGGTTTCGTCCGTATCCCCCTGCACGGCATCCGGTGCTTTTACCATATACAGAGAAACATCATCCGCATAGTATACGCCGGGTGTTACACGAAGGCGAACCATTATGAGGGCGGACTTTACATTATCCGGCGGTGTAAATTCATGAACAAGCTGTACCCAGCCGTCGGTTTTTCGGAGTGTGAAATGCTTTTTGGATTGACCCAAACGGGTTGTGGGCTCATAGCTGAACTGGTCAAGGGCAGAATAATTAATCCAGAAGGAAGGGGAAACCTTGTATTCTTCCGGATTATTGAACCAAGCGGAAATCTGGTATGTGGCGCCGTTTTCGAAGCCGGAAACATTCATTTCAATGAGTGCATCGGTTTCGCCTGTACCGGGCACAATGCGAAGGGCAACGCTCTTTTCGCCGGAATGTGCATATTCATCAGAAACGGTTACATTCTTTAAGGGGGACCAGCCTTTTGCAGGGTCGGTAGGCTGCCCTACAACGTCATCTTCAAAGCCGGGATTTTTAATGTCAAGGAATTTAATGGGTTCCTTAATGGGGTCTACGTCAGGTTCCGGCATCTTATCGGTGATATGGAGGAGGGAAACATCATCCCAAAGCATTTCACCTTTGCCGCGGAGGCGGAGCATAATGGTGGTAGTTTTTACGCCCTCAGGAACAACAAATCGCATAGCTCTCTTTACCCAGCCGTCAGAAACGCTTACATCATTATACGAAAGACTAAGGCGCTTATAACTCTGTGCAACGCCGTTAACGCTTCCTTCAAATGCAATATAAATAACGAGATTCTTACAGTCCGTAAGCTTTTTTACCCAGCCGGAGATTTCATAGGTCTCCCCCGGTTTCAATTTGGGAGCAACCAGAGGACGAACATCACCGGTATCAACGTCACTCATAAGCTTTAACGAATATTTACCACTATGGGCATCTTCGCTTCTGTCAGCCACTTTGCTTCCAAGACCGGAATTTGCTTTTCCGATATGGGAAGAAATACCCCAATAATACAGTGCTTCCGGTGAATCCAGAATTTCGAAGCTTGTATTATCGAAAATTTCGTAGCAGTCCACGCCCGGTGTGCGCTCGGGCTGCTCAATAACTTCGAATTCTACCGGAGTTTGTGCGGCCATTGTCATCATCGGCACCATGCCGAAAACGAGTAAAACGGCCAGGAAAAGTGCGATTTTTTTCATTTTTTACATCTCCTTTTTTTGTTTTGTCTTCCTAATAAACTATCTTTCATTTTTTATACATCCAGTCTTTCTCTGGTTTTGTATGCGCCGCGCGTAAAATCAGGAACTTCTACAGGAGTCCCCCCCTTTCTTATGGACTCTTCAGACAAAGCTGTAATTGCCATCCAGGCGGCAGTATCATATACATCTATCGGCATAGGTTTCTTTTCACGAACTGCTTTAAAAAAGGCATCAAACATAAAGTAGTCCATCCCGCCGTGGCCCTCTATCTGTTCGGGCGTAATATTTTTCCAAAAATCGGGCAGGTATTCATCTTCAAATTTTGTTGCATTATCCAGTTCCCTTTTTAAGTAGTCTACTGCAACATAATCATCGTGGGAGTCACCATCCAAAAATACTGTGTTACCATTTTCTTCGTAAAGCCCTTTCGTACCGCGGACGGTAAATTCGCGACTATAGAATCTGGGAAGGGTGGTATCAAGCGTCAGGGAAACCATTTCGCCGTTTTCACAAGTAATCAGCGTTTTTACAATATCGCCCTGCTGAAAACTTTTGCCGATCAGGTCACGGTTGACGATTGTTTCTTTTCTGTCGTTTATGTACTGCTCCATCCCTCTTGCCTTTGACGCCATAGAAACGAGGGATACCATACGGTTACCACGATTGATATCGATAATCTTGGCAATGGGTCCGAAATCGTGGGTGGGATAATTATCACAGTTTCTATTTAAATAATGATTTTGGCGATAGTGTCTTTCTTCTTTTCCCGCAGATACCTGCCGCCGTAAATCATGGGCATAGGCCCCGTGACAATGAACAATTTCACCGAAAAGGCCGGCACGAACCATATTGCGGACAAGAAGTTCGGCGCGTCCATAGCAGCAGTTTTCAAGCAGCATAATAGGCGTTTTTGTTTCTTCGTAAGTATTAACAAGGTCCCAGCATTCCTGAACACTTGCCGCGCCGCCAACTTCTACCGCAGTAATTTTACCCTTCCGCATAGATTCAAGGGCAATTTCCACGTGACTTTCCCAGCTCGAGAAAATGCAGACAACATCCACATCCGCCCTTGCAATCATTTCTTTATAGTCAAGGGTAAAGTCCGGTGCTTTATGCCCCTTTTCTTCAATCAGTTTAATCATATTGTGGCATCTGTCTTCATACACATCACACACTACAGTGATTTCAACATCAGGAAACATAAGAAGACGGGGCATATTGACTTCCCCACGGCCACCGAGTCCTACCATACCAACTTTGATTTTATCCATATTCTATTACCTTCCTATTTTTATTGACATTCAGCATTTCTTCTGCTATAGTATAACTATAACAAAACCAGAAAGAAATTTCAATGCCTTTTTAGTTCATATTTATTTCATTTTAGCCCAAAGAGGAGGAGGAAAAATGGAATACAGAACATATGCCCCCAGCGAAATCAAAGAGCAATTACGCATAAGTGGAATGTATTCTTTTTTTACAGCGTACCACAAAAAACAATACACCTTCTCAGGAGAATATCATAACTTCTGGGAAGTAATGTATGTGATCAGCGGTTCTATATGCGCCGCAGGCAATGACAGAGTGTACGATTTATCCGAAGGGGACATTATCTTCCACGAGCCCTTGGAAATGCATAAATACTATACAACCGCTCCCAACACAAAGTTCCTTGTTTTTTCCTTTGACCTGGAGGGGCCCCTTGCGGACTTTTTCCGTCAGAAGGTTTTTAGCCTGACAAAGCAACAAAAAGGGATAATCTCAGACCTTCTCACCTATGTGAACACAAGAACGGAAGGCTCGTCCTCCGTCTATTCCCTGCCTGAGCATTATGTAGAAGAAAACAGACGGCGTTATTTTGACCCGATTGAAACGGATCCATTATACGGTCACGGTCTGGTATTATACATTTATCTTCTTTTCTTAGATCTTGCCAATGAAGCCAAGCCTGCTCTTCCCTCAAAATCTTATGATTCGATTTTATTCAGTAACGCCGTAAATTTTATGACAGATAACATTTCCGAGTCGTTTTCTGTTTCCGATGTGGCAAAGCACATCAATGTGAGTGTTTCCGGTCTGAAACGGATTTTTGAAAAATGTGCAGGAATGGGGGTACACAAATACTTTCTCACTCTGAAAATCAATATGGCAACTGAAATGCTTGAGGGCGGTGCTTCGGTAAATGACGTGGCCGCGCAGCTCGGTTTTTCAAGCCCTTCTTATTTTACGAGGGCATATACGCGTGAAACAAAAATTCCGCCTTCACAGGCGAAACAAAAAAAGCAAGGAGCCTAAAGCTCCTTGCTTTTTTAATACGGCACAATTATTCCGGATATGTAAATTGCGGTTTTTCATCTAAAACTTTTCTGAACTTTCCTGCTGCCTCTCTTGCCTCGGGAAGATTATGAAAGCGGTAATTGCCGCATTCTATTTCGGAAGAACCGAAAATTTCGCCTTCAAAAGTGGAGATATTATAAAGAACGGTTTTGGTTTCCTTCCACACTCTAATGTGGTCAGCGTTTCTGACTAAAAGATAAAAACCTGTAAGGCACCCCATAGGGCCAAAATAAATGACGTCCAAATCCGTATTCCGGATATAGGTGGCAAAAAGATGCTCGATGGTGTGCATAGCGGCACTATCGAGGGTTTCCTTATTTGGACGACAGAATCGAAGATCATACGTAGTTACATCCCCATCCACACGGGAAATATACATGCCCGGTACGATTTTAGTGTGATCTACGGTAAAGCTCTGAATTTTTTCCATTACGTTTCTCCTTTTTATGTATCGGGGCAGAATCCTCTGCCCCCATTACGGTTTATCTTCATCCATAGTTTCCCCGTCCCAAATATAGTCTTCATCATACTTATCAGGGCGGTGAATAAAATCGGGATCGTTTCTCTCGTCCATAGTATTCGGACGCAACTCGGGCACACGGTCAAATTTAAAAGGGATAAGCTTATCATTTCTCATATGCGCACCTCCGTATTTAGATTATCGGTCTCCATATAGATTATACCATATTTTCACTTCTTATTCAAGAATAAATGCACAAAGTTATACATATATCGGTAAAAAAGGAGGTAAAAACATGGACATTTTACGCTTTGGTGACCGAGGGCCACAAGTAGAATACCTGCAGCTTGCCCTGTCCCGTCTTGGGTACAGCGGTGTAATTGACGGCATTTTCGGTGCCGAAACCCGGCGAAATGTAACGAAACTGCAAAACGACAACGGCCTTTCGCCGGATGGTATCGTAGGTGAAAAAACATGGCAGATTCTTCTTCCCATTCTTCGGGGTTATACCTATTACACAATAAAACCGGGCGATACGGTTTGGAGCCTCGCAAAAGCCTTTTACACCTCGCAAAATACCATTTTACAGGCAAATCCCGGTTTAGTGCCGGACTCGCTCGGGGTCGGTGCACGTATCATTATCCCCTACGGGTTTCCCCTGATTCCAACAAATGTTTCCTACACCTATACCCTATACAAGCTCCTTGTAGACGGTCTTAGGGTGCGATATCCGTTTATCCGTGTGGGCACGGTTGGCACAAGCGTGATGGGCCAGAATTTATATTCTCTTACCATTGGCGAGGGAGAAAATGAAGTTTTCTATAATGCCGCCCACCATGCCAATGAATGGATTACAACGCCTGTTCTTTTAAAATATCTTGAAGACTATGCCGAAAGTTATTCCCAAGGGGGTGAAATTTTCGGTTATCGTGCAGAAACGCTTTATACGGCCGTGACGCTTTACACCGTCCCCATGGTAAACCCCGACGGCGTAGACCTTGTAAACGGGGCCATAGATGCAGATTCTTCGTTTTACAGGCAGGCTTTGGCCTATGGAAGGAATTACCCTCAGATTCCGTTTCCTTCCGGCTGGAAAGCAAATATAGAAGGAATTGACACAAACCTCAGCTATCCTGCCGAGTGGGAACGGGCAAGGGAAATAAAATTCAGCCAAGGATTTACTTCTCCTGCACCAAGAGATTATGTAGGCACGGCTCCCCTTGCCGCCAAGGAATCGGCAGCTATATACGAGTTTACGAGGGCACACGATTTTCTGCTTACCCTTTCCTATCACACACAGGGCGAAGTTATCTACTGGCAGTTTCTCAATTATATGCCCCCGAATGCAAGAGAAATCGGGGCGCTTTTTTCATCCGTCAGCGGATATGCCCTCGAAGAAACGCCTTATGAGAGCAGTTTTGCAGGATATAAGGACTGGTTTATTCAAGACTACAACCGCCCCGGCTATACTATAGAAGCGGGCAGCGGTCAAAACCCGCTGCCCATCCGTGATTTTCAAAAAATATATAGAGATAACATCGGCATACTTGCAAGTGGTCTTGCCGTATTTACCGATATGATTTAAAGCCGAGAAGTTCTATATCCTTCGTAAGCTCCCCACGGTCTTTGGTGCTGACAGATGCATAATCGGTGGAAAGATACTTCTTATTATCATCCGCAAACACGGTAACAACGGTATCATCTCCCCCGTCCCAAGCCATAATAGCACCGAGAAGATTTGCACCGGAGGATACGCCAACGCCAAGACCCAGCGTTTCGGAAAGCATTCTTGCCATAATGATGGCATCACGGTCATCAACGCCTATAACCCTGTCAAGGCTCTTAAGGTCCACGAGGTCAGGAATAAACTCATCGGAAATGCCGTAAATTTTATGCTGGCCGACTTTGTACCCTGTTGAAAGCGTGGGGGAATTTTTCGGTTCAAGGGGATAAACATGACAAGCGGGATTGACTTCCCTGAGGCGTTTTCCGATTCCCATAACCGTTCCGCCTGTGCCAACGCCTGCAACAAAGCCATCCGCGCGAAGGCCTAATTCTTCAAGCTGATTTACTATTTCAAGGCCTGTATAAAGATAATGGGCTTCACTATTTTCAGGGTTTGAGAACTGACGGGGCAAATAGACGTCTTCCTTTTTCCCCTCTTCTTCCGCCTTTTCAATCGAGCCTAAAAAACCGCCCTCTTCCTTTGAAACAAGCACAACTTCTGCACCGAAGCTTTCCATAATATGTATGCGTTCTTTCGTCATCCAGTCAGGCATGAAAATCTTAACGGGGTGACCCATAGCACTGCCCACGGCGGAGAAAGAAATTCCCGTATTGCCGCTTGTGGCCTCTGCAATCGTATCGCCCGCTTTAATTTCGCCTGCTTCATATGCTTTTTGAATAACATGCTGGGCAACTCTGTCTTTAATGCTACCCGTCAGATTATAATATTCTGCCTTGGCAAAAACACGGCCTTTTTTTCCTTTAAAAATAAATTCAATTTCTAAAAGCGGCGTGTTTCCTACCATGGCCGCCATATTTTGAATAAGCAAAGAATCACTTCCTAAACGAATGTATCTATATTATAATATACTAAATGCCTGCAGTTTGTCAATCATTTCATCAGTAAAATTTTAAAAATTCCGGGAAGACCTTTAAGAAGAAAAAAACGAAGAACCGTAACCAGAAGCTTATAGGGACGAATTGCCAGCCGAAGGGCAAGGCTGTCTCTTAAAACTCTGCTTGCACAAATACGTTTTGCCATGCTTTCTCGCCATGCATTTTTTAAAAATAGAAAGGCTTTCCAAGCCATACTTTGCCTGCAATAATATAAAAAAACATCCATACCGAATAGTATGGATGTTTTTACTTCAATTATTCCACAGAAAGAATATAACGGTAAACAGGTTGTCCGCCATAGAGGATGTTGACTTCCGCATCCGGCCACTCGCCGGAAAGCACGTCTTCGTAAACCGCCGTCTCTTCTTCGCTGACGCCTTCTCCATATAAAATGGTTACAGCCACGGTTTCTTCGTTAATGAGCTCCTCGAAAATTTTTCCCATAACCGTCTTTTCGTCATCGCCGGAAGCTACAATATGGCCACCGGAAAGGCCAAGATAATCGTCTTTATGAACGGAAATGCCGTCTACTTCCGTATCACGGACTGCATTTGTGAGAAGACCTGTTTTTACAAGACTTGCCGCATCGCTCATAGCATCCGCATTTCCTTCGCTTTCTGCATCAAACGCCATCAGTGCCGCAATGCCTTGCGGAATTGTCTTCGTTTTGATTACCGTAACGTCCTTTTCCGTCATGTCCGCCGCCTGTTCAGCAGTCAGAACAATATTGGAATTATTGGGCAGAATAAAAATTTTATCTGCATTGAGGGTGTTAACTGCGGCAAGAAGGTCTTCAGCGCTCGGGTTCATGGTCTGCCCGCCGCTGACAATGCAGTCAGCGCCCAGCTCCTGCATGAGACTTGAAACGCCATCCCCTGCCGCTACCGAAACAATGCCGAACTTTTTATGGGGCATTTCCAGTTTTTGCATCTGCTCGGCCTGCTGTTCTCGCAGATTATCAATTTTGATATCGGTAAGAGAACCATAGGAAAGTGCACGTTCCAGCACCCATCCGGGATGGTCCGTATGTATATGCACCTTAATGATATCCGCATCGTCTATAACAAGTACACTATCGCCACGGTCCTGAATTTCTTTTTTCAAATTTTCGCCCTGCAGACTCAGTACCTTTTTGCAAATAATAAATTCCGTACAATAACCAAAGGTAATCGCTTCAACGGGCGTTACAATCTTAGCCTTTGTTCCCTCTTCCGATTCTGCTCCGGTTTTTTCAACAGGCGCTCCGTTTTGCAGTGCAAGAAGCATGCCCTCAAAAATGAGCACAAGTCCCTTGCCGCCTGCATCAACTACACCTGCATTCTTTAATACAGGAAGCATTTTCGGCGTTTCGGCAAGTGCATCATTTGCACTTTTTACAATCGCTTCAAAAAGCGTTTCCACATCTTCATCTTCGTCAAGGGCAGAAATGGTTTCGGCCACAAGGCGGATAACCGTCAAAATTGTACCTTCCGTCGGCTTCATAACAGCACGGTATGCGGTTTTGGCCGCAGAAGACAAGGCTAAAACAATATCCGCCGCCGTGATCATTTCCTTGCCGGAAAGTGCAGAGGCAAACCCTCGCATAATCTGCGAAAGAATAACACCGGAGTTTCCTCTTGCACCACGAAGTGTGGCGGATGCAACCGTCTGCACAACGGCACCTGCCGAGTTGGGATTCTTCTCCAGAAGTGCTTTTTCCGCATTCTGGAACGTCATACTCATATTGGTACCCGTGTCCCCGTCGGGAACAGGGAAAACATTTAAATCATTAACAGCCTGTTTATTATTGTCAAGGTGATGTGCCGCTGAAATAAAAAGGCTTTGCATAAGACTTCTATCTATTTCTCGAATCAAAATAAGCCCTCCAATTATTTTACCCCTTGGGCACGGACGGTTTCAACGTGCACCGTTACATCCTGAATTTTAAGACCTGTGTTTTCTTCCAACTGATATTTTACGTTTTTAATAATGCTTTCGGAAATCACGCCAATGTTGACACCGTATTCTACCATAATATGGAGAGATACGGAGAGGCCGCCATTATCCATTTTTACCTGAATGCCTTTTCCCATTTTATCTCTTTTCAAAAGAGAAACAAGACCGTCACGACGGCTGCGGTACACCATCCCCACAACGCCATAGCACTTTGTGGCAATGTTTCCTGCCATTTTCGCAAGGGCGCTTTCATCAATCCATACCGAACCCAAATCCGTTTGCAGAATATTAATCATATAGACACTCCTTTTCTAAAGTTCTATGATATGTGCCGATTCCGTCTCCCGTTTTCTGCAGGAAAACAGAATTACCTGTTTATCTTTTGCAATCTCCCGAAGGAGTTTAAACGCATTTTCTTCCCGTTTTTCATCGTACTGAATAAAGACATCATCCAAAAACACGGGGGTGTTTTTATCTTCGAGCAAAAGAGATGCGATTGCAAGGCGAACGGATAAAAATGCCTGATCCATCGTTCCGCCGGAAAACGCCTCCAAGGGGCGATGCTCTCCTCTACCCATAGTTACTGCATATTTTTTATCCAGAAGCAAGCTTTCTTCCTGACCGGTCAATACCGAAAGAAACTCGGAAGCCTTCTTGTTGATTCGGGGCGTAAAATCCATACTGAGCTGACGGAACACATCCTCAAGGGTTTCCGTTGCAAGGCAAAGGGCATTATAGCGTCCCTCCGCCTCCATAAGTTCTTCTTCCTTGCAGGAAATTTCCGTTTCAATAAGGTCCGGCGCCTTTTTTCCCTCGGATGCACCTTGTATTACGCCACGAACTGTCATAAGTGCACGTTCTTTTTCTTGAAGCTTTAAGTTTGCATCCTGCAGCTTTTGTGTGAGCGTATTTTCAGACGTCTCTACGGTTTCCACGCCTTCATAGGCAGCGGCAATTTCAGAAAGGCGCTCAAGATGTCCCTTTTTCGCCTCAGCCTCGGCAAGACAAAATGCACAGTCTTTTTCAAGTAGCCTGATGGTTTCGGATAAGGATAGAAGCTCTGCCCGTTTTTCTGTATATTCTCCAATACTCTTGCAGCCGTATTCGGAGAGAAGTGCTTTTATATTTTCCTGACGGGCAAGCACTTTCTTTTCATGTTCTGACCGCTCTTTCTGTTCTTTTTTGTTCTTGATAGCAAAGGCACCCAAAACTGCGGAAAGAATCAAAAAGCCCACGGCAGGAATAAACAATTTGAAAACGCCCAGAACCCCTGCAGAAAGAAGCGAGAGAACGGCTGCCGGTAAAATCCATGAAACATTCCCGACTTTCGCAGAAGGGACAGGCTCTTCGTACACGGAAAAAACCGACGGGTCAATTTCCTTACGGAAAACAGAAAGGGCCTCCTCTCTTTCCTTTGCGGCAGAAAGATTTTTTTCTGCTTCGGAAAGATTATTCTCGGCTTTTTCCAAATCTATTTGTCCCTTTTGCAAGGCATCGAAAGCATTTTTTGCTTTTGCACCCGAAATTTTGGTGCTAAAGTCCAGAATATGCCTTTTTAATACTTCCGTTTCCTCGGAAAGTGCCTTTTCTTCGCTGATATAACGAAAATAAGTGCGGCTATCCTCCTCGGCTTCCCGAAGTGCATCTTTTAGCTCTGTAATTTCTCTTTTTAATTCATTGATGCGGCCGCCGTCACCACGGAACGCTTTTAAAAGGCGCTTTTCCGCAGTAAGAAACCCAATTGCCTCTTCATAGCCCGTATCTGTATCGCCACTTGTGACAAGGTTTAAAAGCTTTTCTGTAAGCTCTTTGTCACCACCCGCAATATCGGCTTGCAGCTGGGGAATAAAAACGGTTTTCAGAAATGCCGCTTCCCCGACACCAAGTTCATCCTCGAGGGACACGGAAACAGGTGCACCCGTTACGGCATCCAAAATTATAAGCGTGTCAGCCGCTTTGGTTTTCCCTTGTTCCCTGCGGATAATTACCCGCCTTGCATCGGAAAGGGTTACTTCCATTTCCCCCGAAAGCTTCGTGCCGTCCCAAGGGGCATATCGTGCCCTGTCACTTTTGACGCCACTGCCGAACCCGTATAGCATGGCTTTAATAAATGCCATAAGGGTGGATTTACCGGCTTCATTTTCGCCGTAAATATAGTTTAACCCGTTTTCGAAAGAAACGGTTTTATTTTTAAATTTACCAAAAGACACAAGGTGCAGTTTATGTATAATCATCTTTTCTGCCTCCTGAGTGCCTCAAGACCTAAGCGCATCGCTTCTTTTGCCGCATCGTCATCCCTTTCGGAAAGACGGGCAACAAAAAGTTTTTCGAGAAGAGAAGCTTCCTCTTCTCGCATGGGCGCCGTTTCGTCCTTGATTTTTATGTAAAGGCAATCGCCTTCCAGTCTTTTTGCAAGTGCTTTTGTATCTATAAACATTGTCGGCGGCACCTCACCCTGAAGAACCACCTTATAAAGATTTTGTTTTTCAAGAAGATTGCGAATTTTATCCTCTACGGCGTCCAGTGAAGAAACACCGCTGATATCCACATGAATTGTTACATTATCCCGCTGACCTACGGGCACAAATTCATAGTTTGCCCGTTCTCCATCGATTTCCCCGTAAATATAACCCCCGATACCTGCCTCGTCAAAATGCCGCTTTTCGGGAACACCGGGATAGGCATATGCCGTTTCCCCTGCATATAATATGCCGGAATAATCGTGAATATGGCCCAGAGCCACATAGGAAAGGCCGCTTTCCGCAATTGCACCAACGGATATGGGGTGGTAATCACTTTCATAACCCACCTCACCGTGCACAAGCAAAATGCCGGGACCTTCTTCCTGATGCATCCCCACGCGGGGCAAAATAGATTCGGAAATATACCTTTGGGAAAACCCGAAGCCATAAACGGTGGCTTCCCGAACCTGATATGTTTCGGGTTCTTCGCCGAAAATGTGAACATTCCTGCCGAAATCTACAGTTTTGTAGGGAGAATCCGCATGCAGAAAATCATGATTTCCGGGTACGACAAAAACGGCCGTGTCTTCTATCTCCGAAAAACATTGTTTCAAAAACGAAACTGTATCCCGGGACACGAACCCAGAATCAAAAATATCTCCTGCCAGGAGCAGCATATCCGCTTTTTTTTCGCGGGTGGCTTCTATGATTCGCATGAATGTTCTTTTTTGTTCTTCCTTACGAACTCTTGCAACCGATTGGGGAAGGCCCGCAAAGGGAGAATCAAAATGCATATCAGCCGCATGGATAAACCGAATCACGCTTTTTTCCTCCCCGTCAGAACTATTCCTTTAAATAAAAAGATTGCAGCGAGTCACCTTAAAAAGCAAAGTGCGGCTGCAACCCCATTTTGTGCGGTTTATTTTTCGATATTGAACTTCTTTCTGAATTTTTCCACACGGCCGCCCGTATCAACGAGCTTCTGCTTGCCTGTGAAAAACGGATGGCAGTTCGAGCAAATTTCAACAGTAATATTTTCCTGTGTCGAGCCTGTTTCAATCACGTTACCGCAAGCGCACTTAATTGTAGTAGCTTTATATTCGGGATGAATACCTTCACGCATCCTGTTCACCTCTTTCCGTCAGAGTTATATCAAAGTGTATTATAGCACCCTTTTGGGTGCATTGCAACTATTTTTTTTAATTT
>JAFSCR010000017.1 GCA_017436645.1 Clostridia bacterium | reverse complement strand
CGGGGTTTCTTAAAAAGAGCTTGTATTTTTCCGCTTTCGGTGCATCGTAATCGATAAAAACCGTGGTTGAATCGGGGCGCAGGAATGTAAGGTCACCTAAAAACCCGTGCCGTGCACCGATTTGCTTCATAATTTCCGAGTCGTCATAGGGAAGGATAATATTCGTGCCGGGCACAACGCCGAGGCTAGGTCTTTCCCAATGGATACCGTCGCAACTTTCTGCATAGCACATATGATGGAGCCAGCCACCCTCATACCACATTTTAAAAATGTTTTCTTCCTCGTCAAACCACACACCGCCACTCTTTGGGCAGGCACCACTCCGTTCCTGTTCCCAGGGTGCGCCGTCTGTCAAAATGGGGTTGCCCTCATATTGTATGGGCCTGTGATACACGGCGGAAAGATTCGTTTCTTCTATTAAAAAGTCGTCCACAAAAAGCTGCCGTCCTACCGAAACATCTATAACCGCAGGCGGATTTTTTAAATAGGGCACATTTTCGGGGTCGGACGGCTTTTTGTTAAAATCATCTTCTAATAGAATGTTATTATAAAGCTTTTCCATTTTATTTCCCGCTTCCGTATTCAAAAATCCGCACCGCACCCAGGGCGGTAGCATTTTCAGCTTCCACTTCGCCGATTTCCGTCACGTTTTTATGGGAAAAAGCACGAAGAAGTGTTGCCGTTGGTGCTTTCAGCACGGCTTTGCCGCCAATGATTACATTTTCCGCCGCCGCGTTTATAATGTTTTCAATTTCGGGCGAGAGCACCGCCCCCATAAAAAAGCTGTAAGCTTGCTTTTTCGTACAGCCGAAAAGCTTATCTAAAACGCGCACCTTAAAAAAGGCGGCGTTTACGCCCTTTTCCTTTGCAAAAAGGTATCCGCGCTTTAAATAGTCCGTATCCGTCTCACTTTCCGTAAGGTCTACGCTGTTTTGCAGAATTGTACCCCTTGCCACAGCACTTAAAAGCTCTCCCGTAAGCTGGGTGGAAAAGGTGCTGATTCGCCCCTCGCCATCAGTTTCCACAAGCTTTGAATGGGAGCCGGGCAGAACATATAAAGTATCGGGCAAAAGTCCGTCCAAAAGCCCCATAAGCTCCGTTTCTTCCCCTCGCATCATGTCCGTGTCGGCAAAATCCACTCCACCTGTTTTTACGCCTCGGATAAAGGTGAAGGGAATGGACGAAATTTCGGGGATTTCTGTTTTATACAGTCCTGCCGAAAGCGCACGAATGCCGCACGGTGCCGCAAGGTGGGGAAGGTTTATAAGTCCCCCCTCCGAAGTAATCATTCCGGAGGCTAAAATGGCGGTGATGTCCCCTTCCCGAAGGTCGTTTCTTTTTAGAATCAGGGCAATACTGTCCCGAATGGCGTTTTTGTAGGCGGCAGGGTCATCACTCCCCTGCCGTGCGCCAATATTTTGTTTTTCCGTGTCACAAATTTTATAATTACAGACAAGGCGCACCCTCGTATTGGTGGTGCCGCCGTCAATCGCTATATAGTTTGGCATGCCGAAATCCTTTCTACGTACAGTTTTGCAAGTGCCGTGATTTTATCAAAGTCCCCTGTTTCAAGGCTCTTTTTATCCACAATGGCAGAGCCTACGCCGATGCCTTCTACCCCTACGGCAAAGTAATCGGCAAGATTATCCTCGTCGATACCCCCAACCGCAAGCATAGGAATATGGGAAAGGGGCGCACGAACGTCTTTTATATAAGCCGGACCGAGTCTTCCTGCCGGAAACACCTTGACAAAGTCCGCCCCCGCCCTATATGCCGCTACGATTTCCGTAGGGGTCATGGCACCGGGCATGGAAACGAGGCCCAATTCGTTTGTTTTTCGGATAACTTCGGGGCTTACATCAGGCGAAATAATAAAACCGCCGCCTGCCGCCCGTGTCATCTCCACCTGCTTTTCCGTCAGCACCGTGCCGGCACCCACGTGCATTTTGCCTTTCATATGGGCAGACAGCATGGCAATGTTTTCTGCCGTCTCCTCGTCAGAAAAGGTACCGTCACCGCAATATGTCACTTCCAGAAGGCGGATGCCGCCATCATAAAGCGCATTGGCAAGGGGCAGAAGAAGTTCCTTCTTCACCTTTCTTATAATCACAATAATTTTATTTTCTTTAATAGATGCAAGTATTTCGTTTTTCATTTTGGTCACCTCGTTTCTATTGTATATAAAAAGATGTGCTTTGTCAATTTCATTTCAAAAAATCGCTTTTCTGCCCACACAAAAAGCGGCACACCCTATAAAAAAGGCCACCTTTTCGGTGGTCCTTTTATTCTGCAAAGAATGCATCATACGGCACATTTAAAATTTCTTTCAGCGCCTTTATTTCATCCGGATACAGGTGCCTCTGTCCGGCTTCTATTTTGGCAAGGGCGCTTCTCGTAATATCACAACCGCGTACTTGTAGTTTTGCCGCCACCTGCTCCTGCGTAAACTTTTTCTCTTTTCGAAGCCTTCGAATATTTTCGCCGACCTTCTTTTCAAACTTTATATCCATTTTTGCACCTATATAAGAATATTTTTCTTGATTATACCCTTATTTTGTGCTATAATTGCACTTATATAGGTGCAGATATTTTTTTTTAAAGGAAGTGTGTATTATGTCAGAATTCTGTCCGAAAAAATTCTTTCTAAATAAAAACCTCTCAAAGCACTTTATCTGGTACCTTGAGAGGTTTTCTTGTCTTTTTTTAGCAAAACAATTATTCGCCCATGACCATCACCTGAACGGTTCTCTGTCTTGCACGGGTATTATCGAAGTCTATAAAGTAGATAAAGCCGAATTCTCCCAAATCCATTTCCCCGTCCTCGATAACGATGGTTTCGCTTCTGCCGATGATGGATGAACGAAGATGGGCATCCGTGTTGTGACAGCCCCATGCATCCTCGTCGTGTTCCTCTGCAAATTTAAGCGCTTTGGGGCCCGGGTGTAGATACATGCCCTCATATCTGCATTCGGGAATCATATCTTCCATTACGTTTACCAAATCCTGCTGGAGGGTTTCAAGCCCTGTCATGGACATATCAAATGCACATTCCTGGGTAATGACGCAGCAGGTTGTATGGTGAGAATAGACGACTGCAATCCCCTCTTTAATGCCCGACTTTTTGACGATTTCCTTTGCCTTTGCCGTTACATCGTGGAAGGTATATGCACGGTCTCTGGACTGTACCTTAAAGGATTCTCTGTAAACCATCTCAGTTTTCCTCCTTTTTCAAATCATCAGCCGCACGGCGTACAGCACCAATCATTTCATCAATCATGGCAATGGGATCTTCCGCATTCATAATGCCGGATGCCGCACCTGCAGCCTCGCTGCCCGCCATAATAAAGTCATAAACCTGCTGACCGTTTGTAATGCCGGCCGCCTGTTCGATAAGGATATTTTCGTCGATTTTTCTGATTTCACGAATGACTTCTTTCACATACCCCATATCGCTTACACCGCCGCCTGCACCGCCGATAAGCTCTGACGGTTCGGGGTTTATAATATCGGGATGAAGCTGTGCAATGGCGCAGGTTTCCGCAACGGAATCCGCACATGCAAATACCAGCATATCCAGTTCATTTGCTCTGTCAATGGTTGCCTTAATCTGCGGAAGAGACATAGGCTTTTCGCAGTGGTTTACCACAACGCCCTCCGCACCTGCCGCCTTTAAGGCTTCGGGAAGAATGTCTGCCATGCCTCTGCCCGGGCGAAGCGTGTCCATATAAGGCGCCAGAACGATAAGATTTTTTGTGTTCTCTACAACTCTGCGGATTTCAACTGCGGGGCAAATAAAAAGCACGTCGATATCGTACTTTTCTGCCGCTTTGTCTGCGGCAAGGGCGTATTCAAGTACCTTATCCCCATAAATATAGTTTTTCGTACCGATTTCAAAATACGGTGTTCTGATTTTCCGCTTCATGATTTACTACCACCTCGCAGCAAATTATATCATGAATGCCAACCACTGTAAATGTACAAAAGTTAGAAGTTTATGTACTTTTTCCATACCCTAATAAAAAATAAAAAAGAGCCCCTGAAAAATCAAAGGCTCCGGTATAAAACCAAACAACAGATTTATTATATCATACCAAACCCGCATTTGTAAATACCTTTCCCCTCTTTTCTCCTCTTTCCACAAAAACGAAAGCATAACTTTTGCTATTTTGCGAATTGCAAAGGGGGTTTTTTTCTGCTATACTAAAGACAAGAAGAGGAGGTAGAACCCAATGAAGAAGTAAAACCGTTTGCCGGGAAGAAGAAAAGAAAAGAAGAGAAAAAAGAAGAAACACCAGGTGTCCAGAAAAATTTATATAGATAACAGCAAAGGAAAGACGAAAAAAGAAACGCTTCACGGCAAACAGAGGACAGACCCTAAAAGGGAATTTACGAAAGAGAGGTTACGAAAATTGGCAGAACCCAAAAGTGAAGAGAACTGACTCCCGAATGGTAAGAAAAAAACGGGAGTCAGTTCTTTTTTTGTGCTGCAACGCCCCGCCTTTCGTGTTCTTTTTTTTGCATTTCGCTTGCTTTCGGTTTTAACTTATGCTATACTTAACGTATCAAATGTTTTGGAAAGGATTGATGCACATGAAAAAGAAACTCATCGCTTCCCTTCTTCTCATCGCGGTAGCAGTAAGCCTTTTTGCAGGCTGCGCCAAAACGCCGAAGGCGGACCCCCGAATAAAAGAGGCACTTGATGGCAAGAAAGTTCTTTTCGTCGGTTCCTCCGCCACCTATTACGGCGGCTGTGTCACCCCCATAGATACGGACGAAGCAAACTTCAGTAATGACTTTTCAAAGCGCGTAAATGATACCGGCTTTTTCTATCAGCTATGTCGTGCAAACGGTGCCGAAGTAAACGTTGTGGACTGGACTTTTGGCGGCCACGGCGTGACGGCGCTTCTCGGCACCGAGCCCTGCGCTGTGCGCCCGCCATGCGAAGGCACAACACCAAACGGGCACCTTGCCTACCTTACCGACCGCAAGTACGATTATGTAATTATTGAAGCCAGCTACCACGGCTCCGCCATTGAAGATTCCGTGGAAAACTTTAAGAAATACATAAAGATTTTCAGGGACGAAAACCCGGATGTAAAAATTTATTACGCTGTTCCCCATATCGTTTATGCAAGAAACTGGCCAAACTGGCGCATTAAACTCCTTTCCACTCTGGAAAAGGAACTGGATATCACCATTTTGGACTGGGGTACTATGGTTGAAGACATTATAAACGGCAAAGTGCAGGTTCCCGGTGCCAAAGAGTCCTATAACAAAAGCTCTTTTGTGGTTTCCAAAGATCCGGAGGACGGCTACCACCAGAATATCCTCTCCGGATATCTCACCGCCCTTATGGCATTCTCCGCCATTACGGGGGTGGATGCCGTGGGTCAGCCCTACGACTTCTGCTACTCGAAGGACAATGCAAATTACCCCGTTTCCACAAGATTTTTAACGGAGTATTATAAAGAATCCTATTACCGCTATGATAATAAGGAAACGCCGGACGTAAACGAACGGAAAACAAACTTTATTGAAGTTTTCAATTCCGAAGCAGATATGAAAGGACTCCAGAGCCTTGTAAATACCTATCTTGCAGATGATACCAACGCCTGGGAAAAATATGTTACAGAATAAAGGAGAATAAATATGAAAAAGCTTATCGCATCTCTTCTCCTCATCGCGGTAGCAGTAAGCCTTTTTGCAGGCTGCGCCAAAACCCCGAAGGCGGACCCGAAGGTAAAAGCTGCGCTTGACGGCAAAAAGGTGCTTTTCGTCGGCTGTTCCTATACCTATTACGGCGGCTGTGTTGTTCCTTCGGATGAAAACAACCACGGCAGAGAATTAGCACCGAGACTCAACGACAACGGCTTCTTCTATCAGCTATGTCGTGCAGCAGGTGCTGAAGTAAACGTAGTGGACTGGACGTTTGGCGGCCATAATTTAAAGAACCTTCTCGGTCCGGAGCCTTGTACGGCAAGCCAGCCTTGCGCAGGTACAACGCCGAACGGCCACATCGCCTATATGACCGACCGCGCCTATGATTACGTTATTTTAAACGAAATCAAACGGGCTGGCGAATCTGCCGAAGAAATTCTGGAAAGCGTAAAGGGCTATGCCAAAATCTTTAAAGATGCAAACCCCAACGTAAAGCTTTTCTATATTCTACACGATGGCGTTTATGCCTCTAATTATGGCAAGGAATGGCTCAAATCCGTTTCCCTCATTGAAAAAGAAGGCATCACCATTCTCGACTGGGGTACCCTCGTTTGGGATGTTGCAACCGGCAAAGCACAGGTTCCCGGTGCCAAAGAAAAGTATAACCAAAATTCCTTTATCGTTTCAAAGGACTATACGGACGGCTACCATCCCAATATTCTCTCCGGTTATCTCTTTGCCCTTATGACGTTCTCTGCCATTACGGGCACCGATGCCGTGGGTCAGCCCTACGACTTCTGCTACTCGAAGGACAATGCAAATTACCCCGTTTCCACAAGATTTTTAACGGAGTAT
The DNA here is from genome assembly GCA_017436645.1 of Clostridia bacterium. GTDB lineage: Bacteria > Bacillota > Clostridia > UMGS1883 > UMGS1540 > SIG447. The sequence continues at coordinate 20,487 of JAFSCR010000017.1, read as the reverse complement.
TATAAAGAATCCTATTACCGCTATGATAATAAGGAAACCCCCGATGTAAACGAGCGGCAAACAAACTTTATCGAGATTTTGGGTTCGGAAGCTGATATGAAAGGTCTCCAGAGCCTTGTAAACACGTATCTTGCAGGCGACACCAACGCCTGGGAAAAATATATTACAGAATAAAGGAGATTTTACATGAAAAAGAAACTGATCGCATCCCTGCTTCTCGTCACCATGGCACTAAGCCTTTTCACAGGTTGCGCCAAAACACCGAAGGCTGACCCGAAGGTAAAAGCATTGCTTGACGGCAAAAAGGTCCTCTTTGTCGGCTGTTCCTACACCTATTATGGCGGCGTAGTTGCCCGCACAGCCGATACAAACCTTACAACCGATCTTGCCGGCAGAGTAAATGATCCGGGTTATTTCTACCAGCTCTGCAAAGCGCACGGTGCGGAAGTAAACGTTGTGGACTGGACGTTTGGCGGTCACTCTTTAAGGGCCATTTTCAGCGACAAGCCCTGTTCGGTTCGCCCGCCCTGCGAAGGCAAAACACCAAATGGTCACATGGAATTTTTTACCGACCGCGTATATGACTACGTTATCTTAAATGAAGTCCAGCGACCCGGCCAATCTGCCGAAGAAATTCGGGACGGCATAAAGGACATCGCCAAAATGTTCAAAGATGCAAACCCGGGCGTAAAGCTTTTCTACATTGTGCATAACGGGGTTTACTCATCCGGACACAGCGGCTACGGCAACGAATGGCTCAAGTCCCTTTCCCTTATCGAAAAGGAAGGCATCACCATTCTTGACTGGGGTACCCTCGTCTGGGATGTTGCAACAGGCAAAACACAGGTTCCCGGCGGTACCCAGTCCTATAACAAAAGCTCCTTTATCGTTTCTAAGGAGCCGGGTGACGGCTATCACCCCAACCTCCTCTCCGGTTACATTTTCGCCCTTATGACTTTCTCTGCCATCACGGGTCTGGATGCAGTGGGTCAGCCCTATGACTTCTGCTATAAAGAAGATCACGAAGCATATCCCGTCTCTCTGTGGTTGGCGCTTGATTATTTCAAAGAAACCTATTACCGCTATGATGATAAGGAAACACCGGATGTAAACGAGCGCAAAACAAACTTTATTGAAGTTTTCAATTCGGAAGCAGATATGAAAGGTCTCCAGAGCCTTGTAAATACATATCTTGCAGATGAAACCAACGCCTGGGAAAAATATATTACGGAATAAAATTTCAAAGTTATGCGAAAACCTCTCAAAGCGCACCAAGATATGCTTTGAGAGGTTTTTTCTGTTTTACGAAAGACAAGTGCGGGAGCAAGATTTTTGTCCTACTTTCGTATGGTTATTTATTGCTTTTTCACTAGTTTTCGGGTTTTGTTTGTGCTATACTGAACGTATCAAATCATTTCGAAAGGATTGGACGATATGAAAAAGAAACTCACGGCATCCCTTCTCCTCATCGCGGTAGCAGTAAGCCTTTTCGCAGGCTGCGCCAAAACGCCGAAGGCGGACCCGAAGGTAAAAGCTGCACTTGACGGCAAAAAGGTCCTCTTTGTGGGCTGTTCCTATACCTATTATGGCGGCACAGTTAACCCCGCAGATAAAGACAATGCTGTACTCGAACTGAATGAACGAATCAATGACAATGGTTTCTTCGCCCAGCTATGCCGTGCGAATGGTGCGGAAGTAAACGTGGTGGACTGGACTTTTGGCGGTCACGCCTTAAAGGCCCTTCTCGGCACCGAGCCTTGCTCTTTGCATAGCCTCTGCCTCACCAGAACGCCTTCCGGTCACCTTGCTGACCTTACGGACCGCGCCTATGACTACGTTATCTTAAATGAAATCTACCGCCGGGGCGAATCTGCCGAAGAAATATTGGAAAGCGTAAAAGGCTACGCCAAAATCTTCAAAGATGCAAACCCCAACGTAAAGCTTTTCTATATTGTGCATGACGGTGTTTACACAGCCAACACCGGATACGACAACGAATGGCTCCGGTCCGTTTCCCTTATCGAAAAGGAAGGCATCACCATTCTCGACTGGGGTACCCTCGTCTGGGATGTTATAAACGGTAAAGCGCAGGTTCCCGGTGCCACCCTTCCCTTTAGCAAAAACTCCTTTATCGTTTCGAAGGACCATACGGACGGCTACCACCCCAATCCCCTTACCGGTTACCTTTTCGCCCTTATGACCTTCTCTGCCATCACGGGCGTGGACGCGGTGGGTCAGCCCTATGACTTCTGCTATAAAAAGGAAAGCGGCGTATATCCCATCTCCATGTGGTTACAGCTTGATTATTTTAAAGAATCCCATTACCGCTATGATGATAAGGAAACACCGGATGTAAACGAACGGAAAACAAACTTTATTGAAGTTTTCAATTCCGAAGCGGACATGAAAGGTCTGCAGAGCCTTGTAAATACATATCTTGCAGATGATACCAATGCATGGGAGAAATACATTACAGAATAAAAAAATCCCCAACCTACTCGGTTGGGGATTTTTTTATTGTAAAGACTCTCTGTACGCCTGAAGCTGCGCCTCTGTCGGTTTATAATCCGTCTTTGAGCAGCAGGGAATGGTAGGCGCAGTGCCATCTTCCTTATAGAAGGGGGTTTCCCTGTCGTTTTCGTACTGTTTTCTTGCTTCCTCCGTATGGAAATCGGGAATGTCGTAAGGCTTTCCGCCACAAAGCACCGAGCGATGCCCTAAAATGGCTACAGAGGACATGGCCACAGCCGAATGCACATCATAAGGATGCTCAGGCTGCTTTCCTTCTTTTATACAGTCCAGGAAAAGCTTGGGGGTCCACCAGTCGCCGCCTGCATGGCCGCTGATTTTTAAGATTTCTGCATCTTCTCCTTCATAATCCAAGGTGTAACGATTTGTAGCTTCCATGCCTTCAGGTACGGACCAAGGGTTATAACGAAGAAGAATCTCACTGGTGCCGCGGATGTTTTCAACCTGCCCTTCCGTACCGCAAACACGGTATGCATCGTGCCGTGCGCCGAAGGAAGCATGGCCCGTAAAACGGAAGACGGAGCCGTCATCATTTTGGGTGATAATAATTGCGGCGCGGTCCCCTACATAGCTTGCGGTGGAGGGCAAATCGTCCCCTCCCGCAAAGGAAGAAAAGGCCGCCACACGCTTAGGCGTTGCCCCCGTAAAATACATAATGGGGCCAAGGGAATGGGTTACATAATAGGTTTTCGGCAAAAAGTTTCGCCAATGCGTTTCAAAATAATTCAGGCGCTTGCGGGCAGAGGTATCTGCAGGATTGCCGGGATGATTATATTCTCCTTCCGCATAAAGGATTTTCCCAAGGGTTTTCGTATCGCACACCCTTTTGATTTCACGGTTTGCAAGCATCTGGGGATAGTTTTCCGCAAGAAAATAAATGCTTTTTGATTTTTCTGCGGCACGAATCAGCTCTACCCCTTCCGCCATCGTTCCGTTTGCAATGCATTCCGAATAAATATGAATGCCTTTTTCCATGCACCGTATGGCATAGGGTGCATGGTCATAGAAAAAGTTTGCCAGAATCACCGCATCCATAGGGTGATTTAAAAATTCGTCAAAATCCTCGTAGGTGGCAACGGAAGGGTCATTTAAAATTTTAAGGGCTTCTTCCATTCTGTCCTTGCGGTTATCGCAAAGGGCAACGATTTCGCAGTTGTGAAACTGAAAATTCTTGGCTATGCTCATGCCGCGGCCTACGCCGAAAACACCGATTTTAATTGGTTTCATAATTTTTCTCCTTTCGGAACTTACTATAGTTTCATTATATACGCTTTTTCCCGAATTTCAATAGGAAATTTCTATATGTTTATATAAATTCGTTTGGTTTTTCTTGCTTTTTATCTGCTTTCGGGATATAATGTGCCTATAACCCTTTCCGGAGGTATCATATGACAAATATTTGTAAGTTTATTGAAGACGCTTCTTCGGGGACCCTTTCCGTTCGTAATTTTATATGCGAAACGGATGCAGCCACTATGCTCGCGCCCCAACTTTTAAAGCATCACCGTATGATTCTCATAAGCCGTGGAAAGCTTGCCTTTCATCTTGATGGTACCGTGTTTTCGGCAAGTGTCGGCACGCTCGCCTTCGTCTTTGCCGGCGAAAAATTTTCCCTTTCTCCCGAAGGGGACTGTGAATATCTCTATATCTCTTTTTCAGGCGGCAGGGCAGGCGACCTTTTCAGGCGGTTCGGCATCCACAAAGGGAACCGGTTTTTTGAAAACTTCGATAACCTTCTCCCCCTTTGGAAGGACAGCCTCGTCCGTGCTTCCAAAGAAAATATTGACCTTGCCGCCGAAAGCGTTCTTTTATATACCCTCTCCCGTTTTTCAGCTTCCCCTGATAAACAAAACACAATTATTCAAAAAATGCTGGAAATTACCGAGCACGGGTTCGGGGACCCCACTCTCTCCATTTCTGCCCTTTCCAAAATGCTTTCTTATAACCCAAAATATCTTTCCCATCTTTTTAAAGAAAAAATGGGCGTGGGGTATACGGAATATCTCAGAACGTATCGGATAAAATACGCCATCACCCTTATGGACCACGGCATTGATTCCGTCAAAAACCTTGCCTCCCTCTGCGGTTTTCAAAATCCCCTCTATTTTTCCGCCGTCTTTAAAAAAGCTGTGGGGATTCCCCCGTCAGAATATAAAAAACCGCATTAATATTAAAACCTCTCAAAGCAATCCGCTTTGAGAGGTTTTCTGTTACAGCCTTTTTTCAAGCTTTCTTCTTTCTTCTTCATAACCGGGTTTGCCGAGGAGGGCGAACATATTCTTTTTATATGCCTCCACCCCCGGCTGGTCAAAGGGATTCACACCGAGAAGATATCCGCTTATGCCGCACGCCTTTTCGAAAAAGTACACCATATACCCGAAATAATACGGGGTAAGCTCCGGAATGTTTATGGTAAGACAGGGCACGCCCCCGTCATAGTGGGCAAGGGCGGTTCCCAGAAACGCCTTCTCGTTTACACTGTCCACATCCACGCCTGCAATAAAGTTCAGCCCGTCAAGATTTTCCGCATCTGAAGGAATCACAAGGTTCTTTTTCGGTTTCTCTACCCGAAGAACCGTTTCAAACAAAATTCTCTGCCCGTCCTGCACATATTGCCCGAGGGAATGTAAATCGGTGGAAAAGGATGCGGCGGCCGGGAAAATGCCCTTCCCGTCCTTTCCTTCACTCTCTCCGAAAAGCTGCTTCCACCATTCGGAAAAGTAAACGAGGCAAGGCTCGTAATTTGCGAGAAGTTCTATTTTTTTGCCGCTTCTGTATAGGGCATTTCGCACGGCGGCATAGCGGTAGCACGGGTTCTTTTTCATATCGATCTCAAGATATTCACCATAGGCCGCCTCAGCCCCTTCCATAATTTCACGAACATTCACCCCCGAGGCGGCTATGGGAAGAAGGCCTACCGCCGAAAGCACCGAAAATCTGCCGCCGATATTATCGGGGATTACAAAGGTTTCGTACCCCTCTTTTTCGGCAAGTGCCCGAAGGGCGCCTTTTTCTTTGTCGGTTGTGGCATAAATCCGTTCTCTTGCCCCTTCTTTGCCGTACTTTTCTTCGAGAAGTGCTTTAAAAAACCGAAACGCCACGGCAGGCTCCGTTGTCGTGCCGGATTTTGAAATGACGTTTACGGAAAAATCCCTGTCCCGCACAGATTCTAAAGCATCATATAAAGCGGTGCCGGACAGCGTATTGCCGGCAAAAATAATTTCCGTTTTTCCGCCGCCGAGCCACTCCAGCGCCGCCTTTGCACCAAGGTAGGAACCGCCAATGCCGATGACCACCAAAGCGTCAGATGTGCTTTGAATCTTTGCCGCCGCTTTTTCAATTTTTTCAAGCTCGTTCCTGTCATAATCCTTCGGGAGCGTGAGCCACCCCGTAAAATTGCCCCCGGCACCGCATCCGCCGTGGAGAAAATTGTGGGCCGCGGAAAGTTCCGCCTGCATGTTCAAAACGGTTTCTTCCGAAATCCCTAAAAACGCTTTGTCAAATGCTAAAGTTACTTTTTTCATGTATGCCTCCAAGCTTTAAAAATATAACAAAACCCGTCTAGTTTATAGCAAAATCCGTAATTCTGTTTTGGGCCGGCATGGCCGCTTTTCCTTATTTTATGCAGGTTTTCGCCCGTATTATACCAATTTCCTTCTGATAAGGCTATTGCAAAACACGTGTTCTTTATGATAAAATACAAAAGAAAACATTCCTTTGAAAGGTATGGTACAAATGAAAGAAAGATACGATATTTATCTTCGGGATAAAAACCTGTCTTTTATAAGTCCCCATGTTTGCGGCAGGCAAATCTGCGTCCCGGGTCACACGAGCCGTGGCATCCGCAGATTTTGGCTCATTCATTATATCGTTTCCGGAAAAGGCGTTTTTAAAACGGGCGGAAAGACATATACGGTCAGTAAAAACCGGATTTTTATCGTTCGCCCCGATGAACTCTATGAATATACGGCGGATAAAGAGACGCCGTGGCAGTATAAATGGGTTGGTTTTTCCGGCGAATACGCCGACAGACTCTATGCCGTAAAGGACAGGGTTTTGTCCGTACCCGGTTTTTATTTTGAGGACATGCAAAGGGCGGAAGATTACGGGGAAATGTGCGAAGAATATGTGGCCGTAAAGGTTATGGAGCTTCTTTGCGAAATCCTCGGGACGGAACAAGATAAATCTTATGCAGAAAAGGCGAAAAATATTGTAGATTCTGATTATATGCAAAAAATTTCTGTCTCCCAAATTGCCGGGCAAATCGGCATTGACAAAAATTATTTAACAAAGCTTTTTAAAGAAAAGTATTCTCTTCCCCTGAAGCGCTACATTATGGAAAAACGAATGCGGGAAGCACGCCACTTTCTCCATGTTGGGTATAACGTGGGCGAAGTAAGCCAGCTTGTGGGGTATGACGACGCTTTCTCCTTCTCCCGTGCCTTCAAAACTGTATACGGCACCGCCCCGAAAACGGAAAAGGGATCGGGGAAAAAATAGAATAAATATAAAAACAGCACCCTTCGGCGGTGCTTCTTAGGGAGAAGTCGGTTTTGGATGGTACTTTTCCGCTTATAGTGCACAAAAAAATGTAGGCATACGCCAGTATGCCTACATTTTTTATGATTTCTCTAAGATTCCTCACCCAAAACTGCTTCGCACCACAAAAAACTCGATTTATAGTGCAGAACAAGGCGAAAAGGCACTGAAATCCTGACGGATTCAGTGCCTTTTTAACGCAGTTATGTGCAGAAATCGTGGGTTTTGGGCGATTTATCTCTAAGAAGCACCGCCGTTTGGGGTGCTGTTTTTATATGGTTTTTATGCTTACTCTGTAATATGTTTTTCCCAGGCGTTGGTTTCGTCTGCAAGATATGTATTTACAAGGCTCTGCAGTCCTTTCATATCAGCTTCGGAATTAAAGATTTCAATAAAGTTTGTTTGCCGCTCGTTTACATCGGGGGTTTCCTTATTATCATAGCGGTAATAGGTTTCTTTGAAATAATCAAGCGCCAACCACAGTGAGATGGGATATACGCCACTTTCCTCTTTATAGCAGAAGTCATAGGGCTGACCCACCGCGTCCACACCCGTGATGGCAGAGAACGTCATAAGGGCGAAAAGGTAGCCGGTAAGGGGATTGGGGTGATAGCCGTCCGTATGGTCCCTTGAAACGATAAAGGAATTTTGGTTATACTTTTCTTTGGCACCGGGAACTTCTGTTTTACCGGTCATTACATCCCACACAAGGGTGCCCCAGTCAAGAATGGTAACATCCGCCTCTTTTTCCAAAGCGGAAAGAAATTTAATATGGAAGTTTTCCCGGTGATTTACATAAAGAATGTGGGGAACGGCGCAATAAATTTTTACATTCGGGTTTTCAGCCTTAAAAACAGCCGTATATTTTTTGAAATATTCAATGCTATCCTCTATAGTGGAGCCGTGCTGGCCTCCCTGTATAATAACATAGTCATAATAGCGGTCCGTAAGAAAGGCAAGGTGACCTTCGGGGGTTGTGCCTTCACAAGGCTTGCGGGTGGTACAAGGCTCACTGCCTAAAAGGGCGCCTAAATCGTGGCCACCGAATGTCCAGTCCACAACGTTTACTTCGGCACCGTGTGCACGGCAGAGCTGGTAGAAATAACCCTGGTCATTCACTCTGTTTGCAAGAACGGGATCAAGGTTTGTATCAGCTGTGCGGGCAACTGTGCCGCCGTAATAGGTAGAGGAGGAACCGACGAAGATAATCTTTTTGCCGTCAAGCGCAGCTTTTACCTTCGGGTCCGCCTTCGGCGTTTTGGCGCACCCTGTGAAAAGGCTTACTGCTACCGCGATGAGAAGAAGGGATGCGATCAGTTTCTTTTTCATGTAAAATCCCCTTTATTCTGTAATATATTTTTCCCAGGCGTTTGTGTCGTCTGCAAGATATGTATTTACAAGGCTCTGTAGTCCTTTCATATCTGCTTCGGAATTGAAAACTTCAATAAAGTTTGTTTGCCGCTCGTTTACATCCGGTGTTTCCTTATCATCATAGCGGTAATAGGTTTCTTTGAAATAATCAAGCTGTAACCACAGAGAGATGGGGTATACGCCGCTTTCCTCTTTATAGCAGAAGTCATAGGGCTGACCTACTGCATCCAGACCAGTAATGGCAGAGAAGGTCATAAGGGCGAAAAGGTAACCGGTAAGGGGATTGGGGTGATAGCCGTCACCCGGCTCCTTGGAAACGATAAAGGAGCTTTTGTTATAGGACTCTTTGGCACCGGGAACCTGTGTTTTGCCGGTTGCAACATCCCAGACGAGGGTACCCCAGTCGAGAACGGTAATGCCTTCTTTTTCGATAAGAGAAACGGCTTTGAGCCATTCGCTGCCGTACTCGACTGCGTAAACCCCGTCATGCACAACGTAGAAAAGCTTTACATCCGGGTTTGCATCTTTGAAAATTTTGGCGTAGTCCTTCACGTTTTCCAGAGTTTCTTCGGCGGATTCGTCGTCCGGACAGCGGTTTTGACTTAAGATAACGTAGTCATAGGTGCGGTCGGTAAGAAATGCAAGGTGGCCGGAAGGCGTCTTGCCTTCGCAGGGCGGGCGGGTTTCGCAGGGTTCTGTTCCGAGCAGCTCCTCCAGCCCGTGACCGCCAAACGTCCAGTCCACAACGTTTACTTCCGCACCGTGCGCTTTGCAGAGCTGGTAGAAATAACCCTGGTCATTCACTCTGTTTGCAAGAACGGGGTCAAGGTTTGTTTCGGCTGTGCGGGCAACTACGCCGCCGTAATACGTAAAAGAGTTGCCGACAAAGAGAACCTTTTTTCCGTCAAGCGCAGCTTTTACCTTCGGGTCCGCCTTCGGCGTTTTGGCGCAGCCCGCAAAAAGGCTGACTGCCATAGTCAAGAAAAGAATGGATGCAATGAGTTTCTTTTTCATATACATTCTCCTTCATAAGTAGTGATATAGCTTATTATAGCATATTATATTTTCCTTGTGAATGGATAAATTACAACAATATGGATAATATGAAACCTATCGCATCCGTCAAGATATACGGCACCGAAAAAGCGCGCTGAAAAATTCAGGCATACTGTTATGCATTTTGCCGTTCTTTTGTTTTCAATAGTTTTCTGTATTCAGAAGGAGAAATCCCTTCGCTTTGCGCAAAGCGAAACATCATTTATCGTAGATAGCATCATTTTGTGTCCGCTAAAGCGGAATGATGTTCAGTCAAAGCCTGAAACAGTGTTTGCGACTTTGTCGCAAAATGATGTTGTGTCCTTGCGGATACAAATACAAAAAAGACATCCATTTGGATGCCTTTTTTGATGGGAGGGCGGAAAATTCAAATACCGTTATGCTATAACTTTACGATTGTTTTTTTCAATTAAAACCATTTTGTAAAGCTTTATGCCCAGTGCGATATCAATGGTTGATACGGCAAGCATTAAAGCCATAACCACAATCATCGGGTAACTGATCAGAACGGCAGAGAAGCACAGCCCCATGCCCGCAGTTGTTATCTTTACGCCGAACTGCAGCATGGTAAGAAGTGTCTGGTGCTGTTCTTTTGGTGTGTTTGTCAATATTACATCCTGCATATATAAATTAAACGGGTCTCTCGCAAACAGAATGACGGTATATCCGGCTCCCATTGCAAGGATTTTAACAAAAACCTGCGGAATGAACGAACCAAATAACATGAGTGCAATTGCGCCGCTGAGCATAACGGGAAATGCAATCCCCAGTTTTTCCTCATATTTACAATATATTTTTGCAAAACCCACATTGGATAATACACGTATAATACGGGAGACACAAACAATGGCACCAATGATGAGTGCTGTATTTTCAACATTAAAATCCAAAAAGACCTGCTGTTGTATAAACAATTTACCGTCGCTTTGGCCATTGTTTACAATCGGATAAAAGAGTGAGTAAACAACAATCGCCATAATTATAAACTTTGTATACTTTACTTTAACCTTCTCTTTGTTTTCTTTTTTGTATGTAATCTTATCATATGTCGAACAGTCCTTCATTAAAAAGGAAAGCATAACGCCCATGGCACAAGTGGTTATGCATCCTATCATAGGCAAATAATGATTCAGATTAAACATATAGCTTGCCACAAAAGAAATCAGCATGGTTATAACCGAATAAACCGTATTGGCAGAAGCTCTTACCCGCACAAATTCACTTCGTTTATCAATTAAATCAAGATTATTTTCAAGCGCTACATATGAAGCGGTTCTGAACACTACGGAAACATCGTGAAACACACGGCCAACAAGAACAAGATAATAACTTTTCCCCATAGTGGTAAGAACGGCTGATAGTAGCATGCAAATAGCACCTATTCTTATAGATGCGGTATTCCCGATTCTCTTAATTATGAAAAGAACCGGAAACTGCAGCGCAATACAGGCAAACTGCGCAAATGAGGTAAGCGAAACAATTTCTGCCGCGGAAAAGTTCTTTACCACCGTCAGAAACAGCGTATCTATAGCAATATAAAACAAAAGGTCTGATGTAAGCCCCGCATACCAGGGAAATACTTTTATATACCTGTTTACCTTCTTATTCATAACCGTTTTTCTCCATTTTTCTAATTTACCTATTGATTATAGCATTCTTTTGAGGTATAATCAAATACATATAGTTTTATAATGTTATAGAATAAATGTTATGGGAGGTAATGTAATGGAAACCGTTCAGAAATACGCTTACACGGTATATCAAAAAGAAAGTTTTACCAAAGCTGCAGAATCGCTTTACATTTCACAGCCTTCGCTCAGCGCGGCAATTGCAAGGCTGGAAAAAGAGCTGGGGTTCCAAATTTTTGACCGCTCATCTATCCCCCTCTCCCTGACAGCTGAAGGCAGAATTTATATTGAAAGTCTTGAGGAAATTGCCGAAAGCGAAGCGAATATGCGAAAAAGAATCCGAGAGCTTTCGGACGTTGACCACGGTTCAATCATTGTCGGTGGCTCAAGCTATGCATCCTACTTAATTATGTCTGAAATCTGCGGCGAATTTTATAAAAAGAACCCGAATGTAAACGTAACCCTTGACATCGGAAATATAGGAAGCTCCCATGTTCTTTGGGAAAAAATTGATAATAACGAAATTGATATTATAATAACCTATGCCAAAGAGCGTGGCAGATGTATTACGGAGTTTCTTATGGAAGAACGCCTCATCATTGCCATGCACAAAAAAATGCAAGGGGCAGAAAGCCTTGCGCACCTTGCATTGACAAGAGAAGAAATTCTTACGAACGCATTTTCACCCGACCGCGAAATTGCGGATATGTCCATCTTTCGTGATATCCCGTTTTTGGATTTTTCTCGCAAATCAGATGTTGAACAACGAATGAACAGACTCCTTGGTAATTATAAAACCTCCCGTTACAAAATCGAAAATGCAAAACATAGCGAAATGCACTATAACCTTATGACCGCAGGTGTCGGTGCCGTTTTTACAACAAATTTGACGATTCAGCAAAAACCCCACGAGGACGATAATATATTGTTCTTTCTTCCGAAAAGCGCAGAGTCCTATCGAAAAATATATCTTGCATATAATCCGTCTTCAAAAAACAATCCCCTTATTAAACGTTTTATAAAGATTGCAAAGGATATTTACGCTAAATAATCCGGCTTGGCAGCATAACGCCGTTTGACAAAGGCAATATATCGCAAATTTTGCTTACGCCGCCGCATTCATATTAATACTTTCAATAACTCTTCGAATTCCCGCCCATAAAGAAAGGTCTGTAAAAATTTCAACAACACTACCTTTCTCTGTAAACGGTGCATCCTGAAGCACAGATAAATCCTTCATCATTCCATTTTGAACAATATATTCAACAATCTGATTCACGAAATATATCTGTCTGCTATCCAAGTTTGTATTCCCTAAGAATTCTGCAAAAGCTTCTTTTGCGGCATTCATATCGAGGCCTACAATTTCACGAACAAATTCGCCAAGCGGTTTTTCGCCGTATTCAGCGGTATATTCTTCTTTTGTTCCGACCTCATTCCACAGAATCTTTTCAAGCTCTGCAACGTCATCCTTGGTAAGTGGCACATTGCCTTTCAACTTCGCAATTACACTATTATTTTGATGTTGTCTTACATAATATTCCGCTTTTGCTCTGTAATTTTTAAGGTCATCACTTTCAAGTTCAGATTCTTTCCACTCAACAGACAAAATCTCATCTGTTAAGTCAACATCTACATCGTAAATCGGATGCGGAATATACTTCATCAAATTACGAAGCGACTCTCGGATATGTTCAAACTCGTTAATACCACAGTTGTTAAGATAATCCGTATGCAGAATTTTATTGATAAGTTCAGATTTTGCAGATATTTCAGGAATATTTGCAACGCTTGCAACATCGCTGACTTTCTTGTAAAGTTCACTTCGTGCACGATTATATTTCTTCCCTACAAGATATGCAAGTTCAATGCCGTACATAAGTGCATCAAAGCGTACAGCACTTGCTTCATCTTCGTCAGGTATGATAAGAGGCGCAAGTTCTTCTTTCATAATAAGCGTGTCTTCGTATGTAAGCGATACATAATTTTCTTCATTTGCATAGAGTTCTACATACTTAAGATGTTGTTTCACTGCAAAACTGTCTTTATTAAGTTCTCGAACCTTTGTTACCATTTCGGAAACCAAGCTCTTACGAAATGCAATTAAATCTTCTGTCTGATAAGCAATATCCTGAAGTTTGAAGACAATTTGTGATTTTAAGTTGAATATCGCTCCCTGAAGTGCCATCTGATTTGCTGTGGGTTTGTCTTGGTTCATTCTGAAAAACTCAAAGTTTCCGCAAAAATCAAAAATATAGAATTTGCTTTTATCTTCTCCGTCCAACAGTCCCGGGCAAAGACGGGTACCACGCCCTATCATCTGCCAGAACTTTGCCTTACTCATAACTTTCTTGAAGAATACGAGATTCAACACTTCCGGCACGTCGATACCGGTATCAAGCATATCAACGGAAATGGCAATCTGTGGAAACTTTTTCGGGTCGGAAAATTCATCAATCAGGCTCTGCGCATAATTGATTTTATTGTCAATCACCTTTGCAAAACCGTTTAGATGTGGGTATTCTGCATTGAAAACTGAAAGAATTCTTTCCGCATGCTTGTGATTTTTAGCGAAAATAATTGTTTTGCCGAGTTTCTGACCATACTCAATTTTAAGTCCGTCAGTCATAAGAACGTGAAGCACCTGCCGGATTGTATCGTGGTTAAACACCCACTCGTTGAGAGCAGAAGAGCTGATTCTTTCAGGAATTTCTCCGTCCTCATCCTCAAACAGATTTTCATATTCTTCTTTTTCTTCATTGGTTAACTCTTCATAGGTGATGCCCTGTTCAATGAATTTAAGCTTTGATTCTACTGACATATAGTCAACTAAATATCCGTCTTTGACCGCCTGAGCAAGCTCATAGCCATAAGTAGGCACACCGCTTTCAAGTTCAAAAATTTCATAAGTGTTCTTATCAATTTCATCTTTTGGCGTAGCCGTAAGACCAACGAGCGGCGCATCAAAATAGTTAAAGATATCTCTGTACTTATTATAAATCGAACGATGTGCTTCGTCACAGATAACAAGGTCAAAGTGACCGCTTGTGAAAAGCTTGCCTTCCTCGTCTTTTACTTCGTCTATGCAGTTATACATAGTCTGATAAGTCGAGAATACGCAATGTGCTACAAAGTTATCTTTCTCTTCACAAAGGTTTGTAACAGATAAATCAGGAAGTAGGTTTACAAAAGCACGCTTTGCCTGTGTTACAAGGGAAGTTCTGTCTGCCAAGAACAGAATGTTTTTAACCCATCCGTGTTCGAGTAACACTTTGCAAAGTGCAATCACCGTTCTCGTTTTGCCTGAACCCGTTGCCATAACTAAAAGCGCTTTTCTGCGATTTTTAATATCTAACGCATCACAAACAGCCTTGATAGCACCTTCCTGATAGTATCTTCCTGCAATATCTTTGTCAACCATCACATTTTTAAGGCTTGTCCGCATTCTGCGAAGGTTGAACATCTTCTCTAAATCACGCTTTGAATATATGGTTGCGACTTTTCTTTCGGGATATTGTCCATCATCAATTCTTGTTTCGAAGCCATTGGTTAAGAATATCACAGGTCTTCTGCCGTGTTGCTTTTCCAAAATGTCTGCATATAATTTTGCTTGTTGTCTGCCAACCGCAACATCTTTACATGTGCGTTTTGCTTCAACAACTGCAAGCGGCTTATGCGTATCGTCATATAGAACATAGTCAGCATATCCAACTTCAGATTTGTTCGGCATTCCCGGAAGTTCTACTTCATTTATCCAGTTTTTATTTTCAATCCAACCTGCTTCCTGAAGCATGGTATCTATGTATATCTTTCTTGTCTTAAACTCGGATAAATCAAGGGGTTTTGGAACATACGTCTGCTGCTGCAGAGCACGTCTGGCGGTAAGTTCGTCTTTGAGTGCCTTGTTTTCTGCCATAAGGCTTTCAAGGTCAACGGTCTTATCAGTAACAAATGACAGTGCTTCTTCTGTGGTAAGTTCCAAAAGACTTGCATCAAACTGACCTTCTGCATAATTCTTGCCATAGCAATATGCAATAAAGTCCATAAAATAATAGAGGTTTTCGATGCATAGCTTGGCCTGCTCCGTAGATATTTTCTTCCCGCCATGTGCTGCAATATTTCCGGCCTTGCGGATGAAGTCCATTCGCCTATAAATGTCATTACCTACGACATCACGAAATTCCTCGGTGCTCATAAGTGCTACCAAGGTGGTGTCATAGGGCATTTCCAAAGCCGTATCAACAGAATACATCCACTTAACGGCAAACTCCATTGCTCTGCGGCAATTTAGCACAGATGCAGCTACATCAATATTCAAAATCTTTTCGCTAGATGCAGCCACATCTGCAAATGTGGCAAATTGCGGATCAGATTTTAAGAAATCAAAGTTGGTCATTTGCGTTCACCTCATTTTTTAGAAAAGAAAGCTATTACACATGTAAATATTGTAACTATAATTACCCATATCCAATTCGCCAGTAAGTTTTGAACGATAGCAACAATCCACTGCTTTATTTTTGCAACTTTTTGGATTTCAACATTATCGCTATCATCCAAACTCGTTTCTTCCAGACATTGTATGATTTTTTCCAAAGCATTTTTATTATTTGTACTTATATACAATTCATCATTATTACGAGAAGAAATATATGCGCAAAGATTACTATGTAAAAACTGTATTACTTTAAATTGTGTTAAGCTGTACCCTTTTTGTCCGTATGCGTTTTCAACAAAATCCTCCATGGTCTCACAACTACACCCTATATCTCCAATATCAAACAAAAAATTAACCTTTGGTTTTTGAGAACTCATATTCAGCCTTTTTAATGACAAAAGGATCCATTCAACCGCCTTCTTTGTGCTCTCATATGTTTTAAAATCATATTTGGATTTTATAATTTTTGAAAATTCTGCCATTTTTTCACCTGCCCAATTTTTTCATTTTTATTTTTAGATTTTTTATATTATGTTTATAAAAGTTACTTGTTTTTCATTTTTAGCAACCTATATATTTCTCTACATCTTTTTTCATTATGTTCAATAGCAACGTCAGGATGAGGAGAATATAAATTATTTGACAATCCAATTAGATTCCTTGATACATCTGCTAAAACTTTCTTTCTTGCTATAAGAAGGCTAACTCTTGGCTTTAGCTCAATCATTGCATCGACTTCCGCTGCAAGCTGTCTTAATTCATTTGACGCAACATTGATTTCTTCTCTTGCATTTACAAGCTTATATTCTACCGGATTCATATATAAATTGGCATATAGCGTTAAACTGTATGAAATTTTAGCTCGTAGTTCCTTATACTTTTGAATCGGTTTTAATCTGTATTCATTATATAATTGGCTTACGACAAAGACAAATACACCGCTAATAATTGTTAAAATCATCCCGAACAATTCATTAGATTGATTTGCTAGAATTCTATCACCACATAAACAACTAATTTTATCCATAGTTTCACCTACCAAGATATTTACTAAACATATCCATTGCAACAGCAACCTGTGCCATCCCGAACATTTCTTCTGCTAATACTCTTTGCTCTTGCGGAGACAACTCTTGCAAAGACTTCAATGCTTGAATTAAGTCTTGCTTTGCCTTATTATATTTGTCTGTCGGTTCAATGCCAAATGTTAAATTATATTTATCCATAAACAATCTCCTTTGTTTTTTACCATTATATCACATGGGTAAACACAAGAAAAGCAAATAAAAGTACATTTTTCAGCTACTTTTTTCACATTTTTCTCCTATCCAAAATATTTTTGCATTAGTGCTTTTTTTAGAAGTTCTAATTTTTCAAGACTTTTTTGAACTTCCAATTTTGATTTGTCGGTCTGTTCAACAAAGGTTGCAAATTGGTTTTGCAATTCAAAAGGTGCAAACGGAACTTCAAATTCTTTAATCTTTGACAGACTAAGATTTTTCTGACGCACACCTCGTCTTTCTTGCAAGAAAATAGGTTTCATAATATCAAACAAATAGTATAGCCAAACAATATTATATCCTTGCTTCGGATTTAAGTTTGCACAGGCTTGGTTAGAACTCGAATCTTCTGTCAATATACCCATCTTAAACGCGGCAGTATCGTACATTCCAATCATTAAAGTACCTTTATTAAAAAGTTTTGCAGATGATTGTTGTAGTGCTGTCTCGGAAATATGTTCGACTGAATCTGGCAAATATAATGAGTTCAATTCACCTGCACTATACCAACGAATATCTCCTTCGAAATACTCTGGTTTTGCTCTGGATGGTGTTCCTCCACTTGTTAATGCTCCTATTTCTCCGATTTTTACAAGGTTGTTTTTATTGTATTTAGGGTCACCAAACAGTTCAACAAATCGTGCTTTGACAAGTTCATCCATTTTTGAAAGTTGTTCTTTTCGTTTGTTGATTAAATCTGTTATTTTGTCTAATTCATCAGCAATTCTTTTTTGCTCTTCTAGGGATACGATAGGAATTCTCAAATCATCTATATGATTAGCCTTTAAATATCCCTGCGTGGATTTATTCTTCTTTGATTGCAAATAAGAGTTTATCGTATCACTATTAAAATAATTATAAAAATATCTTAAATCAACAATGTCAGGATTTAGCCTAAGCAAAAACATATTTTGCCCATAAAATGGGATATCACATTCTTTAACAATTGCAACATTTCCAAGAGTGCCTATCATACTTATCAGCAAATCGTTGACTATTATAGGACGATTTTTGGATATTTCATCATAATCGTTTTGAGAAATATACTGGACTTTTGAAAAGTCCAACTTACCCATTTTTATATTCTTTGAAGTTATATAAGGTATGCCATTATCTATAAAATTTGGAGTAGCAGGCATAATCCAAAAACTTTCTTTTACTACATCTTTTACAGTTTTCTCCATCACAGCATTTCCTCCAATTCTGCCAATCCTTTGGTTATTTCTATTTCAAGTTCATGGAGGTCTGCCATAATTTCGGCTGTGGACGGATAATCCACAGGTACATATTCTGTTTCTTTATATTTATTGATAGATAGGTCATAGTCATTATTTACTATATCCTGCTTGTCCACAAAGAAACTTTGTTCTGTCTTTGCTCTGTCAGTTTCTTTATCAAGATTATGAAATCTTTCAATGATATCTGGGATATCATTTTCAGCTACAGGCATCCTCTTATCATCAAGAGAAAATCCGTCTGCTTTCATATCATAAAACCATACCTTGTCTGTTCCGCCGTGGCCTGTTTTTGTAAATACAAGTATTGCTGTAGATACACCGGCATAAGGTTTAAATACACCTGAAGGCATAGAAACAACCGCTTCCAATCTGTTATTTTCAATAATTTCGCGGCGTATTGCTTTATGTGCAGTTGAGGAGCCGAAAAGTACACCATCAGGAACGATGCAGGCACATCTGCCACCGATTTTAAGCATTCGAAGAAACAGAGCAAGGAACAAAAGCTCTGTTTTCTTGGTCTTGCACATCTTTAAAAGGTCAGCAGATACTATATCATAGTCAAGGCTACCCTTAAACGGTGGGTTTGCAAGGATAAGAGAATACTTATCCTTGTCAGGATTCTGATCTGACAAGCTGTCTCGATATTCAATAAATGGATTTTCGATGCCGTGTGTCATCATATTCATGGCACCTATACGGAGCATAGTTCTGCCCATATCATAGCCAAAGAACATTGAGTTCATATAGTGGTCTTTCTTCTGTCTGTTAAAGAAAATTTCTTCTTTACAGTTTTCTCTTAAAAACTTTCCTGCTTCAACCAGAAATCCTGCTGTTCCACAAGCGGGGTCGCAAATAACATCCTCTTGTTTAGGTTGTACCATTTCCACAATCATTTTGATAATATGTCTTGGTGTTCTAAAAGCACCTGCCATACCATTAACCTGCAGGCGGGAGGAAATATATTCATACACATCTCCCCGTATGTCGCTACTTTGCATTGAATTCATCAGGTCATATATTTCGTCAAGACTTGTTACCACTTTATCAAGCATAAGAGGGGTAGGGATTTTAAATATTGCATCATCCATATACTTGGAGTATGCGCTATCTTTATCTGCATGCAGATTCTTAATAAACGGAAACACCCATTCCTGCATAATTGTATACATTCTACCTGCAGGAAAGTCGCGGAATGTTGACCATTTCAATTGATGACCGTCAATTGTGCGTTCTCCAATTGTAACTTCATCTGCAAATATGCTTTTATGCGGAAGACCGAGCATAGCACTTTCCTTTGCACGAAGGTTGTCCGTATCGTCAAGATCGTGAATAAACATAAGGTATGTAATCTGTTCAATTACATCAAGAGGGTTGACAAGACCGCCTGATGCAAATATATCCCAAAGTCCGTCTATTTTATTTTTAAGTTCACCTGTAATCATTTGTTTCACCTCATTTTAGGTAAATATTTATTTTTCTTAAGACTCCATATTATCACATATGGCCAGCCACAAAATTTCCCGGTATGGATAGGGCTTGTCAAAATATACGTCTCCAAAATAAAATATATCATAAGGCTCCACAAAACTCAAGCGTTTTTTACAAATTCCGCCAACATTTAATGGTCTTGTACAGACGGTCCCCGACCAACGACCCTTTGTGGTTCCCGACATCTGCCTTCGGCGGTGGAAAAACTTTGCACGAATTGCAACATCATTTACACCGAAGGTGTAACACCATTGATGCGGAGCATCACATCATTTGCCGTAAGGCAACATCGTTTATCGCAGATAACATCATTTTGTGTCCGCCTAGGCGGAATGATGTTGACCACAAGTGGTCAAATGATGTACTCGCTTTGCTCGTAATGATGTTGTGCCCTTACGGACACAAACACAAAAAAGACATCCTGTTGGATGTCTTTTTTGATGGCTCCCCCTGTTGGACTTGAACCAACGACAACGCGGTTAACAGCCGCGTGCTCTACCGACTGAGCTAAGGAGGAATATTTAGTTTATTGTATGCGCGCTTTTGCAGTTTATGCAAAGTTGAAAAAATAGCAGTTCCGGCGACGCCCTGCTTTCCCAGGCGGTCACCCACCAAGTATCATCGGCGCTGCGGAGCTTAACTGCTGTGTTCGGGATGGGAACAGGTGTGACCTCCGCGCTATTGCCACCGGAATGCTATCTTTCTCTCTGAAGGTTTGTACCTTCAAAACTGAACAATGCTTCTTTTAAAAAACTCTAATTCTTCTGGTTAAGTCCTCGGTCTATTAGTATCACTCAGCTACATACATCTCTGTACTTCCACCTGTGACCTATCAACGATGTAGTCTTCATCGGACCTTACTTGATCTAGTCAATGGGATATCTTATCTTGAGGGGGGCTTCACGCTTAGATGCCTTCAGCGT
>JAFSCR010000003.1 GCA_017436645.1 Clostridia bacterium | reverse complement strand
GCATAAGTGATTTTGCCGGATTTATAATCTTCAATTACGGGAGCAATAATAACTCCGACCTTTTCAAGATTATCTTTGTAAAAGTCAGGTCGCAGATACATATCCCGGTATTGCCATATTGCATTATTGGCTATATCCACAAGCTCGCCGTAGCTATATCCATTTGTCTGACCATTGATCCAAGCATTAAAGAATATGCGGTTTGATTTCGCTCTTGCATCGGCATATCCCAACCCGTTCTGCACTTCGGTTAAAATATCACCGATGCAATTTTCAACAAAAATGATTGCTTCGTTTGTGGCGTTGCTGGGTGCTGACTCTCTCGGCACCTCTGCAGCGCTTACAGAAAAAGAAGTTATTAAAACTGATACGATTGATATGATGGATATGATTGATTTCTTCATTTCATTGCACCTCCATAGAGCATATAAATTCTTGTAATACAATTTCTTCTGCCGAGTGGCGAATGTTGTTCATAGCACCAACCCAAGCCATTTGGTCTTTTACTTTGAGTTCTTCGGTAATACCTTGTTTGACCATCATATCTTCTATGAGCCTATCAACCATTTCCTTTGCTGATGTGTCAATTTCTTCAAGATATGCAAGCCAAGTTCCGTTGAGCATTTTCATTGAGTAAAAAGCAGGACGATTTTCTTTAATAAATATTGAGTGCAGTTTCCCGTACCTACTGATGTTGTAAGTCCCTTCGGGAGCCTTTAAGTTTGGAATGTAGTAATCACCACTTTTGACATACTCAATTCCATTTTCAATAAATCTTTCCTTCATAGCGAAGTACCTCCTTTGTTTTGATGTCTACATTTTATCAGAAGGAGAATACTTTGACGAATGTACGGATGCATATTTTCTGAAAATATTGAAAAACAAGCATTTCTATGATATAATAATAGCGTGGATAGGGGTGTTTTTTATGAAATTAAACAGACATCAAAAAGAAATAATTTCTAAAATTTTAAGTAAAGATATTTATGATATAACATCGTATTTAAACTGTTTTAATCTGTGCCACATTGAAAAGTACGATATGGAAAAACTTGAAAAAGAATTCCTTGAATCTGAAAATGGAAAACAATATAAGGTTATGAAAGATGGACATTCAACAAAAAAGATAGTAAATAGAACCGTGAATGCCGGAACGTTGCCTATGACTTTACCACAAATTTTCCCAAGAACAGATATAAGTGATGATGAGTGGGAGTATAAAAAGGCAAAATTTGTTCCACACACCCAACCCATTGAATATGAATTCGAAGAGCAAAAATTCACGTTTGATTTTGACACAGGCGTAAATATACTTAACGATTTTAATAATCTTATTGATTTTTTTACATTATGGAATTACCTAAAGCAAGAATCTTTAATTTTCGAAGTTGATAAACAAATTTCAACAACCGATATAGGATTATTCTTTGAACCTACTACATTACATAAAAAAGAAAAAGTATCTATAAATATAGAAAAAGATTATGTAGAACTTCCTAAGGACTCAAAAGTTGGAGAACTCATAAACAAATTCAAAAGAGATATCCTTGATGAAGTTCCTACACATACTGCTATTGAATTTACAGACAGAACTTGGATAATTAACGAAGAAAATCTCACTATGAGCAGAGAGTTTATTGGCAAGAAATTCATTCCGTCAAGTTCCTTACATATATATTCGAAATGTGGGTACAAGACAAAAGAGGAAAGAGCACAGCGTAACAATTTGGCAGTTGCTTGGATTGCAGTTATCATTTCTATAATCTCTATATTGGCAAGCAGTTTGTTGGACAAAACACCGAAACAATTAGATGGCATTACAGAACAATTGGAAGAAATAAAATCGATTACAAATCAAATCGAAAACGAGGATTTTCAAAAAATAAAAACCTCAATAGAAAACATTGAGGAAATAGTTGATAAATTAGATGCTAACGATAATACTCTTGATGAGATAAAAGAAGAAATTATTGAAATTAAAAAATCACTTTTGAATTAAGGGAAATTATGCGATTTGACGCCGTTTCTCGTTATTTTAATTTTGACACGTTATGAATACTCGCACCAGAAAAGAACCGTAATTTTGATACAAAATTACGGTTCTTTTTCTATGTCGAAAAAGCCTATATCTAAGGGTTTCCAAAAAACGGAAAAGTTTATTGTGATTTTTTGTGCGCTATTTCATAGTATAATTACCGCTGTTTGCTTATGAAAATTCCCTCTATAACTTTTTTTCGAAAATTAATGCACCGCTTTTGACTTGAAATTTTGTCAAACGGTGCATTATTAAGTTGATTGTCATTTCAATTTGTCTCATTCCTTCTGTGCTACAACAACGTCACACAATTTATAAGCCCATCAAAACCATTTCCACCAACTAATGTTGCTTTGCTTCCAGACGAATGTGCAAATTTTTCAATTCATTCTCCGTGACTCCAATTAACGGTTATCTGATTAATTAAATAAATCCCAAATGCTAAGCGACGTTTTCTTGTAAACCTTGTTGTATGCCGCCTTCTTTGGATTTTTAACCCAGCCTGCACCTTTTTTGCCATAACCGGGTATTAGTGCTTTCTTCACTGACTTCTTTGCTCGCCCTGTAGTGCGTGCTTTTAACGACCGTTTAAGCGATGGCGTTCTAAATCCGAATTTCATAGTTTTTCCTCTTATTTATAATTGCCAGAAATAACATCGATTCTGCAATCAGATTTGCCGTAAGACAATTCAACTATCGGAACATATGTCTCGACAATCACCTTATCACTAATTACATAATCATTAACCATATATTGTTCTGCCTTCAAGTAATTAACCACCTCTGTAATTTTTTCTGCTGTTATAGATGGGTCTAACACCTTTATAGTTTCAGCAAACACCTCAAACATTTTGTCTCTTTCGCTTGTTTCTTTTCCGCCATTAATTGATACACTAAAACATTCTGCTGCTGCATCATTTGCATTTATGATTTCTATGTAGCAGTCATTTGCATAAGCGAAAAACTTCGTTCTAATATTACCTTTTGAAATATCAGTCATTTCATATTTCGTTTTCTCGTTGAATTCCGAAATAAAACGATTAACAACGCCGTCTTCTGCGTAGACTACTTCTGGTTCTTCTGGCACCTCTGGTGTCGTATTTTCTTTTTCTTCACCATCAACTTCCTGTTGTACTTCCACACTTGGTTCGGGTTCTGGTTGCCGAGTCTCCGCATCATATTCGCTGGTGTTGGTGCATGCTGCAAGAGAGCAGACAAGAATCAATGCCATTAAAATACAAACAAACTTTTTCATATTGCACTCTCCTATAAACAACAAATCTTTGATTTGAAAAACACGGATATTTCATATTAAAATTATACCACAATATTTTGAATAAATCAATACAATGACGTTTTTTAGCACAAAAAAACATGCAATATAACAACTAAAAAAGAAAAGTTTCACGGTGAAACTTTTCTTTGAAGGCAAATGCACCGCTTGAAATCGTCGTATTAAAATTAGGCGTTTGTTCCAAAATAAAAAGATGCCTTTTGGCATCTTTTTATTTTGCATAGAAACGAGAGGGACTTGAACCCTAAGAGGGCAAAAAGCGTAAAGAAAAAGTTGCCGGTGGCAATTTTTTTAGCTTTTTGTTGCGCCGACGGGTACCGAAATGCAACGCATTTGGGTCGTCAAGCAGGGCAGATTGCGAAGCAATATGTGGTCCCGCCACTCCGACCAGAAAAAACGACTTGTTTCGACAAGTCGTTTTTTCATCGATATAAATCTCTGCGAGATTTTCGAAATGTTCCTTTGGAACTCGATATGCCCGACGGCTCGATATGTTGCCTTACGACAACGAG
Organism: Clostridia bacterium; assembly: GCA_017436645.1. Lineage (GTDB taxonomy): Bacteria > Bacillota > Clostridia > UMGS1883 > UMGS1540 > SIG447. The sequence goes on along the minus strand of JAFSCR010000003.1, from coordinate 26,994 downwards.
ATTTATATCATATCGAGTTTTGAGCAAAGCAAAAAATATCTCGATTTTACGAAGTAAAAATATCGAGCAAACGAAGTTTGCATATCGACTTTTTAGGATAAGTGCTTGTTATGACTGTTTAAAACCCTCATCGGTTTCGCCGATGAGGGTTTTCTTTAATGCCTTATAAATCCAGAAAATCTTTGCGGTAGTTTACGCCAAAGTATTCGGCAAGTTCCTGCATTTCCGTGTCCCTGATTGTGTTTAGTCTCGGAAGGTGTGCGGTGAGCATAAAGATTTGTGCCGCTTTTTCCACCGTTTCAATGAGGCCAAATGTTTCATCCATAGTTTTGCCTGCGCCGTAAAGGCCGTGCATGCCCCAGATAACCACTCGGAAATCTTTCATTTTCTCTGCCGTTGCCTCTCCTATGGAGTTAGTGCCACAAAGCATCCAGGGAAGTACGCCGATGCCTTCGGGGAAAACGGCAATACATTCCGTACACATTTCCCAAAGGGTATGGGTAAACTTTTTATCATCCAGCTCATGCACAAAGTTCATGGCAAGCGTGTTTGTGGGGTGTGTATGCATAACAACACGGTTTTCCGGGTCAACAGAAAGGCGTGCCATATGGCTCATAAGGTGGGCCGGAAGTTCAGAGGTAAACTGGCCCCCGTCTTCATAGCCCCAAAGAAGTTCAGCCGTTTCCCCGTCCTCCCCAATGCGGATGATGCCGAGATTATTGGCTGGGTCATCCTCAACATTTTTAAAATATTTTCCTCGCCCTGTAACGATAAAGATTTTACCTACAAGGGATTTTGCCACAAAACCAATGGGAATTGTACGGATTACCTTTGAAAGGTCGAGATACTCCCCTACTTCTTCCGTATCGAGAAGGAGGCTTATGTTGCCGCCGTTTCGCTCGTCCCAGCCGAGGCGATACATATTTGCCGTGGTCTTTTCCATTTCAATTACAAACGGAGCTTTTAAAATGTCTTTCATACTCTTTTCACCAAAACCTTTTCCTCGTATTCTTTAATTACTTTTATATAATCATTTTCCACGTTTTCACGGCGGAGGTATTCTGCCCACACATCACCAAAGGGTGCCGTTTTCATTTCTTCTGAAAGCGCCATAAGCTCTGTAAACCGCCCTTCATTCTGCAGTGCCCCAAGTGTTTCCTTTGGCTGCAAAAGTGCGCTTAAAAGCGCTTTTTGCACGCTACGCATACCCGTTACCCATGCGGCGATGCGGTTAATGGATGCATCAAAGTAATCTGTGGCAATAAACACGCGGTCCTCGGCATTGTGAAATACAATTTCTTTTGCAATTTCACGGGTTTCGTCATCAAACAAAACCACATGGTCGCTATCCCATCTTACGCCTCTTGTAATATGGAGTGCGATTTTTTCATGGAACGGAAGCATTGCCGCAATCTTATCGGAAACAACTTCCGTGGGATGATAGTGGCCGTTATCCATAAGCGGCGTGATTCCTTTTTGATTTACATAATTTAAACAAAATTCCGCAGAGCCTACGGTGTAAGATTCCATGCCGATGCCAAAAACTTTAGATTCAAGGCATACAAATACTTTTTCCTTATCATAATTTACGGATAAAATCTCATCGAGGGATTTCTTGAATCGTGCACGGGGACCGAGCCTGTCAGCAGGAATATCTTTATAGCCATCGGGAATCCAGATATTCATTACACACGGCACACCGGTTTCTTCGGCAAAATACTGCGAAATTTCAATACATCTTTTCCCGTGCTCTACCCAGAACTTTCTCACAGTTTCATCCGGTGATGAAAGGGTGAGATTATCTTTTACCATTTCGTGAGAGAAGAATGTGGGGTTAAAGTCAAGTCCCATGCCCTTCTTCTTTGCAAAATCAACCCACGCCTTAAAATGGGCAGGACGGAGGGCGTCACGGTCTGCCGTTTCCCCTTGGAATATCGCATAGGAAGCATGGACATTAATTTTCTTTTTTCCGGGAATCAGCGAAAGTGCAAGCTCCATGTCCGCCATAAGTTCCTCGGGGGTTCTTGCTCTGCCCATGTAATTGCCGGTCGTCTGAATGCCGCCGGAAAGTGTTCCCGTGCTGTCAAAGCCGATTACGTCATCCCCTTGCCAGCAGTGCATGGAAACAAAAATATCTTTGAGCTTTTCTAGTGCTTTTTCTGTATCGACGCCAAGTTCTGCGTAAAAATCCGAAGCTTCTTTATATCTCCTCATGCCAATCTCCTTTTCTGTTTATTTTAAATCCAGTATATCACGCCGATAGGAAGAATTAAATAACTTGATTTGTAAAAAACACTGTCCTTATTTGCAAAAAATCAGCCTTATAAAAGGCTGATTTTGGGTTCTTCTCTGTATTTTGCAGGAGACATGCCGAAGCTTTTTTTGAACAGCTTATAAAAATAGCTGAAGTTTTCATAGCCCACAGCATAGGCTATATCTTCTATCGTCATGCTTGTGTTCTTTAAATAATAACACGCCTGCGATAATCTCTTTTCTTGCAAAAGTGCTGTATATGTCTTTCCTGTCTTATTTTTAATTTCTCTTGACAGGGCATACAAATCAAAGTGGAGTATGTCCGAAAGCTCGGAAAGACTGCCTTCCTTATAATTATCCTCAATATACCGAAGCACCTTCATAATGATTTCGTCGACCTCATATGGTGCAAGCATATCCGTGTGATTCATAAGCTGCAGAAATAAAAGTGCCATGGTTTTCTGGTTGATATTTCGTTTATTTGAGCTTTTATACACAAGGTTCCATATTAAATTCTCAATCAAATTCTGTATAGGTAAACTTTCGGAAACTTTAAAGTGCAAATACCCCGTTTCACTGTTATTTCCACGGATAGTATCAATAATAAACTGCCTGAGGGGCGTATTTTCTTCCCCGACCATTCTCAGCACATCATCAAAAAATGATGGCAAAACAATGAAATTGACGGCAATATCATCGGTGCCTGCCGGCAGAATTTCCTGCACCGCACTGGGACATAAAATTAAAAGTTCCCCTTCCGAAAGCGTAACTTTTTTTCCGTTTACAAGATGGGTTGTGCGCCCTGTGCACATATAAACCATTTCAATAAAATCATGCGAATGTGCGGGAAAATGCACAAACCTTGTATGCGGCCTTATGGTAATACGCTTACCGTCCTCAAGCAGTTTATAACTATTTATAACATCCGACGTTCTTTGCATATAAAGGTTTCTCTCTATGCCGCTGCCGCCGGACAAATAGGTCTGTTCCTCTGCCGTTATTACTTTGAGCTTATCAAGGAGTCTATCGTCAATCATGCTTTCCTCTCCTCGTTTTATTATATGGCAAAAATCATCCCGATTTTTCGGGATGATTTTGTTTCAGCCGTTTAATTTTTGCATGTAATTTTGAAGTGATACTGCAAGGTTTGAAAGCCTTGTTTTCTTTATAAAGAACGTACATTCCCCGTTTTCATACAGTGCATAATTAAAGCTGTCATAGGGATAGTAGGAAAGCGTCGTTGCACTACCGTCGAGAAGCGTATAAACGATTGAGGCTGCAGGCGTCCCCACGGCTTTGGGTGATTTTGCCACGCCATCAACCGAAAGGCCCGCAATTTCCATGTAAAGATACTTAAAGCCATCTTCATCTGCCGGCTTATCATTTACAAAGAAACGCATGGTCTCCCCTTCTGTTTCAACACGAAGTGTAGCTGAAACGCCTTCAAGGTTCATTTCAATTTTTTCCACCGTATCCAGAGGAATCAAATTTGTTTCCTTCTCCACAAGATCAAAGGCAGAAACTTCCATAAACGGAATCTGGGGGCCAAGGATATAGACTGCAGATTTCCCGTCTAACATGGCATAATATATTCCGTCCTTGTTACCGACGGCAAAAGAAACAGTCTCCGTCTCTGTGCTTACAGACACGGCATCTCCGCTAAATCCATACCTGGACTTATCTTTAGGGTTATCCTCTGCCACAGCTATTGCATTCAAATTACTGATAGGCGACAAAATATGTTTTCGCACTTCCGTGTTGGACGCCGGACGTTCAAGCGGGCTTTCCATTTGCCACGTTGATACCGAGCCCGGATATGCCCCTTCCGGCGGAGCAACATAACGAAGGCGAATTTGCACGCCATCTTTCTTTATGGAAACCGTTCTGATTTGTGTATGGTTTAAAGCCGTCAGCGTCAAAACACGGAAAGCATCGGACGACGTGCAAAACTGACCTGCCGTTCCCGCCGCCAGAATATATACATCCTTGGTGTTTGCAAGGCATGCATAATACCCGTCCCCTGCAGGGGTGATATTTCCGATAAAGAAAGTTGTTTCTGTGCCGTTTTGATGCACAAGCTTTACAGTAGCCTGCGGATTTTGCAGACCATATGCGCCGAGATCCGAGGCATCTTTAGCGACGCATCTCGTTGCGGAAAGTGTGGCGGCACTATATACAAGGCTATCAACACGTTCCACCAAAAGCGCAACAGATGCTTTATCTTTAATAATCCACTTTCCTTCGCTACGCAGGAAGGTGAAAGAATCCAAAGCGTTCTGTACTTCCACCTGTGAAACAAGCGAAGCATCCACACTGATGAGCGGAATGAGCGGCACAGGTGTTTGCTCAGCAGGCTTTTCGGTGGGATCATAATTTTCTATAAAGAAATATGCGGTGCCTAAAATGGCAAAAATAACGGCGAAAGAAACAATTACTTTCCAGTATTTCTTAAAAAAAGAAGGGTTTTCTTTCTTTTCCATTACAGATGCCGCCTCCTTTTCCACACAAACACACCTGCAATGAGGAACACGAGTGCAGGCAAGATACAAATCATAATGATATAGAATCTCGTCATGCCGTCGGAAATCATAAGTGCATATGTCAAAAGACTCTTAGGCGAAACGGACAAGGTGTCTTCGTTCTTGACAACATAATTTGTTGTTCCTAAAAGAAAGGCTCGGTTTGCCACAGAAGCCTCCTCTAAAAAGAGGGTTTCATACATTTTATAGGAGCCGGAAACAACCAGTCTTGCCTCAGGCTTATCCATAACCTGTCTAGTCAGCGCTGTAACTACAGGCAATGCACCTTGTCGAATATTTTCCTTAACAGACGGGTCAGACCCGTGGATGGAAAAAGCTGAAGAGGAAGACGTTATGAGGGGCGATGCCGTAACTTCCTGCATGTCTGTAATTTCCATACTTCTGGCATGCATGCAGACGATGCGGTTATTTTTCATCAAAATATCGCTTGTAACGACATGCTCCTGCACATCCGGAATAAACATGTAGGAGTAATTCAGCGTTCTGCCGGCATCCGATTCGCAAATCAAATCGTGATACATTTTAACGCCCCAGAAGCTTTGCAGATATTCTTCCAGCTTCGGCAGTGGTTTTTTTGCAGCATCGAGGCTGATGTGTGCGCCTTTGCCTTTAGACAAAAACGCCTCAAGCCGCAAAATTTCATCATCTGTAAAATCATCAGCCGGCGCCATAATGTATATGGCATCCGCCTCATCAGGAATATCCTGTGTTTTCAAATCAATCTGGTACGTTTCAACATTTTCTTCTGCCAGCGTATCCAGTACAGGCGTGTAATCGATTTCATTATGCCCTATGGTAAAGAAAACCGTATTTGTCTTTTCGGCAGCAACATATGCAATCCCACGGGTAATCAACTGCTCAAGACCGAAAAATGCATTTTGTATTGTTTCACCGGACTGTTTGCCGTAATTCTGATAAATTTCGGAGGCAGAAATCGCACGATACCTTTCGCCCCTCTCCAAAACGATTGAATTTTGTTCAATAGGAACGCCTTTATCAGTAAAGCGGCGTGCCGCAATGGGGTCGGTATTGGGGTCGCTTTTTACAATTCGAAGCCGATCCGATGCCGTTTTATACATATTCAGAACATTGACAATCTGCTCGTTTTCACGGCCGTCCGAAACAAAATAATAAAGGGTGACATCTTCCTTAAGGTTATTTAAAACTGCCTTTGTTTCGTCTTTTAAAGCATACAGTTTTTCTTCCGTAAGGTCCCATCTGAGCTGAATTTTATCCGCCGCAGCACCAATAACAATATTAAAAAGTAATATTGCTGCCAGAAAAGCTGCCAGAAAAGTCGCTTCTGAGAGGGTTCTTTTTGTTTTTCCTTTTAATTTCATTTTGTATTCCTCCCCTAGCTCCAGCGTCTCTTATCCACAATGCACATTGTGAAAAGGAGAAATACTGCGGTAAAGCTCAAATAATAAACAATAGCCGGCACGCTAAGGACACCGAGTTCAAATTCCGCATACCATTTCGTTACGCTTATGCAGTTGATAATTCCCGAAAGAATTTTACTATGCACCACGGTTCTGGACCAGTCCACCGCATACAGAAACATGAGTGCCGCAAAAGTGCCGATGGCGGCAGTCGCCTGATTCTGCGTAAGCGAAGAAACAAACAGACCCACAGAAATAAAGGCCAACCCGAGAAGAACAAACCCAAGATAATTACAGAAAATCTTGGAAACATCGGGCGTACCATATAAATTAATGATAAAGAAATACAAAAGCGTAATGGCGAGGGTGAGAAGATAAATCACGGCTGCTGCCGCAAACTTTCCAAGAACAATACTGCGAACAGAAACGGGAGCAGTCAAAAGGAGCTGATCTGTCCGGCTGTTCTTTTCCTCGCTTAAAAGGCGCATGGTCAGAATCGGAATTAAAAACAGAAACATAAGAAGCATATTGGAAAGAACCTGACCGAGATCAGGAGACTTGGTCAGAAGATTGGAAACTGCAAAGAAATAGCCGGAAACTGCCAGAAACATACCGATGAATATGTAGCCGACAGGCGTCTGAAAATATGCTCTCAACTCACGGCGAAAAATTGCTTTCATTTCGTTTCCTCCTCTCCCGTGCCGGATACCGCTCTCATGAATATTTCTTCAAGGGTCGGCGCTGCTTTCTTGAGCTGTAAAATTGCGATGTTTTTCTCCGCAAGGGCACGGAATAGTGCCGGACGGACGTCTTTTGTGCAGGTTAAAAGGAATGTGTTTTCTTCCTCTAAAGCAGAAACCTCCAACACGCCGTCAACAGCAGAAAGAACGCTGCAGACATCGCAATCTGTATACGAAAGCTCGACAGTATATCGAAACTCATTCTTCCCTTCCAGTTCATCACGGCTACCCGAAGCAATCAGCTTGCCGCCGCTGATAATAATCATCCGTGTGCAAAGTGCGCTGGCTTCGGAAAGGATATGTGTGCTTAGAATCGTGGTTTTCCCAAGGCTTGCAATCACGTTTCGAAACTCAACAATCTGCTTTGGGTCAAGACCAATGGTCGGCTCATCCAAAATAAGCACCGCAGGATCACCGACAAGCGCTTGTGCAAGGCCTGCACGCTGGCGGTAACCCTTTGAAAAATTGCGAAGCAGACGGCCGCCCATATGGGAAAGATTCGTCAGTTCCTTAATTTCTTGCAGGTGTTCTTTTTTAGGCTGAGTGGCACCTTTCAGGTCATAAACGAAGTCCAGATATTCATCCAGCGTCATATCCAGATATAGGGGCGGAAGTTCAGGCAGGTACCCAATCCTTTTTTTCGCTTCCATGGGCTTATTGACAATGTCACACCCATCAATTTTAATGGTACCACTTGTGGATGAAATATATCCGGTGAGCATGTTCATCGTAGTCGATTTTCCCGCACCGTTAGGGCCGAGGAACGCCACAATTTCGCCGGGAGCAATCGAAAAGCTAATATTATCTACCGCTTTATTGGTACCGTAATGTTTGGACAGATTGGTAACTTCAATCATAAAATCAATCCTTACTCTGTTTTTTCAGAAATGGCAATGCCGAGCTCATCGAGCTGTTTTTTATCAACGGGAGACGGTGCTGCCGTCATAAGCTCTGAGGCGTTTTGCACCTTGGGGAATGCGATTACGTCACGGATAGAGCTTGCACCGCAAAGGAGCATAACAAGTCTGTCAAGTCCATATGCAAGGCCGCCATGCGGCGGTGTGCCGTAGCGGAAGGCTTCTAAAAGATGGCCAAAGCGTTCTTCGGCTTCTTCCCTACTCATGCCGATGGCTTTAAACATTTTCGCCTGCATATCGCTTCTGTGAATACGGATGCTGCCGCCACCGACTTCCACACCGTTTAAAACGATGTCATATGCCTTTGCAAGCACTTTTTCGGGTGCGGTTTCAAGGAGCTCCGCATCCTCGTCTCTCGGGCATGTAAAGGGATGATGCATGGCGGTATATCTTTCTTCCTCCTCATTGTACTCGAGGAGCGGGAAATCTGTAACCCACAGGAAATTCCACTTATTCTCGTCCAGAAGATTTTGCTTTTTCGCCACATGGACACGGAGATTACCGAGGGCATCAAATACAACGCTGTTCTTGTCGGCAACGATTAAGATAAGGTCGCCGTTTTCGGCCTCTGCGGCGCGAATAATGTTATTCATTTCTTCTTCGCTGAAGAACTTGGCAATGGGGCTCTTTAAGGTTTCGCCAAGGCTTATCCAGGCAAGGCCCTTTGCACGATATGTCTTTACATATTCGCCGAGAGCGTCAATTTCCTTTCTGGAGAAGGCGGCACCGCCCTTTACTGTGATGGCACGAACGCTTCCACCCGCTTCAATCGCAGAAGTAAATACGGAGAAGCCACAGCCGCGTACCGTATCGGTAAGGTCACAAAGTTCCATACCAAAACGTGTATCGGGCTTGTCCGAACCGAAGCGGCGCATAGCTTCGCTATAGGGAAGTCTGGGAAGAGGAAGCGTAATATCAACGCCACGGATTTCCTTCATAAGACGTTTGATATATCCTTCATTGACAGCAATAACATCATCCACATCTACAAAGGACATTTCAAGGTCAATCTGTGTAAATTCCGGCTGACGATCAGCACGAAGGTCCTCGTCACGGAAGCATTTTACAATCTGGAAGTAACGGTCCATACCCGATACCATCAGAAGCTGTTTATACTGCTGAGGAGACTGGGGCAATGCATAAAAACTGCCGGGGTGCACACGGCTGGGTACAAGATAGTCTCTTGCCCCTTCCGGTGTACTCTTTGTCAGCATGGGTGTTTCAATTTCCCAGAAACCGTTTTCTGCAAAGTACTGTCTTGTCAGAAAGGCAACCTTATGACGGACTTCAAGGGGTGAAGTGACAGAAGGACGGCGAAGGTCCAAATAACGGTATTTAAGACGAAGTTCATCGTTTACCTTCGTCTGGTCAGAAACGACGAAGGGAGGTGTGTCGGCTTCGGATAAAATGTTAAGCGCCGTAACATCAATTTCAATTTCGCCTGTTTTCATCCCTGCATTTGTCATGCCTTCAGCTCTGGGGCATACCGTTCCCTTCGCTTCAATAACATATTCCTGATGCAGGCCCTGACCGATTTTATAAATTTCGGCATTATCTGCATTCATAACCAGCTGCAAAATACCGCTGCGGTCACGAAGGTCCACGAAGATAAGGTGACCGAGGTCACGAACCTTCTGAACCCAGCCCATAACGGCTACGGTTTCACCAATATTCTGTGCAGAAAGCTCTGTACATCTGTGTGTTCTTTTAAACTCCATGGTTCTTCCTCCTTAAAGTCGTGCGATAAGTGCCGGAATGTCAGAAAGACTTACCGTTTCTTTTTCGCCCGTTTCCATATTTTTAAGCTGTGCTTCGCCGCTTTTCACTTCATCTTCCCCAAGCACCAGAGAATATGCCGCACCCTCTCGGTCCGCATTTTTCATCTGTGCTTTAAGACTTCTGCCTGCAACGTCACACATGGCATAAATGCCGTTTTCACGCAGCTTCTGACAAAGAGCGAGTGCTGCCGCCGTCTGGCCGATAGAGGCGACGAAAAGACGGGGCGAATTCTTTTCTTCTTTCACAAGCCCCATGCTGCGAAGAACTAAGATAATACGTTCAATACCCATGGCAAAACCCATACCGGGTGTGGGATTGCCGCCAAGTTCTTCCAAAAGACCATCATATCTGCCGCCACCGCATACGGTTCCCTGTGCACCAATCTGGGTAGAAACAAATTCAAAAACAGTTCTTGTATAATAGTCGAGCCCACGAACGATGGTGGGGTCAATGGAAAACGGAATTCCCATAACGGTAAGATACGACTTTACTGCCTCAAAATGGTCCCTGCAATCATCGCAAATATAATCTAAAATATGAGGTGCCCCTGCGGCGATTTCTTTGCAAATGGGACTCTTGCAGTCCAGAACGCGCATGGGGTTTTTCGTAAGGCGTGTGTTACACGTTTCACAAAGCGTTTCGCTGTGAGAGCTGAGATAAGAAATGAGTGCTTCATTATATTTCTTTCGGCACTCGGGACAGCCGATACTGTTAATATTTAACGTAAGGCCTGTGCAGCCGAGATTCTTAAAGATTGTGGATGCAACTGCAATGATCTCTGCATCTAAGGCCGGGTCCTCACTGCCGTAGGCTTCAATGCCGAACTGGTGGAATTCACGAAGTCTGCCTGCCTGCGGTTTTTCATAGCGATAACAAGCGCCGCAGTAATAAAGCTTTACAGGCTGCGGGAGGGCGTGCATTGCATGCTCAATATACGCTCTTGCCGCAGAAGCGGTGCCTTCGGGACGAAGGGTAATACTTCTGTCCCCTTTATCATTAAAAGTATACATTTCTTTTTGCACAACGTCCGTCGTATCGCCGACGCCACGCTGAAAAAGTTCCGTATGTTCAAACACGGGTGTGCGAATTTCTTCATATCCGAACGCCCTTGCAGTTTCAGCTGCAGTGCTTTCTACAAAACGCCATAAATTCGCGTCTTTCGGCAGAACATCTGCCGTACCGCGCGGTGCTTTCATTGCCATAGAATATCCCTTCCTTCATTTGCAGTTCCAACTGGGCACACTGCTTTGATAATACCATATATTTTACCCGAAAATATATGCTTCTGTCAAGCTTTCTATGAGAAAATTTACAATATATACAAAATTTATTTTTTTAGCATAATGTGCACACTTCGTCCGTATACTGTACAAACATTTTCGAGAAGGAGGCAATGGAATGCATATATATGAAGACATTGCAAAACGGACGGGCGGCGACATCTATATTGGTGTTGTCGGGCCGGTGCGGACGGGAAAATCCACCTTTATTAAGAAGTTTATGGATTTGCTTGTTCTTCCAAACATTGAAGGAGAACATCAAAGAGTGCGGGCACAGGACGAGCTGCCCCAAAGTGCTGCTGGTCGGACCATTATGACAACAGAACCGAAATTTATCCCGAATGAGGCCGTGGAAGTACGGCTTTCTGACGCCGCCAGTATGAAAGTACGTCTGATTGACTGTGTGGGTTATATGGTCGATGGTGCGCTCGGCGGCACGGAGGACGGCGAAGTCCGTATGGTGAAAACGCCCTGGCATCAGGAAGAAATTCCTTTCGATAAAGCTGCCGAAATCGGCACACAAAAAGTAATAAGAGAACATTCCACCATTGGCCTCGTCATTACAACTGACGGCTCCATTACGGAAATCGAACGAGAAAATTATCTGCCCTCGGAAGAGCGGGTAATTGGTGAGCTTGCCGCACTCCAAAAACCCTTCATTGTTGTTCTCAACAGCACCGATCCCTCCTCCCCTTCGTGTCTTACGCTGCGGGATGAAATGGAGGCAAAATACGGTGTGCCTGTTCTCCCCTTAAACTGCGCCATGCTGGACCGTGCAGATATTGAGAGCATTATGGAAAGAATTCTCTTTGAATTCCCTCTTTCTGAAATTGCAATTGATTTGCCGGGCTGGGTGGATGGACTTTCGGATACAGACGAAATTAAATCCAGCCTTTTAAAAACCATCTCCGAAAGCATGGACGGGGTAAGCCGTGTCCGTCACATGGACATGATGATGGACAGAATCGCCGCATGCCCCTATGCAGACAGCACAAAAATAGAATCCATAAACCTTGGAAACGGCCACGTTCGTTTTTCTGTTTCTGCACCCAAGGCGCTGTTTTACGAGGTGCTCAGCCGTGCTACAGACCTTAAAATTGACGGTGAAGAAGTCCTGATGAAAGTTGTAAGTGAGCTTGCAAAAGCTAAAAAGCGATACGATAAACTCGAATATGCACTGCACGAAGTGGAAGAAACGGGATACGGTATCGTAACACCGGATATTGACGATCTAAGACTGGAAGAGCCCGAAATCGTACGGCAAGGCGGCCGATTCGGCATCAGACTTCGTGCCAGTGCACCCTCCATTCACATGCTTCGGGCGGACGTAGAAACAGAGGTCAGCCCCATTGTGGGTACGGAAAAACAGTCGGAAGAGCTTGTGCAGTATCTTCTGAGCGAATTTGAAGTGGACCCGAAGAAAATCTGGGAATCCAATCTTTTCGGCAAATCTCTGCATGACCTTGTCAATGAAGGCCTGCACAATAAACTTTACCGCATGCCCGAGGCGGCACAAGGAAAGCTTCGGGAAACGCTGGAAAGAATTATCAACGAAGGCTCGGGCGGCCTCATCTGTATTATTCTTTAAAAATCAAGGAGGTGCAAAATGCACCTCCTTTTTAGTTCAGCATATTCAAAACATTATCTTGCGGTTCACCGTTTACGCCCGTGACGCTCGTAAAGCTTTGCGGCACTTCCCCGACGATTACGGCTTGCGCCACGGGAATGGCGGTATGTATTTCCGTTTCCCCTGCCCCACCGGGAATCAGCACACTGATTTTCGCCGTGACGGAAAGATGAATTTCGTGCCGTGTCTGATTGATACCGGCTTCGTGGAAGCTATCTTCAATATCTACTTCTGCCCTTCCTATACTTGTAAGCCGCACCGGTATTCTCGGCCCGTATCCTGTCAGAAACCCATCTGAAAGAAGTGTCCCGAGCGGGATTTTCAAAACCATCTCGTCAATTTTCCGCATCTTTTCCTGCACGCCGAGAGCAATGGCCGCTTTCAGACGGTTGATTTCCGCCGCATTTGCACATACGGCTGAAATTCTGTTTTGCGCATCTCTTTCAAAAATGGTGAGGTTTGCATAATTTACACCTTCGGAATCAATAATGCGGTTAATTTCATCGTTTATCGTACTTGTGGCAACACTTTGTGCTCTTGCAGATGCCACCCGAACAATGATGGGACGAATCCTCGTTTCATATAACATAAAAACAGAAATGCCGAACATAAGCAAAACAGAAATTAAGATAAGTCCGGTTCGTTTCCGTCTTTTATAATGGTTTTTCAAATTTTTCATAAATCACCTCCCACAAAGAGTATATGCGGACGAGGTGTTTTCGGTACCAAAAAAGCGGAGGCGGTGCCTCCGATTTTTTATTTTCTCCATGAACTGGGCGAGAAAAGGACTAAAAGCGGGAATATTTCAAGCCTGCCAAGAAGCATATCAAAAGATAAAATCAGTTTGGAAAGTGCGGAATAACCGCCGAAGTTCTGTGTTGGTCCTACGCCGGCAAGACCCGGGCCGATATTATTAATCGTGGCCGCAACCGCCGTAAAATTTGTGGTGAAATTAAAATTATCTAAGCTTATAAAAAGAACGGATAGTGCAAAAATCACAAGGTATGACGCCATGAAAACATTAACTGCTCGTACCGTTTCATGCAAAATGGGTCGTCCGTTCATGGAAAGCTTAATTGTATTTCTGGGATGCACGGCAATTTTGATTTCTTTGATAATACTCTTAAACAGAATGAGCACTCTGGAAACTTTAATGCCGCCACCCGTACTTCCCGCACACGCGCCAACAAACATTAGCATGACAAGAATGGTTTTTGAAAATTCAGGCCATAGGTCAAAATCAGTTGTGGAAAAACCTGTTGTTGTCATAATAGATGCCACCTGAAATGCACCATGCCGAAGGGTTTCACCAAAGGTTTCAAACAGATTGCGGCAGTTTATGCTGACGAGCAAAATCGCACAAAGTGCAAATCCCAAATACCCCCGAAGTTCTGCCGACTTCCAGACGGGTTTTACTTTTCTTAAAAGAAGTAAATGATAGATTGCAAAATCCACGCCGAAGATGAGCATAAATATGGTAATAACCACCTGACAATAGGGTGAGTATTCTGCAATACTGCTGTTCCTGACGCCAAAACCGCCTGTACCTGCCGTACCAAATGTGATTGTAACAGCATCAAAAAGCGGCATGTTTCCGAGAAGAAGAAGTACGATTTGCAAAAGCGTCAATGCAATATATATCGTGTATAAAATCTTTGCCGTGGACTGAACTTTCGGCACAAGCTTACTAACTGCAGGCCCCGGGCTTTCTGCCTTAATCAGATGCATGGTACTGCCACCGAAAAGCGGCAAGATTGCCACCAAAAACACAAGAACGCCCATGCCCCCTATCCAGTGGGTAAAGCTGCGCCAGAAAAGCAAGCTTTTCGGAAGAATTTCCACATTGGACAGAATGCTGGCACCCGTTGTGGTAAACCCGGATACAGTTTCAAAAAAGGCATCAATAAAACATGGGGTATGCCCTGAAATAAAAAACGGTAATGCACCAAAAAAGCTCATTCCAATCCAGCTCAGTGCTACGGCAACAAACCCTTCCTTTGCATACATGGAATGATGCTTCGGCTTTTTAAATGACAAAAGCATGCCGACAACAAACGTGACGGCAATACAGATTGTAAACACGGAAAGCATTTTTTCTTCACCGTAACAAATACTGCAAATCAAGGGTAAAAGCATGCTGACCGCTTCAATTTTAAGTACCCAGCCCAGGGTATAGAAAATCATTTTCAAATTCATGGAATTCTATCTTCCTTTTATCGCAAAATGTCACTAATGTCCGTAACGCCTGCTTTAAGTGTTACAATAATAACCGTATCCCCGGGCAAAATGGTATCACGACCACGAGGAAGCATAACTTTATTACCACGGTTTATGCAGGCAACAATGGTATTTTCTTTTAGGTGCAGTTTATCAAGTGTTGTATGGGAAACGGGCGAATTTTCTCCTATATGGAACTCGAGAGCCTCAGCCTTGCCGTCCAGAATATAATGCATGGTCTCGATATTGCTGCCGAGGGAGTTTTTCTTCGCACGTACAAATCGGACGATATATTCCGCTGTGATATTCTTCGGGTACACGGTTGTACCGATGTCCAGACGGGAAATAACATCATCATATGCAATCCGATTGATTTTCGTTACGATTTTGCCGTCTGTTTTGCTCTGGGCATAGAGGGAAAGAAGGATGTTTTCTTCATCAATATCCATAAGGGATACCACGGATTCTGCCGTTTCCAGCCCTTCTTCAAGAAGAAGACGGTTATCCGTCCCGTCACCGCAAACAATGGAAGCCTTCGGCAGTTCCTGACAAAGTGTATCGCACCTGGTTTGATTCTTCTCAATGATTTTAACATGAATGCCTGTTTCAATAAGCTGCTGGGCAAGATAATACGTCATGTTGCCGCCACCGACGATGATGGTATCCTTCACACGGTTTGTTTTAATGCCGATTTTCTTAAAGAACCGTGCAACATTCTGAATGGATGCAACGATGCTGACAAGGTCCCCTTCTTGCAGCACAAAATTACCACCGGGGATAAAAGCGTCATTCCCACGTTCTACGCCGCAAACCAGTACGTCACATTCCAGTTTTGAAACAATGCCCGAAACACTCATATTATGCAGCACGGAATGCTCCGGTACTTTAAACTGCAGAATTTCAATGCGGCCTTTTGCGAATGTGTCAATCTTAATTGCAGAGGGAAAACGAAGAACACGGGCGATTTCACTTGCCGCTGCTCTTTCCGGGTTTACAATCATGGCGATGCCGAGGTCATCTTTCAAAAGATGAATGGCCTTCGTATATTCCGGCTCACGCACACGGGCAATGGTTCTGCAGCCTCCTAATTTTTTTGCCATGAGTGCCGTTAAAAGATTCTGCTCATCCGTGCCCGTTACGGCAATCAAGATATCGGCATTATCAACGCCTGCCTCCATAAGTGTTTCAATGCTGAGGCCGTTGCCGATTACGCCCATAACGTCATGCTGGTTTGTGATGGTCTGCACAACAGACTGGTCAGCGTCCACAACCGTTATATTATGTTCTTCTTCTGCAGCCAAAAGTTCAACGAGTTTTTCGCCAACCTTCCCACAGCCAACAATTATAATATGCATACTGTTCTCCTTTATCTTCCAGAGTATATTTACATCCTATCACATTTATTTAGAAATTACAATAGACTTTAAAAATTTTACCAACCCTTAAGTTAGGCTTGCAAAATTCTTTTCCCCGTGATATACTGACTAAAAAAGGACGATTAAGCATGCATTATTACGATAAAAACGCATTAAAACTTTCACACCTCTATATAAAAGAACACTTAAAAGAAGGGTGTACGGCTGTGGATGCCACTATGGGCCGAGGTCGTGATACCCTTCTTCTGTCTCAAGTTGTGGGCACAGGCGGTCATGTTTTCGCCTTTGACATTCAAGATGAAGCGGTGCAAGCGACAAAGGCACTTCTTTTGGAACATGGGCGGGAAAATGTAACCCTTCTTTTAGAAAGTCATGACAAAATGGAAGATTATGTCCAAGCGGCTGACGCCGTCATTTTTAACTTCGGCTTTCTCCCGGGCGGTGACCATTCGGTTTTCTCTCATGCGGATGTAAGCTGCCGTGCCATAGATGCGGCACTTCGAATTTTAAAGCCCGACGGGTTTATTAGTCTTTGCATCTACTATGGCGGCGATACGGGTTTTGAAGAGCGGGACGGGATTTTAAATCATCTTGCCGCTCTTGACCAGAAGGCGTACACCGTCATGCTCCAGTCCTTTTATAACCGCAAAAACTGTCCCCCACTCTTTGCAATCATTGAGAAAAACAGACCATAAAAAAGACGCCGAAAGGCGCCTTTTTTAGTTGCAGCAAATCATCCGATTTTATAACCTTTTGAAGCAAGGTCTGTAACGGCTTTCATGCCTATATCTCTGTTTTCAAAAACAATTTCTTTGCCGGCCGGATTTTCTTTGATTGAAATTATTTTCTTGCTTTCATCAATCCATACAGACCAAGATTGATTATTTTGCATTGACACTCTCCTACTTTAGTGTTATAACGTCACCATCCGTATTCATTTCCGCTACATATCCAAACTCCTTCGCTAATGCATCTAACGGAAGATATAAAGAATCGTTAACAAATCTTGCACAAATTTCAAGAGGAACCCAATACCCTTCAGCTTGATTTTTTCTCATGCCGATTATATTAGGAATGATTTCAAGAATTGTATCATTCTTTGAAATTGTTGCAACATATGTGTTTTTATCGAATATCACATCGCACTCTATCAGTTTGAATATATCATATGGAACGAGAACTTTTGAATTAAAGACTGCGTATTCTATTTCATAACTTGAATCATCTACTACAAGTTTTGCAGGCACAACCGCCATCGAGTTAACAAGGTCATATGCATGTCTGTCGTCATATATTGCAGGGCATTCATATTCGACACCATCTGCTGTTTTCTCCATTCCGGATGAATATACTATATTGGGATATAATGTAAAAGATTTTTCTGCATCTCCCTCTTTATACGGATACTGTGAAGCAAAAGCCTGTGCCAGTCTATCAATATTTTTTAATGATGTATCCCATGTCATACCTCTCGTCCCTCTAATAGAAGCAAAAGGAATGCCGTTTTTACCATCTAAAATAACATAAACAGCATTTTCATTTTCGCCTTCCCCCTCACTTTTTTCCACCATAATCGGTGTATCAAGCGCATTGAAAATCATAATAGCAACATCGTTTCTTGTTGCCGGCGTTTTTGTTTTAAGGTTTAAGTTCTTTGTAATGCCAATCCTTGATGCAGCAGCGGTATATCCGGCAGGATAACCACTTTGTTGTTCAGCCATTTCTCCGTATCCCAGCAAACACACAATCATTTTAACAATTTCTTCGTTGGTAATATTGCTTTCCGGGTTGAAGTTCCCATTACCATCGCCATTCACAATACCGTGTTTTTTTGCTGCATATATGTATTTATATCCCCAATGCTCTGCTGAAACATCGTTAAAAAGATTTTCCTCCAAATCTAAAGGCAAACTAATGTTTCCCGCCACGCAAATCATTTTGGCAGCTTCAGTTCTTGTAATGTTATCCTCCAATCGCAAATTCCCATTTTCATCGCCGACCATAATTTCAAGTTTATATAGTTCTTCTTTTTGTATGTCAGTTAATTGCATTGTATCAGCGTAAGCTGAAATTGTAAAAATTTGTATCGTAATTAAAAGTATTGCAAATATTTTCTTCATGAAGCATCTCTCCTAATATAACATATAATTACCACCAATATCCCAATCATTTTGTGTTTTGCTTTTTACCACTATATCATAGTTTTTTCCTTTTTCAAATCCCAGAAAACTATAAATATTATCATTGTTTGCTAAAACGGTAAACCGCCCTACATCCTCATTTGTTTCAGAATCAGTGATTTGCACATCAAATAAGTTATCACTTTCAACAGCAATATAAATAGATATATTCCCATTTTCATCAGCTGTTACCTGTGTCTTGTTTGCTTTAAAATCATTTACGATAAAATTCTGTTCCAAATTAACAGGCGTGCTTTGCGTCTGGGTTATTCCATTCCCTTGCAATTCTTTTTTTATTTCTTTGGAATTTATATTTGATAAAACAATTTGTTCAAACCCAATATATAAATCCTCCGAATTGGAAGCAGATTTAATTTTCTTTTTATCGGTAATTGTTTGCGAAGCATCAGTCTTTGCAGAGTGGTTATTTGCATTTTCGTTAGTGTTTTGTTTTTCCGCCTTGCCACTTATTAGATTATTTTCATCGTCGAATTCAGATTGCTGTAATGAATCCCCACGCGTGTCCTTGGAATATGCTTCGCTTTTATCAGCAACTTGTTGTAAATATGAAATATTTGTTCCTTGTATTTTGTTGTTATCCGGCTGCTCGGTTTCTTGCTTATTCATTATCGCCATAACAACAGTTGCATATAGCATTGTTGTCATTATAACAACTACCGTTATGAAAGAGAATGCTTTTTCAATTCGTCCGCTTTTGGAACGGATTTTTGTAAATCTGTTCTGTAACTGTTTTTTATTTGCACTCATCTTTGTTGTATACATATTTTCCAGCATAGAAATCCTCCATTCAATCAGCCATCTAATTTATGCACGAGCCAGCTTCCGTTATTTTGTTTTTTACATATTACAAAAAATTCTCTTTGAAACGGCGGCTTATCCTCCCCTTTGATATTGCTTTCCGCCGTTACAACTACGGTATATACTTTTAGTTCGTATGCATTTGCTTTCAAAAGCATAAGATCGTTTTCGGAAAAAGCCACACGCTGTTCTTTTGGTTTTGAAGAATAATATTGCAAAAATTCGTTGATGCTGATTCCCTGCATGGTACCGAGCGTTGCCCTTGTCATCCCGTAACACATGCCGTAATCTCCAATATATCCGTCTGCGATAAAATCGTTGGTAACCAGGGTTTTCATGGTTTCAAG
The DNA here is from genome assembly GCA_017436645.1 of Clostridia bacterium. Lineage (GTDB taxonomy): Bacteria > Bacillota > Clostridia > UMGS1883 > UMGS1540 > SIG447. The sequence goes on along the minus strand of JAFSCR010000003.1, from coordinate 7,540 downwards.
GTCAGACTTATCAAAGGCTTCAAAAAAACCCCTTACCGCAAGTTCTGCATTTTCTATATCGGCTTTATTAAAAGTCAGTGCGTGTAAGGTTTCTGCATCAAGGCCGAATAATCCTAAAAGAGTCGAATTATCTCCCGTGCTATAATCATAATATGTTTTTCCGCTCCGATAAACGGCGCAGGAATCTGTAGCAATTGCAACAAAGCCTTTTTCGCCATTATTCTTTGTAAACACAAGGTCTGCTTCAAACGGGCATCCTGTGCCCCCTTTAATCTCTTTTGCTTCTGCAAACGCTTTTTCTATTTCCTTGTGGCCGTTTTCGACCAAAAGAGGATATCTGATACCACCGGCTAAAAGTTCAACACTGGCAATGTCTTTTATATCTGCAGGGGCATACAGTTTTTTGCCTTCGGAATCGCCATGAAACAAATATTGCACATGAATTTCATTCGTGCTGTTATCGACCGCAACCAGTTCAATATCTTTTACCTTCCCCGTTGTGGAAGTAAGATAGTATGTTTTATCTCCGTGCACAATACAGCCATTACTGTAAAATCCAACGGGGTTTTGTACAGTAGTAAATGTATCCCGTTTGCCTTTAAAAAGTTCTGCTCTCTCCGGTACCGAGCCTTTTTTCACCTTACCGCTATCAAGATTTATAATGTATTCATCGTACCCTTCAATTTCATCCAAAGCACCAGCGCTGGAGAGATATGCATACTTTCCGTCTTTGTCTATTCTCACATCCAGAATGTTGCTGCCTTGCTGATTTTGCGAAACATTGAATTTGGGAAGACTCATCATAAACTGTATTTCGCCCGTCTTATGATTCATAACAAAAAGGCCGCTGCCGTAATGGAAGATAAGTCTGGTATCATCGACATAGTGGGGTTCTGCCATTACGGAACCGATAGGATGCCTTACATACTCGAGAAACTCATTTTCCGTCATAGCATATTCATCACTTTTCATATTTGCGGCGATAATGACAGATACACAAGCCATAACAAGAAGAATTATAACAAAGATGATTAGTGCCATAAGTTTAGAAATTCTTCCGTTTTTGGAACGAATTTTTGAAAACCTGTTTTGCAGTTTTCTCTTATCCATACTCATTTTTGTCGTGTATAAGTTTTCAAGCATATAAATTTCGCCTCCTACTTCGCTAAATCAAGAATTGTTTTCATATAGATTTTTTGTTCTGTATCGGACATGTTTTTTGTAACTGCCATATCACAGGAAATCTCACAGGCCTCGCTGACGTTTGCACAAAGCAGATATGCAAGCGGGTTAAACCAATGCACAGCGTTTACAAAAAGGGAGAGCCATTTTAATGCGAGATCTTTTCTCTTATAGTGTGTCAGTTCGTGCAGGAATATCATACGCATATTTTCGTCCGGGATTTCTCTTAGGGGAATATAGATGACCGGAAACAAAACACCCACAAGCATTGGCGACTCAAAATCCGGCGATACTCTGATTCTGATATGCCGTTTTATCTTTAATTCCTTTTTCACCGCATTCAGCACAGCATTTTCCGTTACCACAATCGCTTTTTTACGTTTGCGAGTAATGTAAACAATATAACTTCCCATAACGATAAGGAGAAATACACACATGCCGACAAACCATACATAACTAAGCAAATCAAAGAGCCTGATACTGTGTTTTGGTGTAATGTTTACCTCTCTGTACTCTATGGGTGTTTCTTCAATGACAGCTGTTCTCGGTGCTTCCTCTAAATTTTGCACGACTTCTTTTTCCACAATCTCATTTTGAGGAAGAAGCGGGAGCTTCCCTGCTTCTTTTGGGGGAATCAGCTTGTATGTGGGGACAATCATTGAGAAAACGACCGCAACCCAAACGTAATATTGCCATTTGGCAGGAAACTTTTTTGCGGTAATAGGTTTTAGACAAAGAAGCAAAGCTGTTATACCAAACCCAAAAAGGCTCAATATAAGCACTGTTTTGAAAAGCTCAAGCATCGTATCACTCCAATTCAAACATTTTTTTGAGTTCCGACATATCCTCATTTGAAAGTTTTTTGTTTTCATAGAGTGCTGCAACCAGATTTTTAACAGAGCCTTTATAAATCTTTGACAGGAAATTTTCTGTTTCGCTCAAATCGTATTCGCTTTGTTTCAGCAAAGGGTAATACAAATTGGTCTTGCCTTTTTTATCACAGGCGATAACCTCTTTTTTGAGAAGCCTTTGCAAAAAAGTTGATACGGTTGAAGCCGTCCAGTCGTTTCCGTCAAGTTCTCTTACAACATCTGCAACCGTCATCTGTTTTCCGGCTTTCCAAAGTATCCGCATAATTTGGTATTCGGAATCGGTAATTGTGTGTTTAGCAGTTGACATATGAATGTCCTCCTTATGTACATAAAATCGGTTTTAGTGTAATTACACTTGTAGCTACTGATATTAGTATAACAGGTGTAGCTACATTTGTCAAGTTTTTTTTCAAATAAAAAAACGGCACCGAAAGTTATGGCTTTCGATGCCGTTTTTTATCCTGTGTTTTATTCTTCGTTATAGCAGCTAAAGATTTCTTCCACTCTTTCGGGGTCTTTGTTTTTCGTAAATGCACTAACCAACGGAACCGCCACCATGGAAACTGCCATTGCACAAACGCCCATCTCAGGCGATTTTGCAGCTGCTAAAGAAAATCCGGACTCGAGGCTTATAACAAGCGTGGAAATGCCTACAACCAAAAGGCCGGAAAGGATGCCTGCATAGGCACCAATCTTTGTAATCCGCTTTGAGAAAATGCCCCAGATGTAAGGCCCGATAAAGCAGCCGGAAACAATTCCCCAAGAAAAAGACATAAGGCTTACAATAATCGGTATATTTTGTGTTGCAAAAATAAACGAGCAAGCAATAAACGAAAGGCAAAGAATTCTTGTCAGCAGCATCTGGGTTTCAGGCTTTGTCTCCTTCTTTCTGATGGTCGGAATCAGGTCAACTGCAACTGCAGATGCAGAAGTCAAAACAACGGCTTGCAGCGTTGACATAGATGCGGAAAGGAGAAGAATTAAAATGACGGCTAAAAGGATGATGCCGAGTGTACCGCCACTTAAAACTTCCATAAGAACAGCGGGAATAACAGCGTCAATGCCGCCGTCAGGCAGAGTGCCGCCCAGAATCAGTCTGGATGTGCTGCCGATAAGATATGCGCCGCATCCGATAACAATGCAAAAAATAGTAGAAATAATTGTACCTCTCCGAATGGCCGCCGTATCTTTAATTGCATAGAACTTGCCAATCATCTGCGGAAGTCCCCAGGTACCAAAGCTTGTAAGCATAATGTTCACACAAAGGAACTTGAAGGCTGAACCGCCGAAAAGATTTGTCAGCTGTGCGCCTGTGGTAGGGTTGGGGTCACTGGGAAGCGATGTGAAATTTCTGAGGTTTTCCAAAAGTCCGGAAATGCCGCCGACTGTATCATGTCCAAGCACAGCACAGACAAGGCATATGACACCGATAATCATAATCATGCCCTGTACAAGGTCTGTATAGGCTGTCGCAATATATCCGCCGGCAACGAGGTAAACGGCTGTAAGGCATGCAATAATGAGCATCCAAACCCAGGTTTCAACGGCAGGGAAAACAGCACTGAACAGAGAACCGAGGCCCTTGTAAACCGCCGCAGAATAAGGAACGAGAAATATAAAAATAATGACTGCCGCCAAAACCTTCATGCCCTTGGAAGCATATCTCTTTTCAAAATAATCAGGCATTGTTCTGGCATTGAGTTTCTTCGTCATCTTTCTCGTTTTGTTTGCGAATAAGAGCCAGGAAAGCAGGCAGCCAAGTATTGCATTACCGACACCGATCCAAACACTGCCGAGTCCGATATTCCAGCCGTGCTGTCCGGCATAACCAATGAAGACGACTGCAGAAAAATATGTTGTACCGTAGGAAAATGCAGTAGACCATGCACCAATGTTTCTTCCGCCAATTAAAAAACCGTCAAGCGTTTTCGACTTACCATAGCTGATGTAGCCGATAAACGCCATTACGGCCGCATAAATACCAAGCGCAATCATTGTGTAAAGCTGAGCGTTTGTCATTAGAATTTCCTCCAAGTCTTGCTTTTTTCTGTAATGTAGTATATAATACTTTCAAGGATTAGTCAAACGAATGGTTTTGATATCTATTATCGATATTTTCGATGAAGGAGGAGTATGGATGGAATTACGAAATTTAATTACATTTATCAATGTGGCAGAGCTCGGCAGCTTTACCAAAGCCGCTAAGCAGCTTGATTATTCACAATCTACAATTTCCTTTCAAATTAAGCAGCTTGAAGAAGAACTGGGCTGTCTGTTATTCGAAAGAATTAATCACACCATAACGCTGACAGAGCGTGGGCGTGAGCTTGTTTCCTATGCGCATCAGGTTCGTACGCTTACGGATGCATTCAAAGAAAATTTTGAAGAAGAGAAGGAATACAGCGGTCATATTCATATCGTTACGCCCGACTCTGTGTGTGACGAAATGATTAGTAAAAGCTACATGGATTTTCATCGTCAATTCCCTTTGATTTCCATTAAATTTACCACCGCAGACACTTCCGTCATGTTCGATATGCTTGACCATAACGAAGCGGACGTCATTATCACGCTTGACAGTCATGCCTACCACAAAGATTATGTTATTGCAAAAGAACAGCCGCTTTCCATGCATTTTGTTGCAAATGCAAAGTCAAAGTTTGCCGGCGCCAAAAAATTATCCATTCACGATATTATAAACGAACCTTTCATTTTAACCGAATACGGGCAAGGATACAGAAGGATTTTTGATAAGGAGCTTGCAAAGAAGTCGCTGGAGATATCGCCCATTCTGGAAATCGGCAGAACCGATATGATTACTTCCCTCATTGCCCAAAGCGATATGCTCTCCTTTCTCCCCGATTTCGTCACCTGCGATATGATAAAATCGGGAAACCTTTGTTACCTTGATATATGTGACATGAATATAGACATCTGGAAGCAGCTCATTCATCATAAAAACAAATGGATGTCCAAAAGTTTAAAAGTTTTTCTGGACTTTATAAAAGAGACTGAATTTATAAACTAGCTCGTATATTTATGGCAAAAAGAACCCCCGAAAGATACACACTTTCGGGGGTTTGTTTTATCGTTTTTCTCTTCAAATTGCGCTTCTAGCGCTCTGTTTTTAATTTCACTTTTTTGTTCAGAAAAATCAATCCAAGTGTTAAAACAATCGGAAATACAGTAGCCGTTAACAACCCTACTTTAAGATTGCCGCCTGCCATTTCAGAAAAATTTCCCACCATAGTCGGGCTTACGGCTGCACCCAAATCACCAGCTAATGCTAAAAAAGCAAACATTGCCGTCCCTCCTCGGAGACATTTCTGGGCTGAAATACTGATTGTTCCCGGCCACATGATTCCAACAGCCAATCCACAAAGCGCACACCCTGTAAGGCCAAGAAATGAAGAAGCCGACAACGATGCCAACAGGTAGCAAAACACGCACAGCATCGCGCATAAAAGCATGGTCTTTGTAAGGTCAAGTTTTTTGCTCATTTTTCCGTACAACATACGAGATATGCCCATAAACATCGCAAACATACAGGGGCCTGCCAAATCGCCTACGGTTTTGGAAACACCAAGTGCCGATTCTGTAAATGCGGATGTCCATTGTGTCATAGTGGCTTCGGATGCGCCGGCACATATCATAAGAATGATCATCAGCCAAAACACAGGTACTCCCAAAAGCTCTTTGATATGCATGCTTTCTCCGTCTTCGACTAATCTATCAATAGGACAGTTTATAAAATTAAATGCATTATACAGGGGCACTAACGCCCAAACAAACGTGAGTAATTTCCAGTTTTCTATACCAAACACAGCAAAAAAGGCTGTAGAACCTAAAACTACACCCATGGAGCCCCAACAGAAAAAGGAGTGGACGAGGCTCATTACTCCATCTTTATTTTCAAATGGACACGCCTCAACAATGGGACTTACCAAAACCTCAATAAGACCGCTCCCTATTGCATAAAAAACAACAGAAATCAGAATTCCCACAAAAGGGGTGGGTGTAATCTCCGGTAAAATTGCCATTAGGATCAGCCCCAGCGATGACAAAACCTGTGATGTAACAACACAAGTACGATACCCTATTTTGTCAGCAAATTTTGTGGCAGCAAAATCTACCAATAATTGTGTAAAATAAAAAACAAAAGGAATTAGGGCTATCTTTTCGAGCGAAATTCCGTAAGACGCTTTAAATGTTAAAAACAACAGCGGTGCAAAATTTGCCGATATCGCTTGTGTTACAAAACCCAGATAACATGCAAGTAATGTTTTTTTGTAGTTCTTCTGCTTTATCATAATAACTCCTTATATGTAAACAACAATACTTGCATTATATCATCAGTTTATATTTTTTTCCACACATTTTTCAAAAAACTAAATTTTTTCACCATAAACAATATAAAAGCAGGCAGCATTTTAGCTGCCTGCAAAATGATTCAATATAAACTAAATTTGTATTATTCCCACTCGACTTCCGCTTTTTTAATCACCGTGAATTTCATTGCTTTTTCGTGATTTTATTATCTGTATTTTTCATTTTTCATCGTGGTGATTTTATTTCCGAAAGTTTTTGTACTCAAAATGTACTCACAAATTAATCCACACAAGCCTCAAATACTCTTATCAACACTTTGTAGTTATTAACTGACATTATTAATGCTTCTAAGAGTTCCTCTTTATCTACATTACCCCAATTCAGGTCATAACCCATTCGCTTTGCCATAAGGCGGATAAATTCACGGATAGAACGTCCATTACCTTCTCTGAATGGATGAATAACATTGAGTTCTGCCATCACATACGCCAAATTATCAAAAACCTTTTCTTCGTCAGTTTCTCTGAGCATATTTTTCTCTTTTATTTTAGCAAACACTTTATCAAGTTCTCTATCAATCAAGTTCGGCGGATAAAACATCGTATCCGCTTTGCTTATTTGCTCTCGTCTGATTTTTCCGGCAAATGAATAAATATCTTCAAAAATAAACTTGTGTATATTCATAAGATGCGCTTTTGAAAAATTACCCTTAATCGGATTTTTCAAAAGTTCCATTTGCTTAATAAGTGTAATTTCTTCTTCGGCAGTTTTAAGAAGCTTGTTATCTCTTATATTTAATTTGTTTTTTAATACATTACTACTGGGATAACAATAGATTGATTGGGTAGTTGTATAAACATCGTATTTTGAAAACATAATTACACCTTCTGCATATATTTAAGCTTCAATTCTTCGATTACATCAGTATAGCTTACTTTACCACTATCAATTCTTTTGAGGTTTTTAATACTTTCCTCACTAACCGTCATACTTTCAACAGCAAAAGTTCCTTTTAGATTTTTTAAATTGCTTTCAAAATCGTTAGATGCCATATTTGTTTTATTTCTCCAATCGGTATATTTACCTGATTTAATTCTCGCATCTTTGGGTTTCTCTGCATCTTTCGGCAGAAGCCAAGCACCTGCAATTTTCTTTGC
>JAFSCR010000016.1 GCA_017436645.1 Clostridia bacterium | reverse complement strand
TTTGTCACTTTCTTTTCCTTCTTGTCGCCGAAGCCGAGCTGTACTGCTTCATAGCCGTCGGTTTCAACTGTCTTCTTCTGCACCACTGTGCAAGGACCTGCTTCAATTACTGTTACAGGAACCAGCTGACCTTCCGGTGTGAAGATCTGTGTCATGCCGAGCTTCTTACCGATAATTGCCTTGTTCATTACTAATCCTCCTTATGGTTATTGGTTGACAAATTTGCCAACATTTACCGTGCGTCCTTGCCGACAAGCTTGATTTCAATGCTTACGCCGGCGGGCACTTCAAGTCTTCCCAGTGCTTCCACAGTTTTGTTTGTGGGATACAGAATGTCAATGAGTCTCTTGTGAGTACGCATTTCAAACTGTTCGCGGGAGTCCTTGTACTTGTGTACAGCTCTGAGAATGGTGATGATTTCCTTCTCTGTGGGGAGCGGTACCGGACCGGATACTGTGGAACCTGTACGCTTTGCGGTTTCCACGATCTTCTCCGCTGCCTGATCGATGAGAGCATGCTCATACGCTTTCAGACGAATCCTGATTTTCTGTTTTGCTGCCATAATCTCGCCTCCTAAATTATTTGTCGTTGCCTACCTTATTAATATAGACAACTTTTTGCCGCAATTCCATGCCGACGAGAAGAACCGTACACTCAGCCGTGTGTGTCATGTTTTTACAAACATAAACCCGGACATAGTCGTATCCGGGCACAAATAAGCATAGAAAGCCTTATCTCTTTCGATGTTCCTTCTATTCTTAGTGTACAGTGACTGTCGCCCAATTTCATGAATCGGACATTCTCCACGGAAAAACCCGGGTCACGCCCGGCAACCTCCCGTTTCATCGTATGCCATGTCACAGCACATGATACTATATCACATTTTTTTACCAATTGCAAGCTTTTTTTGAAAATTTTTTAAAAAAATTTTTTGGGGTTAAAACTGCATCTTTCGGGCATTTGAAAGGGGCAGAATTTCTGCCCCTTATCTTATTACAGTATATATACGTTTACGTTACGGATGCCGAAGTTTTTAACTTCCTGTTTTGTATTAAAGAACAAATCAACACGGTTTCCGTAAATGCCGTAGCCCGTATCCCCTGCCACACAGTAACCGTATGCCCAGGAGCCATCCGCCGCTTCAATATAAAGTTTTGTGCCGAGAGGAATGACGGAGGGGTCAACCGCAACAACGCCGTAACCTGCCTTCATACCGCTTGCGGTAATGCCATAATACGGATCGCCGGGATTCTTGCCGCAACTTTCATAAGAAAGGTCATAGGCTGTAGCTCTGCAAACAATCATCTTTTTGTAAGAAAAGTTTTCACCTTTTGCAGTGCTCTTTGTCCCGCCGCTGTTGGTGTTCTGCACACTGGCGCTCGCCTTCGGTTTTTCAGCCGTTCCTTTTTCTATAATTTTATTGACGGGTTTTCTTGTGACAACAGAAGAAACAAGTGTCTTTTCCACTTCCACCCCGTCATGGAACGTAACTTCATAGGTTTCTGTCGTAATACCGTTCTTGCCGTTCTGCGCAATACGGGTTTTTCCTTTTACAAGTGCCGATGTGGTTTTTTCTTCAATTTTGTATCCAACCGTCACCTTATTCGTCACATTCTTTTTCGTGACACGGACAAGGCGTACCGTCATGCCGTCTGTCAAAAATGTATCCTGTGCCGGCTCTGTAAAATCGTTTTCGCCCATCTTGACGCCAAGACCTGTCAGCATGTCCCCGACCGTGGCGGCCTGGGTATGGACGGAGAGGTAGCCACCGTCACCGTAATACTCAATCACTTTTGACCGTTTCAGTTCAACGGTCATCCCCTGGGTAATGGGTGTTTCGGGTGCGGGAAGCACGCCGTCAAATTCACTGAGCGTTATGCCTTCACTTTCCAAAAGCATACCGACAGTTTTTGCCTGGGTAAAAACTTCACGGCTCTCTCCCCCGTCAATCAGCATAAGAGAGATTGCACGGGTAATATGAATTTCCATGCCGACCTCAATGGGAGAATCCGGCGAGGGGTTAACAACATCAAATGCTCCGGGGATGATTTCCGCTTCTTCAAGTGCTTCGCCGACTGTCAGTTTACCTGTTTTAATGACAGTAACATTTTCACCGTCATGCACGTAAACTTCCTTTTTGGAAACTGCGGCGCATACCACTAAGGTGATTGCCGCAAGAACTACCAAAGCGACTGCCGGTACAACGTACCGTCTGAATTTTCGCTTCAGTAATTCTCCTGCTTTAAACATGAGAATCACTCCTTCGCCCCATATTCTACTATAAATTTTGCCCTTTGTCAAACTATTTTATGTTAAAATTTCAAATATATTACAAATTTTGGAAGAATATGGAAACGCCGATTTTTCGCCAAAAACGCTGAAACCCTTAGTTTACAAGGCCTCGCAAATGTTGAACACTTTTTAAAAAAATATTACGATTTTTTAAAAAAATTTTTTGAAAAGACAGAAAAAATGGCCGTTTTTTTGCAAAAACAGCCATTTTTTACCCGTTATTTTCTTTATTTATACTTCATTTGTGAACGTATCCACATAATGTGCATCCAGTTTCGAATAGACAATTTTCTGACTTTTATAAAGGCCAAAATTGCCACTCATCATGAAGCTGACAGCACAGATAATTGCAAAATAAAGTATACCTTCCGCACCGAAAACCTCCAGTGCCAAAAGGAGCGATGCCACCGGACAATTTACAACACTGCAAAAAAGTCCGATGAAACACATTGCCGCTGCGAATCCCGGATTAAGACCTAAAACAGGACCGATTACACACCCGAACGTGGAACCAATAAAGAAAGCAGGAACAATCTCTCCGCCTTTAAAGCCTGCAGCGATTGTAATGGCGGTAAACAGGATTTTAAGAAGGAATGCTTCCCAGCCTGCTTCTCCCCTAAGCGCCTTTCCAATCACGTCCATGCCTGCCCCGTTGTAATCACGGGATCCGACCAAAAGCGTAAGGAGAATAATGCAAATTGCACCGAGTGCAGCGCGTATATATTTATTAGGAAGAAACTTTTCAAAAAGGTGCTCCGTTTTATGAATGGAAGTGCAAAAAACAATACCAATTACGGCACATAAGACGCCGAGAACAACCGTCATAATGGCCGTATCCACCGCAAGTGGCGGAAAGAAGTCAAGCATAAAACGAACCGGAGAAATGTGGAACAACCCAGCCATACCATACGCCGTAACAGCGGCGGTAATGCACGGCACAAGTGCTGCATACTGAACGATGCCGACACTTACCACTTCAATGGCAAAAATGGCCGCAGCAAGCGGTGTGCCGAAAAGAGCTGCAAATACGGCGCTCATGCCTGCCATGACGATAAGGTGCAAATCCGCTTTGCCAAGATGAAAGAGTTTTCCCATTCGATAGCCGATACTGCCGCCAAGCTGCAGTGCTGCCCCTTCCCGTCCGGCAGATCCGCCGAAAAGATGGGTAATGACGGTGCTTGCAAAAATCAGGGGCCCCATAACAAAGGGAACCTTTTCTTCTGTTCTGACGGCTTCCAGAACACGGTTTGTGTCCACCCGCCCTTCTTTTTTACAAAGCGCATATAAAAATGCGATCACAACACCGCCCACAGGCAAACCGTAGAGAATCCAGGTATGCTCCACACGGAGCTCCGTGACAAAGTCTATACTAATATGAAACAGACTTCCCACCGTTCCGCCAACAAGACCAACAAGCACACCGAGAAAGCACCACTTTAAAAGTGCGCCGCTGTAAGATAAAGACTGCTTTATATTTTCTCTCATAAAAACATCTCCGAATACAAATCCGAATGCCCGAAGGCATCCGGATGAATTGTAGGATTAATTTGCTGTACTCTGCTTTGCTTCTTCCAGCTTCTTCTGGCGGCGCATCTTGACTTCTTCGCTCATGGGCTGAATATCGCCTGCCTTTGTGAGTGCCCATCTGGTCATTACGGGACCGAAGAGTTCATAAATCAGAACTGCAAAGAGCGTAATGTTTCGAATGAGGTTTCCCTGACCGGGGAGCTTTTCGGCCGCAATGGCACACATGCCGAGTGCAACGCCTGCCTGAGGCAAGAGCGTAATACCAAGGTATTTGCAGATTGCGGGAGAGCAATTTGTTATCTTTGCACTGCCCATGGCACCGAAGTACTTACCGAGAGAGCGGAACAGGATGTATATAAGGCCGATTACGATAATCGCCCAGTCCCCGAACACGCCAAGCTCCAGCTCTGCACCGCTAATCACAAAGAAAAGTGCAAAGAGGGGCGAAGTCCATTTATCCGTTCTTTCCATAACATCTTCAGAAAGGGGGCAAAGATTGCAGAAGAGGGTACCGAGCATCATACAAACGAGAAGAGAAGAAAAACCGATATGTACAGGACCGATTTCAAACTTCAGCATAGAAAGTGCAACCGTTAAAAACACAAATGCAATGGACATATTCAAACGGTTTGTATTGGAATTGAAAAGCTTTTCAAGCTGTGTCAAAATCCATCCCATCACGCCACCAAGTGCCAAGGAACAGGCAATTTCAACTAAGGGATTTACCAGAATGGAAACCATATCCACTGCGCCTTCCAGAAGGGAACGTGCAATCCCGAAGGACACAGCAAAAACAATAAGACCAACCGCATCGTCCAGTGCTACGATAGGGAGAAGCAAATCCGTAAGCGGGCCCTTTGCTTTATACTGGCGTACAACCATAAGGGTTGCGGCAGGGGCCGTTGCAGTTGCGATTGCGCCCAAAGTGATAAGCTGGGATACGGAAAGTTTATCGGGCATAATAAGATGCATGCCGAATAAGGCAAGGTCAACGAGGATGGTTGCCACTACGGCCTGAAAAATACCGATAACAAATGCCTGCTTGCCGATTTTCTTAAGTTCTTCTATACGGAACTCCGTACCGATGGAAAATGCGATAAAGCCAAGTGCCACATCGGCAATAAGGCTGAGTGCTCCTACAGCCTCCGAGGATTTAAAGCCAAGGCCCTCAATGCCAAGTGCACCCATGCAGTACGGCCCGATTAATACGCCTGCAATAAGGTAGGCCGTTACTGCCGGTAATTTCAGCGGTTTAAACACTCTCGTCATTAAAAGGCCGGCGAGAAGTGCAATGGAAACGGATAAAAGTGTGCTCATAAAATCTCTTCCTTATATTTATTCTTTTCATAACAAAATCGAAAGGCGATGCCTCCCGATTTTGCATGACTTTCCTATTATAAATCCTATTTTGCGATTTGTCAAGAAAATTCGACGATTTTTACCAACTTTTAGAGTTCGTAATCCAGCTTAAACTTTTCGCCGCAACCGTATTTTTCATAAACATAGTCAATATCCTTATCGCCTCTGCCCGAGAGACAGGCAAGGATGGAGCCGGACTGGTGCGCTTTTGCATAGCGAATGGCGTATGCCACCGCATGGGCGCTTTCGATGGCAGGGATAATACCCTCATATCTCGAAAGAAGGAAAAAAGCTTCCATGGCTTCTTCATCCGTCACCGTATCATAATGTACTCTTCCAAGGTCACGAAGATGTGCATGTTCAGGGCCTACGCCGGGATAGTCAAGGCCGCTTGCAATAGAGTAAACGGGAAGCGGCTCACCGTTTTCGTCCTGCAGAAGATAGCTGTCAAACCCATGAAGGCGTCCCGGTGTGCCGTACTTCATAGTAGCGGCATGGTCTCCAACTGCGTCACCGCGGCCGAGTGGCTCTATGCCGTAAATTTCAACGGGGTCAGAAAGGAACGGCACAAACATTCCGATGGAATTGGAGCCACCGCCAACACATGCACAAACGGCATCGGGCATAATCCCTGTCATTTCAAGGAACTGTTCTCTCGCTTCAATACCGATAATGGACTGGAAATCACGAACCATTTTCGGGAAGGGATGAGGCCCTAAAACGGAACCAATACAGTAAATGGCATTATCATATTCTTTCAAATACGCTTCAAAAGCGGCGTCAACCGCCTCTTTGAGGGTTTTAAGGCCTTTCGTTACGGGGATTACGTTGGCACCAAGCATTTTCATACGGATTACATTGGGATGCTGTTTTTCAATATCCACTTCACCCATGTAAACGTCACATTCCATACCAAAATATGCCGCCGCAGTTGCAATGGCAACCCCGTGCTGGCCTGCGCCCGTTTCGGCAATCAGCTTTTTCTTGCCCATATATTTTGCCAGAAGACCCTCACCCATACAGTGATTCAGTTTATGCGCACCGGTATGATTTAAGTCCTCTCTTTTTAAATAAATCTGGCAGTTCCCGAAAAGCTTTGAAAGGCGTTCACAATGGTACACCGGTGTAGGTCTTCCCTGAAACTCCTTGCGGATGCGGCGCAGCTCATTAATAAACTGGGCAGAATGGCAAATAGCTTCATAGGCATCATCCGCTTCTTTAAACGCCGGAATTAGTTCGTCTGGAAGATAGGCACCACCGTACTTTCCAAAATAGCCGTCGCTTGTGGGATACTCCTTTAAGTAATTATCAAAATCTTTATACTTATTCATCTGAATCAATCCTTTATTCTGATATTGGGATTATTATAGCATAACCCTGCAGAAAAGTCCATACTTTTCTGTTAATTTTGTTTCTGTACCATTTTATATTCGTCATAAAACCGATAATAGGGGCAGGTGTTTTTCCGTCCGCTGTAAAAAGTGGAAATATCGTCCTCGTCAAGCTGCATGGTGCATTCGTATTCTTCTAATTCATCATCGTATACATAATAAGCACAGGTTTCACATTGTGTTCCCATGTTTCTTCACCTCATCTCAAAGTCTGGCTTTCACTTTCTATAACCTGATCCAATCGGTTTTCGCAAAAGTCTAAAAACTGATGCCAGATTTTGTCATCAACAAACTTGTTTTCCCCTGTTGTTTTCAGAATTTCGCCTTTTCCTTCCGTATCGTTATTCCACACGTGGTTGCCAATAAAAACATCCACCTTTTTCTCTCGTAACCTGCGAAGGGAATCTCTGTAACCTGTGCGGCACTCTTCGTAATCAAAGCACCCCTTCTTCAGCGTGTTTGCCCCGGCACCGCCAAAGGTTCCCACATTATATCGCATGCCGTTTTCCTCCGTTTCAAAAAACAAGGAAATTGTTCCTTTTGTATGCCCCGGCGTTTCCATAACTTCTATCTCGGTGTTCCCAAGCTTTACCACGTCGCCTTCTTTGAGTAAAACATCAGGGGTAAAATATTTCTGAACCTTTTCGGCATCTTTTTCACCGATAAACGTCTTGGCGCCCGTTAAATGTGCAAGAGCGGCTGTCGCTTCCGTGTGGTCACCGTGCCAGTGGGTATGAATGATGTATTTAATATCATAGGGCGAAAATCCAAGCTTGTAGATTGAATTGATCAGTAAAAACAACGTGTCACTGTAGCCCGTATCAATTACAATCAGTCCTTCGCCCGTATCAACGAGGTGGGATGATGCAGGTGTCGTACCAATAAAGTACACATTTCCTATGATTTTAAACGGTTCAATTGCTCCCTCATAATGATTTTCAAATTTTTTTCGTGCAAACACTTTAACTCCTCCTTTTATGAATTACTGATAAAGGGGTTGTTATCACCCATATATTTTTTGAATTTTTGCATACCGGCAAAGGAATATGATTCTTTCTTCCATACAAGACTGACATTAGCGTATAACGGCAACTGCATCGGAACTGCCTTAAAATCCGTATTTTTTTCAATCAGCTTTCTGAACATAAAGCCGGCTGCTATTTGATTTGAAATGATGCTAAGCATCGTGGATAGCTGTGCAGTCTGTAAAAGAATATTCGGTTTAACGTCTCCCCGTGCAAACCATTTCTTGATTTCCTCTGTTTGAAAAAAACTATCCTCAAATAATACAAGCGGTATGTTTTTAAGCAAGGACGGCGTGGCAACATCCTGCAAAAAAAGCGGACTATCCTTCTGCGTGCAGCACACAATTTCAAGGCGTGCCGCCTCCATAGTGGAAAATGCAGAATCTAAAGGTCGGTTATGCGGTACAAAAATCATGTCGAGATAATCCTCGGAAAGCTTTTGGACAAGGTCGTTTCTGCCGCCCTCTACAATTTCCGGCGTAATATCTGTATGCACGGAGAAAAAATCCCGATAAATTTTAGGCAGAATTACGGACCCGATCATGGGCGGGACGCCAAGCCGCAATTTTTTACGTTCTCTACCTAAATCTTTCATAATATTTTCGGTTTGCTCCGCCCGTAAAATAATATCCTTCCCCATTTTATACAGCACTTCGCCTTCAGGCGTCAGTTCCATGCCACGATGGTGTCGCCTGAAAAGACGCACCCCAAATTCATTTTCAAGGTCTTTTATTGCGCCGGATAACGACGGCTGGGATATATGTAAATATTCGGCCGCATCGGATACTGTCTGAAATAAACACACCGTGCAAAAATATTTTAACTGATTCAGATTCATCTTGCACCTCCTGTCTTATTTTATTATATAGGAAATTCCTATAATTGTCAATAAAATATATATTTTACAAATACAATCGCAGGAGATATAATGAAATCATCTTAAAATGGAGGTTAAAATATGAATACACATAAAATTGCAGTAATTGCAGGGGACGGCATAGGTCCCGAAGTCATCCGAGAGGGAATCAAGGTTTTGGAAGAAGTCGCAACGCTTGATGGCGGCTTCCGTTTTGCATTCACCCACTTCCCCTGGGGCTGTGAATATTATAAGCAAACAGGGAAAATGATGGCGGATGACGGCATTGAAACCCTTAAAAATTTTGATGCCATTTTCCTCGGTGCAGTCGGTGCACCGGGTGTGCCGGACCATATTTCTCTTTGGGATTTACTCCTCGTTATCCGAAAAAGCTTTGACCAGTATATCAATCTCCGCCCCGTAAAACTCTTAAACGGTGCCCCCACACCTCTGAAAGACATTTCTGCCGAAGACGTGGATATGGTGTTTGTCCGTGAAAACACCGAAGGCGAATATGCCGGCAGCGGTAGTTGGCTGTTTAAAGGAAAGCCCAATGAGGTTGTCATTCAGGACGGCGTATTTTCCCGCAAGGGCTGCGAGCGTGTCATTCGCTATGCTTATGAGCTTGCAAAGTCGCAAAATAAATCCCTTACAAGCATCAGTAAAGCCAATGCCTTAAATTATTCCATGGTTTTCTGGGATCAAATTTTTGAAGAAGTGGGCAAAGAATATCCGGAAGTAAAAACCCACTCTTACCTTGTGGATGCTGCAAGCATGTTTATGATTAAAGACCCGAAGCGTTTTGAGGTGGTTGTCACTTCTAACCTGTTCGGTGATATTCTGACGGACCTTGGTGCTGCCATTGCAGGCGGCATGGGGCTTGCGGCAGGCGCAAATTTAAATCCAAAGCGGGAATTTCCGTCCATGTTTGAACCGATTCACGGCTCGGCACCGGACATTGCAGGATGTGGCAAAGCAAATCCTTTGGCAACTGTATGGTCCGCCAGCCAGATGCTTGACTTTTTCGGATACACCGCCTGGGGCAAGCGCCTGATAAAGTGCATCGAAATGGTCTTAACCGAAAAGAAGGTTCTCACCCCCGACCTTGGCGGAACGGCAACCACAGAAGAGGTTGGAAATGAAATCATACGGAAACTGCATACGATTTAAATCCGTATTAAATGAACTATAAAAAATTGCTTAGCCTGTGCTAAGCAATTTTTTTATTATTCGTCTTCTTCCGGCAAATCGCAGTTATGGTATACGTTCTGCACATCATCGTTATCTTCAAGCATTTCAATGAGCTTGTTCATATTTTTAAGGTCTTCTTCTGCAGAAAGGGTAACGGTGGTCTGGGGCAGGCGCATAATTTCTGCAGATGCAATTTTGTAGCCGCCGTTTTCGATTGCTTCACGCACAGCACCGAAATTTTCGGGTGCCGTTACGATTTCAAAGAAATCATCTTCTGCAGAAAAATCGTCCGCACCGGCATCCAGAGCTTCCATCATGAGGGTTTCTTCGTCTGCGCCTTCTCCCTCTACCACAATCACACCTTTTGTATCAAACATAAAGGTTACACAGCCACTCTGGCCGAGATTTCCGCCGTACTTATCAAAATAATGGCGCATATCAGCCGCAGTACGGTTGCGGTTATCCGTTAAGGTTTCTACAATAACAGCAACGCCGCTGGGACCGTAGCCTTCGTAGATAATTTCTTCGTAATTATCTGCCATATCCGTCCCTGCTGCTTTTTTAATGCAGCGCTGTACGTTATCATTGGGCATATTGTTGGCACGTGCTTTTGCGATAACGTCCCTGAGTTTGCCGTTAACTTCCGGGTCAGGACCGCCCTGCTTTACGACAACGGCGATTTCTCTGCCGATTTTCGTAAAGATTTTCGCACGCTGTGCATCACTTTTTTCTTTTTTATGCTTTATGTTACTGAATTTAGAATGTCCGGACACGGTTTACTCCTCCATTTTAATCTTTTGTTTGGAAACAAATTTTTCATTTACGGTAAAGCCGAGTTCATCTGCCCATGCATATACCTGATTCTTTACGTTTTCACCAAGCAGCGTGGAAGTAATCTGGGCAATTGTTTCGTCATACTGTGTCCCTGTCTGGGGCAGTTCATAGCGCTTAATGATGTGATAGCCGTATGTGGTTTCTACAAGCTCGGTTGTATATGCACCGACTTCCAGCTTCATGGCAGCTTCTTCAAATTCGGGCACCATCTGGCCGTTGTTTGTCATAATATAACCGTCGCTGGAAAGCTTGCCGTCTTCCCCGCGGCCGTCATCGGAATGTTCGTTCATAAGCGCAACAAAGTCCGCACCTTCGGAAAGCTTTTTGAGAATATCTTCTGCTTCCGTCTTGGCTTCTGCTGCATAATCAACGGGTTCTGCGGCCTCTTCATCTACAATCAGTTCGTCCTGCGGAGCCTGATTGGAAATCAGGATGTGACGGACAAACACATATTCTTTATCATATTTTTCCTTTGCAGCTTCGGGAGAAGGCTGATAGGCTTCTTCTGCCGCCATCTTCTGCATATAAGCGTTTGCATAAACGCTTCTTGCGATAATTGCATTGAAAGCATCAAGGTCAACGCCGATTTTAGAAAGGGTCTGTTCGTAGCCGTATCTGCCACCCATCTGTTCTATCATATCGTTTTTATGCGTTGCAATTTCTGTTTCTGCATTTTCCATTTCAAACCCTGCAGCTTTCGCTTTGGATTCCAGCGTAAGAATCATCTTAAGGCTATCCAGCGCCTTATCTTTGGCATACTGTGCAGCAGTTTTGCCTTCCACCATAACGGTGTCCCAGTCTGCATCTTTCTGAATAATATTACCTTCAGCCTGTGCAAGCTGGTAGGCTTCACTCTTTGCCATTTCCAGATAATACATAAATTCAGGCTTTTGGGCGGTGACATCGCCGATATTTGCCACCTTTGTGACATTAATTGCATTACATGCGGAAAGAAGCATTACCATTGCCGCAATAAGCGCTAAAACTTTCACTCTTTTCATACTTTTACTCTCCTTTTTCGCAAAAATCATGTATATCTTTGTTATTATACTTCATTTTGGCTATATTTTCAAGTCTTTTAATAATTTTTTTAACTTTTCCGTGTCATTCATATTTTTGAGGAAGCCTTCCCTAAGCTGCAAATACGGTCTGTCCCCTGCATTAAACAGAAGTTTTCCTCTGCTCTCTTCCATAACACGACTCAGAATCTCTATGCTGGGTTTTTTATCAAAATACAGGAAAATTCTGCCGCCGCTCTGGCTGACCTCACCAATGCCTGCCTCTTCTGCATAAACACGAAGGAGAGCCACGTCAATCAGGCGCAAAACTCTCGGTGGCGGGTCACCGAAACGGTCAATCAGCGATTCAATTGTTGCCTCCGCCTCTTCGTCACTTCCGATATCGGCCACAAGGCGATACGCTTCCAGCCTTTGCCGCGGATCTTCAATGTAACTGTCGCTGATACCTGCATCAATAACAAGGTCAATAACGGCTTCCGTCTTTCTCGCCTCGCCCCGCATTTCCGAAACGGCTTCTTCCAGAAGGCGGACGTACATATCATAACCCACGCTTGCCATAAACCCGTGCTGTTCAGGCCCCAAAAGATTGCCGGCCCCACGAATTTCCAAATCCCGCATGGCAATCTTAAAGCCGGAGCCGAGCTCTGTAAATTCTTTAATGGCCAAAAGTCGTTTTTCTGCAATTTCCGATAGCGCTTTATCTCTTTTGAAGGTAAGATAGGCGTAGGCCACTCTGCCGCTTCTGCCAACTCGGCCTCTCAGCTGATAGAGCTGGGCCAGACCCATACAGTCGGCATTTTCTACAATAAGCGTGTTGACATTGGGAATATCAATACCGGATTCAATAATGGTGGTGCTGACGAGAATGTCGTACTCCTTCTCCATCATGCCGGTCATAACATTTTCCAGTTCTTCTTCGTTCATGCGGCCGTGGGCTACGGCAATCCGAGCCTCGGGCATCATTTTCCGAAGAGAGTCTGCCACACGGTGAATGCCTTGCACACGGTTATATACATAATAGACCTGACCGCCACGGGCAAGCTCTCTTTCCAAAGCATCCTGAATTACGCCTGCGTCGTATTCGAATACATAGGTCTGGATGGGCTGACGGTCCTCAGGAGGATTTGCCAGAACGCTCATATCCCGAATCCCCGTCATGGCCATATTCAGGGTTCTCGGAATGGGGGTTGCCGTAAGGGTTAGGACGTCTACCCCGTTTTTCATATCTTTTATTTTTTCTTTATGACCGACGCCAAACCGCTGTTCCTCGTCTATAATGAGAAGGCCGAGCCGTTTATAGGTTATATCGTTCCCAAGAAGGCGGTGGGTACCGATAACCACGTCCACCTCACCTGTTTTAAGGCCTTCAATAATTTTCTTCTGCTGGGCTTCCGTACGGAAACGGGAGAGCATTTCGACTCTTACGGGGAAATTCTCCATGCGCTTTGCAAAATGGGCATAGTGCTGGGATGCTAAAATGGTGGTGGGCACAAGATATACACACTGAAGCCCTTCCATAATGCATTTGAACGCCGCACGGATTGCCACTTCCGTTTTGCCGAATCCCACATCCCCACATAGCAGTCGGTCCATGGGCCGTGGGCTTTCCATATCTTTTTTCACTTCCCGGATACAGGCAAGCTGATCCGGCGTTTCCGTATATGGAAACTCACTTTCAAAGTCCATTTGCCATGGCGTATCTTTTAAGAATGCATGGCCTGTCATCTGGCTTCTTGCCGCATACAAATCAATAAGCTTTATTGCAAGCTCTCTTACGGACTGCTTGACGCCTGACTTCGTTTTCTGCCACTCGCCACCGCCCAGACGGCTGACACGGGGCTCGGGAGCATCCGCCCCTGCATGGGAATACTTATAGAGAAGGTTTAACTGGGTAACGGGAACATACAAAAAGTCATTGTTTTTATATAAAAGCTTTAAATAATCCCGCAATACGCCGTCGGTTTCAATTTTCTCCATGGCAACGAATTTGCCAATACCGTGGACACGGTGGACGACGAAATCACCAATGGCAAGCTCATCAAAACTGCGAAGCGCTTTGGCACCATCCAGTGCCACACGTCTTTTTCTGTTCTGCTTTACAAAAATATCGCCGCCGCTTATGAAAACGGTTTTCACAGCAGAATAAATAAAGCCTTTCGAAAGGGGCAAATCGTAAATCGCCACCATGCCTCTGCCCGTTTCCTCTCCCGGCTTTGCAATCACGGAAAGAATACCTTTTTCTTCGAGGGCTTCGTATATGCCTTTCGCTCGCCCGCCGCTTCCTGCAAGAATAAAAATATGATAATCATTTTCCTTCCAGCGCTTTACATCTTCGGAAAGAAGGTCCATTTTGCCGGCGTACGAGGCAAGAACCACACCGGAAACTTTTACCAAAGCGGCAGGTTTAAAATCGGGACAAATATTGCTGATGGCAGAAAAGCCTACAATCTGCCCCTTTTTCATTTTTTCCATGGAAACAGCATAGTCGTGCATGTACGACTCTTTTGTTTCTTTGACACTGCCTTTCATTACAAGGGTTTCAATTCTCTGTCTGACGCTTTCTGCATAAGACGCCGCCCCTTCGGAAATGCGCTGAGGTTCATCGAAAATAAACATGGTGTCCTCATCAAAATAATCGAGGATATCACCGTCACCGCTTCCCGCCTCGGCAGGAATAATATGCACCTCCTGAAGATTTTCCGTGGAGGCCTGACTCGCCAGATCAAATGCACGGATACTGTCAATTTCCGTATCGAAAAACTCGATACGGACAGGGGTTTCCTCCGTAGGCGGAAAAACGTCCAAAATGCCGCCGCGCACGCTAAACTGACCCGTGCCTTCTATCATGGGCACACGTCTGTAACCGATTTCCGCCAGAAGGCTGGCAAGGTCAGAAACTGTGTCGCCTACTTTTAAAGTTACGGTTTTATATTTTTTAGGCGGCATGATAAAGTCCAAAAGACAGCCGACAGAAAGTACCGCCGTGTCCCCTTCCAGAATGCGGTAAAGCTGGGAAGCACGGGCGGCGGAAAGGTCATAACCGCTGCTTTCTGCGAACCGCTCGATAAAATCGCCCTGCGAAAGATGGGTGACACGGTCCGAAAAAAAAGAAAGCTCCTCGGAAAGTAGCCGGGCGGCACTTTCGCTCCAGCTTACCACAACGCTCCTTTTTCCCGTCTCGGAAATAAGCGCTGAAATGAGATGTGCTTTCTGTGTTTCTGCGGCGCCGACAACGTGCACCGCACCTTTTTTCTCCCGTACTGCCGCACAAAGCGTATTAAATTCCTCGAGTGCGCCAAGGGGCGCAAAAAACTGTTCCATTACGCCTCCGTTTTACCGAAACTGTTATATCGGTTCATGGCTTCGCCCACGCCTTTTTCCATAATGGTTTCCATAATGCCGTCGGAAACTTTTATACAGTTTGTAACCGAGACACCGTCCTCTTTTGAAAACGTACCGAGAACATGGGAAACCATATCGTGTGCAGCCGCACCGACACCGATTTTAAGCCTTATAAACTTATCACTTTGTAAATGATACAAAATGGATTTAATGCCGTTATGTCCGCCGTCGCTACCGCTCGTACGGATGCGAAGGCGGCCTATGGGAAGTGCCACGTCATCTTGAATTACAATGACATTTTCAGGTTCCACGTTGTAGTAGCGAACAATTTCCCCTACGCTTTCGCCGCTTAAATTCATAAAGGTGGATGGCTTTACGAGAAGAACCTTTTCCCTTCCCACCATACCTTCCCCGATAAGGGCACGGAAGCGGATTTTCTTCACCGGAATATCCCATTTGCCGGAAAGATAATCAATCGTTTTAAATCCAACATTATGACGGGTATCTTCATACTGTCTGCCCGGATTACCGAGCCCCACGATTACGTACATAATTTCTCCTTTAAAGGTGCATTCTTACATATTCATCAATCAAAACGGACTGGGCCTCAATAAAAGCCCGTCCCTCTCTCGTTTTCGAAACAATCCGCATTGCCGCATGCACTGCTTCCACGAAATCATCTGTCAGTTCTTTGGGCGTCAGCGGGCACATGGAGGCGGCACGGGGGTCATAGATTATTTTCATCCGCTCACCCGCTTTTTTATACGGAACAAGCGGAAAAATACGGCATGCAAGGGGTCTTAGGTGCCTGTCACACCGACCGGGGCAGGATAGGATGAGCGCTTCCTTGTCGCCGTAAAAAAAGCCGGATTTTTCTATTTTTGCCCAGTCGGGCCTTGCCTCGTACATGCACGACTCGGCAGGGTACAGATACATTCCCGTCCCCTCGTCACTATCCGCACAGCATCTGCCGCCGCATTTTTCTCCGCAATCGGTATGGAGCGGCGTCACGTTTTCTAAAAGTGCATATACATATGCATACATACTGCGGGGATTTATTTTCATTTCTGTGCATCCTCCGCATCCCAGTCATAAGGTGTAATCTGGTAAACATAATAGTTGAGCCAGTTTACAAAAAGAAGGTGGGAATGGGAACGCCAACGGACAATGGGTTCCTTCTCCGGGTCATCGTCCTTATAATAATTTTTCGGCATAGCGATGGGAAGTCCTCGATTCAAATCCCGTATATATTCATTATGAAGGGTCTCGGGGTCATATTCCGAGTGTCCCGTTACAAACACGTTTTTCCCGTCACGGGAGGCAAACAGATACACCCCTGCCTCCTGACTTTTTGCCATAATTTCAAGCTCGGGCACCTTTAGGATATCTTCTTCACGGATTTCCGTGTGTCTTGAATGGGGCGCATAGAAAATATCGTCAAACCCACGCATTAAGGGTGCTCGGGGAGATACCACCTCGTGGCGGAACACGCCGAACATCTTTTCGGGAATGGGGTGCTTTTCAACACCGTAATGATAATACATGGCTGCCTGAGATGCCCAGCAGATGTGGAGTGTACTTGTAACATTCGTTTTGGACCATTCCATAACGGCACAAAGTTCTTCCCAGTAATCCACTTCCTCAAAGGGCATCATTTCAACGGGTGCACCCGTTATGATAAGACCGTCAAACTTCTTATGCTTTA
The DNA here is from genome assembly GCA_017436645.1 of Clostridia bacterium. Taxonomy (GTDB): domain Bacteria; phylum Bacillota; class Clostridia; order UMGS1883; family UMGS1540; genus SIG447. The sequence goes on along the minus strand of JAFSCR010000016.1, from coordinate 26,213 downwards.
CATCCGAAAACGTTTTATAAAACGAGGCGAGATGCTCCTCGGATGTGTTTTTCGAGCGATGGGTTTCCGCATGCAGAAGCACAAGGTCCACCTGCAGAGGGGAGTTACTGAGCGCACGGATAAGCTGTGTTTCCGTTGCAATTTTCGTGGGCATCAGGTTAAAAACGGCAATCTTTAAGGGACGGATATCCTGGCTCTGGGCCCGTTTCTCCGTCATAACAAAAATATTTTCACCCTGCAAAATACCGGCTGCAGGTAATGAGTCCGGAATACGAATCGGCATATAGCATCCTCCATTTTAGCATACGTATAAATCTTATATCATTATACCATGGAGCTTTTTGTTTGTAAAGCATAATTTCACCATTTCTATCGGGAAAAATTACAGAAATATATTGTTTTTTTCATTGTATTATGATAAAATGAAATGAAACTTTGATAATGAGGATAAAACTTTGGATAAAAGATGGAATTTATTATATGAAAAAGTAAATCCCGATACGGTTTCCGCCATTCAAAATGCCGCTTCTGTTTCACCCCTTCTGGCGCTCCTTTTAGCGGTCAGAGGCGTAGGGCCTAAAGAAGCCGCAGACTATCTGGCAGGTGGGCTTTCGGTACTCCATGACCCGTTTCTCCTGAAAGATATGGACAAAGCGGTGGAAAGAATCCGAAAAGCAATGCGGGACAAGGAAAAAATCACCATATACGGGGACTATGACGTGGACGGCATTTCCTCCGTGTCAATGCTCCTTTCCTACTTTCGCACTTCTGGTGCAGATTGTTCGTTTTACATCCCCGACCGGGAAACGGAAGGGTACGGCGTAAACGAAGCGGCTGTCCGTAAAATCCGGCATGACGGCACGAAACTTTTAATCACTGTTGATACAGGAATTACGGCTTGTCGGGAAACTGAACTTGCCACATCCCTCGGTATGGACGTTATTATTACGGACCATCACTCTGTAGGGGCGTCAATTCCTGATGCCCTCGCCGTTATAAACCCCAAACAGGCAGATTGCCCGTATCCCTTTAAAGGACTTTGCGGTGCAGGGGTTGCTTTCAAACTCCTCACAGCCCTTTGCGGCGACACAAAAAAAGCCGTTACGGAATACTGTGATATTGCCGCCCTTGCCACCATTGCGGACGTTGTGCCGCTAACGGGCGAAAACCGTGCGCTGACGGCCCTGGGCCTTCGCAAAATGCGCAAAATGCCTTCCGTAGGGTTTTCCGCTATTTTTGAAGCCTCCGGCATCAGTGCCGAATCCCTTTCGTCCTATCAAATCAGTTTTTGTGTGGCACCGAGGCTCAATGCCGCAGGCAGAATGGGAAGCTGCACGCCGGCTGTCCGCCTTCTTGTTACCGATTCCGAATCGGAAGCGAAGGAAATCGCCTTGGGACTGGATAACCAGAATACAGCACGGAAAACAGCGGGTGACGGCATTTTGGAGGAAGCACTCGCCCTTATTGAAAAAGGGGATTATGCAGATAAAAAGGTTGTTGTTCTGGCGCATGAAGGCTGGCACCACGGCATTATCGGCATTATTGCCTCAAAGCTTACGGAACAGCTCTGGAAACCTACCATTCTCATTTCAAAAGACGGCAACGAAGGAAAAGGAAGCGGCCGTTCCATTCCGGGCCTGAACCTTTTTGAGGCACTGCAAAGTGCTGCTCCCCTTCTTTCCCGCTTTGGCGGTCACGCTCTGGCGGCAGGGCTTACCGTTCCCACAGAGAATATTGCGGCGCTCTCGGATGCCCTGTGCGAATATGCAAATGCCGTGCTTACGGAAGAACAAATGACGCCTTCCATTGATATTGATGCGCCCCTTGATATTTCTCTCCCCCTTCTGCAGATTGCTGAAATGCTTGAGGTGCTGGAGCCTTTTGGTGCCGAAAACACCAAACCCGTATTTTTGCTTTCGGATGCATGCATTTCATCCGTCCGCACTTCTAAAGATAATAAGCATCTTTTCCTAAGACTTTTTAAAGACGGCACGAGCGTGGAATGCGTCGCTTTCGGAAAAGGGAGCCTTTCGGAAGACCTGCATAAAGGCGACTCTCTCGACGTTGTGGGCACGCTGAATATAAATAATTACGGCGGCCAGAGTACGCCCCAGATTATTCTGCAGGACCTTAGAAGGAAACAGTAGAAAGAGGAAAACAATATGCAAAACACAGTTGCAAATATGTATTCTGAAGTGAAAGAGAAAATTTTAAAATACCAGCCGGATGCTGATTTTGCGGTTCTGGACAGGGCATATGCTCTTGCGGTAGATATGCACAAAACCCAGAAGCGGGAATCGGGCGAGCCTTACATTGTGCACCCTCTCTCGGTTGCAAGCATCCTCGCTGACATGGAGCTGGATACCGATGCCATCGCAGCAGGCCTTCTGCATGACGTCATTGAGGATACCCCTGTGTCCTTTGACGATATTAAAAAGGACTTTGGCGAAGACATTGCCCTTATGGTTGAAGGCGTTACAAAACTTGAAAAAATTCAGTTTCACGACAAAGCAGAACAGCAGATGGAAAGCCTTCGCAAAATGTTTCTGGCCATGGCCAAGGACATTCGTGTTATTCTCATAAAGCTGGCAGACCGTCTCCACAACATGCGAACGCTTAAAAACATGCCGCCTGAAAAGCGGCTGATAAAGGCACGGGAAACCCTTGAAGTTTTTGCACCCCTTGCCCATCGCCTCGGTATTTCCAAAATGAAAATGGAACTTGAGGATTTGGCGCTTCGCCATCTCGATTCCGTTGCATACTACGAAATTGTAGAAAGCATTAACAAAAAGAAAAACGAGCGGGATGCTTATATTGATGCCATTAAAGAAACCCTTGCCGAAAAGCTCACGGGCATGGGCATTCACTATAAGCTGGAAGGCAGAGCAAAAAGCTTTTACAGCATATTCAAAAAAATGTATACACAGAATAAGTCCATTGACGAAATTTATGACTTATTCGCCGTCCGCATTATCGTGGACTCGGTCAGCGACTGTTACACGGTGCTCGGTATGGTACACGAACTGTATGTTCCCATCCCCGGCAGATTCAAGGATTATATTGCCATGCCGAAACCCAATATGTATCAGTCCCTGCATACGACGGTCATGGGTCCTGAGGGCAGTCCCTGTGAAATCCAGATTCGTACCTTTGAAATGCATCGCACCGCAGAGCACGGTATTGCGGCCCACTGGAAATATAAAGAAGGCAGAGCCGATGCTGAATCGAAGGATTCTGCCGATGCAAAATTTGCTTGGATTCGCCAGCTTCTTGATATTCAGAAGGATTTGACGGACGAAGAAGAATTTATGCGAACCCTGAAAATCGACCTTTTTGCAGACGAAGTCTTTGCTTTTACGCCCCGTGGGGACGTTATCAACCTCCCCTCCGGCTCAACGCCCATTGACTTTGCCTTCGCCATTCACAGTGCCGTGGGCAGCAAGATGATGGGTGCCAAGGTAAACTCCAAAATTGTTTCCCTTGACTATCAGCTCCAGACGGGCGATATTGTTGAAATACTCACATCCTCCTCGGTGCACGGCCCAAGCCGTGACTGGCTGAAAATCTGCAAAACGAATCAGGCACGAAGCAAAATCAACGCATGGCTTAAGAAAGAAATGCGTGAAGAAAACATCGTAAAAGGCAAGGAATCTGTAGAACGAGAGCTGAAGCGGCAAGGCTTCTCCATGTCCCAGCTCTTCCATAAAGATGCAGTTGACCAGTGTCTTAAACGTTACAGCTTTGCAAACACAGACGATATGTATGCCGCCATCGGCTACGGCAGCATCACGGCAGTTAAGATTGTCACACGCCTTAAGGAATACAGTCATGAGGTAGCACACGAGGAAGAAATCAAGACAGCGCTTGCACCCCTAAAGCGTACAAGTGGCGGTTCTTCAATTACCGTACACGGTATCGACAATTGCCTTGTCCGTATTTCCAAGTGCTGTATGCCTATCCCCGGTGATGAAATCGTCGGCTACATTACAAAAGGCCGTGGCGTATCCGTTCACCGTGCGGACTGTGTAAACGTCCGCCCAGAGGCACTTTCCGAAGAAGACAAGTCGAGAATTATATCCTGCTACTGGACGGATAATCAAAAAGGTTCTTATTTATCGGATATTCAGATTGAATCCACCGACCGCAAAGGTCTTCTTGCCGATATTACCAATGCAATTACGGACGGCAAAATCGGCATTGCGGCCCTCAATTCCCGTTCTCTCAAAAACAAAATGGCGATTATTAACCTGACGGTGGAAATCGAAAGCGCTGACCAGCTCAACACGCTGATTAAACGCCTTTTCACCGTTCCCGGTGTGTTTAACATTATCCGTCTGCATCAGTAGGAGGCTTTTATGGAACTTACGTGTTTACGGGTGCCGCCCCTCGGCACAAACTGTTATTTTATTGTAAGCGGCACCTCTCTTGCCATTGTAGACCCCGGCGGCGCGGCAGATGCGCTGATACAGGTGATTTCCGAAAAAGCGCTTACCCCTTCCGCCATCTGGCTTACACACGGTCACTTTGACCATGCCGATGCGGCAGGAAAGCTGAAGGCGCATTTTGGCATCCCTATCTATATTCACCGTCTCGATGCACCCATGCTGGAAAACGCAGAAACGAGCCATGCCGCAAAATTTGGCCTTCCCTATAACGGCTGTGAGGCAGATGTGCTTTTTGAAGAGGGTGACACCCTTTCTGTGGGAAATGAAACGTTTACCGTTTTGCACACCCCCGGCCACACCCCGGGAAGCGCCTGTTTCCTTTCCGGAAATACGCTCATTTCAGGTGACACACTTTTCCGTCGTTCTATCGGGAAGTTCGACCGTGAAAACAAAGATATGATGAAAGAAAGCATCCGCCGTCTTCTCTTAATGGACGAAAACATCCGTGTTTATCCCGGTCACGAGGGAGAAACCACAATTGGTGAAGAACGACGTGGGAATCCGTTTGCAAATATGGACTGGGAGTGGGTATAATTGAAGCTTAAAAGTGACGGACATTCTATGGAATATGAAGCAGAACAAATGGTTCTGCTTTTCTTTCCGAATCATGATAATATCACCTTAAAGAGTAGCCTTTCTGAAAAAGACGGTACGACTTTTGTCACCACTGAGGCCACCGCACACGGCGAAACGGTGACGTATACGGAAAAAGCGGAAACGAAAGCTTTTTCGAAGCGGGAACTGGGCAATCTTATAAAGCGAAGTGCTTATTTTGCGCTCCGCCCCCTTTCGCCTCTCCCTGCACCTTGGGGGATTCTTACAGGCGTGCGGCCTGCAAAGCTTGTCCGTATTCTCATGGAGGAGGGCAATAGCGAAAAAGAAGTCCGCCGCATCTTAAAAGAAACATATCTTGCATATGACGATAAAATCGACCTTGCGGTGAAAGTAGCGCTGGAGGAAGGAAAACACCCCAGAAACCCCAAAGACGTTTGTGTTTACATCGGTATTCCCTACTGTCCTACACGCTGTGCCTACTGCTCCTTTATTTCGGGAACAGGCGCCACTACAAAAAAAGAGGAATATGTTCGCCTTCTTCTTTTGGAAATTCAAAGAACAGGCGAAATTATTAAAGATCTGGGCCTTTCCCTTCGTAGTATCTACATCGGCGGCGGAACGCCTACAAGCCTTGAGGCGCCCTTGCTTCGCACTTTGCACGAGGGCATCACGAAATTCCTCCCCGTGTATAGCGGCATGGAATTTACAACGGAAGCAGGCCGCCCCGATACCATAACCCGTGAAAAACTTCAGGTTTTAAAGGCCTTCGGCACAAACCGCATCAGCATAAATCCTCAGACGCTTCATGACGAAACTTTAAAACGAATCGGCCGCCGCCACACGTCGGCGCAGTTTTTGTCTGCTTTCGCTCTCGCACGGGAGGAAGGCTTTACGAACGTGAATACTGACCTTATTGCAGGGCTTCCCGGCGAGAATTTTGAGATGTACCGCCATTCCTTTGACACGGTAAAAAGCCTTGCGCCTGAAAGCATTACCGTACATACCTTATATGTAAAAAGAGCCTCCGAAATCGGGCAGAGCGGTGAGGATGTGTCCCTTTACCCGCAGGTTTCCGATATGCTTGCCTACACCTATCGGGAAGCTTCCGCAGTAGGCTATCGTCCCTACTATATGTACCGCCAGAAGGCTACGGTAGGGAATCTTGAAAACGTGGGCTATGCCCTCCCCGGATATGATTCTTTTTATAACACCGTCACCATGACGGATTGCGCCAACATTTTTGCCCTCGGGGCCGGCGGCGTCAGCCGTCTTCTTCTGCCGGACAAGGTGGAGCGTGTGTTTAACTTCAAGCACGACGACGGCTATACCCGTGAATTTGCGGAAGTCCTCCGCAGAAAAGAAGAATTTTATAAAATCAAAGCATAATAGAAAGGTGAATTCCCATGGCAGAACTTCGTTTTAACCCTTTAACCCGTGACTGGGTCATGATTGCATCCCATAGGCAGGCACGCCCCAATATGCCGAAAGACTGGTGCCCCTTTTGTCCCGGTTCGGGAAAGGTGCCTGATGATTTCACGGTGCTTAAATATGACAATGATTTCCCTGCGCTTTCCCCTATGCCCCCTTCGCCGGACGAAGTGGGCGGCGGCGTATATAAAACGGCGCCTTGCTATGGAAAATGCGAGGTTATTCTCTATTCCAAAAACCATACGGCTACGCTCCCTGACCTTTCGGACGAGCACGTCAGTGAGCTTGTCTCCCTATGGCGCCAGCGGTTTTCCGCCCTTTCTGAGGATAAAAACCATAAATATATTTTCATTTTTGAAAACCGTGGCGAGCTTGTAGGCGTTTCTATGCCTCATCCCCACGGGCAAATTTACGCCTATCCGTTTATCCCCAAAAAGCTGGAGCTGGAAACGGAATCCTTCCGTCTCCATCGGAAAGAGACGGAAAACTGTCTCCTTTGCGATATGCTTCGGGAAGAAGAAAAATTTGAAAAACGTATCATCTTTGAAAATGAAGCCTTCACGGTTTTTCTCCCTTTCTTTACGGAATACCCTTACGGCGTTTATATTGCACCGAAAAAATGCGTCCGTTATATTACGGACTTTACGGAAAAAGAACGGTTTCTTTTGGGGCAAACCATAAAAAGAACCGTAGGCATGCTGGACAGTCTTTTTGACTTCCCCTTCCCCTATATGATGTGTATGCACAACGCCCCCGTAAACACGGGTGACGCAAATGATTTTCACTTCCACATTGAGTTTTTCCCGCCTATGCGCTCCGGAGACAAACAGAAATTCAATGCCTCCAGCGAAACGGGGGCCTGGGCCCACTGTAACCCCACCGCTCCGGAAGAGAGAGCCGAGGAACTTCGCAGGGCATATAAAAAGTTTATGGAAAAGGAGTAGCGGTAAATGGATATTACTTCTCTTAAAAATACATTCTGCTCTCTTTTTGGCGAAGGCGGCGAGCTTTTTGCCTATGCCTCTCCCGGCAGAGTCAATCTCATCGGCGAGCATACGGACTATAACGGCGGCGTAGTGCTTCCTGCCGCCATTACACTTGGTACAACCATCATTGCCAGAAAACGAAGCGACAATAAAATCTGCCTTCGTGCTACTGACCTTCCCGATTATGTGGAGGCAGACCTTTCCTGCCTTTCTGCATATAAAAATATCCCTTGGGGAAATTATCAGCTTGGTGTTGCCGATATTCTTTTAAAAGACGGCGTGCCCGTTTCGGGCTGTGACCTTCTTTTCCACGATACCACGCCCCACGGCGGCGGTCTTTCCTCCTCTGCAGGGATTGAAGTTGCCACCGCCCTTTGCCTCTACCATATGGCAACCGGCAAAATGCCCGATATGCGGGAAATAGCTAAGGTGGGCCAGAGAGCGGAGATAGAATACGTAGGCGTAAACTGCGGCATTATGGACCAGTTTGCCTCCGCCATGGGAAAAGAAAACCACGCCATTTTCCTTTGCTGCAAGGATTTATCCTATGAAGCGGTACCGCTTTTTCTCGGTGAATACCGCATCGTAATTACAAACACCAATAAAAAGCGAAGCCTCATTACGAGTAAATACAACGAGCGGAGAGGAGAATGTGAAAAGGCGCTGGGAGATTTACAAACTGCTATGCCCTCTCTTTCCTGCCTTGGCGACCTTTCTCCCGAAGAATTTGAAAAAAATGTACACCTTATAAAAGATGCCACCTGTGCACGCCGCGCACGCCATGTGGTGGAAGAATGTGCACGCGTGAAGGAATCGGTAAACGTTTTAAAAAGCGGTGACCTTGCATCCTTCGGCAAGCTTATGAACGATTCCCACGATTCTCTTCGGGATTTATACGAAGTTACAGGCGAGGAACTTGATACTCTCGTCAATGCCGCCAGAATGGAAAGTGGCTGCATCGGCAGCCGTATGACAGGGGCAGGCTTTGGCGGCTGCACGGTAAGCCTTGTAAAAGGTGACAGTGTGGATGCCTTTACGGAAAATGTAAGCCGCATATACACCGAAAAAATCGGCTACGCCCCCTCTTTTTATATAACGAGCGCCGGAGACGGCGGCAGAATTCTTTAGAAAGGCATACATAAAATGGACACAAAACTTATCTTTGTCCGTCACGGGCAAAGCCTTGCCAACACGGAAAAGTTTTTTGCAGGACATATAGACGTTCCGCTTACGGATATCGGTCTTCGGCAAGCGGAGAAAATGGCTGACTTTTTAAAAAGCTTTCCCATAAGCGCCATATATTCGAGTGACCTTATAAGATGCACGGAAACAGCCCGTCCCATTGCATCTCATTTCGGCATTGATTTTATTCGGGATGCACGCCTTAGGGAAGTGCATGCAGGCATCTGGCAAAAGAAGGGGTTTGACTTTTTAAACGCCTCGGCGGATTATAAGGTATGGCGTACCTGCACCACCGACTTTAGACCCGAAGGCGGTGAGAATATGCGGGATTTATGGGAAAGAGTGTATGCATCCGTTGCCGAAATTTTAGAAAAACATAAAGGTGAAACCGTTGCCATTGTGACCCACGCCACACCAATCCGTGTTCTTAAAACAGGCTGGGTGGGCGTGCCCCTTTCTTCCCTTTCTCAAATTGATTCCCCCCAAAATGCATCCATAACCGTAGTAAATTACAAGGAGAACGGAAAAGCGGAAATTACCCTCGACAGCGAAAACAGCTTTCTCGGGGCGCTTTCCGCCGCACCCACAACACAGATGTAATGAAAATCAAAGAAGCAATTATTGTAGAAGGTATATATGATAAAATTACCCTTTCTGGTATTTGCGATGCCCTCATCGTTCCCACTTACGGCTTTTCTGTTTTTACGGATGAGGCGCTCCTTTCCTATATCCGCTCGCTTGCCGAAAAAAACGGCATCATCATTTTAATGGACTCGGACGCTGCAGGCTTTAAAATCCGCTCTTTTCTTTCGGAGCGGATTCAATCGGGCACGGTGCGCCACGCCTATATCCCTGCCGTCTTGGGAAAGGAAAAGCGAAAGGCTCGTCCCTCCAAAGAAGGGACACTCGGTGTGGAAGGACAAACAGGCGAAGTGCTTCTTAAGGCATTGGCAGCTGTTTCCACGGAAAAGGAAGATGCGGCTCGTCCCATTACAAAGCTTGATTTTTATGAAGACGGCCTTTCGGGAAAAGATGACAGCGCCGAAAAGCGTGCGCTTTTATCGTCCCATCTGTCTCTGCCGCCCCGACTTTCCGGAAAAGCACTCCTCTCTGCCGTAAATGCCCTTATGAATTACGAGGAATATAAAGATTTTATAAATCGGTGTCGATAAGTACAATATCGTCGCCGATTTTTTTAATGCAATCCCAAGGAATAACGTATTCGTTATCTTTACCGAAAATGCCGAGGACCTTGCCTTGTCTCGGAATAATAAAGGATTCTATTTGTCCTGTTTCCGTATTGATTTCTGCATCAAATATGTAGCCGAGACGGGCCCCGTCGGATAGATTGATGACTTCTTTCTGCCGAAAATCGTAAATACGCATAAAATGCCCCCTTTTAAAAAGCCGTGTGCCTAAAGAATATGCACACAGCTTTTATTTTATGCTTTTACGAAAGGATTTCCCGCATACTCCGAAATGCGTAATCCATTTCACGGGCAGAAGTGAACACGCCGGGCGAAAACCGCACACTTCCCGTTTTTAAAACGCCGAACTTTTCTGCCGCAAGGGGTGCACAGTGAAGGCCCGAACGGACGGCAATGCCGTATCGCCTGTTTAAAATATCCGCAATTTCTCCTGCATCTCTTTTGGCAACTGCAAGGGAGATTACGCCTGTACGCTGCATGCCCTCTTGCGGCCCCAGAATGCGGACGCCGGGCAAGTGCTTTATATTTTCTGCAAAGCGCATGGAGAGATTTCTTTCATGTCTGCCAATGTTCTCGGCCCCATGATGAAGTACAAAGCGTACACCTTCCAATAGGCCCACAATGCCGGGCAGATTCAAGGTTCCGCTTTCAAGCCTGTCCGGTAAAAAATCGGGCATGAAAGGGCTTTCCGAACTGCTTCCCGTGCCGCCTTCCCTTAAAGGGTGGATATCTATTCCCTCTCGCACGTACAATCCGCCTGTGCCTTGTGGCCCAAGAAGACCTTTGTGACCGGGAAATGCAAGGATATCAATATAATCCCGCATAACATCAATGTCCACACAACCTGCTGTTTGCGCCGCATCCACCATAAAAAGAATGCCTTTTTCATGAAGCGCTTTACCGATTTCCCTGATGGGATTTATGCCGCCGCCTACGTTTGAAGCATGCTGCAGGCAAACCATACGGGTGCGGGGCGTAACCGATTTTAAAATCGCCTCCGGACTTACCGTGCCGTCATCGTCCGCCTCGGCAAAAAGGGTGCGGACGCCTTTTTCCGCCAAGGCAATGCACGGACGGTATACGCTGTTATGCTCCATGTCGGAGATGACAACATCGTCTCCGGGGCGTAAAATCCCTTTTATCCCAAGATTTAACCCTTCCGTGCAATTTTGCGTAAATACAATCACTTCGGGGTTCTCTATATGGAAAAGCGAAGCTAAAAGGCTTCGGGTCTCCCATATTTTTTCTGCCGCAAAAACGCTCATTTTGTGTGCGCCCCGCCCTGCATTCCCTGCATAGTGCCGCAGGCAGTGCCAGACCGCCGCCGAAACCCGGGGCGGTTTCGGAAAAGAGGTTGCGCCGTTATCGAGATAAATCATTTTTCTCGTCTCTCCACGCTGAGAATACGGATGCCGGCTTTAGCCGCTGTATTTTCAGTTTCCCCGAGCGCCTCGGGACGTATCACGAGAGAATATCCGCAACCGCCCTGCCGCATGGAGAGCGGCGTCTGTATTACTTTTGCGCTAATTCCTTTTTTCATAAGCGCATTTCTGATTCTGACTGCTTCTGTCATAGACCGAACTTGTACGTTCATTGCCTCATCTCCATTCGAGACGTTATTTTAAATTCGCCTCACTATACTGTATGCAAAAAGCGGCAAAATGTGTCAATTTTTTTAGCACAACAAAAAAGCACCTCATTCGAGGTGCTTTCAGTTTCTTTTTAACGATTTAAGATAAGCTTTGTAAGTTCGACGGGTTCAACGATTTTATCACCCTTATATACACGCATATTGCCGGAAGCAATTTCGTCAATGAGGATAACCTCGTCATTGTTATAACCGAATTCAAACTTAATGTCCCAAAGGTCAAGGCCAATGGTTTTAAGGTCATCTGCAACAATCTTTGTAATCTTAAGCGTCTGTTCCTTCATGCTTTCAAACATCTGGGGAGACATAACGCCAAGTGCTGCAAGGCCTTCGCCCGTAACTAAGGGATCGCCCTTTTCGTCATTCTTAAAAGTACATTCCACATAGCCGCCGGGAAGGGGTGTGCCGTCTTCAATATATTCGCCGTATCTGCGGACAAAGCTGCCTGTTGCAACCAGGCGGCAGATAACTTCGAGACCGTGGCCGAACACTTTACCGGGCAGAACTTCCATTGTGGCTTCTTCAATGTTGGCATCTACATAATGTGTCTTAATGCCTGCTTTCTTAAGAAGATCAAAATAATAAACGGAGGTTTTTAAATTTTCACGGCCAATGCCGTCAATTTTAAGACCTACCGCATTTTCACCGGGATCGAAAACGCCGTCTTTGCCCGTGCAGTCATCTTTGAATTTTAAAAGCACGTTGCCGTTTTCAAGGCTATAAACGTCTTTGGTTTTGCCTTCGTAAATTTTCTTCATTTTGCATGCCCCTTTTCAAAAAATTTATCTTGAATGGAAATACTATACCATATTTTGAAAGAAATTTCAATACAAAAATGTAATAAAATGTAAATTTTATACGGAAGATGTGCAAAATTCTGTTTCTTTCCGCCTTTTTTCCTTTCGGAACACATAGATGAACATGATGAAATGCAGGAAACCCGTGCCAATCCATGAAATGGGATAGCAAAGATACAAAGCTTCAAAGGTACCGATGGCGGCAAAAACAGTAAGAATCCAAAGAATACGGATGCCGCATACGCCAAGGACGGAGGTGACCATATTGAGGAAGGATGCCCCCATACCGCGAAGTGTGCCGCTGAGTACGTTCATAAGGCCTAAAAAGACGTAGGCATACCCGATAATATTGAATTTCCGCACGCCCATTTCAATCGCCTCCATATCCCCCGGTGCATAAAGGCTTACAAGGAATTTGCCGCCGAAAAACGTGATGACAGACTGGATAAGACCGAGGGCCAGAACATACGTCATACAAATCCGGACAGTTTTCTTGATGCGGTCAAACTTTCCTGCCCCGAAGTTCTGGCTTGAAAATACCAGTGCCGCCTGATAGAGGCTACTTATCATAACGTTATAGAATTTTGTAATGCTTGATGTTGCGGCGGCACCTGCAATCGCCGCCGAACCGAAGCTGTTGACGCTGGACTGGACAATAATATTGGACATGGAATATACGGAGCTCTGAATCCCCGTTGGAATACCGATTTTGAAAATCTTCCAGAATTCAACCTTATGTATTCGGATTTTGCGGATTGAAATGCGGATTTCATCCGGCTCGTGACAAAGTACATATAAAATGAGCACTGCGGTAAAAATCTGGGAAATGACAGTTGCGATTGCTACCCCGTCCGCACGCATATTGCACACACGGACAAAGAAAAGATTTAAAAGGACGTTGATAATGCCGGAAATGGACACAATGTAAAGGGCCCTTTTCGTATCCCCTTTTGCACGGAGAATTGCGGCACCGAAATTATAAACAAGAGACGGAATAAAGCCTATCACCACGATGCGGAGATAGAGAAGTGCCTGTGGCATAACGTTATCCGGTACATCAATCATGCGAAGAAGCGGCTCGGCAAAAAGAAAACAAATAGCAGTAGCCAAAGCGCCGCCATAAATGGCAATGGCAATGGCTGTGTGAGAGGCTTTACCAATTCCTTTGGAATTCTTCGCTCCCATCGCCTGGCCGAGAACAACCGTGGCCCCTGCTGAAAGCCCCAGAATAAAATTGAGAAACAAATCCACCAGTACACTGCAGGTGCCAACACCTGCGAGAGCCTCTTGTCCCCCATATCTGCCGACAATGAGAACATCCGCCGCATTGTAAAGCTGCTGGAGGACTGCCGTCAGCATAAACGTTAACGAAAATCTTAAAATTTTACCCCAGAGGGGTCCCTGCACCATATTCATACTGTTTCTGTGCATATTCCATCACCCATTCCCAGATGGTTTTTTATAAAGGCATTCCATCAGTTTTCGCTGATTTCCTTTTCCAATTCTTCATTTTCCTGCATAACAGCTTCAACGTTCCCTTTGAGCTCATCAAGAAAATCATGCCAGCTGCAAGGTGCAATAAAGGGATTTCCTCCTTCTTGCAGTTGCTTGCACCGCTTTTCCAGTGTGCGGTTATTATTTGGATGATTTCCCAAATGAACCACCACCGGCTCTTTCCGTATTTTTTCAATCGAACGAAGCATCTCCTTTGCAGGGTCTCCGGTTCTCTCATTATAATATACATAAGGAAGTCTTAACGCATTAACACCTGCGCCGCCAAACATTCCCGCAAGATATTTTTCCCCCTGATATGTAACATCAAAAAACAAGCTCAGAACACCGTCTGTATGTCCCGGCGTCAAGATGCAGCGCATTTTACAGTTTCCCAGCTCAAATATTTCGCCGTCTTCGATTTCACGGTCAAACTGCGGTATGCTTGCATGCGGAAAACCGGCATAAGGAATATGTCCGCGCTTCATTTTTTCCCGTAGTCCCTCTGCATCCACGCGCCCGATTGCAAGCTTTGTTCCATACATAATGCGAAACTCTTCCGATGAACCAAAATGGTCATGATGCCCATGGGTATGTATAATCCAGCGGACATTTTTCGGATCAAATCCCGCCCTCCATATACTGTCTACAAGAAGATGCGTCGCGCCGAAATACCCAGAATCCAAAAGAATGAGACCATCCCCTGTATCAATCAGATGGATGCATACTTTTTTATCTCCCACATAATAAAGCCCATCGGCAATTTTAAAGGGGTCTATTTTTGCAATAGAAGGATTTGCATAGAACGCTTTGTTCTTTTCTGCATTCCTTTCACACATTTCGTTAAACTTTTTTTCTAAGAATTCTTCCCGTTTCATCAATTCCTGCCCTCCTTTTATCTTGCTGCCGCTTCTTCAGCCTCTCTTTGATAGCGATGTGCTGCACTAATCAGAATCTGAACTGCAATGATAACACCAAGCATTAAAATCGCACAAAGAATAAATCCCGGATTATAGCTGCCGAATTTATCGAAGATAAAATTGATCATCGGTGCGCCTACTGCATAACCTGCAGTATTAAACGAAACAAAGATGCCGAGAATTTTATTAAATGAGCTTTGACCAAAAAGGTCTCCGGCATATATGGGAAGCATAATTGTTTCCAGCGGAAGCGCAAGAGATGAGAATATGCCATAAATCATTGCAAAAACTTTGCCGACAAAGGAATCTGTGATAAGCACAAGCAGAATCATAACGATAAGAGAGGTAAACATGCAGATATTCACCGTAGTTCTGAGCCCGCACTTATCATAGATAAAACCAACAAGAAATTTAAACCCGGCAAGAACAAGAGAATGAATGCTGAGCACCGTCCCAACATAGGAAGGGTCAAGACCGCAATCTCTCATATGTGCCGCAGCAACACCGTTTACCGACTGCAAGATAAGCCCAGTCATAAAAATGCATATGAGGGCACAGTAAAAATACGGCATTTTAATTGCTCTGGCATACGGAATACCCGGCCAGTCACGGCTGCGGGATTTCTTTGCCGCCTTCGTCATCGGCGTATCGTCTTTTGACGGACTGTTTTTAAAGAAAATCAGAATGATGGCACAAACAACGAGAAGAATAAGGGCAATCAGTCTGTATGCATTTCGATATCCAAAGCCGCCGGAAGCAATGATCGGCGTTACCACCTGAATTGCAATGGCACCACCGATGCCATTTGCCGCAAGCACGGCACCCATTATTGTGCCTTTATTTTCTTTGCACCATTTATTTACAATTGCGCCAACCATTGTTGTAGTTGTCCATGAAAGGCCAAGCCCCAAAAAAATGCCGCCGAGGTAAAAAACAATAACATTTGTCGCAAAAGAATAGAGAAGCTGTGATAAAATCAGGCATAAAAAACCTGCACTGATCAGTTTTTTGGCACCGAAACGACCTATAAGGGTACCAAAGAAAACATTAATAACCGCAGTTGCAATATACCGCAGGCTGTCGTTTATGGAAAACAGACCTCTGTCAATCCCCAGTGCCTCTGTAACAGGCGCAATAAAAAGGCTTTTCGGGGAACTGCAAAAGCCAAGACATATCATAACCATCAAAAACGATAAGGCGACAATCACCCACCTATAGTCAATCGTTTTCTTTTCACGGACAATTTCTTTCACTTTCAATTCTCTCCTCAACTAATTCTGTATGCGCAAATCCTAAGCCTCCGTTCCTATAACCCAGCATATCATTTTTGCCAGAATTATTATATCACAGAGAAAAGATAAGTACATAGACAAATCACAACAACATGGACTTTTCACAACAAAACATTCCGAAACCCTTGCGGAAAATCTCAGACTATGATACTATAAAAGAAAGAATTTCTGCGAAAGGATAAAAAAACATGTTTCAAAACATAGAAAATTTAAAAATAACAAATATTAAAGCCGGTACCTCTGCCCATAGAACGAATTTTGTAGAGTCGAGGAAAAATAACGCGTTTATTCTTCGCACCCATGGTGAAACGCGTCACACATTCGAGGGCATTTCACTGCATATGAAAAAAGGCGACATTATTTTCCTCCCCAAAGGTGCAAGCTATACTTTTGAAACCACATCGGCGGAGCCGAGCCGTTATGTCGCCGTCACCTTTGAAGGAGACATTTCCCCCGTCCAGCCCTTCGTCTCTCCTTTTGAAGAATTTCCCGATGCTGAAGAATATAAAAACAGCCTTGTCGATTTATGGAAATACGGCGGAAGTACGGAACACTTTAAATGTTATGCGCTTTTTTACAGCCTTCTTGCCTATCTTAAAAATGTAGAAGAACAAACGTATGCGGAAAAGCAAAGTTACAAAATTATTCTGCCTGCTGTGGAGCATCTCAAAAAACATCTTTATGATTGCGATTTAAAAATTGAAAATCTGCCACGGCTTTGCGGCGTATCGGGCACATATTTCCGCAAAATTTTTCAGAGCCACTTCGGGCAAAGCCCACAGAAATATGTGCAAACAAAACGCCTTGCTCACGCTAAAGCTGTTATGGACACGGGGCTTTATGATTCCATTACCGCCATCTCGCAAAGTGTCGGATTTAATGACCCCTTGTATTTTAGCCGTGCCTTTAAAAAGAAATACGGCATGTCGCCAATGCAGTATGTGAAGAATTGAAAAAGCACCCCGTCGGGGTGCTTTTTTTATACGGACGAAGCGAGCAAGCTGTCTTTTTAAACCGTATTTTGAAAATTTAATTTTCTGTATTTCCCCGGCGTCATACCGGTATCCAGCCGGAACGTTTTAATAAAGTATGCAGAGGAGGAGAACCCTGTCCGCCAGGAAATTTCCTCAATATCATATTCCGTTGTGACAAGCAGATTTTTGGCGACACGCACTCTGTAATATGTGACATACTGGTGGAGTGTTTTTCCCGTTTGCTGTTTGATAATGCGGCTAAGATGGTACGGGTGGTAATTAAACTTTTCGGCAATCTTTTCATTGGTAAGCAAAAAATCATTATAGTTTTCGTGAATATATGCAAGCACTTTTTCACAAAGCCGAGAATTGGGGCTGTTTAAATGATTTTTCCGCACAAGTTCTAATAGGCACAGTTTTAAAAATGCGGAGGCACGTTCACGAAAGAAAAGAGGCTTTTTTAAAAAAGCATCGGTGCAGACAATGATATCCGGCCTTATGCCCGGCAGATTCCTGATGATTGGTGCCGACAATTCCGCACAAATTTCGTATTGGGGCGCAATATCCGGGGAGAAATTTTCATCTGTTGCCGTACCGAAAGAATCTGTTTTATCTGAAAAGTCATTGACAAGGTCAAAGTTTATAACGGCAATTTTAAAGTTTTCACAAGAGTTAAAGATGAAACGATACCTGGTTTTTGGCGGAAGATAAACAAGGTCCCCGTTTGAAAAGTTATATTTTTCGCCGTTTATGGAAAGGGCGCCGGAAGCTGTTTCAAAATAAAACACACGGCAGTCATAACAAATGCTGTAGCTTTCATTTCTCGTTGGAACAAGGTGATATTTCGCATAGCGGATATGTGGGTTTATATCAGATAGTTTCATGCAAAGCCTCTTTGTTTTGTTATATTTTGTGCTGATTTTTTTATACATTATAACACAGGAATATGGTATAGTCAAGAAAAAGGAGGTGCCATATGAAATTTTCGGTTGGATATCAGCTTTTTAAAGATGAAAGTTTTGTAAACGAGATTATCAAATATAAGGCAGGCATTTCTGAGGTGTATTTTTCGTGGGGTGATTTCCCCAACGGCAGAAATAATCAGCTGAAAAGAAATGATATGCTCCCCTTCGAGGCAGGGGAAAAACAAAGAGCCGATTTAAAAAAACTCACAGAAGCAGGAATACCTTTAAATCTTCTGTTTAATGCAACTTGCTACGGAAAGAACAGTCAGTCAAAAGCCTTTTTTGAAAAAATAGGCGATACCGTACATTATATATCTCAAAACTATATGTTAAACGGCATCACCACCACTTCTCCCCTCATTGCACGCTTCATTAAAGATAATTTTGAAAATTTAGATGTGCGCGCTTCGGTGAATATGTCTGTAGGCAATGTCGAGGGATTTGAATACATATCCGATTATTTTGACAGCTTTTATTTAAAAAGAGAATTAAACCGTGACTTTGATAAAATCAACAAAATAAAAGAATGGTGCGATGCAAACGGCAAAAAATTGTATGCGCTGGCAAACAGCGGATGCCTCAATCACTGCTCGGCACACACTTTTCATGATAATCTTGTGTCTCACGAGAGCGAAATTTCTGAAATGGATAACGGATATGATTTTTCGGGTGTTTGTAAGCGCTTTCTGAAAAAGGATGAAAATATATACAGAATTTTTGACGTTTCAAGCTTCATAAGGCCTGAGGACACCGACCTTTACGAAGGCATTTTCCCCTCCTTAAAGCTTGCCACGAGGGTGCATGCCGACCCGTTCTCTGTTTTAAGAGCATACATCGGCGAAAAAAAGTACAGCGGAAACATGCTTTCGCTTCTTGAACCAAACCACGCCTCCGCCCTATACCCATACATCGTGGATAACACAAAAATCAAGCGGGAACTTACGGACGGAAAACTCATTTATTCCAATGAAAATTCAGCCATTATAAAACTGGAGGAGGACATTTATGTTAACGAGTGAAATGATTAAAAGGGCGGCTCTTGAAGCCGGTGCGGACAAGTGCGGTATTGCACCCATGTCACGTTTCGAAGGCGCCCCGAAGGAAATGGACCCGAGATATCTTTTCCCCAACGCCAAAAGTGTGATCGGTTTTGTTTTCAGAATACCGAGAGGTGTACAGCGCGGGATAGAGGAAGGCACACAGTTTTACCAGTATCCGTCCATGGCGTATGGCGGCATAAACGAAATTTATGCACCGGCAGTTTTGCATCACGTGGGAAGGGTGATTGAAGATGAAGGGTATGAAGCGGTAGTATACAGAAACACGGGTGCGAGAGGCATCGTTTCCGATATGGACGGAAGCCCCGGAAACACACTTTCCCCCGAAGAACAGATTGAGGTTTCTAAACACGCCAAGGGAAAAACCGCCCATCACAGAAGTGTGCAGTTTACCCGTGAAGTTTCAGAAGGAAAGGTTCCGCCGGACTTACAGTTTCAGTTCAGAATTGCAGCAGTCGCCTGCGGTCTTGGCGAAATCGGCTGGAGCAAAATGCTCCTTACGCCCGAATTCGGGCCGCTGCAGAGAGTGGCATTCATCTTTACGGATGCGGAGCTTGAATATGACGAAATGTATTCCGGCGAACCCCTTTGCAGAAGATGCGGCGCTTGTGTAAGAGAATGCCCCGGCGGTTGTATTCCTGACCTGAAATCAGGAAAAACCATTTCCATTGATTTAGCCGGCAAAAAAATCGAATGGGGCGATATTGATATGTGGCGGTGCTACGCCTTCTACACCCACGGCGGCAGATATTATAATCCTTTTGTTCCAAAAGAAGTGTTTGACAAAAACGAAGGCGGTATGCTTGACCTTTTAGAGGGAAAAACAGATGTTGCAAATGAAAAGGAAATCATGAAGGTCTATACTACCCTCGAAAAGTACTTCCCCAGCTGGGTGGGTTATAATATGGCAAAATGCGGCGGTTGCATCCGTGCCTGCGTAAGTGTTCTGGAGAAAAAGGGCGGCTGTATGGAGGGTCGTTTCCACGAACCTTTAAGGACGAAAAAAGCCTGGAAAATGGATCGATAAGGAGGGAAAGTATGCTGACAGCAAAAGATATAAAAGAAAAAGCCAAAGCGCTTGGTGCAAGCATTTGCGGCATCGGGAATGTGGAACTTCTCAGAGGTGAAGACCCGCAGCGCAGTCCGTTTGCAATTTTACCAAAAGCAAAATCCATCATCGGCTTTGGTATAAAGGTTCCAAAGGGCTTATTTAGCACTATGGACATAAAAACCCAGTACTATAACTATGTAAATTTAGGTGTTAAGTACATAGACGAAAGCTTTGCTGAAATCTTTCTTTTAAAAATGGGTGCCATGATTGAAAATGAAGGGTATGACGCCTGCCTGCAAAGATACGTTCCCGGTTTTAAGATAAAGGGGGATAAATCCACAAATCCTGAGGTAAGCAGGATTTATGAGCTGCAGTTTGCAAGCCCCGTGGAAGAAGGAAAGCCCGTCCCCGATGTTATCATTGATTATAACAAGGCAGCTATGGTTTGCGGACTTGGAAAAGAAGGTCTGCACGGCAAGGTGATTGTGCCGAAATACGGGACGTTTATGCGATTTGTGTACATCATAACAGATATGCCCCTCGAATTTGATGCACCTTTTACCGATGACCTTTGTGACGGGTGCGGAAAGTGCCAAAGTGCCTGTGTGGGAAAAGCCATCGGGGACGGCGGCGTAGACAGCTGGCAATGCAGCGTATATTACAGAGGCGCACACAAATCAAATCCGTTTATGGGAGAGGACTTTTTAAAGGATCACTCCGAGCGTGAGGCTATTTTGAACGGCGAAAAACGGTTTGATAAGGAAGAGGCAGAAAAAATTTATCCCGAGCTTAAGTTTTTACCGAACACACACTTTGGATATGTCCCCTGTCTTTGCGGCAAATCGTGTGAAATTGTGTGCTACAAGCATTTGAAGGAGGCAGGAAAAATATGAATAACCAAATTATAGCGTGTGCAAAAAAATATGATGCAGATATTGTTGGCTTTGCCCCTGCCGACCGCTTTTCTCCCGATGATGAAATATTTAAGATTTTCCCCGAAACAAAAACTGTAATTGGTCTTGGTTTTCGTGTTTTGCGGGGCATTTACAGGACAGCAGAAGAAGGAACCACATACTATCAATACACCACAATGGGTGTTGAAAACTTAGAAGAAACGGTTATGCCCCTTGCACTGATTAATGTAAGTAACTTAATTGAAGAGGAAGGCTTTACCGCAGTTCCCCAGAGGAAAAATCAGCTTATCGTGAATGACCCTGACTCTACCAATCCCGAAATGGACTATACCGACGTTGTAAGGGGCGTTATGGCGGAGCATCAAATTGACTTTTTAAACTGCGCCGTTATGTGCGGTCTTGGCGAGAAAAGTATGATAAATTCACTTTTGACGCCCGAATACGGTCCTTTTATAAGATACTGTTTTATTTTAACCGATGCAGTCCTTGCACCTACGGCGCTTGCAAATACAAATCTTTGCGACAGATGCGGAAAGTGTATTGAAGCTTGTCCCGGAAGAGCAATAAAGGAAAGCGGCGAACTGGACCCGTGGCGCTGCAGCGTTTATTACAACGGCGCAAACGGCTCGAAAAACCCTTTTATGCCGCCGGATGCCTTTATGGGTTTTGAAAACAGAATGGATATTATAAACGGCACCGCAGAATTTGATGCGGACGGGGCCAAGGAAATTCTGGATAACATTTATTTCTATCCCCCGGCAAAGCACTACTACCGCACATCCATCTGTGCAAGAGCGTGTGACAGAGCGTGCTATATTCATTTAGAAGAAAAAGGACTTTTAACGAAGAAATTTAAACGGAAATTCCGTGAGGGCGAGGACTGGAAACTCGACACAAAACAGTTTGAAACCCTGAAAAGAGAAAAAGAATGGGAATTTACCGTAAATCAGAAAGAGGAGAAATAATGATGGCAAAGGAAAAGATTAAAATAGCAGTCATCGGCTGCGGCAGATTCAGCCCCTTCTTTGTACCCCTTTTCAAAGCCCATCCTGAAGTGGAAAAGGTGTATGTATGCGACCTTATCCGTGAAAGAGCAGAGGATTTCAAAGAAAGATTTGATGTTGAAATTATAGACAGTTTTGAAGAAGCGCTTGCCTCTGACAAGGTAAATGCTGTGGCAATTTTTACGCCCCGAACAACCCACGGGCCCTTGGTAATCCGTGCACTCAAAGCCGGAAAGCACGTTTACAGTGCAGTTCCCGGTGCCGCCAAGGTGGAAGAGCTTGTGGAAATTGCCGATCTTGTAAGAAAAACACGCCTTACATATTCTATGGGCGAAACAGGTTTTTACAGAGCACCTGCCATCTTTTTAAGAGAAGAGTATAAAAAGGGTACCTTCGGCAAGTTCACTTATGCCGAAGCACAGTACAACCACGATATCCGGAATATGGAAAACAGCTTCAGAAGCTCGGGCGGCGAAGAGTGGCGTAAATTTGCAGGGATTCCGCCAATGTATTATCCCACCCATTCCACTTCTATGGTGCTTTCCGCCATGCCCGGTGTATATGCCAAAAAGGTGGTAGGCTTTGGTTTTGCCGGAAGTCCCAGAACAGATATTTACGGCACAGACGGTCAAAACATTTACAACAACCCCTTTTCAAACACCGCAATGCTGCTTGAACTTTCAAATGGCGGTATTGCACGAATCAGCGAAAACAGATGCGTTGGCTGGATGTCCCCTGAGACCTATGTCTCGCAGTTTTACGGAACGGACGGCGGCTACGAATTTGCCGTTGCAAGGCACCATCTGGCACATTGGGATAAGGACAGACCCGGCAAGGTTATTATGAAAGATGTAACGAAAAAACTGCAGCCGGAAAGAATTTATAACCTTATTTGCTCTGACTACGACAAGGCGATACAGGATATCGCAGATACTGACGGTTTCGTTGACACCTCTCCCGTACAGCCCACCGCAAGGCTCCCCAAAGAATACGAAGGCATCCGAAACGGGCATAACGGCACACATCATTTCTTAATTGACGATTTCTGCAGGGCATATGCCACAGGCAAGCTTTCCCCCACAAACATCTGGGAGGTTGCGAGATGGAATATCCCCGGACTTCTTGCCCACGAATCGGCACTCGCCGGCGGAAAAACCATGGATGTGCCCGACCTTGGAACGCCCCCTGCAGATTGGGAAGTTTTAGAGTATGATAAGTAGAGGAAAATATGATATCTGAATTAAAAACAGAAAAAACCGGCTTTCAGGCTGTGTATTTCAGCGAAAGATTCAAGTGTGCATTTATAAAGAGAAATGAAAATTTTTCTTTTGGGAAGGTGTCCAAACTAAAAAAGCATACCGAAACAGACGAAATTTTCGTGCTTTTAAAAGGGAACGCAGTAATGCTGACTTTAGAAGGTGAAAAATTTACAGAAACGCCTCTTATAGCAAGCAGCGCTTTCAACGTATCAAAAAACACCTGGCACTATCTGGCCCTCTCGGAAGATACAGAAGTGTTCGTTGTTGAAAATGCAGATACAACAGCAGAAAATAGCGAGGTTTTACTTCTGGATACACCCTATGAATTTAATGAATAAGTAATAAAAAGCACCCCTTCGGGGGTGCTTTTTATTATCAGAAATCATGCCGGAAACCGAAATCAATATTATATTTTTCAAATATGCAAACAATTTTTTCCACAGCATCAAAATCAGAATTTGCATCGTCCTTTATTACGTCTTGTATCTCTGCCAGCATCAAAATTGCGGTCGTATCTGCTATCTTCGATGCATCAAGGACAAGTTCCTCCATTTTGTATTTTATAAAGTCCACAATTTCATTTTTTAATAAATCCAGCTTTATATTCATATTATTCCTCCCGCAATGTGTTATGGTGCCAAATGATACCATATTGTTAATAATATAATACCATATGGTAACATTAAAATCAAGAGGTGGTTTTAATGTTTTTCAAACGACTTTATGATTTACGAACAGATAATGACCTGACACAAAAAGAAGTCGCCGATTATCTTTTATGTAACCGACAGGTTTATGCAAGATATGAAAGAGGTCTTCGTGAAATTCCGGTTTCTATGCTGATAAAACTTGCAGATTTATATAAAACTTCTGTTGACTACATTTTAGGCAGAACAGATGATATAAATCCAAGATAAAAAGCACCCCTTCGGGGGTGCTTTCGTTTTTATATGCGCCGAAGGCGCAAAACTCGTAAAAAGGCAGTAGCGCCAGCAAGCCTTTTTACGAAAGAGGAGAAGCAAGGAAGCAGGCGGATGATTTTTTGCCAAAAAAATCGGAGCTACGCGAACTTTGCTTCGACGAACTTTCGCCTTCGGCGAATGTTCAGATCCTGAAATTCTCTCCGCCACGAAAAAGAGCACCCTAAAAGGGTGCTCTATTCGTGGCGGAGAGAAAGGGATTCGAACCCTTGATGGGGTATTAGCCCATACACGATTTCCAGTCGTGCGCCTTAGACCAGCTCAGCCATCTCTCCACGCGACCTTCATAGTATACTACATTTGTAGTATATTGTCAAGTGTTTTTTCCAAAAAATTTAAAATACCGCACGGAAACAAAGCCGTATTTCCGTGCGGTAAAATACTTTTTAAAGTCCGAACAAGGTTGTCTGACTGATTTCGGGCAAATCATCCAAAACGCCGCTTTTTGTCATAATTTCAATAACGGCTTTATTGGCACCGCTTCTTTGCACCAAATCATCAATCGAAAGAAACGGTCCTTCCCGTCTTGCCTCGGCAATGCTTCTTGCCGCCGCAGCGCCAAGTCCCTGCATACTGGAAAGGGGTGGCAGAATTTTGCCGTCCACTTCACGGAACTTTTCAGCATCCGACTCATAAAGGTCTATGGGACAGAAGGAAAACCCTCGGGCATACATTTCGTCACAAACCTCCAGAATGGAGAGTACGTTTTTATCCTTCTGTGTTTTCGATTCCTGTTCAGAAAGCCGTTTCATGGTTTCCTTCACAACCTCGTGGCCGTTTGCCATAATGGAATAATCAAAATCGTCGGCACGAACGCTGTAATACGCCATATAGAAGGCAAGCGGATAATGTACCTTGCAGTAGGCAATACGAAATGCCATGGTAACATACGCCGCCGCATGGGCTTTGGGGAACATATACTGAATCTTATTACAGGAATCAATATACCACTGGGGCACATCGTGGGCACGCATTTCCTCTTCCCATTCAGGCTTTAAGCCCTTCCCCTTTCTGACAGCTTCCATAATGGTGAAGGAAAGCTTGGGGGCCACGTTTTTCGTAATGAGATAGAGCATAATATCGTCACGGGTGCAGATACATCCCGAAAGATTTGCCGTGCCGCTTTTTACGATATCCTGCGCGTTGCCGACCCAAACGTCCGTCCCGTGGGAAAGGCCTGAAATACGGATAAGGTCGGAAAAGGTTTTCGGTTTTGTATCCACCAGCATCTGGCGGACAAATCCCGTACCGAATTCGGGGATGGCAAGGGTGCCGACGGTACTCTTAATATCTTCCTTGAGTTTTAATGCTTCCTTCCCCGTAAAGAGGCTCATGGTTTCCTTATCATCGAGGGGGATTTTCTTTGCATCCAGTCCCGTCAGGTCTTCAAGCATACGGATTACTGTCGGATCGTCGTGACCGAGAATGTCAAGCTTTAACAGGTTTTCATCAATGGAGTGATAATCAAAGTGTGTGGTTTTTACGTCGCTGTCACTCTTATCGGCAGGATGCTGTACGGGACAAAATTCATTAATATCCCTGCCTTTCGGCAATACAACAATACCGCCGGGGTGCTGCCCCGTGGTTCTCTTAACGCCTGTGCACCCGATTGTCAGGCGGTCAAGCTCTGCTTTCCGGAGGGTTTTTCCCCGTTCTTCAAAGTATTTTCGAACATACCCGTATGCCGTTTTTTCGGCCAAGGTACCTATAGTGCCTGCCTTATAAACGTTATCGGCGCCAAAGAGAACTTCCGTATATTTATGGGCTACCCCCTGATAGTCACCGGAGAAGTTTAAGTCAATATCCGGTGCCTTGTCCCCATCAAAACCGAGGAAGGTTTCAAAGGGAATATCGTGGCCGTCCTTATAAAGGGGCGTGCCACATTTGGGGCATACTTTATCGGGAAGGTCACAGCCGGAAATGGCGGCCCCTTCCACAAATTCGCTGTACTTACACTCGGGACATACATAGTGGGGTGGCAAGGCGTTGATTTCGGTAATATCGGACAAAAACGCCACGAAGGAAGACCCTACCGATCCACGGGAGCCAACGAGGT
>JAFSCR010000015.1 GCA_017436645.1 Clostridia bacterium | reverse complement strand
CTAAAAAAATTCAAAAAAATCGTAAAAAATTTCAATTTTCTCTTGCATAAATCACCAAAAAGCGATACAATAAAATAGATAAAGACTAAGGAGGATTAATCATGGCTTTCGAAGATATGGATTTAGCACAGGTTATTAAAGTTGTCGGTGTAGGTGGCGGCGGCGGGAATGCTGTTAACCGCATGGTTGAAAACGGCATCCGTGGTGTTGAATTTGTTGCTATTAATACGGACAAGCAGGCACTGACCTGTTCCAAAGCAGATAAGACCATTCAGATTGGTGAAAAAATTACAAAAGGACAGGGTGCAGGTGCAAACCCCGATATCGGCCGTAAGGCGGCAGAAGAAAGCCGCGCAGAAATCGAAAAGATTCTGGAAGATGCCGATATGGTATTCGTTACAGCCGGTATGGGCGGCGGTACGGGTACGGGTGCAGCCCCTGTTGTAGCTTCCATCGCAAAGGAAAAAGGCATTTTAACAGTCGGTATTGTTACAAAGCCCTTCTCCTTCGAACTCAAGCGCCGCATGAATCAGGCTGAAGAAGGTATTGCCGCACTCCGTGAGGCAGTGGATACCATCATCGTAATCCCCAACGATAAGCTTCTCCAGCTCTGCAGCGCAAAAACAACAGTAAAAGAAGCATTTAAAATGGCTGACGAAACGCTCCGTCAGGGTGTTTCCGGCATTTCCGAACTGATTAACACCGCAGGCGATATGAACGCTGACTTTGCGGACGTTACCAGAATCATGAAGGATGCAGGCTATGCACACATGGGCATTGGCCGTGCTTCCGGCGATAACCGTGCAGAAGATGCAGCACGTATGGCAATTGCAAGCCCGCTTCTCGAAACCTCTATTGATGGCGCAACCGGCATTCTCATTAACGTAACCGGTGGTGAAGAGCTGACACTCCTTGAAGTGAATGCTGCTGCAAACCTCATACATAGCTGTGCAGATGCAAATGCAGAAGTTATCTTCGGTATGGCCATTGACGAAAAAATGGGTGATGAAATTTCTATCACCGTTATTGCAACCGGATGCAATTCTTCCAAGAAGACGGATATCGGCGAACTGGATGTTCCCAATTTTAAAAAGCCCCTCGGCGTTATGCCCCAGGCTTCTGCGGAACCCACAAACTTTGCAACGGAAGACCTGCAGCTTCCCGGCTTTATGAAGAAAACTGACTTTTAAGACTGCATGCAAAAAGTAAGGACTGTGACGAGAGTCGCAGTCCTTTTTTATGCAAACGAAAGGGAGTGCTTCATGCACTCCCTCTAAGCGTCTTATTGATTTGAAAACTTCAAAAGATGCTCTTTGATTTTTTCAAAGGCAATGTCGCTGATATCATGCTCGATTCTGCAGCTATCGGCATATGCCGTTTCTTCATCCACGCCGAGAAGAATGAGCGCCTTTGCCAGAATTTCATGCCGCTCATAAATTCTACGGGCAATTTCCAGCCCCTTTTCCGTAAGACGGATATCCCCGTCCTCGCTTGTGACGATATATCCTTCCATACGGAACTGCTTCATGGCAACAGATACGCTGGGCTTTGAAAAATGCAGTTCATTGGCAATGTCAATACTGCGGACATAGCCTTTCTTATTTCTGAGCATATAAATGGTTTCCAGATAGTTTTCAGCAGATTCCTTGATTTGCATTTTTATCCCCTTTCGTCTCTGATAGGTTTATTATACTATACAAAAGAGGAAAAGTCAATTCTTTTAAATTTCGGTGACGGTATAACCGGCATCTTCCACGGCTTCTTTTAATACGGCATCCTCCACGTTTTCAGAAAGGGTGAGGGTGGCCGTTCCTTTTTCGTGACTGCACAGGGCACTTTCAACGCCTTTTATGCCTTCCAGAATCTCCTGCACTCTTGCTTCGCAGTGGGGGCACATCATGCCTTCAATTTTCATTACTTTTTCCATTTTTTTAATCTCCTTTTCTTTTTTGGATTTATCGCCTTTCGGGTCATGAATTTTTAAGAAATTCAGCCTTAGGGCGTTTGTCACCACACAAAAACTGGATAAGCTCATAGCCGCCGCCCCGAACATGGGATGCATTTCCCAGCCAAAGATGGGCAGGAACACACCTGCCGCCAGGGGGATGCCCAATGTGTTATAGAGAAATGCCCAAGTGAGGTTTTCATAAATGTTTCGGAGGGTACCACGCCCGAGGCGAATGGCACCGACCACATCGGAAAGGTTGCTTTTGGTAAGCACAACGTCAGCCGCATCGATGGCAACGTCTGTTCCCCGACCGATGGCAATGCCAAGGTCCGCCCGCACGAGTGCAGGCGCATCATTGATGCCGTCACCCACCATTGCCGTTTTGCCTCTTTGCAGAAGGGAACGAATTTTTTCTTCTTTATCGCCCGGCCTGATGCCTGCATAAATTTCGTCTATGCCGACCGCCTTCCCTACTGCGGCGGCCGTCTTTTCATTGTCACCCGTCAGCATTACGGTGCGGATGCCCATGTTCTTTAAAGCTTTAATGGCAGCGGGACTGTCCGGCTTTATAGCGTCCTGTACGGCAATAATGCCGACAGGCGTTTCCCCTTTTGCAAAAAACAGGGGTGTTTTTCCGGCTTCAGAAAGGGACTCTGCCACCTTTTCTAGAGAAACGGGCACATTTATATATTGAGAAATAAAACGAAGGCTGCCGCCGTAGATGGTCTCCCCGTTTGTGAAAGCCGAAACGCCGCCACCGGGGTAAACGGTAAATTCCTCGGTATCTGAAAGGGGGATTTCCCGTTCGGTTGCCGCCCGAACCACAGCACGGGCAAGGGGATGTTCGCTTTTTGCTTCCGGCGCATAGGCGATGGAGAGAAGCTCGTTTGCACTTATGCCTTCCATGGGCAGAATATCCGTGACGACAGGAGTGCCTTCCGTCACCGTCCCCGTTTTGTCAAGGGCTACAATTTCGATTCTGCCTGCCATTTCAAGAGAAGCTGCGGTTTTAAATAAAATACCGTTTTTAGCGCCCAGACCGCTGCCCACCATAATGGCAACCGGCGTTGCGAGCCCTAGGGCACAGGGGCAACTGATAACGAGAACGGAAATGGCTTTTGTAAGCACAAAACCAATTTCTTTTCCCAAAAGCAGCCAAACAATGGCAGTTAGTAGGCTGATGCCTATTACAATGGGCACAAATACGCCGGAAACCTTATCTGCCGCTTTGGCGATGGGTGCCTTTGTGGAAGATGCATCCGTTACCATTTGGATAATCTGGGAAAGGGTTGTATCCTCACCAACGCTCGTGGCACGGCACTTTAAAAACCCTGTCAGCATGACGGTGCCGGCGGAAACAGGATCCCCCTCTGTTTTGTCTGCAGGAATACTTTCTCCCGTGAGGGCCGCTTCATCTATACTGCCGTGGCCTTCCAAAACAATGCCGTCGGCCCCGATGGAACTGCCGCTCTTCAGAATAAAAATGTCTCCTTTTTTTATGGAGGCAACGGGGACTTCCACTTCTTTTCCGTCCTTGAGGAGAAGAACGGTTTTCGGCGAAAGGGCCATAAGGCTCCGAAGGGCCGAGGTGGTTTTTCCTTTTGCTTTTGCTTCCAGCATTTTGCCCACCGTAATCAGGACGAGAATCATAGCCGCCGATTCAAAATAGAGCCCATGCAAAAGCGAGTGGGGATTTTCAGCGGTGGTCATGGCAAAGAGCAGGCAAGTACTGTAAATAAAGGAAGCGCCGCTGCCGAGAGCAACGAGGGAGTCCATATTCGGTGCACGGCGGATAAGCCCTAAGGTGCCGCTTATAAAAAACTTCTGGTTTATAACGAGGACAACGAGGGAAAGAAGCATTTCCAGAAGCCCTGCCGCCAAAGGGTTGCCCTGAAAGAATGGGGGAAGGGGCAGGGAAAGCATTTTGTGCCCCATGGAAACATACATAAGAAGAAGTAAAAAGAAGAGGGATGAAATAAGCCGCCACTTTAAAGCCGACGCTTCCCCGTCGCTCTTTTTTTCTTCATCCTGTGCCTTAGGTGGGGCGTTTCCTGCAGGGGCGGCCCCATAGCCTGCCTTTTCCACGGCGGCAATGATTTCTGCATCCGTGGCGGTGCCCTCCACCTCCATGGTGTTTGTTAAAAGATTTACGGTGCACGCTGCAACGCCGGAAAGACCTGATACTGCCTTTTCCACTCTGGCACTGCACGCCGCACAGCTCATTCCTGTGATTTTATATTTTTGTGTCATAGGATCACCTCATCATTTTCTGTAAAAGCTGCAAAAGCTCTTCCGTTTTTTCTGCATTTCCTTTTTGCACATCTTCCGTCACACACGTGCGGATGTGGCTGGAGAGAAGCTCTCGGCTGAAAGCAGAAAGGGCGGAAGAAGCTGCGGAAACCTGATTTAAAACATCGGGGCAATATGCATCCTCCTCTATCATGGTACGGATGCCCCGAATCTGCCCTTCTATTCTGGAAAGGCGGTTTATAAGACGTTTCTTTTCTTCGGGGGAACGAAGTTTTTTTCTTTCACAACAGTACGGCATAATCTCCCTCCTTTTCTATATACCCCTAGGGGGTATATTTACTATATCTTATTTTACCCGTTTTGTCAAGAAAAAAATTTTTGAAAAAACTATTGACAAAGGAAGTTAGTTGTGTTAAACTAACTAAAGTTAGATAAAACTAATCTTGTAAGAAGGCAGGTGAGAGAAATGACATTACGCGAGGCAGAGGAAGGAAAAGAATATATTATCCAAGGCATTGTAACGGATGACGAAGAGCTGGATGCCTTTCTGTTTTCCCTCGGCTGTTACAGCGGGGAACCCATTACGGTCATTTCCCATCTGAAAGGCGGCATGGTTGTTGCCATTAAAGACGGCAGATACACCATTGATACCCAGCTTGCCGAAGCGATTGCCGTGTAAAAAATAATCATGATAAGTGATTATTTTTTTGGCAAAGAGTTAGTCTAAACTAATCATACATATACAAGGAGGAATAAAAATGAGAATCGCACTTGCAGGCAACCCTAACAGCGGCAAAACCACAATGTATAATGCCCTCTGCGGGCGAAACGAAAAGGTGGGAAACTGGGCCGGTGTTACGGTGGAAAAGAAAACCCATCCTATTAAGAAGACTTTTTATGACGGTGCCGAGGAACTTGTAGCCGTGGATTTGCCCGGCGCATATTCCATGTCTCCCTTCACAAGTGAGGAGAGCATCACAAGCGCATACGTCAGAGAAGAAAACCCCGATGTTATTATTAACATTGTGGACGGCACCAATCTTTCCAGAAGCCTCTTTTTCACCACACAGCTTTTAGAGCTGGGCGTGCCGGTTGTGGTAGCGCTGAATAAGACGGACGTAAACGAAAAAAAGGAAACAAATATTAATATTGCAGCGCTGACGGAAAAATTAGGCTGCCCTGTTCTTGAAACGGTTTCCACAAGCGGCAGGGGCCTTCGTGAGGTGGTGGAAAAAGCGGTTGCCATTTGCGGCAAGGGACAGAAAGCCCCCTTTGTGCAAGGTGACATTGACCTTTCCGATAAAAAGGCCGTGGAAGAAGCGGACAGAAAGCGTTTCGATTTTGTCAATAAAATTGTTTCCAAGGTAGAAACGAGAAAGGTCCTTACAAAGACCAGAAATAAACAGGACAAAATTGACCGTGTTCTTACGAATAAATGGCTCGGGATTCCCATTTTTGCCGTCGTTATGTTTCTCGTGTTTCAGATTTCCCAGGCTTGGCTCGGCCCCTTTGTTGCAGATGCCCTTGTGGCCTGGCTTGAAACCTTCCAGAGCTTTGTAGGCGGGTTCTTTGAAGATGCAAACCCCCTTCTTTCCGCACTACTCGTAGACGGCGTTTTAGGCGGCGTCATTGCCGTTATCGGCTTTTTGCCCCTCGTTATGGTTATGTATTTCCTCATTGCCTTACTCGAAGACTGCGGTTATATGGCACGTGTTTCCGTTGTGCTTGACCCCATTTTCAAGAAAGTGGGTCTTTCCGGAAAATCCGTAATTCCCTTTGTTATCGGTACGGGCTGTGCCATTCCCGGCATTATGGCGTGCCGCACCATCCGCTCGGAAAGAGAACGGAGAAGCACTGCTATGCTTACGCCCTTTATGCCCTGCGGCGCAAAGCTTCCCGTTATTGCGCTTTTTGCAGGCGCATTCTTTGAAGATGCGGCATATGTGGGCACTCTCATGTATTTTGTAGGTATTCTCCTCATTTTCCTCTGTGCACTTTTAATTAACAAAATTACGGCCTATAAGGCAAGAAAATCCTTCTTTATTATTGAACTCCCCGAATACAAGGCGCCGAGCCTCGGCCGTGCATTTCGGTCTATGTGCAGCCGTGGCTGGGCATACGTTGTAAAGGCGGCGACCATTATTCTCCTTTGTAACACCGCTGTGCAGATTATGCAGACCTTTACTTGGAGCTTCCAAGTTGCAGAAACTGCAGATTCTTCTATTCTTGCTTCTATCGCAGGACCGTTTGCCTACATTCTCGTTCCCATTGTCGGGGTAGTCAGCTGGCAACTTGCTGCCGCAGCCGTTACCGGCTTTATTGCCAAAGAGAACGTTGTAGGCACATTGGCAGTTTGCTTTGTAGGTCTTGAAAACCTTATCGACACCGAGGAACTTGCCCTTATGGAAGGCGCAGGGGCGGAGGTCGCCACCGTGTTTGCCATTACAAAGGTTGCGGCCCTTGCATATCTTATGTTTAACCTCTTTACGCCCCCCTGCTTTGCGGCCATCGGCGCCATGCGTGCGGAAATGAAGAGCGCAAAATGGCTCTGGGGCGGCATTGCTCTTCAGATGGGCGTAGGCTTTACCGTGGGTTATCTTGTATACCAAATTGGCACACTCTTTACAACCGGCGCTTTTGGTGCAGGTTTTGTGCCCGGTCTTTTGGCAGTCGCCGTCATGGCAGCAATTGTAACCATGCTTTGCATACGGTCAGGGCAGAAACTGAAGGCAGAGTATGCCCTCGGCAAAAATTCAGCTGCGCTTTAATATAAAAAGGGAGGTGCGCTCCGTTGATAGATATTTTAATCATTGCTATTATCCTTGCTATTGTAGGTCTTGCCGGCTTTTATATTTACCGTGCAAAGAAAAAAGGCACGAAATGTATCGGCTGCCCTGACAGCGGCACTTGTCAGGGAAAATGCTGCAGCCAGAATCAATGAGCGAAAAGGGGGCTGTAAATTTACAGCCCCCTTTTTGGGGGATTGGAAAAAATGTTCAGAATGGACAAACTGAGCCAAAGCCATGGGCTTTGGGAAACCCGAAGCTGTACGTGGGTACAGCGAGAGGCGAAGTTTGTTTCATAGCAAAAAGGCATATATAAAAAGAAAAACTTCAAATTTTTGAAGTTTTTCTTCATTTTGGATACAAATTCAGTTTGTATCGTCTCTTTTTTCCGGTCACTTAGCCTTTTTGCGGTCTGGACTTTTTTTACAGCCCCTTTTTTGACATTTTGATGCATATTTTGTGTTTTAATATTGACAAATTCGTGAACATTTGCTATATTTAGTATTAGAAACAAATTCAAAGGAGGAAAATTGTATGAAACTTATCTACGGGGTTTCGGACAAACCCAAATTCGGTCAGGTTCTCATTTTCGCATTCCAGCAGCTTCTGGCAATCCTCGCTGCAACCATTGCCGTGCCGGCTATTATCGGTCACGGTATGAGTCAGTCGGCTGCCCTTTTCGGTGCAGGCGTCGGTACAATTGTTTATCAGCTGTTCACAAAATTTAAAAGTCCTGTTTTCCTTGGCTCTTCTTTTGCATTTATCGGCTCTATGCTCGCTGCTTTTGCAGGCGCCGTAAGTATTGAGGCAGGATATGCAGGTCTCATTATCGGTGCCGCCTTTGCGGGCCTTGTTTATGTAATCATTGCTCTCATCGTAAAATTTGCAGGCGTTAACTGGATTTCCCGTCTTATGCCCGCAGTTGTTATCGGGCCCACCGTTGCCATTATCGGTCTTTCCCTTGCAGGCAATGCTGTAGGCGATGTTTTGAAGTTTGCGGCTTTTGATGCAGTAAATGGCGTATACGTTATGGATGCAAAGGGCTGGATCGGTCTTCTTTGTGCACTCGTTACCATCTTCGGCGTTATGTTAAGCTCTGTATACGGTAAAAAAGGCTTAAAGCTCATTCCGTTTATTATCGGTATTCTGGCAGGCTATGTAGTTGCTGCAATTTTCACCGTTATCGGTCTTAAAACCGGCAACGAAACCCTCCAGATTATTAACTTCGGTCTTTTCCAGAACATGCAGTGGTATCCGGACTTTACGTTCCTCAAGGCTGCAAAAGGCTTTGCCGCAATTGATGCCCAGTATATTGCTACTATAGCTGTGGCTTACATTCCCGTTGCATTTGTTGTTTTTGCAGAACACATTGCAGACCATAAAAACCTTTCTACCATTATTGACAAGGATCTTCTCGAAGAACCCGGTCTTCACAGAACACTTCTTGGTGACGGTATCGGTTCCGTTGTCGGTGCAATCTTCGGTGGCTGCCCCAACACCACATACGGTGAATCGGTAGGCTGCGTTGCAATCACAAAGAACGCTTCCGTTGTTACCATTTTAGCAACTGCCATTATTGCTATTGTTGCTTCCTTCGTAGCACCCTTTGTTACGTTCCTTGCAACCATTCCCAACTGTGTTATGGGCGGCGTCTGCATTACCCTTTACGGTTTTATTGCCGTATCCGGTCTTAAGATGCTGCAGGGTGTTGACCTTGGCAACAACAAAAACCTTTTCGTCGTATCCGTAATCCTCATTACCGGTATCGGCGGCATGGCACTGCAGATTGGTGCTGTTAAAATTACAACGATTGCCTGTGCGCTCATTCTTGGTATTATTACAAACCTTGTTGTAGCAAAGGGCAAGGACGAAGAACAATAGGGAGAATGGCTATGGCAAATGTAACAATTTTTGATCATCCCCTCATTCAGCACAAGACAACAGTTTTGCGTATGAAAGAGACATCTAACAAAGAATTTCGGGAATCGGTAGAAGAAATTACCATGCTCATGTGCTATGAAGCACTTCGTGACCTTCCCCTCGAGGAAGTGGAAATCGAAACGCCCATCTGCCGTGCAAAATGCAAGCAGCTTGCCGGCAAAAAAATGGCGGTCGTTCCCATTTTAAGAGCAGGCCTCGGCATGGTAAACGGGTTTCTGAACATTATTCCCATTGCGAAAGTCGGGCATATCGGCATGTACAGAGATGAGGAAACCCTGGAGCCCCATCCGTACTATTGCAAACTGCCGCCGGATATTGACGAGCGCATCATCGTCGTCGTAGACCCCATGCTTGCAACGGGCGGCTCTGCGATCGATGCCATTACCCAGATTAAAGCAAAGGGCGGAAAACATATCCGTTTCCTCTGCCTTATTGCCGCACCGGAAGGTATCAAGGCGCTTACCGAAGCCCATCCGGACGTAGATATCTACTGCGCCAATATTGACGAAAAGCTTAACGAAAACGGCTATATTGTTCCCGGCCTCGGCGATGCGGGGGATAGAATCTTCGGTACAAAATAATATGAAAAGCTCTCCTTTTCCAAGGAGAGCTTTTTTTCTTATAACTTGAATTGTAAAAGATGGTGTGGTAAAAAAGAGTGATAGGAAAGATGCAAGGCTAAAACATCAGTGTTTATGCGGCTTTTGTAAGTTTTGCCCAAAATGTTGATGCTGTGAAAATGGGAATGCAAAGGGTAAACTAAACACTTTTACAAACTTTCACATATTTTTTAATATATGAATATTACTCTATTAATCAAAATCAAGTGTCCGCGTTGCTTTCATTTAATATTAATTTCGGATTTCGGGCTGCAGTTGTAAAATCGTTTATACATCTTACAAAAGTAGCTTATGTCATTAAAACCGCATGACAAAGCAATATTTTTTAATGTAATGTATGGGTTTGCATTTATCATATTCTGAGCATGGCGAAGCCTTGTGCTTGTTAGTACTTCAAATATAGTTGCTTTGTATTTTTCTTTAAAATCCTGGCATAACTTTGTTTTTGAATAAGGATAAATGGTTAAAATATCTTCTAAGGTAATCATTTTTGAGTAGTTTTCTTCGATATAGTTATATACTTTTTCTATAGGTGAGTATTCTTTTTTGCAGGCTTCGTCAAAATAAGAGATAACGGTGGAAAAGGTAAGCGAGCAAAGCATTGATAATTCGTGCGTGGTATCTATTGCCTCATATAAATTTTCAGCAGAGGATTTGAACAATCCTCTGTTTTTATTTTTATATACACCAAAATCACGGAGGTTATAATATTTCTGAATCTTTTCAAAACCGTCACCAAAAAATGAGATATAGGTCGTTTTGAAATTGTCATCGTTGCCATAGTATTCGTGAGGAATATTTGCGGCAATATAAAACAAATCATTTTTGCCGATGTTGAATGACTGTCCGCCAATCTTCAAAATGCCGCTTCCTGAATTCACCAGAAAAATCTGATGTTGTCCATACCCGTTTATTCTTTTCATCCTGGACTGTTTGTATCTTATTCCAACAGTTGTAAGATATAACGGGAAAAATAATAGTTGTTCTTTGTTATATGTTTTTGTTTTCATAAAATCACCATTCGAAATATAATTATATAATCTGCAATATTTTTATGTTGAAAAGTAGTTTTTTGCGTAATATAATTATATTATATAAAAAATACAAAGTCAATTATAATCCATATCAGATAAGCGGTAGAATGGAGAGGTTTATATGAAAAAATATGAAAATTTAAACTGTATCAGTGAAAACAGAGAGGTCCAAAGAGCATACTATATTCCTAAGAACGGATGTACAAAGCTCAATGGAATATGGGATTTTAAGTTTTATGACTGCGATTTTGAGGAAGCTTATATAGAAAAAGAATGGCATAAAATTGATGTTCCTTCATGCTGGCAGCTTCAAGGCTACGAGAATCCTAACTATACTAATGTAGCATATCCGCATCCATATGATCCCCCGTATATCCCCAACAATAACCCGATGGGGATATACAGACGTGAGTTTGAAATACAGAATATAGATAGTGATACATATATTGTTTTTGAAGGTGTATCAAGCTGTCTTGAGCTTTTTATTAATGATAAATATGTAGGCTATTCACAAGGTAGTCATTTACAGGCTGAATTTGATATAAGCAACTATGTGAAAAAAGGTGCAAATACTGTTACGGCAAAGGTGCGAAAGTGGTGCTCGGGTAGTTATCTTGAAGACCAGGATTTTTTCAGATTTAACGGAATATTCAGAGATGTGTATCTTTTGTCAAGACCAAAGGGACATATCAGAGACATAAAAATTACAACTGATGATAATGTTATAGGTATTGTATTTGAAGGAAGCGCCGAAATATCCTTGCTTGACGCCGAAGGACATCTACTTGGAAGAACTTATGCAGAAAATAAAACGCAGTTTACGGTAGAAAATCCTGTAAAGTGGAATGCAGAAAAGCCGTATCTTTATGAGCTTTTGTTTGAATATGAGGGTGAAGTTATTTCACAGAAGGTTGGCTTCGTAACCTATGAAATAGGTAAGAATTATGAATTTTTGGTAAATGGAGTGGAGGTAAAGCTCAAGGGGGTAAATCATCACGACACTCACCCCCATAACGGTTGGTGTATGACGGATGAAGAGCTTATGAGGGATTTGATTCTTATGAAAAAGCTTAACGTCAACACTATAAGAACATCCCATTATCCTCCTATACCGAAATTTCTTGAGATGTGCGACGAGCTTGGATTTTATGTTATGCTTGAGACCGATCTCGAAATCCACGGAGGTACATATAGAGAAGCTGGAGGATGTGGCTATGACTGTTTAAACAATCCCGAATGGCTTTGTGCAAATCCACTTTGGAAACACGTTTTTGTTGAGCGTATGGAAAGAGCATACCAAAGAGACAAAAACCACTGCTCAATTTTTTCCTGGTCAACCGGAAATGAAAGTGGACACGGCGACAATCATGTCGCAATGATGGATTACATAAGGTCAAACGACATAAAACGGCTTGTGCATTGCGAGGATGCTTGCAGAGAAGCGGAAATGTCGGATTTTTATGGTACTGATACCACGCATTATGCCGACAGAACGGATCTTTATTCAAAAATGTATGAGAGCATTGACGGAATAAAACAAAAGGCGGAAAATCCTGATTTTAAACATCCGTACTTTTTGTGTGAGTATTCCCATGCAATGGGCAACGGCCCCGGAGATGTATGTGATTATTGGGAGTTGATATATAAGCATAAAAAGTTAATTGGCGGTTGTGTGTGGGAGTGGGCAGATCATACAGTAATAGAAAACGGGGTCCCTAAATATGGTGGTGATTTCGAGGGAGAACTGACTAATGACGGGAATTTTTGTGCAGATGGCATGGTTTTCCATGACAGAGGGTTAAAAGCTGGCTCGCTTGAAGTAAAAGCCGCATATCAGTATATGGACTGTGAACTTTCGGGCGACGAAATAGTTGTCTTAAACAGATATGATTTTACCAATCTTTCTGAATATAAGTTTAATTATCAGATAAAGGTTGACGGAGAAATAACAGAAGAAAACATATTTGCATTGGATATTGAACCCAAGCAAACGGCTAAAATCAAAATCACATTGCCGAAGGAATGTAAGCTTGGTGCATATGTTCATTGCTATTTGTATAATAAAGCAGGCTATTGCGTTGCTCAAAAACAACTGGAAATACCAGTTTTGCTACATAAACAGATTATGAATTCAAAAGCGGCTGAAGCAACTGAGGACAATAATTTTATTGTGTTTGAGGGAGAAGGTTTCAGATATACATTCTCAAAACATTCAGGAACATTTGTAAGCATGGTGAAAAACGGAGAGGAACAGCTCAAAGCACCAATAAGAATAACATCCTTGCGTGCGCCAATCGACAACGAAAGAAAAATCAAACAAAATTGGTACTGGCACAATACATGGCAGGGAGAAAATCTCGACCAACAGTTTGATAAGGTATATGAATGTACATTATGTGGAGCAGATGTTACAGTGAAAGGAAGCCTTTCTGGTGTTTCAAGAACACCGTATTTCAGATACATAGTAAAATATACTGTGATGTCAGACGGAACAATAAAGGTCACACTTGATGGAACTGTAAAAGATAAATGCACCTGGCTACCGCGCCTTGGTTTTGAAATTAAAACAGCTTACGAAAAATCAGCTTTCAGTTATTATGGTATGGGTCCTTATGAAAACTACTGTGATATGTACCATGCTTCAATGGTGGATTGGTACGAAAGCAGTGCAGACGATGAGTATGTAAATTATATTATGCCTCAAGAGCATGGCAATCATATTAAAACAAGAGTTCTTGCTGTTAAAAATGGTTTATCCTTTGAAGCGGCAGAAAGCATGGAATTTAATGTGTCGCATTACACGTCTGAAATGCTTATGCAGGCAACCCATCAGGACGAACTTACAAAAGATAATTGTACTAATATACGAATTGATTATAAAAATTCAGGTGTTGGATCCCACTCTTGCGGTCCCGAGCTTTTGGAGAAATACAGGCTCTCTGAAAAAGAAATTCACTTTGAATTTTATATAAAATAACGGCGTTGTAGCAGTATCTGAGATATTTTATGCCCGAGAAATAAAAAGACAATTTTCTTACGAAGGTTGTCTTTTTTATTATTACATGGTATAATGAGTTTGCAAAGCAAACGCAATGAATTGCCTTCGGCATGAATTGAAAACAAAATTTTCATGAATTGAGCCTTACGGCTCATGAATTGCACCTTCGGTACATTAAAATTGCGGCATCTGATTTATACATGAAATCTTCATTATGAATTTTTTATATTCCACAAGGAGAAGAGAGTATGTTCACAAAAGCGTATTTGACAAAGCAGCTCCAAAAAATGGGAATTCAGCCTGATGACACGGTGCTCATTCATACTTCCTACAAGGCAATTGGAGAAGTGGAGGGCGGCATCGATGGGCTGATTGATACATTCAAAGAATACTTGTCCCGGGGACTTTTTATTATTCCGACGCATACATGGAGCGTGGTGACACGGGAAAACCCCATCTATGATGTGAAAACCACCGTTCCGAATATCGGGGCAGTTTCTGCGGTTGCCGCTTTTCGGAAAGACGGGATTCGCTCTTTGCACCCGACCCATTCAGTCTGGGCGACAGGGAAAAATGCGAAAAGCTTTACGGAGGGTGACGAGCACGCCCAAACACCTGCGCCCGTAGGCGGCTGCTGGTATCGGCTTGCCTCCCTTGGTGCAAAAATTTTACTGATTGGTGTGGGCAACAACAGAAACACATTTATCCATGCTGTGGACGAAATGGCAAATCTTGACGATAGGCTCGACCCGGACGGGTGGGACGTTACCGTTATAGATTATAACGGCAGAAAAATTACGCATCCTTTCCAAAATCATGGCAACACCGGCAGCGCAAATTTCGGCAATTTCGAAAAAATGTTTGTGGCAAAAGGGGTTCAGACATTTGGAAAACTCGGCAATGCCGAAGTGAAAATTTGCGATGCAAAAAAATGCACGGAAGTTCTTTTGGATTTATATGGAAGAGTGGAGGAAAACCTTTGCCTCGAGGCGGGGGACATTCCGGAATACTTATATGAAAACTGATAGATAAACTTTCGGACGGCGATTATTCGCCCGGATTGGAACAAATCCAATCCAAACATACTTTTATGGAGGAATTCTCATGAAAAAACTTTTTTGTATTCTACTGGCGGTTTCCACGTTATTTTTAGCGGCATGCAGTCCCAAAGAGGCAGAAGGGCCCGAAAAAACAGAAGAAACCAAAGAAACAACCGTGTCTAAGTTGCCTTTTGAAGGGGCGCTTTCCCTTTGGATGGAAAACGAGGACGGCACATGGAGAACAGATTTAGAACTGAAGCCCGACGGCACGTTCACCGGCGCCTTCCATGATACAAACGGCGGCGGGGCAGGTATTGCGGGGGAGGATACCCCTTATGCCGGCATGGAATATGAGAATACGCTGCTTATGAGCTCTTTCTCCGGAAAGTTTACGGATTTTGTAAAAAAGGATGAAACAACCTTTCGGATAACACTTTCAAAGCTTACCTTAAACGAGCCATTGGGCACACAGTGGTTTGATGACGGGCAGTATTTCGTGCGATATGTTTCTACGGCACCTTATAGCCTTACGGAAGGACAAACGTATACCTTCTATACTCCCGACGTGCCGGTGGGGAACCTTGACGAGGAATTCCGCTTATGGCAAAGACCGAGGAGCGATGCGCCCACCCTCGGTGAATACGGCCTTTGCAACAATACAACGAAAGAAGGCTTTTTCGGCTTTCAGTAAGGGGAAAAGATATGAAACTTTACGGTTTACAAAAACTCACACTGCTTGATTTTCCGGGGCGGACGGCCTGCACCGTATTTACGGGGGGCTGTAACTTCCGTTGCCCCTTTTGTCATAATGCACTCCTTGTAACGAAAATTGACCCCTCGGCGACGATGGAGGAGGAAGAATTCTTCGCCTTTTTAAAGAAACGGGAAGGGATTTTAGACGGCGTTTGCATTACGGGGGGCGAGCCTTTACTCCAGCCTGACATAGAGCCGTTTATCCGCCGCATAAAAGAAATGGGTTTTATGGTAAAGCTGGACACAAACGGCGCATTTCCCGACCGCCTTGCCCACCTTATTGCGGAAGGCCTTCTCGATTATGTTGCCATGGACATCAAAAACAGCCTCGAAAAATATGCGCTTACGGCAGGGACGGAAGTGGACACGGCGGCCATTGAAAAAAGCATAGACCTTCTCCTTTCGGGAAAAGTAGACTACGAATTTCGCACAACGGTCACGAATGAGCTCCATACAGAGGAGGATATACTACATATAGCGTCCCGCATTCAGGGCGCGAAGGCATATTTTCTCCAGAATTTTGTAGATTCGGGGAATTTAATCGGGGGCGGGTTTTCCCCTGTTTCCGAAGAAAATATGATAAGAATGCGGTCTCGGGCACAATCTCTTGTGCCTGTGGCGGCAATTCGGGGAGAATGAACACAAAATATTGTATTTTTTTCTTGACATGGAAAACTATATATGGTATAATAAAAGCACTTTGATACAAGACCATGTACAAGGAAGGAGAAAAAGAATATGTATAATGTTATTAAAAGAGACGGAAAAGCCGTTGATTTTAAGATTTCCAAGATTAGCGGCGCAATTACACAGGCTTTTGATGCTTGCGACAAACAGTATAATACTGACATCATAGATTTTTTAGCACTGAAAGTTACGGCAGAATTTGAACCGAAGATTAAAAACAACTCCATCACCGTTGAAATGATTCAGGACAGCGTTGAATCTGTTCTCATTAAGGCGGGGTATGACGAGGTTGCCAAAGCTTACATTCTCTACCGTAAGCAGAGAGAAAAAATCCGTAACCTCAGCGCCACACTTCTGGACTATAAGGAAATTGTAAATAATTACCTCAACATCAATGACTGGCGAGTTAAGGAAAACTCCACGGTAACTTATTCCGTTGGCGGTCTCATTCTTTCTAACTCCGGCGCCATTACCGCAAACTACTGGCTCAGCGAAGTGTATGACGATGAAATCGGCGATGCCCACAGAAATGCCGACATTCACATTCATGACCTTTCCATGCTGACAGGTTACTGTGCAGGCTGGTCCTTAAAACAGCTGATTCAGGAAGGCCTCGGCGGTGTTGCCGGTAAGATTACCTCTGCACCTGCAAAGCACCTTGCCACCCTCTGTAACCAGATGGTAAACTTCCTCGGTATTATGCAGAACGAATGGGCAGGCGCACAGGCGTTCTCTTCCTTTGACACATACCTTGCACCGTTTGTAAAGTATGATAATCTTTCCTACGATCAGGTTAAGAAATGTATCGAATCCTTTATTTACGGCGTAAACACACCTTCCCGTTGGGGCACACAGGCACCGTTTTCCAACATTACCCTCGACTGGGTAGTGCCCAATGACCTTGCAGAACTCAACTGCATCATCGGCGGCAAGGAAATGGACTTTAAGTATAAGGATTGCCAGAAGGAAATGGATATGGTCAACAAGGCATTCATCGAAATCATGATTGACGGTGATGCCAACGGCCGTGGCTTCCAGTACCCCATTCCCACCTACTCCATCACCCGTGACTTTGACTGGTCGGATACGGAAAACAACCGTCTCCTCTTTGAA
Organism: Clostridia bacterium; assembly: GCA_017436645.1. Classification (GTDB taxonomy): domain Bacteria; phylum Bacillota; class Clostridia; order UMGS1883; family UMGS1540; genus SIG447. Next base: position 39,636 of record JAFSCR010000015.1, on the reverse strand, counting down.
ATGACCTCTAAGTACGGCACACCCTACTTCTCTAACTACATTAACAGCGATATGGAACCCAGTGACGTTCGCAGTATGTGCTGCCGTCTCCGTCTGGACCTTCGTGAACTCCGCAAGAAATCCGGCGGTTTCTTCGGTAGCGGCGAAAGCACAGGCAGTGTCGGCGTTGTAACCATCAATATGCCCAGAATTGCATACCTTGCACAAAATGAGCAGGAATTCTATGCACGTCTTGATAAGATGATGGATATTGCGGCCCGCTCACTTAAGGTAAAGCGTACCGTTATCACAAAGCTTCTCGAAGAAGGCCTTTACCCCTATACAAAGCGTTACCTCGGCACATTTGATAACCACTTCTCCACCATCGGTCTCGTTGGTATGAACGAAGTAGGTCTGAATGCAAAGTGGCTGGGTGCAGATCTGACAGACGAAAAAGTACAGGCATTTACAAAGGACGTATTAAATCACATGCGTGAACGCCTTTCTGACTATCAGGAACAGTACGGCGACCTTTACAATCTGGAAGCTACCCCTGCAGAATCTACTGCATTCCGTCTTGCAAAGCATGACGTGAAGAAATACCCCGATATCCGCACCGCATCTGACGGCACGGACGGCACACCCTACTACACAAACAGCTCTCACCTTCCGGTAGGCTACACGGATGACGTGTTCTCTGCCCTTGAAATTCAGGACGAGCTGCAGACCCTTTACACCTCCGGTACCGTATTCCACACCTTCCTCGGTGAAAAACTGCCGGATTGGAAGGCTGCTGCAAATCTTGTCCGCAAGATTGCAGAAAACTTCAAACTTCCCTATTACACTCTTTCTCCCACATACTCCGTATGTAAGAACCACGGCTATATTCAGGGCGAAAAATTCGTTTGCCCCGATTGTGGTGAAAAGACGGAAGTTTACAGCCGTATTACCGGTTACTACCGCCCCGTTCAGAACTGGAACGACGGTAAGAGCCAGGAATACAAGGACCGCAAGGTTTATAATGTAGATGGTGCCGAAGCACGTGACCTTTCGAAAAAACCCGAAGCAAAAGAGGCTGCATGTGCATGTGATACAGCGGTACAGGACGGCGTATATCTTTTCACAACCGCCACCTGCCCCAACTGTAAAGTAGCTGCTATGACCCTTGATAAGGCAGGCGTAGCCTACACAAAGCTTTTGGCCGATGAAAATCCCGAGCTTTGCACAGCCCTTGGCATAAAGCAGGCACCCACCCTCGCAATCGTCGTGGGCGGCACGGCTGAAAAGTATCAGGGTGTTTCCGATATCAAGAAGTACCTCAAAGCATAAGGAGCAGACATGTTTGATATTATCATTATAGGCGGCGGCCCTGCAGGGCTTACTGCGGCAGTTTATGCACGGCGCGCCGGTAAAAGCGTGCTGGTTATTGAAAAAGAAACCTTCGGCGGGCAGATTACCTTCTCGCCGAAGGTGGAAAATATCCCCGGCTTTGCCTCTGTCAGCGGCAGCGAATTTGCTGAAAAACTGACGGAACAGGCTATGGGTCAGGGCGCAGAGCTTGAGTGCTGTGAAGTGCTCGGCATTGAAGATGGCCCCATCAAAAAGGTCATTACCGATGACGGCACGTTTGAAGCCAAAGCTGTGATTATTGCCACGGGTGCACGCCATCGTCTCCTCGGCATTCCCGATGAAGAAAAGTATATCGGGGACGGCATTTCCTTCTGTGCAGTATGTGACGGGGCCTTTTATAAGGACCAGACCGTAGCCGTTATCGGCGGCGGCAACTCTGCCATGCAGGAAGCGATTCTTCTCTCCGAGCAGTGCAAGAAAGTGTATGTGTTCCAAAATCTTGCCGACTTTACGGGCGAGAGGGCGCTGGCCGACCAGCTCCGCGAAAAAGAAAACGTGGAAATCCGTTTTGAAACGGTTGTCGATTCCGTCATCGATGAAGGCGGCTTTTCTGGTCTTCGCATAAAGAATGCAAATGGCGGTGAGACGGTAGAAGTACGGGCGGACGGCATGTTCATTGCCATCGGTCTGGTACCCCAGAACGAGCCGTTTTCCGGCGTTTTAGACCTTAATCAATTCGGCTATGCAGATATAGACGAAAGCTGCACAGCAAAAACCGAAGGCATATTCGTAGCAGGTGACTGCAGAAGTAAGCGTATCCGTCAGGTGGCAACCGCCGCTTCGGACGGGGCCATTGCAGCACTTGCGGCTTGCGATTATATTGATAATCTTTAAAGAGAAAAAGGCACCCTTCGGCGGTGCCTTTTAAAATGCCTTGGAAAAATTATTTTATCTCTTGTTCCAATGTGCTGAATAAGGGCGATGAAAAGAAATCCATAATTGTAATATCCAGTCCGTCACAGATTTTCTTAATCGTGGAAATGGTGGTACTGTTATTTCGACCGCTTACAATGTTATTGAGTGTAGACTGGGTAATGCCACACATCGTAGATAATTTATTGACTGTAATTCCTTTGGAGCTGCATAAATCTAAAATTCGTAATTTTACCGCTTCACCAATAGACATATAAGTCACTTCCTGTTCCTTATTTCTTACTATTAGTTTAGCTTTTTTGAGTTAAAAAGATTACCTCTTTTGAGTTGACTTTAAAACTAATTTATGCTATACTTTAAAGGAATTCAGACGGGAAAGAGGGAAACAGGCAAGTGAAAAAGAAGACAATTTGTTTTACAGGACACCGTGAGATACGGCAAAAAGATGCAGGTAAAATTGAAATTTTAAAAGAAATCCTAGAGCATTTTATTCGAGAAGGATATTTGTATTTTGCCGCCGGTGGAGCGAGAGGATTTGATATGTTGGCTGCAGAAACGGTTTTAGAGTTTCAAAAAACCTATCGGGATATTGAACTGATTTTGGTTCTCCCCTTTGACAAGCCTTATATGGTGGAAAAAGGGTGGAGCGAAAGTGAAATCAAACGATATGAGGTTATAAAGAAAGCGGCGACGGAAATTATTTATATTGGAGAAGAATACGAACGAGGTTGTTACTACAAACGGAATCGGATGCTTGTAAGCCTTGCAAGTATGTGCATCGCATATAAATATAAGGAAAGTGGCGGAACGGCATATACAGTAGCGGAGGCAGAAAAAGAGAACATCGGTGTTTTGAATATTGTCGAGATAAAAGAAGAATCAGAAATATAAAAAACCCCCGTCACATAGACGCATGTGACGGGGTTTTGTTATCGTTCAAATAATTCTATCGCATCTTTTCCGTCCGTTTCCGTTAAAGAGACACGGACGATTTCCGTTTTGGAGGTGGGAATATTTTTTCCCACAAAGTCGGGACGGATGGGAAGCTCACGGTGGCCACGGTCTACAAGTGCGGCAAGCTTGATTTTGGCAGGACGGCCAAAATCCACGAGGGCGTCAAGTGCGGCACGGGATGTGCGGCCTGTGAAAATAACGTCGTCGATTAAAATAACATCCTTTCCCTCAATGGAAAAATCAATGTGGCTTTCCGAGACAACGGGGTCCTTTGCGGCGGTGATATCGTCACGGTAAAGGGTGATATCGAGTATGCCGACCGGCACACGGACGCCTTCTATTTTAAAAATAAAATCGGAAAGGCGCTTTGCCATGGGCACGCCACGGGTTTTTATACCGATGAGGCAAAGCTGCGCCGGATTTTCGGTATTTTCCAGAATTTCGTGGGCGATACGTTTCAGGCTTCGCCCCAGAATATTTTCATCGTATAAAAGCGATTTGAAAGTCATATTCTTCCCCCAAAATAAAAAACCTTGACCCAAAAGACGGGACAAGGAACCATAGCGGAAACTTATCGACGTCTCTGCATCGAATTAAAGCTTTCTTACAAAGGCTAGTATATCATAACGAGGACGCAATGTAAAGCGGTTTTGCGAAAAAATATTGCAAAGGGCGGGGAATTTTGCTATACTTAGAAAAAAGGAGGAGAAAAGCATGATTACGGAAAAAAATAACATTCCCGCAATTATTGATGACGAGCAAAAGGGCCTCACCCTTTATTTTCTGACGAATCCGCCCCATGCCCCCGAAAAGGTGCGCATGTATGCCCGTGCAGTTCTCAGCCCCGGTGGGGAAGTATATTACCATACCCATGAAGGCGAAAGCGAAAGCTATTATATTTTATCCGGCGAGGGGATTTATAATGACAACGGCATCGAATCGAAAGTTTCTGCCGGCGACATTACCTTTACGCCCTCCGGCGGTGCCCACGGCATCCGCAACGAAGGCACGGAAGAATTGCATTTTCTTGCACTTATCGTACTGGATTAAAAAAGACGCCGAAAGGCGTCTTTTTCTTATCCAACCTGCAAATCCAGCCGTAGTTTATCTGCAATGAGGGCAATAAATTCAGAGTTTGTGGGTTTCCCCTTATTGTTATTGACCGTATAGCCGAAAAGACGGTATAAAACCTCGTCGTTTCCTCGCATACAGGCTACCTCGATGGCGTGGCGGATTGCCCTTTCCACTCTTGAAGGGGATGTGTTATGCCGACCGGCCACTTTCGGATAAAGCTGTTTTGTAATGGCGCCGATAAGCTCTGCATCCTGCATGGACATGATGATGGCATCTCTTAAATACTGGTACCCCTTAATGTTTGCAGGAATACCTACAGAGTGGATGGTGTCAGTAACAGACCGTTCAATACGGCGTCGCCGTGTTTCTTCATCCAAAACGGTGGGAGCAGGGGAGACGGCTTTTGCAGGCATGCAGACAGCACGAAGGCGCTGGCAGAGCGTTGCGGCATCAAAAGGTTTCATCATGCAGAAATCTGCCCCTGCTTCCATGCACATCCGCATGGTGGTGTCGTGCATGGCGGCGGAAAGCATAACAACATGGGGACGGACGGGAATAGGCATGCGCTTAATTTCGCAAAGTGCGCTGATGCCGTCCGTTTTTGGCATCACAATGTCAAGAAGGACTAAATCCGGATGGAGTTTTTCCGTAAGGGTAACCGCCTCCTTGCCGTCACGGGCAACGCCCACTACCTGAAAACCGTCTGTATGTACTAAAGTATCTTTCAGCAAATCGGTGAAATTTGCGTCATCATCTGCAAGTAAAACTTTAAGCGTTTCTTTCAAAAATGCTCTCTCCTCTCTGGAAATATCTTCCAATAATATTTTACAATATTTTCCAATTAAATGCAAGCTTTTTTTCAAATTATTTAAAAAAAACCTCGTAATTCCCGAAAAAACAGGCGTTACGAGGTTTGATTTTGTAAAATATTAGTTTTTTAGACTATGCATAGGCGCCGGAATTCGACCGCCACGGGCAATCATTTCGCCGCATCCAAAGCCGTTTATGGGCATGACGGGTGCGGAGCCTAAAAGACCGCCGAAGTCTACCGTATCGCCCACTTTTTTGCCGGGAGCGGGAATAATGCGAAGGGCCGTTGTTTTCGTATTGACAACACCAAGGGCCACTTCATCCGCCAAAAGGCCGGAAATGGTTTCGGCAGAGGTGTCACCGGGTACGGCAACCATGTCAATGCCAACGGAGCAGACACAGGTCATGGCCTCCAGCTTTTCAAGAGAAAGTGCACCGCATCTTACTGCTTCAATCATGCCTGCATCTTCGCTGACGGGGATGAATGCACCGCTGAGGCCCCCAACGTAAGACGAAGCCATCACGCCGCCTTTTTTAACGGCGTCATTGAGGAGGGCAAGTGCTGCCGTGGTACCGGGGGCACCGCATTTTTCAAGGCCGATTTCCTCTAAAATGTAAGCTACGCTGTCGCCTACGGCAGGGGTAGGGGCGAGGGAAAGGTCCACAATGCCGAAGGGAACGCCGAGCCTTTTGGAAGCTTCCGTTGCTACAAGCTGACCCATGCGGGTAATCTTAAAGGCTGTTTTCTTAATGGTTTCTGCAACGGTGCCGAGGTCTGCACCCTTTACTTTTTCGAGGGCACATTTGACAACACCCGGGCCGCTAACACCAACATTTATCACACATTCCGGTTCACCGACGCCATGGAAAGCGCCTGCCATAAAGGGGTTGTCCTCTACGGCGTTGGCAAACACAACAAGCTTTGCACAGCCCATGCCGCCGGAGTCCTTTGTTCTTTCTGCCGTTTCTTTAATAATGCGCCCCATTTTGGCCACGGCATCCATATTGATACCCGTCTTTGTAGAGGCTACGTTTACGCTGGAGCAAACGAGATTCGTTTCGGAAAGTGCCCGGGGAATGGTATCGAGAAATGCTTTGTCCCCATCCGTAAACCCTTTCTGCACGAGGGCTGAGTAGCCGCCGATAAAGTTAATGCCCGTATCCCGTGCGGCACGGTCAAGGGCGTGGGCGAGTGCGAGATAATCCCCCGAGGCCTGTCCCACCATGGAAATGGGCGTTACGGAAACACGTTTGTTGATAATGGGAATACCGTATTCTTTTTCAATATCCTCACCGGTCTTTACAAGATTTCCTGCCCGGCGCATAATTTTATCGTACACGGCGTCTGCCGTTTTCTTGCCGTCACTATGGATACAATCAAGAAGGGAGATGCCCATGGTAATGGTACGGACATCCAGATGCTCCTGCCGTATCATGGTTATGGTTTCTAAAATTTCAGATGTATTTATCAAAACCCTGCCTCCTTAAATTCTGTGCATGGAGTGGAAAATATCGGAATGCTGAACGGTGATGGATACCCCGATTTCTTTGCCCATTTTTTCCATTTCCTCTTCCAGTTCCGAAAGGGTTTTCTGGCATTCGGAAGTATCGGTGAGCATAATCATGGTAAAGATATCCTGCATAATGGTCTGGCTGATATCAAGAATGTTAATTTTGTTCTTTGCAAGAAGAGCGGTAATATCAGCGATAATACCGATTCTGTCACAGCCAAGTACCGTAATAATGGCTTTCATAAAAAAGACCCCTTTCTATATACAATAACAGTAATATTGTATCAAAAAGGGGTAATTTTGTCAAGGCTAAGTCTACTGAATTACGAGACTGAGTTCCGGCGTGGCGCAGTCATTTGATATGGTGAGCATCTGTGCTTCTTTTTGGGAAAGGGCAACGGCTGCATTGGCGTCACCTTCCGAAAGCCGTATAAACAGCGCAGTGGCTTCTTCTGCGAGTTTATTATAGTCCGCCGTCCAGTCTTTTTGCACACTGTATTCTATGGAAAAGGCAAAGTTTCCTTCCGTCAGGGCACGAATCACCGCATCTGTGCCGCCGGAGCGTGCACTGTTAAAAACATTTTCTGCCGCCCTGTCCGCCACGGTAAATGTAACCGTACGCTTTTGAAGGGACACGGCAAATGCATAGGGGGAGGATGAAGCTTCAAAGGCCGCATGATCTGCCATGCGGGTTTTTGCAAGGTCAGTCGTTTCAGTCAGCGCTACGGCGCCGTTTTCCTGTGTGTAGACATACGACTCAAATTGCCGCTGGTAGCTGTCCTTCAGTACAAAGAAAAGGATAAGACACGCTGCCACGGTGACATACATGGGCCAGGACGTAAAAAAGGAAGGCAGACGAAAACGTGGTTTTCCTTCTTCAATTTCCTTTTGGATAGCGCCAAGCACATCTTCGGCCAAATTTTCCGGCACAGGGATATCGCCGGCCTTTTTCGTTATATTTTTCAGTGCTTCCGCTTCATGATAGATTTTACGGCATGCCGCACATCCCGAAAGATGCTCTTTGATTTCTTTTTCGGTCTTCGGGTCCGTTTCGCCGTCAATATAATCATGTAAAACAGTTAAAAACGCCGAACAGTTCATTGTTTCTTCGCCTCCTCACTGTTTTTAGGACGAAGTGGCAAATCAAAAAGTTCCCGTTTTTCAGAAAGTCTTTTATAAAGAAGTGCACGGGCACGGGAAAGGCGGGATTTCAGCGTCCCCAAAGGGCAACTGAGTGCATTTGCCGCTTCCATATAGGAAAGTCCGTTTATATCGCAAAGGGTCAGACAAAGCTTATATTCCGAAGGAAGCGAGTCAATCGCCAGGCGCACAGTTTCCTGTGTTTCCTTGGTAATGGCCGATTCCTCCGGCGTTTTTCCGGTATCGGGAATCTCGAACAATACATTTTCATCGTCGGCCGATATGCCACGGAATCTGCTTTGTGCACGGAGCATATCAAGGCATGTATTGGAGGCAATACGGCATATCCAGGCTTTCATCAGTCCGTCTGCACGAAGCTGGGGAAGACAGCGGAAAATTTTAATAAAAATTTCCTGCGTGGCATCTTTGGCGTCGTGCTCATTCCCAAGCATGGAAAATGCTATTTTATACACGGTGGGCGTAAACATGTGCACCATTTCTTCGAAAGCCTCCGGCTCACCGAGCCGAACACGTTCAATCCATTCTTCCGTCATAATTTCATCACTTTCTGTGAATAATAATCTTATATTATTATAGCAAAAATAATAATTTTTGCAAGGTTTTTTTGAAAATTTGACAAATCCCGTTTCATTTGTTATACTATTTGTATATATTCTGAATTTATAGGAGGAAAAAAGATGAAAAAATATGTATGCGATGCCTGTGGCTGGGTTTATGACGAAAATGAAGGCGCACCCGATTTAGGGATTGCTCCCGGCACAAAGTTTGAAGATTTGCCGGATGATTTTGAATGCCCCTTATGCGGCGTAGGCAAGGATATGTTCTCGGAAGAATAAGTGTTTCCCGCCCCGAAGGGGCGGGATTTTCATAAGAGAAAGGAAAGAAAATGGAACTTGTTTTAGTTACGGCACTCGGCGTAGGCGGTGCCACGGTGTTTGGTGCCATTATCGGTTTTTTGTTTAAAAATATTTCTCATAAGTTTTCGGACATTGTCCTGTCTTTTGCGGCAGGCGTTATGCTTGCGGCGGCAGTTCTGGGTCTGATTGTGCCGTCTCTTTCCTATGGGGGAGAATGGGCGCTTCGTTATACTGTGTCGGGTATTTTCCTCGGTGCAATAAGCCTGAATTTAATTGATAAGCTGGTACCTCATTTACATAAATTTATGGGAACGGATATAGAGGCGCATCGGGCCACAAATGCAAGCCGTGTTCTTCTTTTTGTGCTCGCCATTGCCATTCATAATCTGCCCGAAGGCATTGCGGCAGGGGTAGGCTTTGGGTCGGGCAATGCGGCACAGGCCATGCTCATTGCAGGCGGTATAGCGCTTCAGAATATTCCTGAAGGTATGGTTATTATCGGCCCTATGCTTGCGGCAGGGATTAAACCTTCCAAGACGTTTCTGATTGCCAGTCTTACCGGGGCAGTGGAAATTGTCGGCACAATTATCGGTTATTTTGCCGTAAGTATAGCTTCGGCCATACTGCCTTTTGCGCTGGCTTTTGCCGGCGGAACCATGCTGTATGTCATCAGCGACGAAATGATTCCCGAAACCCATGCCCACGGCTCGCAGCGGGGCGCAACGTATGCCCTTTTGGTGGGATTTTGCGTAATGCTCATTTCCGATGTGCTTTTGGGATAATCCAACATTTTCCAGAAAAATCCAAAAAAAGTTAAAAAATGTAAAAAAACTCTGGACAAACGAAAAGAAAAGGTATATAATAAGTACCGTGAAAAAGATTGGAATTTAGATTGGAGCGTGAATCGGAATGAAATTGATTATCAGGGAAAACTATGATGGAATGTGTGCATGGGCGGCCCAGCATATTGCGGACGCTATCAATGGCCACAAAGAGAACCGCCCGTTTATTTTAGGGCTTCCCACAGGCTCTTCCCCCCTTGGCGTTTACAAGCGCCTGATTGAAATGAACCGTGAAGGAAAAGTCAGCTTTAAAAACGTTGTTACGTTCAACATGGACGAATACGTTGGTCTCCCCAAGGACCATGACCAGAGTTACTGGTATTTTATGCATGATAATTTCTTCAATCATATCGATATTCCCGCTGAAAATATTAACATTTTAAACGGTATGGCAGAGGATCTGGAAGCAGAATGCAAGCGGTATGAGGACAAAATCGCATCCTACGGCGGCATTGATTTGTTCCTCGGCGGCAGCGGCGTGGACGGCCACATTGCCTTTAACGAACCGTTTACATCTCTCACATCCCGCACAGGCGTCCGTGCCCTTACGCAGGATACACTCATTGTAAACTCCCGTTTCTTTGGTAACGACCCTGAAAAGGTACCGAAAACTGCTCTTTCCGTCGGCGTTGGTACGGTATGTGACTCGAAAGAAGTTCTTCTTCTCATCAGCGGTCACAATAAAGCACGTGCCCTTCGTCACTGCGTGGAAGGCGGCGTAGACCATGCATGGACCATCAGCGCCCTGCAGCTGCATCAAAACGGCATTGTTGCTTGTGATGAGGATGCTTGCGGCGAACTGAAGGTAGATACTTACAAATACTTTAAAGAAATTTACAAAAACGAGAAATAATAAAAAAAAGAGCTAACGGAAAACCGTTAGCTCTTTTCTTATGCATTTATTTTTGCAATTTCTTCCTCTTCAAGCTGCCTGTAAGCCACTTTTCCGACGAGCGTTTTGGGAAAATCGTCACGGAACTCTATGTCGTAGGGCATTGCATACTTTGCAATATGCTTTTTGCAATGGGCGAGGATGTCCTGCTTCGTTTCTTCCGTAGGTGCCTGTCCCGGTTTCAAAACGGCAAACGCCTTTACCTTTTGCATTTTGTATGGGTCCGGCACGCCGATAACACAGCTCATATGCACTGCGGGATGGGCATCAATGATGTTTTCAAGCTGGGAAGGGTATACGTTATAGCCCGAGGTAATAATCATCCGCTTCATTCTCTGGCGGTAATAGACAAACCCGTCCGCATCCATGGTGCCGAGGTCGCCGGTATGGAGCCAGGTGTGGCCGTCGGTATGGGTCTGGAGGGCATTGGCAGTTTCCTCCGGCTGGTTTACGTATTCCATCATAAGGGTGGGGCCGGTCAGGCAAATTTCACCTTCTTCACCGCACCGTGCTTCTATGGTGGTGCCTGGATTTACAATTTTATAGTATGTATCGGGGAAGGGAATGCCGATGCTTCCTTCCCGATAGGTGTCGTACGGGGTAAGACAGCTTGCCGTCACACATTCCGTGGTGCCGTAGCCTTCCCTGATCTGGATTTTGGCGCCGTGGTCCCGAAGGAAAGCGTCAAATTTCTTTTTCAGTTCCGTAGAGAGAGAGTCGCCGCCCGAGAAAACGCCGAGGAGACAGGAAAGGTCCACTTTGTCCATATCCGGATTTCGTAATATGGCTTCGAAAAGGGTGGGAACGCCGGCGATGTAGTTAGGCTTTTTGTCCTTTAAAAGCTTTGCATAACTCTGGGCATTAAACTGGGGGACGAGAATGCATCGGCACCCTGCCACGAGCATGGTGTGTATACAAACACCGAGGCCAAACCCGTGGAACATGGGCATGACGGAGAGCATGGACTGGCCCGGCTTGCACGTTACACTCATGGCAATGGTCTGGAGTGCAAGTGCATTAAAGTTTAGGTTTGATAAAAGAATGCCCTTTGTGGTGCCCGTGGTACCGCCGCTGTATAAAACAACAGCCGCATCCGTAGCTTTTCTGGGGCAGGCGTAGCTTTCGGAGAAGGTTTTGCCGAGAGAAAGAAAATCCTTCCACCAGATGACATCTGCATCCTTCGGCACTTTCGGGATTTTCCGGCCTTTCGTAAGGGCAAATCCAATCTTCATTACGGGGGACAAGGCATCGGCTACGGAGGTTAATATAAGGTGCTTTAACGGCACTTCTTTTCTTACATTTTCAAACTTGCCGTAAAACTGATTGAGCGTTATGGCCGCCACGCTTTCCGAATCCTTCAGATAAAAGGCGATTTCCCCTTCACTCGACAGGGGATGAATCATATTGGAAATGGCACCGATGAGGTTTAAAGCGTAAAATAAGACGACTGTTTGCGGGGTGTTTGGCATACAGATTGTAACTTTATCGCCCTCTTTTATACCAAGGGCACAAAATGCACGGGCGACGGCATGAATGTAGGCGTCCATATCTTTATAGGATGTTTTTTTGCCCATAAAATCCAGGGCAGGGTAATCGGGATAATGCTTTGCCGTCTCGGCAATCCGCTGATACATGGTCATATCCGGGTATGTGAGTTTGGACGGCACTTTGCCGTAAAACTTCTCCCAGGGACAGCTTAAGTTTTCCATTGTCTTTTCCTTTCTCTTGTCAACTTATTTGCCGGCAGGCACCTTTTTTTCTTCGTAATCCACTGCCATGCCCGCAGGCAGGTCTAAAAGCTCGGGATGTGTTAAAAGATGCTTTAAAAGCTTTATGGATTTTGTGTAATAATACCCGTCAGCAATGCGCTCGTCCAGGGTGATGCCTAAGGGGAGAACTTCTTTTGTTTCTATGGTACCGTCAGGGTTTGCAACAGCTTCAAGATGCTTTTCACCGATTACCACGAAAAGGGAGTTTGTACCCCAGTTGGCAAGGTGGTGATAGGCGGCGTTAAGCTTTATGCTGCCGAGATTCGAAATAAATACGGTGGAATGATAGGGGTCCACATACCGCAAAAATGCAGGAAGACAGCCATGGTATTCCATAAAGTTCATAATCCCTACAATTCCGCGAAGAATAATGCGCGGCATTTTTGCAAGGATGTTCATAATCTTGGTGGCACCATCCACTTCGCCTTCTTTTCTGTTTTTGGAAACACGGTGGCAGATGGTATCGTGGAGGGAATCCACGGTGGTATTCTCATCACAGTTTATAAGGAGAAGTGCTTCATCTCCGTCGTCAGAAAAAACACGCTTTGCCGTAAAGGCGAGAAGAATTTCGTTCCGCTCGTAAAGGCGACGTCCTGCAATAAAGCGGTTAAGCTTTGGTCTGTGGTAAATGGTTTTGGCAAGGGCGGCGGTTACAACGTGAAAAATCGTATATTTATACTGGGGACTTTCTGCATTTTTCTTTTCAAGGAAAGCGTTTATGGCAGAAAGATCAACTTTCTCACTGATAAACGCTTCGTTATCTGTGCGATTGGGAAGCATATAGGGCATAAAAACGTGCATAGAGTCAAGATTACGTACGCGCACCCCGTCAGGTCGGTCGCCCCACTTTTTCTTTTTCTTTTCCATCATTCTGTTTCCTCCATAAGGCGTGTGGAAAGCTGGGAAAACGATTCCATCATCTTTTCCACTTCCTCCATATTAATATAGTTTTCAAGATACACTTTCTCAATTCTGGATTCGATGGCAAGGACAGCATCCTTACCCATGTCCGTAAGCACTACGGAAACAACCCGTTCGTCATCTGCACGGCGATGGCGCTTTAAAAAACCCATGCTTGCAAGCTTTTTGCACATGGCAGATGCATTGGTGCGGGCAAGACCGAGCCGGCTTGCCAGAGAACCGACGGTAACGTTCTTATTCTTATGCACACTGAAAAGAAGCTGGGCTTGCTGCTGGGTAATGCCATAGCGCCTTACAATGGGCTGCAAAGCTTTGGAAAGGCAATCATTTAATATGCGGGAAAATTGCCAGATGCTGGCGCCGTGATATGCTGCTAGTGTCATACTGTTTCTCCTTTCAAATATATATACATTATATATAATATATGAATATAACAAAAAAGTCAAGTTTTTCGCAAAACTTGACTTTAAAACAGGCTGTTTTTTTATTTATGCTTCAACGGCACCGAGGGCAATAAGATTTTCTACGATACGTGCCACATCCGCTTTTGCGGTTGCAAGGTCAATTTCATACTGCTCCACAAGCTTTTCCGCTGCCGCATCTTCCGAAAGACCTTCTGTGAGGAGGGAAAGAATGTCGGCCGCCGTTTCGTTGAGGCGGAGCAGTTTAGATGTATCATTTGTGTCCATCAGTACAGTATCGTTGGCAATTTTGCGAACAATAAAATTCGGTTTCAGTTGCATTTGGAATCATCCTTTCCGATAAGTTCTTTAAGTTTTGAAGGGATTCTTTTTAAGAGGTACCGAAAACGGCGCAGAGGATAGGTCCGGCATATTTTGCGGGTATAGGCAAGATATGCTGCGTCCTTGCAGTCCACATACTTGCCGTCATGATAAAACGCCGCCAAAACACCGATAATATCTTCCGTTTTCACGTTTTTTTCGGGAACCGGACGGTTATCTCCGCAAATGAGGTACCCGTATTTCGTTACCTTGATAATCCGGTGCATGGTATAATGCCCGCCCCTTCTGTATACCGGCACGTCACCCGAAGAGAGGGGAAGGCGGGGCGGAACGATAATAACCGTGTCCCTGCCGCCACAAAGCATGGGCTCCATGCTGTCACCCTTGGTTTGCCCTATGAATATTTTTTCTTCTTTTAAAATGGTTTCAATCCCATGCATAAGCTACTCTTTCACCCGAACATTGTCCGATAGGCGACTCGGGCGGCATCGGGATGCATATTGCACCGGATGGCGTAAAAGTCACAACAATCCACAAGTCGGGAAAGGAGACCCAGTAGAATCTCCATTTTTTTACTGTCTGAAGGCATATAAATCTGGGGCAGAAGAGAAAGAAGTGCATCCTCTTTCCGGATAGGAAAGGCTTCGTTTTCCGCACTGCGGGAAAGAAAACAGATATTTTTTAGCGGCACGCCTTTGTTTGTCTCCAGCCGCTCTTTCCCTGCCCAGGGCGTTCCGTAAGCAAAAGGTACGTTGTCCGCAAAACGGATAAGAGGCTTGTCGCCGTTTATAACGGTAAGCTTTTCCCCTAAAAGGTCCTGCCAGAGCATAAGATGGGTGGATTTGCCCACACCGCTCTTTGCCAGAAAAGCCGTGCCGACGCCATCAGTTTCAATCACGGCACCGTGCATTAAAAAACCGTCATACAAAAGAATCTCTTCTGCGATTTTGCGGTAAACTGCCAGGCTTTCTGCATATTCAGGGAAAGCTTTGCCGCCTTCCTCGGCCGCGATTTCCGCATCGGTTACGGTGGCAGAAAAGTCCGGTTCGCCCGCGCGCACCATGTAGTTTTTACAAAGCGCAGATGTGTAATCATACCGGTTTTGGATTTCAATCGTAAGCTTGGCCAGACGAATCAGCATTTTTTATTTATCCGTAATGAGAACCGTTCTGGTAAGGTCATCCCAATCTACTTTTTTGCCGAGACCTTCCGCAATGGCACGAACGGGAACGAGCGTTCTGTCCCCAACAATGGTGGGAGGAGAATCGAGCTGGTAAACAACGTTGCGTTCTGCCTCGGTGGCAGCCAGATTGGTAACATTCATAACGGGAGAATCGATACCCATAGCGATGACGATATTGTTGTTAATGGAAATAATGGTGCGGCTTTCGGGGAGCCACTGTACGGTAAAGCCAAAGGTTTCAAAAATTTTCCGCATGGGAACCATAGTTCTGTCGTTAATAATCTGTGCAGGGACATCAAACTCGAGCGGTTCACCGTTAATCTTAACGGCAACGTCGTTTACCGCAAAAGCGGAAAGGGGGCACAGCATAAGACATACAATCATGAGAACAGCAATCTTTTTTAACATAAGGGTCTCCTTTCATAAAGCAAAGCTTTATTTAAATTTATACATTAATTATAACATAAAAAATGTAAAAGTCAAATAAATTTCAGATTTACAAGGCAAAATGTCGGGAAACACATTTCCTGTGCCGAATTAAATTGTGCAAAAATGGCAAAATGCAGGAATTTTGGGAAATGTATTGACAAAAACGGGAAATTCGTATATACTAAATTGAAAACAAATGTATTTGCCTCGAGGACACATCGGGGCGAGTATATTTTTTTTGAAAAGTCGGAGGATAAGAACATGAAAAAACAGTATGTTCTGGCAGATGTTTCCGTGCTTCCGGACGTTTTTCCAAAGGTGCTTCGGGCGAAGAAACTACTTCGTTCGGGCGAGGCAGCAACGGTACATGATGCGGTGCGCCTTACGGGCATCAGCCGCAGTGCATATTATAAATATAAGGACCATATATTCCCGTTCCATGAAATGCAGGGGATACTCAATCTGTACTTTGAGCTTATGGATATTCCGGGCACTTTATCCGAAATTCTCGGCATTGTGGCAAAGGCAGGGTGCAATATCCTGACGATAAACCAAACCATTCCCATAAACGGTGTGGCGAGTATTACCATAACACTGCAAACGGAAGAAATGCAGATGGAATTTGATGAAATGATGGATGCACTCTCAAGCCCCAAGGGCGTGCGGAGTATGAATGTTTTAGGCAGACAATAACGCAAAAAGGAGGATTTGCATATGATAAATATAGCAATTTTAGGGTTCGGCACCGTCGGCAGCGGCGTATATGAGGTTCTGAAGAAGGACGGTGGCATAATCGCAGACCGGGTAGGCGAAGAAATCGGGATTAAATATATCGTTGAAATCCGTGATTTTTCTGATCATCCCGATGCACACCTTTTCACGAAGGATTACAGCACCGTTTTGGAAGATAAG
The DNA here is from genome assembly GCA_017436645.1 of Clostridia bacterium. Taxonomy (GTDB): domain Bacteria; phylum Bacillota; class Clostridia; order UMGS1883; family UMGS1540; genus SIG447. The sequence continues at coordinate 23,316 of JAFSCR010000015.1, read as the reverse complement.
TCCGTTTCCGTTGTTGTGGAAATGATGGGCGGCGTAGAACCTGCATACACTTTTACAAAGGATGCAATTCTTTGCGGAAAAAGTGTTGTAACTTCCAATAAAGCACTTGTTGCCGCAAAGGGTGCAGAACTTTTCCGTCTGGCAAAGGAAAACGGCGTGTTTTACCGCTATGAAGCCAGCGTCGGTGGCGGTATCCCCGTCATTCGTCCCATCGGCACATGCCTTGCGGCAAACCGCATTACCCGTGTCATGGGCATACTCAACGGTACCACAAACTATATTCTCACGAAGATGATTGACGAAGGCCAGTCCTTTGATGTGGCCCTCGCCGATGCACAGAAAAAGGGTTACGCCGAGGCGGATCCCACGGCAGACGTGGAAGGCCACGATACCTGCCGCAAAATTGCCATTTTATCCTCCCTTATTTTCGGTAAGGATGTAGATTATACAAAAATCGCAACGGAAGGGATTACAGGCATTGAACCGGAGGATGTGGAATATGCAGAAGCACTTGACTGCTCCATAAAGCTTATCGGTCTTGCCCGCATCGGCGAAGATAAGGTTTTTGCCCGTGTTTCGCCTATGCTTATCCCCAATGACAGCCCCCTGGCAAGCGTAAAGGACGTTTTCAACGCCGTTATGCTTACCGGCGATAACGTAGGCGATGTAATGCTTTACGGCTCGGGTGCAGGCAAACTCCCCACCGCAAGCGCAGTAGTTTCCGACGTGATTGACATCGCACGCGGCATTTCCGAAAACCGCCGCATTGACTGGGCGGAAGGGGATTCCGCTTATGTAACACCCCTTGCGGAAACCAAGGTTACCTGCCTTGTCAGAAGCAGCGAGGAAATCGAAGATGCAACCTGCATTGATATTGGTATCGAAGGTGAAAAAGGTTATATTCTTCGCAATATGAAGGAAAGTGAACTTGAAAAACTTGTAAAACGCGAAGGCGTTCGCAAGTTTATCAGAATGTAAGAAAGGAAGAACGAAACATGGCACTTATCGTACAAAAATTCGGCGGCTCTTCCGTTGCCAATGCGGAGCGTGTGTTCCGTGTGGCAAACAGGATCAAGTCGTACTATGAAAAAGGAAACTCGGTTGTTGTTGTCGTTTCCGCACAAGGCGATACGACGGATGATCTTCTCGAGAAAGCGGCAGAAATCAATAATGCACCTTCAAAGCGTGAAATGGACGTGCTCCTTTCAAGCGGCGAGCAGATTTCCATGGCACTTCTCGCCATGGCCCTTGAAAAGCTCGGTTGCCCTGTTATCAGCCTTACCGGCTGGCAGGCAGGTATGCAGACGGATTCCAAGCATTCCGCTGCCCGTATCGGCTCCATTAAAACGGAAAGAATCCAGAGAGAACTGGATCTTAAGAAAATTGTTATTGTGGCAGGTTTCCAGGGTATTGACCGCTATGAGGACATTACAACCTTAGGCCGTGGCGGATCGGATACTTCTGCCGTAGCACTTGCGGCAGCGCTTCATGCCGACCTTTGCCAGATTTATACGGACGTTAAAGGCGTATACACAGCTGACCCCCGTATCGTTCCCGATGCGGCACAGCTTGAAGATATTTCCTATGACGAAATGCTGGAGCTTGCAAGTCTTGGCGCAAATGTTCTGCATAACCGTTCGGTGGAAGTTGCAAAAAAATACAATGTAAACATGGAAGTTCTGTCCAGCTTCGAAGAAGCACCGGGCACAGTTGTTAAGGAGGTTAATAAAGTGGAAAAAATGATTATCAGGGGCGTAGCCCGCGACAATGACGTAGCACGTATTTCTCTTACAGATATTGGTGATGAACCGGGAAAAGCATTTACCCTTTTCTCCATTCTGGCAAAGAAAAATATTAATGTAGATATTATTCTCCAGTCCATCGGCCGTGACAATAAAAAGGATATCAGCTTTACCGTTCCCGAATCTTCGCTTGAAACAGCACTTGAAACATTAAAGGAAAACATGGGTCTTATCGGTGCAAAGGAAATTCTCCACGATGCAGATGTTTCCAAGGTTTCCATCGTAGGCGCAGGTATGGTATCCAATCCCGGCGTTGCTGCAAAAATGTTTGAAGCCCTCTATAATGCAAACATTAACATCAAGATGATTTCCACAAGCGAAATCAAGGTTTCCGTTCTTGTTGCACGCAAAGAAGGGGAAGCTGCAGTTCGTGCAATCCACGACAAATTTAACCTTTCCAATATTTAATGATATGAAAAATAATGTGATTATCGGAAGAAATCCGGTACTGGAAGCATTAAAGACAGGGCGCACCATTGATAAGCTGTATGTACGGCAGGGTGCGCCCGACCCGTCACTTTCCAAAATCATACACACGGCAAAAAAAGCCCGTATTCCCGTTGTGGAGGCCGACAAGCGCCGCCTTGACGAAATGGCGGAGGGCGGCAACCATCAGGGCGTGGTGGCAAGCACAAGCCTTTATGCGTATGTGACGGTGGATGATATTTTAAAAAAGGCGGAAGAGAAAGGGGAAGCTCCCTTTATCGTTCTTTGTGACCGTATTTGCGATCCCCATAACCTGGGCGCCATTATCCGCACGGCAAATGCCGCAGGTGCACACGGCGTTGTGATTACGAAGCATGACGGCGTCGGTGTAAACGCCACCGTGGACAAGGTTTCCGCAGGTGCGGCATCCTTTACGCCCATTGCCCGTGTAACGAGCCTTCCGCAGACGATGGACGAGCTGCAGAAAAAGGGCGTGTGGATTACGGGGGCCGATGGCACGGCAGACCGTTCCCTTTTTGAAGCAGATCTTGCGGGGGCTGTGGCAATCGTCATCGGTAACGAGGGCGAGGGCATGAGCCGCCTTGTAAAAGAAAAATGTGATTTTCTTGTAAAAATTCCTATGCACGGACAAACGGAATCTTTAAATGCGTCCGTTGCGGCGGCGCTTTTTATGTTTGAGGTGACGAGAAGAAGATGAAATATATCGTAATCTTAGCAGACGGTATGGCAGATTATCCTGTGGAAGCTTTAGGCGGTAAAACGCCTATGGAAGTGGCAAAAAAGCCTATGATGGATGCACTTTCCGAAAAAGGCACACAGTACCTTGTAAAAACCGTACCTGATGATTTAAAACCCGGCAGTGACGTGGCAAACCTTACTGTTATGGGCTATAACACAAAAGATGTATACACGGGCCGCTCACCCCTGGAGGCGGCTTCTATCGGCGTATCCCTTTCCGAATCGGAAACATCGTTTCGTGCAAACCTTGTAAGCCTTTCGGGAGAAGGGAATTATGAAGACCTTACCATGCTTGACTACAGCGCCGGTGAAATTTCTACGGAAGAAGCCGGAGCACTGATTGCCACATTGCAGGAAAAACTGGTTTTCCCCGGCTTTTCCCTTTATGCAGGCATCAGCTACCGCCATCTTCTTGTATGGGATAATGCAGAGGATTTCGGGGTCTTAACACCGCCCCACGACATTTCGGACCGTCCTGTTCGGGACTATCTGCCCACATGTCCCGAGATTATGGCTATCATGGAAGAAAGCCGAAGGATCCTTCGTGACCACCCCGTCAATATTGCAAGACGGGAAAAGGGACTTCGCACTGCAGATTCCCTCTGGATCTGGGGCGAAGGAAAGAAACCCGGTCTTCCTGCTTTTTATGATGTTTACGGCAAAAAGGGTGCGGTTATATCGGCTGTGGATTTAATCCGAGGCATTGGCTTTTTAGCCGGCATGGAAGTTATAGAAGTACCCAATGTCACGGGGAATATTGACACGAATTTTGAGGGGAAAGCGGAGGCGGCCATTCGTACACTTCTTAAGGATGGCAACGATTTTGTTTACGTCCACATGGAAGCTCCCGATGAATGCGGCCACCGTGGTGAAGCGGAGAATAAGGTAAAATCTATTGAAATGATTGACAGCCTTGTGGTTTCGCCCATAGTAAAGGCGCTGGAAGACGAAGGGGAAGCATACAGAATGCTCATTCTCCCTGACCATCCCACGCCAATTTCCATAAAGACCCATGCACGGGATGCGGTGCCTTGCCTTTTCTATGACAGCGAAAAGCCTGCATGCGGCAAAGCAGTCTTTACGGAAGAAAGTGCAAAAGACGGGGTGCTTATTGACCCCGGTTATAAACTGATGAGATTATTTTTGGAAGCTTAAGAGAAAGGTCGGATTTTTGTGAGTAAAGTAGGTCAGTTTTTGAAAAAGAAAAATGTAACGTTTTCCTTAAAACGCTACGGCATTGATGCTCTCGGTGCCATGGCACAGGGCCTTTTTGCATCCCTTTTAATCGGTACAATTCTTGACACGGTCGGTACCCAGTTCGGCATAGAAGTTTTAAACCAGATTGCTTCTTATGCCAAAGCCGTAACAGGTGTAGCTATGGCAGTTGCCATCGGGTATGCCCTCCAATGTCCGCCCCTCGTTCTCTTTTCTCTGGCGGCGGTAGGTCAGGCGGCAAACGCCCTTGGCGGGGCAGGCGGCCCTCTGGCCGTTTACGTGGTGGCTACCATTGCAGCCGAAATCGGTAAAATTGTAAGCAAAGAAACAAAAATTGATATTCTGGTAACGCCCATTGTTACCATTGGCGTCGGCGTTCTTCTCTCCATCTGGTGTGCGCCTCATATCGGATATGCGGCAAATAAAGTGGGCGATGCCATTATGTGGGCAACTGAACTTCAGCCCTTCCTTATGGGTATTTTAGTTTCCGTTCTCGTGGGTATTGCGCTGACCCTTCCCATTTCCAGCGCCGCAATTTGTGCGGCCCTCGGGCTTACAGGCCTTGCAGGCGGTGCGGCCGTTGCAGGCTGCTGTGCCCAGATGGTGGGTTTTGCCGTAATGAGTTTTCGTGAAAACCGCTGGGGCGGTCTTGTAGCACAAGGCCTCGGCACCAGTATGCTGCAGATGGGTAACATTGTGAAAAACCCGAAGATATGGATTCCGCCCACACTCGCTTCTGCCATTACAGGTCCTATTGCCACCTGCCTTTTCCGTCTTCAGATGAACGGTGCGGCAGTATCCAGCGGTATGGGCACCTGCGGTATGGTAGGCCCTATCGGCGTTTATTCCGGCTGGGTGAAAGACATTGCAAACGGTATAAAACCGGCAATTACGGCTATGGACTGGATTGGCCTCGCTCTTATTTGTATTGTTCTCCCTGCCGTTTTAACATGGGTGTTCGGCCTCGTCTTCCGTAAAATCGGCTGGATAAAAGAAAACGATTTGAAACTGGATTTATAATGGATTTTAAAAACAAAGTAATTTTAGCCCCCATGGCCGGCGTGAGTGACCTTGCTTTTCGGCAGATCTGTCGGGAAATGGGGGCAGACCTTGCTTATTCGGAAATGGTGAGCGCCAAGGCCATGCATTTCGGGGATAAGAAAACCTTTCAGCTTATGGGGTTTTCCAAAGAACCGAAGCCGCACGTGGTGCAGCTTTTCGGTCACGAACCGGATATTATGGCGGAAGCGGCGGCAAAGGTCAGCGAATTTGCAGACAGCATTGATATTAATATGGGATGCCCTGCGCCTAAAATCACGGGCGGTGGGGATGGCTCCGCCCTTATGCGGAACATTCCGCTTGCGGCGGAAATCGTCCGCAGTGCAGTTCGTGCTTCCTCTGTTCCTGTTACGGTAAAAATCCGAAAAGGGTGGGAGGAGGAAACAGCGCCCGAAATGGCACGGGCCTTGGAAGATGCAGGTGCGGCGGCAATTGCCGTCCACGGCAGAACCACCCGTGAGCAGTACCGAGGAATAGCGGATTGGAGTACAATTGCCCGTGTAAAGAAAGCGGTTTCCATTCCCGTCATCGGCAACGGCGATATTACATCCTTTGCGGATGCCGTCCGTATGCAGGAAGAAACGGGGTGCGACAGCGTCATGATTGGCCGTGGCGCCATGGGAAACCCGTTTATTTTCAGACAAATTAAAGAATATAAGCTTTACGGCGAAGTCAGAACGGGGGACACGGTGGAAGAAAGAGTGGCCGTGTGTCTTGACCAGATTCGCCGTATGGAAAAATATAAAGGCATGCGCACAGCGGTGCTGGAAGCGAGAAAGCACGCTGCATGGTACGTGCACGGGTTGCCCGGGGCATCGCAAACGAGGGAGAGAATCAATCGGGCAGTCACATTTTCGGAAATGGAAGAGATTCTCTATGCCTTTCTGGAAAGGCAAAAGAAAGAGGAAGAAAAATGAAGGTAGCGGTCATTACCGGTGCATCCGGCGGAATCGGCAAGGAAATTGCCATGCTTTTAAAAAAAGAATACCGTGTATATGACCTTTCCCGCACAGGTAGGGATGGGGAAGGGATTTCCCATATTGATGCCGATGTTTCTTCGGAAGAAAGCGTAAAGGCGGCATTTCATCTTCTTTCGGAAAAGGAAGAGAAAATCGACCTTCTTATTTGTAATGCAGGTTTTGGCATTGCGGGTGCGGCGGAATTTACGGATGTTGCCGATGCTCGCCGCCAGATGGATGTAAACTTTTTCGGTGTGTTTCTGACTACAAAATATGCTCTGCCCCTCCTTCGAAAGGCAAAGGGCAGAATTGTGGCCGTTTCAAGTGCGGCGGCGTTTTTCCCCATTCCGTTTCAGAGTTTTTATTCCGCTTCCAAAGCGGCAATCAATTCGTATATATGTGCCCTCGGAAATGAAGTGCGCCACTTTGGTATATCGGCGGTGGCCGTAATGCCCGGGGACACAAAAACAGGCTTTACCGCCGCAAGAACAAAAGGTTTTTTAGGTGAAGATGTTTACGGCGGCAGAATTACCCCCTCCATTGCCGTTATGGAAAAGGATGAAGAGGGGGGCATGACGGCATCAGCCGTTGCAAAAACGGTGGTGCGTATTGCAATGAAAAAACATGTGCGACCGCTTTATACCATAGGATTTACCTATAAACTTTTTTCTCTCCTGAAGAGAATTTTAGGGGAAACCATAGTTTGCCGTCTGATCGGTGTTTTATATGTAAAAAAGCCAAAGGCTTAGAAAGGAGCAGGATATGACAGAAGCGAGATATGACGTTATCGTCGTCGGCGGCGGCCATGCAGGCTGTGAGGCGGCGGCAGCAGCAGCACGGGTAGGGGCAAAGACCCTGCTTTTTTCCATGAGCCTTGATTTTCTTGCCTCCATGTCCTGTAACCCCAACATCGGCGGCAGTGCAAAAGGGCACCTTGTCCGTGAAATTGACGCGCTTGGCGGCGTTATGGGGAAGGCGGCGGACGCTACATTTTTGCAGTCCCGTCTCCTCAATACGGGGAAAGGACCTGCCGTCCACGCCCTTCGTGCACAGACAGATAAATGGTCCTATATGCGTGAAATGAAACGGCGCATGGAAGAAATGGAAAATCTCGATGTCCGTCAGGCGGAAATCGTTGAAATATTAGCTGAGGACGGAAAAGTGCAGGGGGTTAAAACCCACCTCGGCGCTTCCTTTTATGCCCCTGCGGTGGTTATCGCCACGGGCACATACTTAAACGGAAAAATTATTACGGGCGAGCATAGCCATAAGGGCGGCCCTGACGGTATGTTCCCCTCAACACTTCTTGCCGAGTCTATCGAAAAACTCGGCATACCGCTTCGCCGCTTTAAAACGGGCACACCGCCCAGAATTAGCCGCAGAAGTCTCGACTTTACCAAAATGGAGCCCCAGTACGGCGACGATGAGATTACGCCGTTTTCCTATGATACAGAGGGAAAACTCGAAAATCAGGTTGCCTGTTATCTGACCTATACAAACGAAAAAACCCACGAAATTATCCGTGCAAACCTCCATCGTGCGCCTATGTTTTCAGGCGTAATTGAGGGGGTAGGGGCAAGATACTGCCCGTCCATTGAAGATAAGGTGGTCCGTTTTGCAGAACGTGAGCGTCACCAGCTCTTTATTGAGCCTATGGGCCTTGATACGGAAGAAATGTACGTTTCCGGCCTTTCCACGTCCCTTCCCGAAGACGTACAGGAGGAAGTACTTCATTCTATTGCCGGCCTTGAAAATGCCGTAATTATGCGGGCGGGGTATGCTATTGAATATGATTGCTGCGACCCTTTGTATCTTGAAGCAACTCTTGAAAGTAAGCATATCCGAGGCCTTTACGGTGCCGGCCAGTTCAACGGCACAAGCGGCTATGAAGAAGCAGCGGCACAGGGCCTTGTGGCAGGTGCCAATGCGGCACTGAAACTTTTCGGGAAAGAACCCCTCATTATCGGGCGTGACGAAGGGTACGTGGGCGTTTTAATTGACGACCTTGTAACAAAAGGGACAAACGAGCCTTACCGCATGATGACCTCCCGGTCGGAATACAGGCTTCTTCTCCGGCAGGACAATGCTGATGCACGGCTGACGCCGAAAGGCTACCGTGCAGGCCTTGTTTCCGAAGAACGGTATACCAGATTCTTAGAAAAGCAAAAGCAGATTGAGGCGGAAATTTATCGCCTTGAAAAGCATTCTGTTCCGCCTTCCGAAACCCTTTCCCGTATTATGACGGAAGCAGGCTGTGAGCCTGTAAAAACGGGCATACGCCTTGCAGACCTTATTCGCCGTCCCCAAATTTCTTATGCGGCCCTTTCTCCCGTGGATACGGACCGACCGACCCTTCGGAAAGAAGTGTGGATGGAAGCGGAAACCCGCATTAAATACGAAGGCTATATTAAAAGACAGAAGCAGGCAGTACAGCAGTTTCGAAAGCTTGAAGATAAAAAACTGCCCGATGGGCTGGACTATATGAAACTGGACGGCCTTTGCACAGAGGCACGGCAAAAGCTGACACGCCACCAGCCGAAAAATTTAGGACAGGCTTCCCGTATTTCGGGTGTTTCGCCTGCCGATATCAGCGTACTCCTTGTGTATCTCGAGAAGGGAAAATTACAGTAATGGAAGAATTAAAAAAGGGCCTTGCGGCCTTTGGGATTACCCCCACGGCGGAAATGATCGAAAAGTTTGCGCTTTACGAGAAATTACTCCTCGAGTGGAACGAAAAAATGAATCTTACGGCAATTACTGCCCATGACGAAGTGGTGAATAAGCATTTTGTGGACAGCATCAGCTGTCAGTCACTTTTGCCGAAAGGGGCAACCCTTGCGGATGTGGGCACAGGTGCGGGCTTTCCCGGTCTGCCTCTTAAAATTGTGCGCCCCGATATAAAAGTGACGCTTATAGATGCCCTGCAAAAAAGACTCACGTTTCTCGATACAGTTATCGAAGCACTTGGCCTTTCCGATATTGAAACGGTCCATCTTCGTGCCGAGGATGCGGGCCGCACTAAAATGCGGGAAAGTTTTGATGCGGTCACGGCACGTGCCGTGGCTAACCTCCCTGTTCTTTGCGAATACTGTTTGCCTCTCGTCAAAAAGGGCGGCGTATTTCTCGCCCTAAAAGGAAGGGATGGGGCGGAAGAAGCGAAAAATTCCGCAAAAGCTTTAAAAATTTTAGGCGGAAAAATAGAAGAAATTTATGACAAATCCTGGCAGGATATGGAGCACGTTGTCATCGCCGTCCGCAAAGAGGGACAAACCCCGTCAGCATATCCGAGAAAAGCCGGAAAACCGCAAAAATCTCCGATTTCTTAATAAAAAAGAAGTCGGAATTTTTTTCTTTACAAAATTTCCAAAATATGGTAATCTTTTCGTGAGGTGATGCATAATATGTTAAGTTTTAAACTGCAAGACGAAAAGAACCGCATTTTCCAGATCCCCGTGGATGCCATTATCCCGAACCCTTATCAGCCGAGACAGACCTTTGACAGTCTGGCCATTGAAGAGCTTGCCAATTCCATTCGGGAATACGGCATTATTCAGCCCATTACTGTCAGACGTTTATCAAAAGACCTTTATGAACTGGTAACGGGTGAGCGGCGCCTTCGGGCGGCAAAATCTCTGGCACGCCCCACCGTGCCTGCCATGATTGTCAATATTACCGATAATGACAGTGCTGTCATGGCGCTCATCGAAAACCTGCAGAGAAAGGAACTGGGGTTTTTTGAGGAGGCGGAAGGGTATAACAGGCTAATCAGAGACCACGGCATGACACAGGAAGAAGTGGCGGCAAAAACGGGAAAAAAGCAATCCACCGTTGCCAACAAACTCCGGATTTTAAAGCTTTCACCTTACCTTAAGAAAATCGTTTCGGATAATAAACTGACAGAACGCCACGCCAGAGCGCTGCTTCGTCTTCCCGATGAGGAGATGCAATGGAAAGCACTGATGCAGATTGTGGAGAAGAACATGAACGTCCGTGCGGCAGATGAATATATTGATGCACTTCTGGAAGAAATAAAGACGCGGGAAGAGGCAGCAGAAAAAGAGGCTGAAAAAACAGTTTCGAGCGTAGTGGTCAAACGGAAAAGAAGTGATTTTCGTATCTTCCTCAATACGATTGATAAGGCGCTCGATATGGTGCGGGAAGCAGGCGTAAATCCCATTACGAAAAAGACGGAATTCGATACATATTATGAATACACCATAAGAATTGATAAGCAGAAGGATTAGGGGGACAGTTTCTTGTCCCTCTTTTTTCTTGAAAAAGGGCTTTTCTCCTTGACAATTGGGAAAAGGTAGGGTACAATAAAAGGGAAAATGTAGAAATTTGCGGAAGGACTTTCGTGCTTATGAATCAGATTTCAGAATTATTTGGCAGTATGGTTTTTAATGACCGTGAGATGCAGGCCCGTCTCCCGAAAGAAACATACGAAGCCGTAAGAAGAACTGTGGAAGAAGGCAAATCCCTTGACAGCGCCGTTGCAAAAACGGTGGCCACCGCCATGAAGGACTGGGCGGTAGAAAACGGGGCAACCCATTTTACCCATTGGTTCCAGCCTATGACGGGGATTACAGCCGAAAAACACGATAGCTTCATTGCCCCTAAGGGTGACGGCGTCATTATGGAGTTTTCCGGCAAAGAGCTTTTAAAGGGTGAGTCGGATGCATCCAGCTTCCCTTCGGGCGGTCTTCGCACCACCTTTGAAGCACGTGGCTATACGGCATGGGACCCTACTTCCTATGCATTTATAAAAGATAACACCCTTTGTATTCCCACGGCGTTTTATGCCTATAACGGGGAGTGCCTTGATAAAAAGACGCCCCTTCTCCGCTCCATGGAGGCCATAAACCGTCAGGCAAAGCGAATATTACGTCTTTTCGGCGATACGGAAACAAAGCGGGTTACGCCCACAGTCGGCGCTGAGCAGGAATACTTTTTAATTGATAAGGAAATGTTCCAAAAAAGAAGGGACCTTGTGTTTACAGGGCGCACCCTTTTTGGCGCAAAGCCGCCGAAAGGACAGGAAATGGATGACCATTATTTCGGCACCATTAAACCGAGAGTCCTTGCCTTTATGAAGGATTTAGACCGTGAACTCTGGAAGCTTGGCGTCCTTGCCAAAACGGAGCATAACGAGGCGGCACCGTCCCAGCATGAACTGGCACCCGTATTTACGTCCGTCAATACTGCTACTGACCATAATCAGCTCACCATGGAAATGATGAAAAAGGTGGCGGAAAAGCACGGCATGGTCTGTCTTCTCCACGAGAAGCCTTTCCGTGGCGTAAACGGCAGCGGCAAACATAATAACTGGTCGCTTTCCACCTCCGGCGGCGAAAATCTGTTAAATCCGGGGAAAGCACCGCAGGATAACAAGCGTTTCCTTCTGTTTCTGGCGGCCATTATCAAGGCCGTGGATGAATATCAGGACCTTCTTCGCCTTTCCGTGGCAACGGCTGGGAATGACCACCGTCTCGGTGCGGCAGAAGCACCGCCTGCCATTTTGTCCATTTTCCTCGGCGATGAGCTGACCGGCGTTTTAGACGCTATGGAGGCAGGTAAGGCCTATGATGAACAGGAAAAGGAAATGATGGCGGTAGGCGTCAGAGTGCTTCCCGAATTTGCAAAAGACACCACGGACCGCAACCGCACATCCCCTCTGGCCTTTACGGGGAATAAGTTTGAATTTCGTATGGTTGGCTCTTCCGCATCTATTGCGGAGGCAAACATTATCTTAAATACAATCGTTGCAGATGCCCTTTCCGTATTTGCGGACACGCTGGAGGAGAGTAAGCATTTTGAAAGCGACGTGGACGAGCTTATCCGTACCACGTATGCCGCCCATAAGCGCATTGTCTTCAACGGCGACAATTATGCGGCGGAATGGGAGAATGAAGCGGCAGTTCGTGGCCTTCTCAATCTCAGAACAACGCCTGAGGCCCTTCCGTATCTCGTAAGCGAAAAAAATCTGCATCTTTTCGAAAGACATCATATCTTCACAAAAGATGAGCTTTTGTCGAGATATGAAATCCAGACGGAAGAATACTGCAAAACCTTACATATCGAAGCGCTTACTATGCTTGAAATGACGAATCGTACCATCCTCCCTGCCATTGAGGCTTATGCAAAAGTGGTCGCAGAAAACTTTGAGGCCAGAAAACGGGTTTCAAAAGGCGGCCAGGGCACCAAGCTTTTACTTGAAAATCTTTACGGGGTAATTGATACGCTGTATGCAAAGAGTGCGGACCTTTCCGAGCTTTTAGCTGAAGCGGAAAAAATGGGTTCGGGACAGAAAGCGGCAGTCTTTTATAAGGACTTTGTATGCCGTGCCATGGACGAAATCCGTCTTGCGGCAGATAGAGGGGAAACCCTGACAGGCGGCGACTTCTGGCCTTTCCCCACCTATGCCCAAATGCTGTTTTAACGGGTGGAGAGAATGAATAAAACAAATGCCATGCGCCTTCTCGATAAGGCAAAGCTCTCTTATAAAACGGCGGAGTATACCGTGGACGAAAATGACCTTTCCGGCACCCATATTGCAGACGAAGTGGGCTTGCCCTACGAAAGCGTTTTCAAAACTCTTGTTGCCCGTGGGGACAAAACGGGCGTATGCGTATTCTGCATTCCCGTCCATCTTGAGGTAGACCTTAAAAAAGCCGCAAGAGAAAGCGGCAATAAAAAGGTGGAAATGGTCCAGATGAAAGAGCTTTTGCCCCTTACAGGATATATAAGAGGCGGTTGCAGCCCCATCGGCATGAAGAAAAAGTACCCCACATTTATTGATGAAAGCGCCCTGAGCCAAGCCGAAATTGCCTTTAGTGCAGGCATTCGGGGCGGGCAAATTATTATGAATCCCAAACTACTTATAGAATTCGTGGATGCGAAAGCTGCATCCCTTACTGTTTGAAGGAGACAAAACATGAAAAAAGCATTAGTGTTCGGTGGCTGTGGCCACGTCGGTTCCTTTCTTGCACCTCGCCTTGTAGATATGGGGTATGAAGTGCACGTTGTTTCCCGTGGTAACCGAGGGCCCTACACCTATGAGGATATGCCCCAGTGGGAAAAGGTACACTTCCACGTAATGGACAGAAGAAACGCAGAGGACAGATATGCCGCAGGCAATCTTGCTCTCGAAATCCGTCCCGACGTTATTTGTGACCTTATTTCCTATAACAGAGAAGAAATTGAAGGGCTTATGGTGCCTATTCTCAAAGATGAGGAACTTTGCAAAAACCTTCACGTTGTGCAGGTGGGTACCGTTTGGGTATATGAAATGAAGTTTTATGTGCCCGTGACGGAAGACCACCCCAGAACAACGGACGATGCCTATGGCGTAGGTAAAGCCGCAGTGGAAGAATATCTTCACGGTCTTTCGAAGGCGGGAAAGATAAAATCCACCGTTATTTTCCCAGGTCACATTTCCGGCAAATACTGGACGCCTATTAACCCGCAGGGAAACGTCAGTGACGATGTTTACCGCAATATTATCGAAGGAAAACCGGTTGTGCTTCCCGATGAAGGCCACCATACCTTACACCACGTCCATTCCTCCGACATTGCAGGTCTTATTGCTGCCTGTCTTGAAAATCCGGAAAAATCAAACGGCGAAACCTTCCATGCCACTACGGAAAAGGCAGTCACCCTTTCAGGTCTTACCTGGATGCTCTATAAGCATTTTGGGCATGAGCCGAAAATTGAGTATACACCCATGGCAAACCTTGCCGGCGTTCTCAGCGCAGAAGATTACAGGGACACGACCCGTCACCTTCGTTTCTGCTCCCAGTGCAGCATGGAAAAGGCAAAGCGTGTTTTAGGATTTGTGCCGAAGTATAACACAATGGATATTATTGTGGAATATATTGAATACCAGCAGAAGCTGGGTAATCTCTGAAAAGGAAAATACGGGCTGTGATTTCACAGCCCGTTTGTGTTTCGTATGGAAAAAAGAATTGAAGTGAAAATTGATGCTGCCCTTTCAGGCAAAACGGTGCGGTATATTGTAAGAAATCACCTCGGCCTTTCCACGGCACTCGTGCGGCGGCTGAAAGCGGAAAACGGCATTTCCTTAAATGGGGAAGTGGCGAAAAATCATATGACCGTATCGACGGGAGACACATTACTCGTGCAGATTTCCGACGGGAAAAGCGAGAATATTGCGCCTGTCAATATCCCCCTTGACGTGCTTTATGAAGACGGAGATATGATTGCCTTAAATAAGCCACGGGCAATGCCGACCCATCCGTCCCAAAATCACCACCATGATACCCTTGCAAACGGCATTATGTATTATTATCGGAATGAAGATTTTACCTTCCGTGTCATTACAAGGCTTGACAGGGACACGTCGGGCGTCGTCCTCGTTGCCAAAAATCCTCTCTCGGCGCAAAGACTTGCAGACGCTATGCAAAGGGGAGAAATTGAAAAAACGTATGTTGCCGCCGTATGCGGTGTGCCGTCGCCAAAAGCGGGCAATATAAAGATGCCCATAAAAAGACGGGAGGACTCGGTGATTCTTCGCACCGTAGCGGCGGACGGGAAATATGCGGAAACAGAATACGAAGTGGAAAAAGAGAAGGACGGACTTTCCCTCGTCCGCCTATTTCCCAAAACAGGCCGCACTCACCAGCTGAGGGTGCACATGCAGTATATGGGCACCCCCATTTTCGGCGATGACCTATACGGCGCACCGGGGATGGGGGAGAGAACACGGCTCCACTGCGAAAAAATCGTCTTTCCCCATCCTTCCACAGGCAATAGGATGGAAATTTCCGCCCCTGTGCCCCGGGATATAGAAAAATTATTTTAGTGTGTGACGAAAACACCTTATTTTCTTTCTTTGAGGATGAAGGCCTTACAAAGGAGAAAGGAGAGCAGTATGGACGACAAGGAAATCGTAACCCTTTATTGGGAACGACGGGAAAGTGCCATAGAGGAAACATCAAAAAAATACGGCAGATACTGCCATACCATTGCTTATAATATTTTGCATAACACGGAAGATGCGGAAGAATGCGCAAACGATACCTTTTTAAATGCCTGGCAAAGCATTCCGCCCCAAAAGCCGGAAAGGCTTTCTGCATTCCTCGGGCGCATCACACGAAATCTTGCGCTCAATCGGTGGGATTACTACAGGGCCGACAAAAGAAACGGCGGAAGCGTGCCCCTCGTTTTAGAAGAAATGGCAGAATGCATTCCTGCAAAGGAAGATATGGATAATCTTGCAGTCGCCATGGATTTTAAGGATGTTTTGAATCGGTTTTTATCAGCACTTCCCAAAGAAAAACGAATCATTTTTATGCGGCGGTACTGGTATTTCTGTACCATTGAGGAAATCGCAAAGGACCTGAGTAAAAGCGAAAGCAGCGTAAAAATGACACTTCTTCGCCTCCGCGCTTCCTTTCGCACATTTTTAGAGAAAGAAGGTGTCAGTCTGTGAAAGAGAGAAAACTACTTACACTTTTAGGCGATGCAGATGAAAAATTTATAGAAGAAGCAAACCCGAAGGTTAAAGTTAAAAAGCCGCTTTATTTGGTGCGAATTCTGGCGGCGTGCCTCGTCCTTACCGTTCTGGTCGGCGCGGGTGTCCGCTATTTTGCACCCACAAGCGAAGGGGACAAATATTATATGGCAACCCTCGGCGAAGTGTCGGCGGCGTATGACGGGGTTTTGCTTATCGAAAAAATTCCGTTTACAGGTGCTTCCAGAACGAATGTTACGCTTTGCTATAATGGAGATCAGCCTCTCCATGCACCGGGATGGAAAAACCTGTCCGTTTCGGGGAACTTTGATTCTTATGATGTAACGGTGGCATGTTCATTCGATGCACCGGCGCAGGAGAAGAAAGAGAAGGCGTGCAGAGAGCTTTTTTATGGCAACACGAAGGTTTCTGTGTATAAAGAGGAAGGCAAGGAAACATACGAAGCCGCCTACTATGCCGCATTTTCCTATGATGGCGTTTTCTATGAAGTACGCACAAATTCTGACGATCCGGAAAAGATTTACGAAGTTTTAGAAACGGTGCTCGGCACGCCGGAGGAAAAACCGGATGCACCTAAAATGCCACACTCGACGAGAGAAAACACGTTTACGGATATTCTCGGCTACAGCGGTTATTACGTAAAAATCGAAGAAACCGCCCCCGGCTTTATTATCTGGAAATATTATGCGGAAACGGCAGAGGGAGAAAAATGCATTGCAGAAATATTTGGCTATGCAGCGCCCCCTGAACCGGAAGGCTACAGCGTGGATATTGACGGGGACGGCATAAATGAGCTTATCGCAAACTGCCTTTTCGGCACAGGTGCACAGAGAGTGTATATCTATCGGAATCATGGCGGCGTTATTGAAAAGGGCTGGCTTTCCTATGACCGTGGCAATAAAGCACTTTTCCCCGATATGAATGACTGGGGCGCCAACGCCGTAAACGAAAGATATAATCCTGAAAAGGGCGTATTCGAAATCGAATATTCCATAAAGGAAAGTATGGATATGAAAACCATTACATTGCCTCTGGATTTCGAAAAAGAATACGAAGTGTTTGTTGAACAATAAAAAAGGGGACCGATAGGTCCCTTTTTTTATGGTGTGGAAATGTTTTTTCCGTCTGTTTCTATAATAATATCGCCCATTTCATCGGTGCGGAAAACCTTGACACCTGCATCCCGAAGCCTTGTGAGGACTTTATCGTCCGGATGGCCGTAATCGTTATTCTTTCCTACAGAGATAACGGCGATTTTCGGCATAACCTCTCGAAGGAAAGGATAGGAAGTGGAACTATTGGATCCGTGATGCCCCACCTTTAAAACGGTGGCGGATACGTCCTGCCCTGCATCGGTGATGGAAAGCTCCTCGTCACGTTCTGCATCCCCTGTAAAGAGAAAGGAAGTTTCACCATAGGTGACTTTTAAAACGAGAGAGGTATTATTGAGTTCATCTGTTTTCTCGGTGATGGGGCCTAAAAATACGGCTGTACTTTTGCCGAAAGCGAAGCTGTCGCCGGGGGAGGGGTTCTGAATGGGGATGCCTTGCTCCTTTGCTTTTGCCTTAAAGTTTTGGTATACCTTTGTATCGGCCTCGGTACGGGGTGCAAAGATTTCTCCGGCGGTGGCAACGGAAAGAGCACCGGGAAGTCCGCCCACATGGTCCTCGTGGGCGTGGGAGCAAATCACATAGTCAAGATGTGAAATCCCGTATTTTTTAAGATAAGCGGCAATAAGGCTTGAATCTTCACGGTTGCCGCCGTCAATGAGCATGGTTTTCCCGCCCGAGAAAAGAAGGGCGGCATCCGCTTGCCCCACGTCAATAAAATGGACAGAAAGAGCGGCGTCGGATATCTGCACCTTTTCGTCCGGCTTTAAATAATCCGAAACGGTGCTTACAGCGAGAACGATGGCTATAATAATACCGAGAATAAAACGGTAACGTTTTTGCATGGTCTACTCCTATATTAAAGTTTCTTTAAAAAAGCAGTCATGAGTTTTCCTGCATTTTCGGAAGCCTTCACGGTGAAAGATTCATAGGACATGGGGGCCTCCCCATCGGCAGAATCGGAAATGGCACGGAAAAGACAGAAGGGCACACCGTTTGCGTAGCAAACCTGAGCCACGCTGCCGCCTTCCATTTCGCAGGCAATGGCAGGGAAGTGAGAAAGGATATGCGCCTTATCTTCCTTGGATGCACAAAATTTATCCGCCGTTGCGATAAGTCCTTTTTCGGCATGAATGCCAAGCTCTGTGGCAGCGGAATATAAAATTTCACTATACTTTTCGTCACAGGGAAGTTCTATAATGTTAGGCCCTGAAATAAGACCCAAAGGATCGCCGAGGGGCGTGGTGTCCATATCGTACTGTACCGCACCGGTGGCGATGGCAAGGTCCAAAACGCCAAGCTTTTCTGAAAGCGAGCCGGCCACACCGCAATGAATAACAAGGGCGGGGGCGTAGGTGAGAATCATAGCTTCTGCGCACATGGCGGCAAACACTTTGCCGATGCCGCTGACCGCCGCAACGACTTCTTTCCCTGCAACGGTGCCTTTCGTAAATGTAATATGCCCGATTTTTTCGGTGGAAGCATTTTCGATGTGGAGCGCTTCCATCTCTTTTTCCATTGCTGTTATAATTCCAATCATATCTGTAACTCCTAAAGATATGGCGCAGGAGACCCTGCGCCAAAAGATTATTTAAGGTTAATTTTGATAACTGCTTTCTTACCGCGCTTTACAATCATGCCGTCTCCCGAGAAAGCATCTTTCTCCACGGGGCCGTCGGCTGTTACCTTTTCACCGTTTACGGTAAGGCCGCCCTGCTGGATAAGACGTCTGCCTTCGGATTTGGAAGGCACAAAGCCGATTTTTACAAGCATTGCAAGAAGGCCTTCCGAAAGGTCATCTTCCGTAACCTCTGCCGTGGGCATGTTAGCGGAAACGCCGCCGCCGGCGAAAACTGCCTTTGCGGCTTCATTTGCCTTTTCGGCTTCTTCCTCACCGTGCACGAGCTTTGTAACCTCGTATGCAAGGCGGGATTTGGCTTCGTTAATGGCCTGACCTTCAAGCTTTTCGTACTCGGCAATTTCTTCAAGGGGCAGGAAGGTAAGGAGCTTTAAGAACCGACAGGCATCGGCGTCGTCCACGTTTCTCCAGTACTGGTAGAAATCGTAGGGCGAAACCTTTTCGGGGTCGAGCCACAGAGCACCGCTTGCGGTTTTGCCCATTTTCTTGCCTTCGCTGTTTGTCAGAAGTGTAAAGGTCATGCCGTAAACCTGTGCGTTTTCCTTGCGGCGGACAAGGTCAATACCGCCGAGGATGTTACTCCACTGGTCGTCACCGCCAAGCTCTATCTTACAGCCGTAGTTTTTGTAAAGCTGGAGAAAATCATAGCTCTGCATGAGCATATAGTTAAATTCCAGGAAGGAGAGGCCTTTTTCAAGACGGGTCTTGAAGCATTCGGCAGTCAGCATCTTGTTTACGGAGAAGCATGAGCCGATGTCACGGAGGAACTCAACGTAGTTAAGGTCCAGGAGCCAGTCCCCGTTATCTACCATAATGGCCTTGTCATCGGAAAAGTCAATGACGGAAGAAAGCTGACGGCGGAAGCAGTCACAGTTATGACGGATGATTTCCGGCGTCATCATTTTACGCATATCGGTTCTTCCGGAGGGGTCACCAATCATGCCTGTACCGCCGCCGACGAGGGCAATGGGACGGTGGCCTGCATTTTGCATGTGGCGCATAACAACCATCTGGAGAAAGTGCCCTACGTGGAGGCTGTCCGCCGTGGGGTCAAAGCCGATATAAAAAGTAACCTTCTCTTTGCCGAGGAGCTCACGGATTTCATTTTCATGGGTAACCTGAGCGATAAGACCGCGCGCGGAGAGGGTATCAAAAACGTTTTCCATTGTAATTCATCCTTTCGGAAATTTAATTACTATAAAGTATACCATATTCCTTCCCTGAATGCAAGTCTTTTTATGGAATTCCTTGACAGTAGACGGGAGAAATTGTATAATAAAACCATAAAATATAAAGGGGTTTTTTTTATGGAAAAAGTAAGCGTAAAAAAACTGGAAAAGGATGCGATACTGCCGTCTTACGGCTCAGAATATGCCGCAGGCGCAGACCTTTACGCCCTACCCTCCCTCGGCACGGTTTCCTTTTTGCCGGGCGAGACAAAGCTTATCCGCACAGGCCTTTCCATGTCCATTCCTGAAGGGTACGGCGGATTTATTTATGCCCGAAGCGGTATCGCCACAAAACGTGGCCTTGCGCCTTCCAATAAAGTGGGCGTTGTGGACAGCGACTATCGGGGTGAAGTGATGGTCGCCCTTCATAACCATTCCAAAGAGGTGCAGACTATCGATGCCGGCGAACGGATTGCCCAGATGGTAATTGCACCGTTTTTAAAAGTGGATTTTGAAGAAAGTGATTCTCTTGACGAAACAGAGAGAGGTAGGGGCGGCTTCGGTTCAACGGGCAGAAAATAACAATGCTTTGGACAGGGAAATGAACGGCACACAGAATGTAACAGTATAGTACGACATGGGGGTATTATATATGAAAAGCAAGGCAATCAAAAATTTTATATTTATGAATGTCGGATGCATCCTTCTCTCCGTCGGGATATACTTTTTTAAAATTCCAAACGGCTTTGTAACAGGCGGCGTAACCGGTATAGGTACCGTTTTGGGAAAAATTACGCCCATTACCCCTGCTGCATGGATCTGGATTTTAAACGTTGCACTTTTACTCCTCGGTTTTATTTTCTTAGGGAAGCAGTCAAGCTTTAAAACAATTTATTGCAGTATGTTCTATTCGGCCATCACCTTTGTTTTTGAATCGTTTATTCCCCTTAATGCACCGCTGACGAATCAGCCGTTTATGGAGCTGGTTTATGCTATGCTTTTAACGTCTATCGGCTCTGCAATCATTTTTAACTGTGAGGCATCCTCCGGCGGAACGGATATTGCGGCACTCATTTTAAAAAAGTATTCCAGTTTAGACGTAGGAAAGTGCCTTTTGGTCGTTGATTTCTTCGTCGCTTCCAGTTCGTTTTTCATTTTTAACATTCAAGTCGGGCTTTTTTCTTTGCTCGGTTTATTTACGAAAGCTTTCCTTGTAGACAGCATCATTGAAAGCCTAAACACATGTAAATATTTTGTGGTCATCACCACAAAACGGGAAGAAATATCCCGGTATATTATCGAAACACTCCACCATGGCGCCACGGCCGCTTCAGCCGTCGGTGAGTTTTCAAAAGACGAAAAGACCATGATTCATACCGTTTGCAAAAGAGGGGAAGCCACAAAGCTCAGAAAGAAGATTAAGGAAATTGACCCCGGCGCATTTATCGTGGTCACTACAAGCAGCGAAATTATCGGCCGAGGCTTCAGAAGTGTATAATTTTTTGCCCTGACTTGACAAGAGCGTTGCGGATGCAACGCAATGAATTGCCTTCGGCATGAATCGAAATCACAGCTTTCATGAATTGAGCCTTGCGGCTCATGAATTGCACTTTGTGCATGATATGGGCAATTCAATTCATGGAGCGAAGCGAGAAATCATGGATGAAATCCAATTCATGACAACAAAGTTGTCAATTCATAAGTATTTAATCCTGACTTGACAAAAGTCGAATTTTGTCGAACTATGTCAAATCTTGTGGAATTTTATAAATTAACATATATAAAGGAGAAAATAAAATGAAAGCATGTATAATTCAACCCCCATATTCAAGAGATGTTTCGCACTCGGATGAATACTTTGAGTATAAAATAAATATGCTCAACAAGTGTGATGATTCTATTGATATCATAGTTTTGCCGGAATACAGCGATGTTCCGTGCGCAACTGCTACAAAGGAAGAAACAATTTTCTATCACAAAAAATACATAAATATTCTTTTGGACAAGTGTATTGAAACTGCCAAAAGATGTAATGCGATTGTTGTTGTTAATGCTTTGTTTGAAATTAATGATAACTATAGGAACACAACCTATGTATACAATCAGAAAGGCGAACTTGTAGGGAAATATTTCAAAAAACATTTGCCACCGCTTGAACTTAACACATTAGAACTTGATTCTGATTATACCTTTGAATATTCTGAACCTTACATAATTGAAATAGATGGGTTAAGATACGGATTTTTGACATGTTATGATTTCTATTTCTATGAGGCATTTGCAAATATCGCAAGACGAAATGTAGATATTATTATAGGTTGTTCTTTGCAGAGAAGCGACAGCCATGATGCTATTGAAACCATGTGCAGATTCTTGGCGTATAATACAAATGCATATGTAATCCGTTCATCAGTGAGCTTTGATGAAAACTCTGATATTTGTGGTGCAAGTATGGTTGTATCCCCATATGGAAAAGTGCTAAAAAATATGAAGGGTAGATTCGGTATGGAAACAGTTGAATTTGACCCTGAAGACAAATATTATAAACCGGCAGGCTTTGGAAATTCCGATGCACCTCATTACGAATATATAGAATTCGGTAGAAAACCGTGGCAGTACAGATTTGCCGGAAGTGCTATTGTAAATGACGATAAAACAATGAAATATCCAAGAGTGTGTGCTCACAGAGGCTTCAGCACCATAGCTCCGGAAAACAGTATGCCTGCTTATGGAGCAGCAGTTGCTATGGGTGCTGATGAAATTGAGCTTGACTTATGGCCGACGAAGGATGGAGAAATTGTTTCGAGCCATGATAGAAATCTTGATAGAGTAAGTGACGGAGAAGGGGTTATAGCGGAACGCACTCTAGATGAACTGAAACAGTTGGATTTTGGAATTAAATTTGGCGAGAGATTCAGAGGCATGAAGATTTTGAAGTTTGAAGATATTCTTTGCAAGTTTTCGGGACATGTTATTATGAACGTGCATGTGAAACCTCTGTCCTATACTGATGAATATCCCACTGATATAATGAAAAAAATTGTTGGGCTTGTCAGAAAATATGATTGCGAAAAATATGTATATTTTATGTTGGAAACTGACATCCAGATTAAGCAATTTAAAGAATATGCTCCTGATATTGCTGTTTGTGTAGGTCATTTAAGAGCAAGACCTTGGGAAATAGTTGATAGAGCAATCGAATTAAAATGTGAAAAGGTGCAGTTATATAAACCTTATTTTAATCAGGAAATGATAGATAAAGCACACGAACACGGAATTAAATGTAATGTGTTCTGGTCAGATGATGAGGATGAAACAAAGAACTTTTTAGAAATGGGTATTGATACAATACTTACCAATGACTATAATCTGATTTCGCAGGTTGTAAAAAAATAAATTGGGGGTGTTTTAACCTTATAACAAAACTCAAGAAATAGTTTGCCGATTTTGATATTTACATACACTATCGGATGCGAGAAAATCCAGTATTCTCGCGGGTTCTAAGGAAAAGTGTTAAAAGAAAAACAGTTGAAAAAATAGGGAAAAGTTAGTAGGTCCTATTATTCACTATTCACCTGACTTGACACGAGTAATTGCAATGCGGATGCAACGCAATGAATTGCCTTCGGCATGAATTGAAATCACAGCTTTCATGAATTGAGCCTTGCGGCTCATGAATTGCACTT
>JAFSCR010000002.1 GCA_017436645.1 Clostridia bacterium | reverse complement strand
GATAAGTTGACTTATTTGGTCCTAAATATTGATTCTTCAGAGCATTTGTGATATAATTATTCATATTATAATGGAATAATTGTGTCAAGGTGGTTTGAAAAAAATAAAAAATTTTTTTGTCCCTAACTTGACAAAATCATAAAGTTTGATATACAAGGGATAAAATTAATTGTGACTTGATAAAAGTCGAATTATCTCGAATAATGAAAATTGCATTTAAAAATTTATTTTGAGGAAGTGAAAACATTTGAAAAAAAGTAAACTTTGGATTGGTTTGTTTTTGGGCGTTATATTTTTACTTATATTTGTACTTGTATTACCATTCCTAATTAGAGATAATTTCGCTAATATTCAAAAATTAGGCATAACATTGAAGTATCATGAAATGTTATCATATTTAATAACATCATTATCTGTTATAGTAACCGCAATATTAAGTTGTATTACAGTTTTTATATCAAAAAAAGCTTCAATGGTTAGTGATAGAATGTTGTCATTAGAAGAAGAAAAGTTAAGTCCTTATCTGGATATTGTTAGAGAAAAATCTTATGTGTCTGAGTGTAAGAATAGTGATGAATTGTTAAAAGTAAAATTGTATGTTAGAAATATTGGTCAATATCCTATTCAAAATATTTTATTGAGCAGGAAAGAGTTAGACATAAAAGAGATTGAAGATATATATGTTAATGACAAAATTTGTGATAGAATATTTGCACAACTTTCAAAATTAAATGAAAACAAAGAAAACAAAGAGTATACTTTGACTTGTATAGCGGGTCTCCGTGAGATGACAGTAGTTCACTCAAGATATAGAAATGGAGAACGCGAAATAAAAGAAGAGGAACTACCATTTTCTGAATCACTTTACTTTAATATAGAAAAAGATGCGATTGAGAAGCCAATTGAGATTTACATAACTATGCAAAATATTTCTGGAGAAATTTATGTTCAAAAAACAAAATTATATATATCGACCAGAAGTAATAAGCATGATTATTTTTTAACCATGCATTCAAAAACCATTAAAAGAGTAATTAACTAAATGTTAATAATAAATTATGAGGTGAGTAAATATGAAAAATAGTGTGAGAAAATTAGCTTGTATAATTGTTTTTGTCTTGAGTTTGACAATTCTTAGTTCATGTGGCTATATAGAAAGTACGGATTCAAATCAACAAGTGCCAGGACAGACAAACGAACAATCACAAGCAAATACAAATAAAGATAATGAGAATGCTAAAAAGAAAAAATATGACAAAAAAGTAGAATGGGGAAATTTATCTAGTTATTGCTGTGCTATAGAAATTGATGAATATGACGGGGATATAATTGAAGCTGGTACATATAGAATATATCCTGATTTGGTTAGTGGCTTAGATAAGGGTAGGATAGCAATTGTCTGGGATGTATATACATCGGAAACTCTGTATAATAACATTTCTGAATTAAAAGAAAGCGAATATAGAGGCTCTGTTGGTGGAATGTCGAAAAATGAGATTACATTGGATTTATCTTCAGGACAATATTTATATATAAAATATAATCCTGTAGCAAATAACAATCCGACAGGAATTATCATAATTGATAAAAAATAATTTAAGTAGGGATATTATGAGCAAAGAGGGAAGATTTTTAATTTTTTGCATTTAGATATATAAGTCTGCGAAAAATCTAAAAGCAAAAGAAGTTGTGGAGTTGTTTCAAAAATATAATGTGTGTGAATATATTATGGAATGTTATGGTGTATTGCATACCACTGGAACAAACTATATTATCAACGATATAGATTTGTATATTGATGCAAGACAAGTTGCTGTATAAAAAACAAATTTTTATGTCCCTGACTTGACACGAGTAATATGGGTATGTCGAATATTGTCGAAAGGAGAAATTCTATGAATAAAGAAAAATTCAAATATAGTATGTTATGTTTAATATTATTTCTTATAATGCCTCTTTCTGCAAGCGCAAATATGGTTTGGCCATCTTTATATATTGCAGAGGGGATGAGAAGTTGGTATGTGATATTAATCGGTCTTTTAATTGAGATAATATTTGTAAAATTCTTTTTAAAAGAATCATATTTGAAATCAGTTTTGATTGCGTTCATTATGAATTTAGCATCTACTGTTTTAGGTGTTGTTGTGATACCTTTAAGCGGTTTTATAGGTGAGGTTTTAATGATTCCTTTTGGCACAGGTACATTTCATCCTACCCATTGGTTGATGAGTTATGTTTTTGCTATATTATCAAATGTATTGATTGAAGGTCTTACTATTAAGATTATTTTTAGAAAGGAATTCAAAAAGATGTTTTGGTGGCTTTGTGTTGCCAATGCAATCAGTGTCATAATTTGCATTTTGTTTCATGGAATTGTAATGCAAAATATAAATATTTAATTGTTTGATTTTAACTTGACACGAACTGCCATCCAAAAGGGTTTGCATCTAAACCTTATGTGTCGCAATGTTTAAAAACACAGATTTCTAGGTGATACAATTTTCACGGCAATGCCAAATGATGTAACCGGATATGCAAAGAGGTATAAAATATGAAGAAAAAAGGATTTATAATTACAGTTTGTGTTTTGTTAATTCTCATTGTTGCAAGTTTAATTACTAAGTATATTGACACGGCAAATGTATCAACAGGTCACGAGCCGGAGTGCTGTATAAAAATCGTAAGTTACGATGGCGGCAAGGTGACATATTGGGGACTTGGATATAAAGTTGTCAGATATGTCGGTGTTTCTCCAGATGAGCCATATGAGAACAGCATCGGTGTTAAAATGGGTAGTTGGTTTATGAATTATGAAAAGCCGACAAATGTGATTTTAGATGTTAAGTCTTTTGGCGGAAACCAGACTTTTAAGGTTTCTAATAAATCCGATGTTGATTTCATCACCAATTTGCTTAAAAATGCAAATTACATAAACGAGCCTTGTAATGGAATTATTGATTATGCAATTACCTATGATAACGATACTTACAATATTCTTATCAGTTGTAGCGAGATAAGAAAAGGAAATAAACAAGCAAAAATATCTGATAAGGATATGGAAGAGCTTGAAAGAATCCTTGTAAATGCAGCTGACAAAAGGCGTATTTACACCTATGAAGAATCTGTGGAAGAAATGTCAAAACCTTATCTTATGCTTGACAAAGAAAACAAAGAATTTCAGTTCTTTTGGTCTATGCTTTCAAGCTATATCGCACAAGGAACATACAAGGTGGAAGATAACGAGATTATCTGCAAAACAGATGACGGAAATCATGTATATACCTTTGAAATATTAGAAGGCGAAGGATATAAATTTATAGAAAGCAAATCGTCGAAAATACCGAAGTATAAGTATTCAAGTGATGCAAAAGAAGCGCTTGCACCCGTTGTGGACGGTGCAGTATTTGATTAAGGGGGAAATAATGAAAAAATTACTATATTTTTTACCGGCTATCCCATTTACTGTATTGTTAGCTTATTTTGCTTTTTTAAATTCCGTAGATACAACGCCTGTTGTTTGGGTGATGGGCGTATTGCTCATATTATCAGGGCTGTTCTTATGCAAAAATAAATGGTGGGGCTGTTTCTTTGGCATTATCGTAGGTGGAATACTTATCTATATGGGCTTGCAGGAAACAGGGCAGATTTTCAAGGAATACATTATAGGTTTTCCTCTTGTAATTTTCTATGCAGCATGTGGAATTTATGTCGCTTATAAGGCAAGGAGATAAATGCGCATGGGAAATAATTTCGGTAACATAGTTAATCTTATCTTTGCTTTATTTGGTGCAATTATAGTCGTTGGAATTAGCACGAGAATAATAAAAAATATTTTCTCAAAGGAAAAAACTATAAAAGCAACAGTGATTGACAAGAAATGTTACGATAAACAAATATATAGAAAAAATCAGGCCCCGTTCACAAAGAAAGAATACGTTATAACTTTTCTTTGCGGGAATAAAAAGAAACACTTTAATGTGTCTGAATTATCATATAGAAATTATCAAGTCAATCAAAAAGGAATTTTAAAACATAAAGGAACACAAATCACAGATTTTAAATAATGTAAGCAAGCATTTTTACGCCTTGTAACGGGTGCGAGAAAATCCGGTGTTCACCGGTCTTGTCCTGGCATCGGCGATTAAAAATACGAACAAAACGAGAGGAAAAACAATGAAAACATACGAAGAAAAAGAATGCAGTAAACTCAGTTTCTTCCGCTCTGAAAATGCAGAGCGGTACAAAGAATATGCCTGGAAAAACCCCCATATGGACGGGGAAGAGGTTGTCTGGCGTGTGAACAACAATCTCGATAAAGAAAAGTATGCATATGACGTTTCGGTATCTAATGGAAACAGTCTTTTCGTTTTGGTGAATAAATATTTTAAGCTTCCGGATGATTATTGTCCTTCCGACCTTGTAGAGGCTGATGGCCTGCCTATGCGCAGCATTACAGCCGATGCATACAGACGAATGCGAGATGCGGCAAAGGCGGAAGGGTTCTCTGTAAGCGTTTCATCCGCATACCGTTCCATTGATGAGCAGAAACAGCTGTATAATAAATTCCTGAAGGATGCGCCTGCATCCGAAGTGGACAAAACGTGTGCAAGACCGGGATACAGCGAACACCATACAGGTCTTGCAATAGATGTGCAAGGGTCAATTCCCGGCGGAAGGAATATCGCCAAAACACCGGAAGGCCCATGGGTGCGGGAAAACTGCCATAAATTCGGTTTTATTCTCCGCTATCTGCCGGAAATCGTGGAGATTACGGGGTATGATGCAGAACCGTGGCATTTGCGGTATGTTGGTGAGACGGTCAGCATGGATATGAAGGCAAAGCAAATAAAATCTTTTGAGGAATACAGAGAGAGATTTTTAATCGGGAAAGACATTTAATAAAACCGGCATTTTAAATGCATTAAATTACAGTAAAGACAGGAAAAATTATGGAAAACAACATTCTGATAGATAAATACAGAGAGCGCCTTTTAAAATTACATGCGGCAACGGTTGCGATTGTTTCCATCGGGGAGATTTTTGCATATTATGTTTTTATATTTTTCGGTTTGGAACGGTTTGCACCGGATTGCGGGTATCTTTGGAGCGGCGTCCTGATTCCCATATGCATAAACGTCGCAGTACATATTGCCGCAAGAAAGAAATGCCGCAACAAGGAAGTGGATGTAAAGCATAAGAATAATGCGGTGATTTATGCCGCCATTGTGACGACGTTCGTGGTATCGGTTTTTCACAGGGACTATATCGTAACCTCGTGTGCATTTGTGTTTCCGATTATTTTATCGGCCATGTTCAATGACAGAAAGCTTCTCAGAAAATGCATGCTATACTGTCTTCTTACCTTATCCGTAACCGCAACCATTCTGCTTTTTGAATGGAAGATGGACCTTACGATGTTAATCAATATTTTGGTGCTTTACGGGTTTGTTGCCGTTTCATACTTATCGGCCGATTTGTCCATTAAGTTTTCACAAAGCAATTTTTCCTTGATTCAGGAACAGGCGGATGCCAACATAAAGCTGGAAACTATATTGGATTTAGACCCCATGACACAGCTTTTTAATCACGAGGCGTTTTATGAAAAACTCGGCATGGCGATTGAGGAAGCAAAATCGGGCAAGAAGAACCTGAGCGTTGCCATGATTGATATCGATGATTTTAAAAGCGTGAATGACACCTATGGTCATGATGCGGGGGATGATGTTCTTGTTGCCCTTGCAGGCATCCTTCAAAATTGCTGTGGGGAAGGGGATTTCGCCTGCAGATATGGGGGAGAAGAATTCGGTTTGATTTTTTGCGGCAAAACCGTTGACGAGGCCGGAGGGGTGATTTCCAAAGCTTTAAAAAACTTTTCGGCGCACAAATTTGATTTTACCCAAAACCCCTATACCTTCTCATGCGGCATTGCGGGTTTTGTATCCGGAGATACCATAGAAACTATTTTTGACAGGGCGGACGGTTATCTCTATACATCGAAAAAAAGCGGCAAAAACCAAATCACAATGCAAAGCGCAAACATATAAAGGAGCGATGAAAATGCTTGTAATTGCCACGGGAAATATGGGAAAACTGAAAGAATTCAGGCGCATTTTGCCGTCCTTTTCGTTTACGACCATGAAGGAAGCGGGCTTTTCGGGAGATATTGAGGAAAACGGAAAAACGTTTGAGGAAAATGCCCTTATCAAGGCAAGGGCAGTATGCGCAGCTACAGGCAAAGCCGCCATTGCAGATGATTCAGGCCTTACGGTGGATGCCTTAGGCGGTGCCCCCGGCATTTATTCTGCACGGTATGCAGGCGAAGGGGCAAGCGATAGGGATCTTTATCAAAAACTTTTAAGAGAAATGGAATCTGTTCCGGAAGGGGAGCGGACGGCGGCATTTGTAAGCGTTATTGCCTATGTTACGCCAGAAGGGGAAGAAAAAACCTTCCGAGGGGAATGCAGCGGCGTGATTGCACATGCACCACATGGAGAAAACGGATTCGGTTATGACCCTGTTTTCTTTGTTCCCGAAATCGGGAAAACGTTTGGTGAAATGGATGCAGAAGAAAAAAATGCCATCAGCCACCGTGGAAGGGCTCTGGCACTTTTCAAAGCATACATGGAAAGAAAATAGGGGCGGAAAAATCCGCCCGCCATTTAAAAACAGAAGCTAATCAGCAGCAGCTGTTATTATTGTTTCCGCAGAAGCAATTCAGGACTAAATAAATCAGAATGATCCAGATAATCCATTCACAAGAGCAGGAATTATTGTTGTTTGTACAGCAGTTGTTCATGAGCGGGTCTCCTTTCTAAAAACAAAAATTAGTCGCAGCAGGAATTGCCGCAGGAATTGCCGAGAATGTTGCAGCCGTTACCGTTACCGTTGCCGCAGCAGAACAGCAGAATTAGAATGATGATAATCCAAAGACAGGAATTGTTGTTATCACCACATCCACCAAATAAACCCATGCCAAAGTCCTCCTTAAAATAGTGTTATATGAATTGAAAATAGCGCATCGCTGTTTTCAATACATACTATGAAGGCGGCGGGGGATTGGTGACACAAGAAAGGCAGGAAGAAAATGAAAGTTTTAATTTTAACCATTTCAACCGGACAGGGACATACCCAGACGGCGCTGGCCATTTCCGAATATTTTGAAAAGCGAGGCGCAGAATGCCGAGTGGTGGATGCCTATAAGGACACAAACCGTCTTTTGAGTGACAGCGTGGAATTCGGGTATCTTGTAAGCACCAAGTATGCAACGGGTATGTACCGCACCGGCTATCGTATGGCGGAAAAAAGTGAAAACAGCCGCCATAACTTTCACCTGAGTCGCCTTGCAGACGGCATGGTGGGGCAGAAGCTTTTACAGGTCATTCGGGAGTTTGAACCGGACGTCATCATCACAACCCACCTTTTTGCGGCAATGCACCTTACATATATGGGCGAAGAAATTGCATCCATTCCCACCTTTGGGATTGTAACGGATTTTACCATGCACCCCTACTGGGAAAATACGGAGCTTGATTATTACGTTACAGCCTCGCCGCTTTTACGTTTTCAATGCATGCGCAAGGGCATTCCCGATTATAAAATTCTGCCCTTTGGTATTCCTGTGCGGGAAAAGTTTGTAAACCATCTTTCAAGGGAAGAGGCCAGAGAAAAACTCGGCCTTCAGGATAAAACGACCATTCTCGTTATGATGGGCAGCATGGGTTACGGCAATATGACGAAAAGTATCAAACAAATTGACGGCATTGATTCGGACTTCCAGATTCTTTGTGTTTGCGGCAAAAATGAGCGGGCAAAGCGGGATATTGAGGCCCTTGAAACCAAGCATGATATTTTCGTTTATGGATATATAGATCATGTAAACGAACTTATGGATGCATCCGATTTTATGATTTCAAAACCGGGCGGCATCACCGTTTCGGAAAGCCTTGTTAAAGCCATCCCCGTCATTTTGATGAACCCTATTCCGGGCCACGAGGACAGAAACCGTGAATTCTTAGTCAACAACGGACTGAGCATGGCGGTGTCGAGTACGTACCCCGTGGAAGAGGCCGTTTTCCAGTTTTTACAAAATGACTGGCGACGGGAAAATCTCAGGGCAGGAATCCGGGCGGTCAGTCCCCAAAATCCCATGAAGCTTCTGTATGAATTCATCATGGAAAAATACGGAAAGGAAGAAGAACGTGCTGTCATTGCCGAAACATATTGAAGCGCTATGCCAAAAACTGGAAGAAAAAGGCTTTGCGGCGTATGCCGTCGGCGGATGCGTAAGGGATCTTTTATGTGGGAAAACGCCGGGGGATTATGATGTTACCTCTTCGGCACTTCCGGCCGATGTAAAGGGGATTTTTCCCCATACTGCAGATACCGGCATTGCCCACGGGACCGTTACGGTGGTTTTGCCCGAGGGGAATGTGGAGGTTACCACCTTCCGCAAAGACGGCGACTATAAAGACAGCCGCCATCCCGACGGCGTAACCTTCGTTTCCCATATTGAAGCCGACCTTGCAAGGCGGGATTTTACGGTCAATGCCATGGCATATAGCCCCCTTCGAGGCTTTGTTGACCCCTTCGGCGGCAAGGCGGATTTACAGCATAAAATCCTTCGCACCGTGGGGGACCCCGAAGTACGGTTTTCCGAAGATGCCCTACGGATTTTGCGGCTTTACAGATTCTCCGCACAGCTTGCATTTGAAATAGAAGAGAAAACGGAGATGATGGCGAGAAAGCTTTCCGGAACGCTTTGCCATGTAAGCCGTGAACGGATTTTTGCAGAGCTTTCCAAACTACTCCATTTTGCATCGGCATCTGATTTGGAGCGCGCAGAAGTGATTTTCAGAGCCGTTATGCCGGAAGTGTCCTTTTCTGCGGATGATTTTGAAAAGGCGGCAAGCTGCACCGCCATGGCAGGGAAATGGGCACACCTTTGCGGCAGAGCGGCGGCAGACATTTTGCGCCACCTTCGTGCCCCCCGAAAATTAATCCGGTCCGCAGAGGAGCTGGCGACGTATCGAAAAGGGAAGCATATTGTGGCGGATGTCAGCGCACTTTCGTATACAACGCCCCACGATTTCTTTGCATTTCTGCAGGATGCGGCAGCGGAAAACGAATGGCTTTCGGCAAAGAAGAAGGGCTTTCCGATGCATGTCGGTGAACTTGCGGTATGCGGTGCAGATATGAAAGCCTTGGGATTTAGCGGCAAGGAAATCGGAGAAGCTTTGGAAAGGCTTTTTATGTATGTAATAGAAAATCCTGCAAATAATAAAAAAGATATTTTAATGGAGGTAGCAACGTGGATATACAAATAAAAACACTGGCCGAAGGCATCGCGCTTTATATGCTGCCGGATGAAAAATTTAAAAACTGTGTGCAGGGCATTTATTTTAATATGCCCCTTAAAAAAGAAACAGCAACTGCTCTGGCGCTTTTGCCAAGGCTCCTAACTGCAGGGAACACGAAATACCCGGGGCGGTCAAAGATAACACTAAAAACCGAAGAATTATACGGCACCCGTGTGCAATGCGGCACGGAAAAACAGGGCGAGGCACAGGTGATTTCCTTTGTGGGTGACGCCATTTGTGACCGCTATGCGGGGGAGGCCCTTTATGGTGAGGTACAATCTCTTTTAAAAACCATTATTTTAGAGCCCAAAACGGAGAATGAAGGATTTTCTGAAGAAGTCTTCAAAAGAGAAAAAGAATCCCTTCGGGAAGACATTAAAAGTATCATAAACGATAAACGAAGGCTGGCGCTTATAAGATGCAGCGAAGAAATGTGCAAGGGCGAGCCTTACGGCATCCGTGCGGACGGTACGGAGGAGGATCTGGATGCACTTTCCCCCAAAGGTGTTTATGCCTTGTATCAGGAAATGCTGAAGACGGCCAAGGTGGATATTTTTGTCACCGGTGCATTCGATAAAGCGGTGGCAGAAAAAGCCGCAGAAGAATTTGCCACCATTTTGGGCGGAAGACAAGCTGCCTATCCGGAAACCACAAGAAACAAAGCGGGTTTAGTTCGCTATGTAGAGGATAAAGAAAACGTACAGCAAGGAAAACTTGTTATCGGGTACCGCACGGATGTGGACCCGAAAAGCGACGATTACTATGCCCTTATGGTTTACAATGCCGTGTTTGGCGGCGGAACGGCTTCAAAACTGTTTAATAATGTTCGTGAAAAAATGAGCCTTTGCTACTATGCATCAAGCGGCCTTGAAAAAGCAAAGGGACTCTTGTTCGTCCAGTCCGGCATTGAATTTTCAAAATATAATGTGGCGCTGGAGGCAATCGGGGCACAGGCGGATGAAATTCGCGCCGGCAACATTTCCGATGCTGAATTTTACGGTAGCGTGCAAGGCATCATCAACCAGCTTCGTTCTTATAAGGATTCGCCGGGTCTTATTCTGCAGTATTATCGGCGCCAGCTTCCTTTCGGTGCGCTTTGTGATATGGAAACAGTCATCGAAAAAATTGGAGCGGTTACACCGGCGGATGTGAAAAGGATTGCCGAAAAAGTGCATATGGACACGGTTTATTTTCTGAACGGTACGGGAGGTGACAGCATATGAAAACATATCCTACAATTGGCGAAGAACTCTATACTTTTACCCATAAAAGCGGACTTCGGGTGTTTGTTCTCCCCAAAAAGGGATTTAATAAAAGCTTTGCTATTTTTGCTGCCGATTTCGGCTCGGTGAATAATGTGTTCTCCTGTGATGGGGTGAAAATTCGGGTGCCTGACGGCGTTGCCCATTTTCTGGAACACAAGCTGTTTGAAGAAGAAGAGGGGAATGTATTTGAAAAGTTCTCCGCACTCGGTGCATCCGCAAATGCATATACTTCCTTTGATATGACAGGGTATCTCTTTTCTGCCACACGAAACGTATATGAATCTCTTGAAGTTTTGATTCAGTTTGTGCAAAATCCTTATTTTACGGACGAAAACGTGGAAAAGGAAAAAGGCATTATCGGGCAGGAAATAGATATGTATCGGGATGACCCGTCATGGAACTGCTTTTTTGAGGGGCTTCGTGCCATGTACGAAAAGCATCCCATTCGTATTGACATTGCAGGAAGCGGAGAGTCCATTGCGAAAATTGATAAGACGCTTTTATATCAATGCTACAATGCATTTTATGCGCCTGAAAATATGATTTTATTTGTCGGCGGCGATGTTGAAGCGGAACGTGTGCGGGAAACGGTGGAAAAGGTTGCGGCGGATAAACCCTCGCCGACAGTTGTGACCAGCTTTCCGGAAGAACCTGCCGGCGTTTCCAAAAGGGAAACGGAAGCAAAGTTCCCCGTATCCACGCCCATGCTGTCTTTAGGGTTTAAAGAAACGCCCATGGAAGACGCTGTTTTTGCAGAAGCTGTATATGAAGTGCTGGGCACCATTCTTTTCAGTAAAAGCACGTCCCTTTATCAGGACTTATACGCCGAAAACTTAATTCGGGACAGTTTTTCCAGCGGTTACTCTCAGGGGAAGGGGTATGCTTTTTTTCAGATTGACTGTGAATCACCGGACCCCGAGGCGGTCCGAAGGCGAATTTTTGCTCATATTGAAAAGGTGCGACAGGAAGGCATCCGTGCGGCGGATTTTGAAAGAGTCAAGAAAAGCGTATTCGGTGCATCCGTCCGGCTTATGGGGGATGTTGAAAAAATTGCACATAATTTTGTACCCCTTGCATTTCGAGGCGGCGATTTCCTCACGTACCCCGATGTAATTCGCGCACTTACGCTTTCGGATGTTACAGATGTTTTGGAAAACGGATTTTCCGAAGAAAAAAGCGTGCTTTCCGTTGTGCGACCGTAGAGGAGGAAAATAGAATGAACAAAGTCGGCTTTCCCCTTTTGGGGCTTGAATTTACCTTAAATCCCATTGCCATACCGCTGCCTTTCGGCAGCGGCGGCATCCGTTGGTACGCCCTGATTATCTTGACAGGGATTCTCTGCGCCTTTTTTATAGCTGCAAAAGAAACGAAGCGGCTGGGCGAAAAAACGGACCATCTGTACGATATGATTCTGTGGGGTCTTCCTGCAGGTATCATCGGTGCCAGACTCTATTACGTTATTTTTTCGTTTGCAGATTATAAGGACAACCTGATTTCCGTGTTTTACATATGGGAAGGCGGCATTGCCATCTATGGCGGTGTGATCGGTGCCCTTTCCGCAGCGATTCTCTACTGCAGAAAACATAAGCTTCCCACGTGGAAGTTTCTCGATATCGGTGCTTACGGGTTTTTAATCGGCCAATGTATCGGCAGATGGGGGAATTTTGTAAACGCCGAAGCCTTTGGCGGCGAAACGAGTCTGCCTTGGCGTATGGTTGTAAACGGCACGTCGGTGCACCCCACGTTTTTATATGAGTCACTCTGGAATCTTATTTTGTTCCTGGTTTTGTGGTGCACACGAAAAAAACATGGATTTGCAGGTCGGGCAATCAGCCTTTATATGGTGGGCTACGGCATTGGCAGATTTATGATTGAAGGTCTCCGAACCGACAGCCTGTGGTTTGGCTCCTTCCGCATATCCCAGCTGCTGTCGGCCGCTTTAATTATCTTCGGTATTTTTCTTTACAGAAAAAGAAAAAAAGCATGTAAAGAAACATTGGAAGAAATGGAGTAATCTTTATACACCTCTATAAAATTCTATTGACTTTCTTATATGACCAATGGTAAAATACACATATACCCCTAGAAAATGAACGGGAGGACATAACGATGAATTTACGTAAAAAA
Organism: Clostridia bacterium; assembly: GCA_017436645.1. Lineage (GTDB taxonomy): Bacteria > Bacillota > Clostridia > UMGS1883 > UMGS1540 > SIG447. The sequence goes on along the minus strand of JAFSCR010000002.1, from coordinate 16,604 downwards.
TGCATGGCCATGCTTTTGGCGCTTCTTATGCTTATTTCCGCACTTCCTTTTGGCAGTGTTATGGCAGAAGAAACTGCAGCGCTTGCGCTGACAGACATCACCGCCGGCACCACAGTCGGTCGGTCTGTTGCAGAGCTTGTAAAGCTTGGCATTATTAACGGCTATGAGGACGGCACTTTCCGTCCGGATAACACCATCACCCGTGGCGAAATTGCTAAAATTATTATTACCTTTATGGGACAGGCCGAGATTACATCTGATGTACTTCCTTCCGGCTTTCAGGATGTGGACAGCGCAAACCATTGGGCGAAGAAATTCATTAAAGTTGCTGCAGATCTCAAAATCGTAAACGGTTATCCTGACGGCACTTTTATGGCAGATAGCCCTGTAAAATATACGGAAATTGTTAAAATGCTTGTATGTATGCTCGGTTACGGCAAGGTGGCGGAGAGCAAAACGCAGGAAGGCACCCCCTGGTATTCGGGGTATATGGCCGTTGCGGCGGAAGAAGGCATTTTGAAAAATGCGGCTGTGAACAATGTGGAGGATAAGGCTTCCCGTGGCACGGTTGCCATTTTAACGTATAACTGTCTTTCGGTAGAGCCTGCGCTGATAGATTCTAACGGAAACACCGTGGTGTCAGACAAAACAGCCTTAGAAGAGTTCCTCGGTAAAACAAAGATAACAGGCGTGGTAACAGCCGTATCCCAGACAGGCATCACCACCGGAAACACCGGCCTTGAAGAGGACGAAATCACCGTTAAAACAAAAGACGGTACAAAAACATATCAGCTTTCTGAAGAAGTAGACACACTGAAGCTTATCGGCAGACGTATCACCGCATTTACGGAAAAAGGGGATGACAGTGAATACGATCTCATTTCCAGAATTGCCGAACAAGGTACGGAAAGCTGGACATACACACCGGATATGGGCCTGCATACACTTGAGGAGGACTTTGTCTCTTATTATGCAAATTCATCCAGTACGCTGACTTCCGTTCCACTTGATGATTTAAAGGTGATTTATAACGGAAAGTATGACAGCACCTTCAATCTTTCTGAGATTGAATCCCTTGCGGACGGCAGCGTCGAGTTTATCTGTAACGATAGTGACGGTGCCGCAGAGGTGGCCGTTGTCACTTCCTATGAAACATTTGTTGTAAACACAGCTGAAAAGCTGAAAACACCGCCGCGTATTTACGGAAAATACGGTGCAGGCGAACTGATTATTCCGATTGATACCAAGGGATACCATTTTTCTTTAAAAAATGCCGATGGCACGGGCGATGCAAAGTCTATCATAGAATCTCTTTCTGAATGGAAAGTCATCAGCGTTATGCGTTCCAAGGAATCTGCACAGGGCGAAAAGGTTTGGAATGCAGTGGTAAGCCGTAAAACGGCAATGGGCAAAATCACGGAAAAAGACGATAAGACCATTAAGATTGGGAATACAACGTATTCCATCGGTCGAAACTTCCTTTCCTATGAAGGCGCAAAGCCCGCTATGGAAACGGGTGAAATGGTAACGGTTTACCTTGATCACACAGGGAAAATTGCGGGTGCAACGGCGGCAACTGTAGAAAAGGAAGTAAATCTTGCCTATATTATTGATGCGGACCGTAAGGACGGTGTAGACGGGATAGCTCGTATCCGCCTGTTCGGTGTTACCGGAAAAACGAAGGAACAGCTATTTACTCTGTCCCAGAACAGCCGAATCGATGGCGTTTCTTATAATGATACCGGCAAGGCGATTCTTGCTTTAAAAGCGGCCGCTGCGGTTGCCAACGCAGAGAAAGGCACCATGGGTGTTATCAGCACCGATTATTCTCAGTTTATCCGGTATACACTCAATGATAAAAAAGAAATCGATATGATCGATACGGTTGTGCCGAATAAAACACCGGGTGAAGATGATTTGGTTTTATCCCTTGCTTTCCCTGATTCCGGTAATGACAATGCACAGAAAAAACTAAAGCACGATTACAGCGGCAGATTTTTGAACGATTCCAATCAGCTTGTGGTCAATGCTACAAGTTCGACCAAAGTTCTCGAAGTGCCGAAAGATGTTACAAAGCTTGAAAAATACGCAACGAAATCGTATTCAAGCGCATTTACCGTTGGCGGAAGATATCAGATTGAAGCCTACAATATGAATACAACGAATGCGGCAAAGTATATTCTTTCTTTCGTGGATACAGATGCAGCAGCCGCTTCCATCAATGAAAATTCTCCGTTTATTCTTGCAAAGAATGTATCTTCTGCACTGGAAGACGGTGAACCCATTGATAAATTGACCGGTTATGCATTTCCCGGAAGCACATCCACCACGTCGCTTGCATCCGATGAAACTGCCATGTTTACTGGTAAGTATTATTTCGGTGATATTTTCCGCTATGCCGAAGCTGATGGCAAAGTCGTTGAAACACAGCAGCTCTTAAAACGTGGTACGACAAAACCGGAAATTTACAACGTGAAAACAGGAGCGGAAATCACGGCACCTATTACCGAGATTGAACCGGATGTAGCAGTATCGGCGGCAAAATCAAAACGTATCTTCCGAATTGACGACATGAACCGTGATGATAGTTATTCTGTCGGTCGATTTGTGTTCGGTACAGTTATTGGTCTTGAAGAAGACCAAATTGCAATAACACCGACCATAAGACAAGATGCCTGCGGCATTCAGCCGGATGCTTATGACATTTATACCTTGAGCAATACAAAGGTTTATGTTTACGATTATTCGGCAAACAGGGAAGCAGACAAAGTTGTCATTGATGCAAGCATTGAAAACATTGATGCCTATAAGAAACTTCTTGAAAGTTCTTCCCTCGATCCGAACAGCGCTTCACAGGTTCTCCTGTATCACGGTGGAAACAGAACCGTTAAAGCAATTATTATCTTTAAGTACTAAATCTCTAAAGCGGGGCGGCAAAGCTGTCCCGCTTTTTTGGGAATGTGGGGAGAGGTGAGAAATGGCAAAAAAAATATGCAGCCTTGTTCTTTTGGTTTTCTGGATGGCATGTATTTTTGCATTTTCCGCACAACCTGCGGAAGAATCTACAAAACTAAGTGATTCTGTTAAGGAAAAAGTAATCGAAATTGTGGAACGTGTATTCCCTTCGGTTGCTGAAAAAGCAGCGAAGCCGGATGGCGAAACGACACTCATAAAAATTATCCGAAAAAGCGCACATTTTTTTGCATACCTCATTTTAGGCGTTTTGGCCATGTGGACGTTTTCTGCCTATGGCATAAAGAAACGGTATGGTTTGGCGTTTCTTCTTTGCGTCCTGTATGCCATAAGCGATGAAATCCATCAGGCCTTTGTACCGGGACGTGCATGCAGACTTTTTGATGTTTGTATTGATACGGCCGGTGCAGCACTGGGACTCTTTGCGGTTTTTCTAATAAAAAAACGAAAAAAGTGCTTGACAAAATAAATATTCGGTGCTATACTTATAAAAAAATAAATGTGATGACGAGGAAAAAGAAATGCATGCAGTGCCTTGAGAGAGCCGTTGGGTGGTGCGAAACGGTGGACGGTGCATATTCGAGCTCCCCTCCGAGCAGTCAGCTGAAAGCGGTTGCGAGTAAGTGAGACCGGTTTCCCACCGTTATACGGGAAGGCATTAGAGGATGCCGTAAAGTGGGTAGAAATACCAAGAAGAGTGGTACCGCGGAAGTATAGCTTTCGTCTCTTTGCGTAAGTTTAGAGATGAAAGCTTTTTTTGTTTCAAGAAAGGATGATTATGATGAAATTTGCCTTTTCAACCCTTGCCTGCCCGAATTACGAATGGTCAGACATTTGTGCTATGGCAAAAGACCTTGGCTTTCATGGCATTGAAGTCCGTGAAATTGAAAGCGAGAACGCCCGTTCTCCCTTCGCACCGGCAAGATGTGAGGCGACGGCTGAGCGTCTTCGTCAGCAGAAAATTGAAATCCCCTGCCTTTCTACGGGCAGCTGCCTGAAGTTTACGGATAAGGAAGAAGAAAACCGCCGTGAAATTTTCAGCTATATTGAAGTGGCCGAAAAAATCGGTGCGCCATTCATCCGTGTTCTTGGTGACCTTGCACCCGCACCCGACGAAGAAGTGGATGACGATGCAGTCTGTGAAGAAATTAAGAAGCTTATCCCCTTTGCGGAGGAACACGGCGTAACACTCCTGATTGAAACAAACGGCGTTTATGCCGACACCCAGCGCCTTCGTGCGCTGCTCGACCGCATTCCCAGCGACAACATCGGTGCCATCTGGGATTTGCATCATCCGTACCGCTTTATGGGTGAAAGCCCGGAGAAAACACTCCAGAATCTTGGCGCATACATAAAACACGTGCATATTAAGGACTCTGTTATGGTGGACGGCAAGCCTTCTTATAAGCTTTTGGGCGAAGGCGATCTGCCCCTTGGCGACATGCTTTTAGCGCTCCGTTCTATAAACTACGAAGGTTTTGTTTCTCTCGAATGGGTAAAGAGATGGTCTCCCGAGCTTTCCGATGCCGGTATTGTTTTCCCACAGTTTATCAGCTTTATGGATGAAATGATGCCGTCAAGCCAAAGAAGGGGACATCTGATTGACAATAACCGTGGCACAGGGAAATATGTATGGCCTAAGAATACCCTCATTGACCTTACGTTCCCTCAGGTTCTCGACCGCATGGTAGAAGAATTTCCGGACCAGTATGCATTCCGTTATACAACGCTTGACTACACCCGTACCTACAGCGAGTTCCGTGACGATGTGGACACCTTTGCCCGTGCGCTTATCGCTATGGGCGTAAAGCGGGGCGACCATGTTGCCATTTGGGCCACCAATGTGCCGGCCTGGTATATCACCTTCTGGGCGACAACGAAAATCGGTGCCGTTTTGGTCACCGTGAATACCGCCTATAAAATTTATGAAGCAGAATATCTCCTTCGTCAGTCCGATACCCATACCCTTGTTATGGTGGACGGCTATAAGGATTCCGACTATGTGGGCATCATCCGTGAACTTTGTCCTGAACTTGAAAATCTTGAAGAGGGGAGACCGCTTTATGCAAAGCGTCTGCCGTTTTTGAGAAACGTTATTACGATTGATTCCAAACAGCCCGGCTGTAAAACATGGGACGAAGCCATGGCAATGGCCGACAGAGTTCCTGTAGAAGAAGTATACCGCCGTGCTGCCTCCATTCATAAGGATGACGTTTGCAATATGCAGTACACTTCCGGCACCACCGGTTTCCCGAAAGGTGTTATGCTCACCCATTATAACGTTGTCAATAACGGCAAGGCCATTGGCGACTGCATGGATTTATCCACTGCCGACCGCATGATGATTCAGGTGCCTATGTTCCACTGCTTCGGCATGGTGCTTGCAATGACCGCTTCCGTGACCCACGGCGTTACCATGAGCCCCATCCCTGCATTTTCGCCTTCCAAGGGCCTTGCTTGTATCAATAAGGAAAAAATTACGGCCTTCCATGGCGTTCCCACCATGTTTATTGCCATGCTCGGCCACCCTGATTTTGACAAGACCGACTTTTCGCATATGCGAACCGGTATTATGGCCGGCAGCCCCTGTCCCATTAAGGTTATGGAAGAAGTTGTCGAAAAAATGCATATGAGTGAAATCTGTATTACCTACGGACAGACAGAAGCCTCTCCGGGCTGTACCATGAGTAAGACCACCGATTCCATCGAAGCACGTGTTTCCACCGTTGGCGCCGCCATGTTCGGCGTAGAATGTAAGATTGTTGATCCGGAAACAGGCGAGGATTTACCGGACGGCACAGACGGCGAATTTGTTGCCCGAGGCTATAACATCATGAAAGGCTATTATAAGATGCCGGAAGCAACTGCCGCCGCCATCGATAAGGACGGCTGGCTCCATACAGGTGACCTTGCCCGTCGTGACAAAAACGGGTATTATAAGATTACAGGCCGCATCAAAGATATGATTATCCGTGGCGGTGAAAACATTTACCCCAAGGAAATTGAGGACTTTATCTATACCCATCCCAAGGTAAAGGACGTACAGGTTATCGGCGTTCCCGATAAACAGTACGGCGAAGAAATTATGGCATGTGTCATCGTCAAAGAAGGGGAGACCCTGACGGAAGAAGAACTTCACGAATTTATCCTTGCCAATATGGCAAAGCATAAGGTTCCCCGTTATATTTCCTTTGTGGATGCCTTCCCCATGAATGCGGCAGGCAAAATCTTAAAGTACAAGATGCGTGAAAACGCTGTAGAAATGCTTGGTCTCCAAGCTGCCAGCAAAATCGAAACAGCTTAAGAAAAAAAGCACCGATTATATCGGTGCTTTTTCTATATCAGCGCCTAAATTCCGCAGTTTTTCTTCAAAATTTGCATACCCTCTGAAAATGTGTTCTGCATCGCCTATATGGGTTTCTCCTTCCGCACAAAGACCGGCTAAAACAAGCGCCGCCCCTGCCCGAAGGTCCGTTGCCGTGACCTTTGTACCCATAAGATGCGGCTTCCCCTTTACTATGGCGGCACGGCCTTCTATGGTAATGTCAGCACCCATGCGCTTTAGTTCCTCCACGTGCATAAAGCGGTTTTCAAATACGGTTTCCGTAATAATGCTTGTGCCATGTGACACGCTCATGAGCGCACAAAGCTGGGACTGCATATCCGTCGGGAAACCGGGGAAAGGGAGGGTTTTAATATCGGTGGGGAAAAGCTCTTCGGCCGCCTCTGTCAGTATAGATGTGTCGCTTTCCAAAACAGAAATGCCCATCTCCCGCATTTTTGCAGAAAGCGGTTTCAGATGTTCCGGCACAACGTTTTCGAGTTTTATCCTTCCGCCTGAAATGGCAGCGGCAACCATAAAGGTACCTGCTTCGATGCGGTCGGGAATAATGGTATGGACAGTGCCGTTTAAAAAAGGCACGCCCGTAATTTTCACCGTGTCGGTACCGGCACCCCGAACACACGCACCCATACGGTTTAAAAAGTTTGCAAGGTCCGTAATTTCAGGCTCCACGGCTGCGTTTTCGATAACAGTGATGCCATCGGCAAGGGTAGCCGCCATCATAATGTTTTCCGTCGCGCCCACGCTCGGGAAGTCAAGATATATGCTTGCCCCTCGAAGGCGAGGCGCACACAGCTCCACAATACCGTGATTTATGGAAACGGCGGCACCGAGAGAAGAAAAACCCTTCAAATGTAAATCAATGGGACGAGAACCGATTTTGCAGCCGCCGGGCAGGGCGATTCTGCATTTTTGGTATTTTGCAAGGAGCGGACCGGCAATTAAAAAGGAAGCCCGAAGACGGCCTGTGTCTTCATATTCGGCTTCCGGTTTTTTTATATTGTCATTTGTAATTGCAAAGCTGTCTTTTCCCGTGTGGCGGATACTGCTTCCGAGTTTCCTTAAAATACCGAGCATGTTGGCGGTGTCTGAAAGGGGAGGCACATCGAAAATAGTGCAAGGCTTTTCCGATAAAAGCGTGGCGGCAAGAATGGGAAGCGCCGCATTTTTTGAGCCGCTTATGCGGACAGACCCGTAGAGCGGACCTTTGGGGCGAATAATCAGCGAAGACATTTTGCACCTCCTTTTTCTTTTATCTTGCACGGAAAAAAGAAAAAATATGTGTTTACAATTTGCAATTTTTATTGTATAATACTGTTTATATGATATTTTGTAGTACGGAAGGACGAAAATTATGGTTATCACAGAAGTACTGAGACAGAACGCCGAGAAATTCGGCAAGGATACTGCTCTCGTTGAAATTAGTCCCGAGGTTCGTGAAAAAGCGGGCTGGCGTGAGTTTGAACTCGTAGAGCCGGTGGCACGAGAAATCGGCAGAAGAGAAATTACATGGCAGGCGTTTTATGAAGAATCTTGCCGTTTTGCAAATGTGCTTACGGATATGGGTGTAAAAAGAGGCGATAAGGTTGCCATTCTCCTTATGAACTGTATCGAATGGCTTCCCATCTATTTTGGCGTGCTCATGACGGGTGCCCTCGCCGTTCCCATGAATTTCCGCTATGCGGCGGACGAAATTGCCTATTGTGCAGGTCTTGCCGAAGTGGATGTATTGGTATTTGGGCCTGCATTTACTGAGCGTGTTTCTGCTGTCAGATACACCATGCGTGGCGTTAAAAATTATATTTTCGTTGGGGAAGATGCACCGGATTTTACGACCCAATATACCGCCGCTCTCGAAAAGGCAAGCCCCGCTTATGTGGGCCCTGCCCTTACGGAAGATGACCATGCGGCCATCTATTTTTCCTCCGGTACCACAGGCTTCCCGAAAGCAATTCTGCATACCCACAGAAGCCTGATGTCTTCCTGCATTACGGAAAACCGCCATCACGGCCAGACGAAGGACGATGTATTCCTCTGTATTCCGCCCCTTTATCACACGGGTGCCAAAATGCATTGGTTCGGCAGCTTCCTCGTTGGCGGCAAAGCTGTTTTACTCCGTGGCGTAAAGCCGAGCTGGATACTGAAAACCGCTTCCGAAGAAAAGGCAACCATCGTATGGCTTCTCGTGCCCTGGGCACAGGATATCCTCGATGCCATTGACCGTGGCGATGTCCATATGGACGAATTTGACCTTTCCGCCTGGCGCCTTATGCATATCGGTGCACAGCCTGTGCCGCCAAGCCTGATTAAGCGCTGGAAAGAAAAATTCCCGGGCCATGAATATGACACAAATTACGGCCTTTCCGAATCCATCGGCCCCGGCTGTGTGCACCTTGGTGTTGAAAACATTCATAAGGTTGGCGCAATCGGCAAGGCAGGCTACATGTGGGAAACAAAGATTATAAACGAAAACGGGGAAGAGGTTGCCCGTGGCGACGTGGGTGAGCTTGCCGTAAAAGGCCCCGGTGTTATGGAATGTTATTACCGTGACGAAGTGGCCACCGCTGCAGTTCTCCATGACGGCTGGCTCTATACGGGCGATATGGCCATGGAAGATGAAGACGGCTTTATTTACCTCGTTGACCGCAAGAAGGATGTTATTATCACAGGCGGTGAAAACCTTTATCCCGTACAGATTGAGGATTTCCTCCGTTCCAATAAGGAAATCCGTGACGTTGCCGTTATCGGTCTCCCCGATGACCGCCTCGGTGAAATTGCAGCGGCAATTATCGAGCTGCAGCCCGATTCAAAATGTACGGAAGCGGATATCAATGCATTCTGCGAAACCTTGCCCCGCTATAAACGCCCCCGCAAAATCATTTTTGCCGATGTACCCCGTAACCCCACCGGCAAAATCGAAAAACCGAAACTTCGCAAAATGTATTGCGGCGAAAGCGTAGTTAAAACACAGATTGAGAAATAAGAGGAATGCTAAAATACGCCGAACCGCAAAAATAAGAAATAATAAAGAAAAGATAAGAAAAAAAGCATTTGCAAAATTGCAAATGCTTTTTATTCTGGCGTCCCGGGCAGGAATCGAACCCGCATCAATGGAACCGGAATCCATTACCTTATCCTTTAGGCCACCGAGACATCGTGAGTATTATACCACATCTATCCAAAAAAGAAAAGGTTTTTTTGATTTTTTTTAAAAAAGAATTTTTTCATAAAAAGATTGACAAGGCAGAAAAAGTGTGGTAATATATCATAGATAAACCTGTGGCTTGGCTTTGGGAATAACCGACCTTTTGCTATGCTGCACGGGGATAAAGCGAAACAGGAGGTGAAAAGATATGCAGAAAGAAACAAAGAGCGAAATCATCAGCACTTACAAAGTGCACGAAACAGATACCGGCTCTCCGGAAGTTCAGGTTGCACTCCTTACCGAGCGCATTAACCACTTAAACGAACATCTGAAGGTTCACAAAAAGGACCATCATTCCAGACGCGGTCTTCTGATGATGGTTGGTCAGCGTCGTGGTCTTTTGAATTATCTGATGGAAAAAGATATCGAAAGATATCGTGCACTCATCGCAAAGCTCGGCCTGAGAAAGTAACAAATCGGCTTGCCGCAGAGGAAACTTTGCGGCAAGCTTTGTTATTTAATCCGGGTTTCGGCGCATAATAAAACGTGCCGAAGGCTGTCGGCGGTTTAGCGTTTATATAAGTGTTTTGCCTTTAAAAACCCTTATATAAGTGCTAGACCCGGCGGCCAAAAAATAAACAAAAATAATTATTTTTTGGAGGTAAACAAGTATGGAAAAGATTTTTTCTACCACTCTGGCAGGCAGAACCCTGACCTTTGAAACAGGCAAGCTGGCACAGCTTGCAAGCGGTAGCGTACTCGTTCGCTACGGTGACACTGCCGTTATGGCAACGGCAACCATGTCCGCAAAGCCGAGAGAAGGCATTGACTTTTTCCCGCTTTCTGTAGACTATGAAGAAAAACTGTATGCTGTCGGTAAAATCCCCGGCGGCTTCATTCGCAGAGAAGGCAAGCCCAGCGAAAAGGCAATCCTTTGCTCTCGTGTAATTGACCGTCCCATCCGTCCTCTCTTTCCGTCGGACCTTCGTAACGATGTAACGGTTATCACCACCGTAATGAGCGTGGAACAGGATAACTCTCCTGAAATTGCCGCTATGATTGGCGCATCTGCCGCAATCTGCATTTCCGATATTCCTTTTGCAGGACCTATCGCAGGCGTACAGGTTGGTCTCGTAGATGGCGAAATCATCATTAACCCCACCCTCGAACAGCGTGCAAAGAGCACACTGCAAATGACTGTTGCAGGTACTGCAACAAAAGTTAACATGATTGAAGCAGGCGCACATGAAGTGCCGGAAGATATCATGATGAAGGCAATTTTAGCCGCACACGAAGAAATCAAAAAGATTTGTGCATTTATAAGCGAAGTTGCCGCTGAAATCGGCAAACCCAAGCGTGAATACCAGCACATCGTAGTAGAAGAATCCCTCTTCGAAGAAATCCGTGCAGAATTTTCCGATAAAGTTAAGGCTGCTCTTGATACAAACGACAAGACTGTTCGTGACGAACGCTTAAAGCCCGTTTACGAAGAAGTTTATGCAAAATATGAAGGCACCGATGTTACTCCCGAAGCTATTGATGCTGTAATGTACAAGCTTCAGAAGTACATTGTCCGCCGCTGGATTCTGGACGAAGGCCGCCGTGTGGATGGCCGTGGTCTTAACGATATCTGTCCTCTGGCAGCTGAAGTTGCACTGCTTCCCAGAGTTCATGGTTCCGGTCTTTTCACCCGTGGACAGACACAGGTTATGTCCGTTGTAACCTTGGGTGCTATGGGCGAACAGCAGATGCTTGACGGTATTGATACCGAAGAATATAAGCGTTACATGCATCACTATAACTTCCCCTCCTACAGCGTTGGCGAAACAAGACCTTCCCGTGGCCCCGGCAGACGTGAAATCGGTCACGGTGCTCTTGCAGAAAGAGCACTTGAACCCGTTATCCCCAGTGAAGAAGAATTCCCCTATGCAATCCGTGTAGTATCCGAAGTTCTTTCTTCCAACGGTTCCACCTCTCAGGGTAGCGTTTGTGGCTCAACCCTCGCCCTTATGGATGCAGGTGTTCCCATTAAAGCTCCCGTTGCAGGTATTTCCTGCGGTCTTGTAACCGAAGGCGACCGCTTCATTACCATGACCGATATTCAGGGCCTTGAAGACTTCTTTGGCGATATGGACTTTAAGGTAGCCGGTACCAAAGAAGGTATCACCGCAATTCAGGTGGATATTAAGATTGACGGTCTTACCCCCGAAATCATCGAACGTGCCCTTATGCAGACAAGAGAAGCACGTATTAAGATTTTAGACGAAATCATGCTGCCCTGCATCAGCGAAAGCCGTCCCCAGCTTTCCGCATACGCACCGAAGATTATGACCATGACGATTGATGTGGACAAAATCCGTGACGTTATCGGTACAGGCGGTAAGGTTATTCAGAAGATTATCGCTGAAACAGGCGTTAAGATTGACATTGAAGATGACGGCAGAGTATACATCGCCACCATCGACCAGGAAGCAGGCGAGAAGGCAATGCGCATTATCAAAGGCATTGTAAGCGACGTTGAACCCGGCCAGGAATTTACCGGCAAGGTTGTCCGCATTATGAACTTCGGTGCATTCGTTGAATTCCTCCCCGGTAAAGATGGTCTTGTTCACATCTCCAAGCTGGACAGAAAACGTGTTGAAAAGGTTGAAGATGTTGTCAATATCGGCGATACCATCGACGTTCGAGTTATAGAAATCGACAAGATGGGCAGAATAAATCTCGCAAGAGTATTACCGAAAGAAGAAAACTAAGTGAATATAAAACTGAAAAACGGTCTGCGCATTGTCGGCGAGAAAATGCCGCATGTCCGTTCGGTTGCTGTCGGCGTGTGGGTCGGGGTCGGCTCACGCGCGGAGACGGCGGCGGAAAATGGAATAAGCCATTATATGGAGCATATGCTGTTTAAGGGTACCGAAAGACGTACCGCCGCACAGATTGCTTCTGAAATGGATGCCATTGGCGGCAATTTAAATGCCTATACGACACGGGAGTACACCTGCTATTATGCAAAAAGCGTAGATGAGGATGTGGAAACCGTGTTTGATATTTTGTCGGATATGTACACGTCCTCAAGCCTTGGGGAAGCGGAAACGGAGCTGGAACGTGGCGTTATTCTCGAGGAAATCAGCATGTATGAAGATTCTCCCGAGGATGTGGCACAGGAAACGCTGGCAAAACTCGTTTTCGGCTCGGACCCACTTGGGTACGGCATTGCAGGAACGAGGGAAACGGTTTTGGGCATTACATCAGGTGACCTTCGTGCTTTTATGACGAAGTACTACACGGCAAAAAACACCGTCATCGCCCTCGCCGGTAACTTTGACGAAGAAAAAATTCGTTATCTTTGCGAAAAGTATTTCGGCACGGTTCCCGAAGGGTTTTCCTATACGGATTATGGCACGGCACCGTTTTGCGCAGGAGAAACAGAGAAACAAAAAGATATAGAACAGACCCATATTGCCATCGCCCTTCCCGGCATAGCGCAAAACAGCGAAGAACGGTATGTGATGAGTGCGCTTTGCGGCGCCTTTGGCGGCGGCATGTCCTCCCGTCTTTTCCAGAAAATCAGGGAGGAAAAGGGCCTTGCATATTCCATTTATGCCTCTCCCGAGGGGTTTAAAAATGCAGGCATTTTAAACATTTATGCAGGGGTTTCCCCCGAAAATGCTGACCTTGTTTGCGAACTGATCCAAAAGGAAATGCAGGATATTTTGAAAAACGGCCTTACGGAAGAAGAGTTTTTAAGAAGCAAATCCCAGATGCGTGCAAGTTACATAATGGGGCAGGAAAGCGTAAGCGGCAGAATGCAGGTCTTAGGGCGGAATATGCTGCTGTATAATAAAATACAAAAAGCGGAGGATGTTCTTTCGGGCATTGAAAGCGTCAGCCGCAGAGAAGCGGAAAAACTGGCCGAACGGCTTTTTGCAAGCGAATGGGCAAAGGCTTGTGTTTGCCCGAAACCTTAAAGAAAGGATAGAATACAATGGAAAACACAAAAAAGACGATGGAAAAAATCGTAAATCTTTGTAAAGGCAGAGGATATGTGTACCCCGGAAGTGAAATTTACGGTGGCCTTTCCAATGCTTGGGATTACGGTCCTTTAGGTGTTGAATTCAAAAATAACATTAAGCGTGCATGGTGGCAGAAGTTTATCATGGAATCGCCCTATAACGTAGGGCTTGATGCAGCCATTCTCATGAACCCCAAAACATGGGTTGCAAGCGGTCACGTGGGCGGCTTTTCTGACCCCCTTATGGACTGCCGCGAATGTAAGGCCAGATACCGTGCCGATAAGCTGATTGAAGACTTTATGGCAGAAAACGGCAATGTCGAAACCGTTGACGGCTGGTCCAACGAAAAAATGCTTGCGTACATCCACGAAAATAACATTCCCTGCCCCAAGTGCGGCAAGCATGACTTTACGGATATCCGTAAATTTAACCTTATGTATAAAACATATCAGGGCGTTACGGAAGATTCTTCTTCTGAGCTTTATCTTCGTCCCGAAACGGCACAGGGTATTTTCGTAAACTTTAAAAACGTACAGCGTACAACCCGTAAGAAGATTCCCTTTGGTATCGGTCAGGTTGGTAAATCCTTCCGTAACGAAATCACACCGGGTAACTTCATTTTCCGTATCCGTGAGTTTGAACAGATGGAACTCGAATTCTTCTGTCAGCCCGGTGAAGACCTGAAGTGGTTCGCCTATTGGAAGGACTACTGCAAAAACTGGCTCCTTTCTCTCGGCATCCGTGAAGAAAATATCAAAATGCGTGACCATTCTCAGGAAGAACTTTCCCATTACTCCAACGCCACAACCGACATTGAATTTATGTTCCCGTTTGGCTGGGGCGAGCTTTGGGGCATTGCGGACAGAACAGACTTTGACCTCAAGCAGCACGCTATGCATTCCGGTGAAAACCTTGAATACATGGATCCTGTTACAAATGAAAAATATGTACCGTACTGCATCGAGCCTTCTCTCGGTGCTGACCGTGTAACCCTTGCATTCCTCGTGGATGCATATGACGAGGAAGAGCTGGAAGGCGGCGACGTACGTACAGTTTTACGCCTCCATCCCGCACTTGCACCCATTAAGGTTGCAGTTCTGCCCCTTTCTAAAAAGCTGGCAGACGGCGCCGGCGAGCTTTATGCACAGCTTTCCAAAAAGTTTATGTGCGAATATGATGAAGCAGGAAGCATCGGCAAGCGTTACAGAAGACAGGATGAGATCGGCACACCGTTCTGCATCACCTATGACTTTGACACGGAAAATGACGGCAGCGTAACCATCCGTCACCGTGACAGCATGGAACAAGAACGTGTAAAAATCGCAGATCTTGATGCATACTTTAAGGATGCATTCACATTTTAATGTAGCATCACTATCCCATAAACAGGAGGGAAGAATATGAATTTCTTAGAAAAATATCAAGAATGGCTTGCATATGATAAACTCGACGATGAGCTGAAGCTGGAGCTTTTAGCTATCGGCGAGGATGAACAGGAAATTAAGGAACGCTTTCTTTCTGATTTAAAATTCGGAACGGCCGGTCTTCGTGGTATCCTTGGCGCCGGCACGGACAGAATGAATGTTTATACTGTCCGCCGTGCCACAGAGGGGCTTGCCCTTTATGTAAAAGAACAGGGCGGGGAAGACCGTGGCGTTGTTATCGCCTATGATTGCCGCCATTATTCTCCCGAATTTGCAGAGACAGCTGCAAGCGTTTTGGCAGGCAACGGCATAAAAGTGTATCTTTTTACCGAACTTCGCCCCACGCCGGAGCTTAGCTTTGCAGTCCGTCATCTCGGATGCGAGGCAGGTATTGTAATTACGGCCAGTCATAACCCTTCAAAATATAACGGCTATAAGGTATATGGCCGTGACGGCGGTCAGGTGGCCAATGAAGCGGCTGATTATATCATGCAAAAAATGGAAAGCATTGATATTTTCAGCGATATTCCTATGGCGGATATGGAAAGCCCCCTTATTCAAAGGATTAACGTAGAGGTGGATGAACCCTATTACGAAGCGGTGCTTTCCCAGAGAATTCATAAAGAACTTTCAACGGCGGCTGACATGAAAATTGTGTTTACACCGTTCCACGGTGCAGGTGCAGTGCCCGTAAAAGAAGTCCTTCGCCGTGCAGGGTACAAAAAGGTATATACCGTGCCCCAGCAGGAAGCGCCGGACGGTGCATTCCCCACGGTAAAAAGCCCCAACCCCGAAGATAAGGAAGGCTTTGCGCTGGCAATTGAACTTGCCAACAATATGGGCGCCGACCTTATTATCGGTACTGATCCGGACTCTGACCGTGTCGGCGTTCTGGCACGAGAGGAAGACGGCACTTTTGTGGCATTCACCGGTAACATGATGGGTGTTCTTCTTACGGAATATATTCTTTCGCAGAAAACCGGTCTTGGCCTTCTGCCGAAAAATCCGTATGTTGTAAAAACCATCGTAACGAGTGAAATGGTGCGTGCTGTCACAGATCACTACGGCGTCGAACTCATTGACGTTTTAACCGGCTTTAAGTATATTGCCGATACCATAAAAGACCATGAAGCCGAAGGGGATGACGGCTACGTTCTCGGCTTTGAAGAAAGCTATGGCTATTTAACCGGCCCCTATGCAAGAGATAAGGACGCTGTTTCCGCATCTCTCATGATTGCTGAAATGGCGGCATGGTATAAAACACGTAACATGAGCCTTTGCGACGTGATGCGGGACCTTTATGAAAAGTACGGCATCCATAAAGAATGGGTAAAGAATTATGTATTTGAAGGCACAGAAGGTGCAGAGAAGATTAAAAATCTGATGGCATCCGTCCGTGCGTCCATTCCCGAGACCATTGGCTGGGCAAAGGTTACCGCCTATACGGATTATGCCGAAGGTGTGCGCCGTGATTTATTAACCGGCAAGGAAACGGAGGTTAATCTCCCGAAATCCAACGTACTCCGCTTTGAGCTGGAGGATAAAAGCTGGATTGCATTCCGTCCTTCCGGCACAGAACCGAAATTCAAGGTCTATGCAGGCGTTGCAAGAGGAAATATTGAAGCGAAAATTCAGGCGATTTCCGATAGCGTCAGCTCCATTTTAGGCGTAGAAGGTTAAGGGTAATTTTATGCGAATCGATAAAT
>JAFSCR010000014.1 GCA_017436645.1 Clostridia bacterium | reverse complement strand
AAATTAGGTTCTGCCTATGAACCTTATATATTTGCAGCATTGAACTCATCAAAAGTAATGGTGGTTCTCGGCACAAAGCCCGAACATTTCAATGCTGTTTGGGTTAAAAACGAATGGTCAAGATATCTTGCGCTGATTAAAAACGGCGCAAATAAAATGCTGATTCCGGCCTATCGCGATATGGACCCCTACGACCTGCCGGAAGAATTTTCCCATTTGCAGGCGCAGGATATGTCCAAACTCGGCTTTATGCAGGACCTTATCCACGGCATTAAGAAGATTGCAAGCGTAGATGAGCCGAAACAGACTGTTGTAAAAGAAACGGCTGTCACAGGTGCCGGTGCAAGCATTGCGCCCCTTTTGGAACGTGCGTTTATGTTTTTGGAAGACGGTGACTTTACTTCTGCCAACGAATACTGCGAAAAGGTTTTGGATATGGACCCGAAATGTGCCAGGGCATACCTAGGTAAGCTTATGGCAGAGCTTTTAGTGCGTTCGGAAGACGCGCTTTGCAACTGCGAGGAACCGTTTGATGGGGAAGATAACTATAAAAAAATTATGCGGTTTGCCGATGATGCTTTAAAAGAAAAACTGCAAAATGATATTGCACATATTAATGCGCGAAAAGAAAATGACAGGATAAAGAGCATCTATGCACGGGCAACCCTGAAAATGAATACCGCAACAACACAAGATGACTATAATATTGCCGCATCTATTTTTGAGAGTATTTCTGCCTACAAAGATGCAAGGGAATTAAGAGAAAAATGCCTTGAAAAAGCGGAAGATGCAAGAAAAGATGCCATTTTTGATAAAGGCGTTTCGAAAATGCATGAGGGGGCTCGCTTTGGAGCTGGAGATCACTATCAGGCTGCCATCTCACTTTTTCAGTCTATACCCGGCTGGAAGAATGCAGAAGAAAAAATTGCAGTTTGCGAAAAGCACATAAGAGAAATCGAAGAGATGGAAGAAGCAAAACGGCTTGAAAGAGAACGCCGTGCAGTAATCGAAAAGGCGGAGGCGGAAGCAAGGGCGAAGCGGAACAAGAAGATTGCCATTATCACAACCCCTATCGTCTGTGTTGTTATTGCCTTTATTATCGTTTTAAATGCTGTTATTATTCCTAACATAAAATACAACAATGCGATTGCCTTGATGGAAGAGGGAAACACCATTGAGGCATATGAAGCATTGATTGCGCTAGATGGCTATAAAGATAGTGTAGAAAAGGCAAGCTCTATTTACCGCAAACACATGGTCGAGAAAATTAAACTTGCCAAAGTGGGAGATTATGTATTCTTCGGCGCATATGAGCAGGATAACAACACAGAAAACGGCAAGGAAGATATTGAATGGCTTGTACTTGAAGTAAAGGACGGAAAAGCACTTGTCATCAGCAAATACGCTTTGGATTGCAAACAATACAACACGGACCTTACGGGTGTTACTTGGGAGACCTGCACACTTCGCAAGTGGCTGAACAATGATTTTTTAGGTGCAGCGTTTTCAACCGATGAAAAGGCTATAATTCCTACCGTTACGGTATCGGCAGATAAAAATCCCAAGTACAGCACCAATCCCGGCAATGCAACGCAGGATCAAGTGTTTTTACTTAGCATCACGGAAGTGAATAAATATTTCAGTTCCGATAGCGCAAGACAGTGTAAGCCTACGGCTTATGCAGTTGCAAAGGGAGCGAGTGTCAATAGCGACAATGGCAACTGCTGGTGGTGGCTGCGGTCGCCCGGCGACTTGCAGGATGCTGCCGCCATTGTCACCTATGGCGGCGCTGTCTACGAGTACGCCTTCTATGTCCACGCCGTTAATTCTGCCGTTCGCCCCGCTTTGTGGATTGACCTTGGATAAGTGTATATTGAAGTGTGATTTATCATAAAAAGAAAGACGCCTTCGGGCGTCTTTCTTTTTAAGTCTATTCACTTTTTAAGTAGCGGCGAGAGGGGTTTATATAAAAGCATAGTGAGAACGGTGATGATAACCGCCTTTATGGCGTTAAAGGGGAGGATGGCGGCGAGGAGTGTGGGCATAATCTGGGGTGCAGGGATGCCATAGAGGGGCAGGTTTATAAAGCGGTTTGCAAGAAGGGCGGCAAAAATCATGGCGATGCTACCGATGATAAGGGCGAGAAATGCACCTTTTTTCGTATGTAATTTTTTATAAACCAAGCCTGCCACGAGGGCGAAGGTGCCGCTTATAATTACATTTGCAAGCTCCCCGACGCCGCCCGAAAAAGACTGAAACAGGTGGAGGGCGTTTTCGATGAGGACGACCAAAAATCCTGCCACGGGCCCGATAGCAAAAGATGCAAAAAGGGCGGGAATATCACATAAGTTCAGCTTTAAAAAGCTTGCTGAGGGCAAAACGGAAAATTCAAACTGCATGAGGATAAAGCCGATTGCCCCTAAAACGGAAATGCGAAGTAAGTTTTTTGTGTTCATTTTAATCTCTCCTTTAATTTAAAAAAAGAACTGTCTCAAAATAAAGAGACAGTTCTTTTGCATGCAAAATGTACCTGCTCTTTATACCGGACTATACCGTCGGCTTCGGATTTTCACCGAATCAGCCACCCTAAGGTGGGTCGCGGGCTCAGGGCTTTCGCCCCTTACCGCCGGTAGGGAATTGCACCCTGCCCCGAGCGTATTTTTTTACCTATTAAATCTGGAATCTGCGTCTTGAAACGCTGACGTTTTCTTTCAGAGAATCAATATTGTCAAGTGCCTTACCCGTGCCGATGGCAACACAGGAAACTGCATCTTCGGCAACACGGACGGAAATGCCCGTTTCTCTGTGGAGAAGCTGGTCAAGACCGTGAATAAGACTGCCGCCGCCGGTGAGAACGATGCCGGCGTTACTGATATCGCCAACAAGCTCAGGCGGTGTTTTTTCAAGAACAGAATGTACCGCATCCACAATGGCGTTTGCAGGTTCTTCGAGCGCTTCCAGCATTTCGGTGGAAGAAACCGTTACAGTTTTCGGAAGACCTGTTACAAGGCATCTGCCACGAATTTCCATGGTTTCCTCTTCTTCTCTCGGGAAAACACAGCCGATTTTAATTTTCATATCCTCTGCCGTGCGCTCACCGATGGAAATATTGTGCTTTTTGCGGATATAGCGGATAATGGTTTCGTCAAAGGCGTCACCGGCAACTTTAATGGAGTTTGCCACAACGATACCGCCGAGGGAAATGACCGCAACGTCACTTGTGCCGCCGCCGATATCAACAATCATGCTGCCGTAGGGCTTGGCAATATCAAGGCCTGCACCGATTGCAGCCGCAATGGGTTCTTCAATAAGGTGCACCCTTCTTGCGCCTGCCTGCATGGCGGCGTCAATTACGGCACGTTCTTCAACTTCCGTAACCCCGCTGGGTACACAAACGATAACGTTGGGGCGGAAAAGACGCTTATTGCAAACCTTTTTGAGGAAGTACTTCAGCATTTTTTCCGTAGTGTCATAATCGGAAATAACCCCGTCACGAAGGGGACGGATGGCAACAATGTTGCCGGGGGTACGGCCAATCATGCGCTGGGCTTCAAGACCAACTTCCTGTACTTTGCCTGTATTTTTGTCAATGGACACAACCGACGGCTCCTTTAAAACAATGCCGCGCCCTCTTACATAGACGAGGACGGAAGCGGTGCCGAGGTCAATGCCGATGTCCTGTTTGTAACCAAACATATTATAACCTCCCTGCGCGCTGTATGCGCCTGTATTTCGTGGTATAGTACATTTTATAAGTCAATTATATATTATATAATTATTTTCTGCGGAAAGCAAATCTTTTTGAGGGAAGAATTGCACGAAATTTCCGCATTTTTTTGTGCTATATTGCCAAAACCTAGATTTCGTTATTGTTTTCGTCCGTCAGGCACAGACGGGTATAGCGGCAAAAACCGCAGTCATAACCGTCCGTCACTTCGCAAAGTGCCTGCATAACGGTCTGGGGTTTGAGGTTTGCCGTACTTCCCGTAGCGAGGCGGAAGAGGATGCGGTCCTCCCCAAGCTTTGCGCTGAAAATATCGGGGCGGATGTCGGCAGTTTTAATGCCTGATTTCGTTTTCTTCTCCGTCAGGATTTCCGTCTTTTCCATAAAGGCGGAAAGCTGGGCTTCCGTGGGCATAACTTCGGGGCGGACGGCATATACGCCACGGGAAATTTTTGCAAAATTATTTTTTTCGCAAGGGACAGCCTCCACAATTTCAATACCACGGGGCATTTTGGGGGCGAGGCGCTCTGCGATATCGTCACACGCTGTGGTAAGCTCCACTTCAAAAAGCTCCTTTTCGCCACAGACACCAACGCCCAGGGGCTGGGCGAAGGAAAGGCACGGATGGGGGTTAAACCCTTCCGAAAATTTAAGGGGCAGCTCGGCCCTTCGCATGGCTCTTTGGATAAGGCGCAGAAAATCAAGATGGGAAACGAATTTGGCATCGCCACGCTTTGCGTAGCGGATAATATATTTATGCATGGCAAACACCCACTTTCCAGGAAGAAGCACCGCAGCCGGAGCACTTTGCACGGCAATTTGGTGTAACTTCTCCTTTTTCGGCTTTCTCCCGTTCCTTTTTGAGGAAGGCTTTGGAAACGCCGCAGTCAATAACCTCCCAGGGGAGGAATTCGTCTATATCTCTTTCTCTTGTGTATGTTTCCATTTTTACGCCGCAGGCAATAAAGGCTTCCTGCCATTTTTCAAAATCGAAATGCTCACTCCAACCGTCAAACCGACAGCCGAGCTCCACCGCTTTTTCAAGAACCTTGCCAAGACGGCGATCGCCACGGGCGAAAACACCTTCTAAAACACTCAGCTTCGATTCATGGTAGTTGATGGTCATACGTTTCGAGCGTACCGTTTCGCAAAGGACCTTTTGTTTTTCACGAAGCTCTTCTGCGGTATTTTGTGCTTCCCATTGGAAGGGGGTGTGAGGCTTCGGCACAAAGGAAGAAACGCTTGCCGTAATCTGGACAGGCTTTTCGCCCTTGACTTTAGGAAGTTCAAAGGAGGTATCCACCACCTTTTTGGCAAGGAGGGGAATGCCTGCCACATCCTCCATGGTTTCAAAGGGGAGGCCAATCATAAAGTACAGCTTAATGTTTTTATAGCCGCCACCGAAGGCAATGCGGGCGGAATTTAAAACGTCCTCTTCCGTAATGCCCTTATTAATCACATCACGCATTCTCTGGGTGCCTGCCTCGGGGGCGAAGGTAAGGCCGGTTTTGCGCACCTTCTGAATTCGCTGCATCAGCTCCATGGAGAAATTATCAATGCGGAGAGAGGGAAGGGCAAGGCTGATTTTCTTCTCCTCCGTCATATCAAGAAGCTTTTCCGTAAAAAACGGAAGCTCTGTATAGTCACTGGTGCTTAAGGATAAAAGGGAAATTTCTTCGTAGCCCGTGGATTCCATAAGGCTTTTGGCAAGAGACAGAAGCTTTTCGGGGCTACGTTCTCTTACGGGGCGGTAAATCATCCCTGCCTGACAGAAACGGCAACCACGGATGCACCCACGGAACATTTCAAGAGAAATACGGTCATGAACAATTTCGCCGTAGGGGACAATCTGGGTTTCGGGGAAGAAGCAATCATCCATATTTTCGATGATGCGCTTTTTAACCTTTGCAGGGGCACAAGGATTTACGGGGGTAATGGATAAAACCTTTTCCCCGTCATATGCCGGCTGATAGAAGGACGGCACATATACGCCTTCAATGCCTGCCACCGTTTCGAGGAAGGCGGATTTCGGCTTGCCGCTGTCTTTCCATTCGCCATAGGCGTCAAGCACTTCCATGTTCAGTTCTTCCCCTTCGCCGATGAGGAAAAAGTCAATAAAATCCGCAAGTGGCTCGGGGTTTAAGGCACAGGAGCCGCCTGCACAGATGAAGGGGAACGCCTCGCCTCTGTCCGCACTCTTTAAGGGAATGCGGGAAAGACGGAGCATTTCTAAAACATTGGTATAACTCATTTCATACTGGAGAGAAAAGCCCAGCATATCGAATGCACATAAGGGGTCACGGCTTTCCAGGGCGAAAAGGGGCATGTCGTTTTTTTCAAGTTCCTCCATCATATCGTCCCAGGGCATGAAGGCACGTTCGCAAAACGTATCTTCCCTCGTGTTTTTGAGATGGTATAAAATCCGCATGCCAAGATGGCTCATACCCACCTCGTAAAGGTCGGGAAAGCACATGCAAAAGCGGATTTTCACGTCTTTTGGATTTTTATAAACGGAGCCGTACTCGCCACCGATATACCGTGTGGGCTTTTGCACGGCGGATAAAATTTTTTCAAACATAGTATCCCTCATTTCCGCTTTATTGTACCACAGGGGGAGAGAAAAGTCAAGGCAAGGCTTTTTTACCACTTTAAGGAAAAAAGACTGGCATTTTTCTTTAATGTGTGATATAATTATTAAATATATTGAAGTAAAGAAAGAAGGTCACCGCATGGATTACATAAAAACAATGATTTTAGGCCTTGTGCAGGGGCTTACCGAGTTTCTGCCCGTTTCCTCAAGCGGCCATCTTGCCATTTTTAAAGAGATTCTGGGGGCGGATGCCTTAAAGGCATCGCTTACGATGGATATTCTTCTCCATGTGGGCACACTCATGGCCGTTTTTCTTGTCTACTACAAGGATATATGGATGCTGATTCGTGAGTTTTTTGCCATGGTGTGGGATCTCCTTCGTGGAAAACCCGATTTTTCGGCACCTTATCGTCGTTTTGTAATTATGGTTGTCGTCGGCTCCATTCCTGCCGCCGTCGTCGGCATTTTACTAAAAGATTTTATCAGCGAGTTGCCCCTTTTATATGTGGGTATTGCCCTCTTTGTAACGGCGGCACTCCTGTATCTTAGCGATAGACTGCCGAAAGGCAAAAAGGATATGGCAACGGCCTCGTATCCTTCTGCACTTTTGGTCGGTCTTTTCCAAGGGTTTGCCATTCTCCCCGGCATCAGCCGCTCTGGCTCTACCATTGTGGGGGCGACGGTGGCGGGATATACCCGTGCATTCGCCGTGAAATTCTCGTTTATTTTATCCATCCCTGCAATCTTAGGTGCGGCGGTGCTGGATTTGGCAGAGGTTTTGTCCACAGGCGGATTCAATATCCCTTGGGGCGAAGCACTCCTCGGCATGGCGGTCGCTGCCATAAGCGGCTTTATCGCCATTCGCTGGCTCATAAAGCTTGTGCAAAACAGTAAGTTTCATTATTTTTCCTATTACTGCATCCTTGCCGGTATCGGCGCAATTATACTTTACTTTATTTAATTTCGGAGGGTAACCATGGATAAGAGAAAAAGAATCCCTGCAAAATCGGTAAAGAAAAAAAGCGGCGGCATGACGAAAGAAGCCTGGGGCATTATTCTCATCGCCTTGGGCCTCATAGCACTTTTCTGCTTTTATACCGAGGCGTCCAAAACGCCGGTGGGACAAGCCGTAAAAAGTACGGGCCTCGGCATATTCGGCATTGTCGGCTACCTTCTGCCCGTTTATATGATTGCCTTTGGCGTTCAGTACCTGATAAAGCGGGATTTTGCACCCTATAAACGCCTGTACCTCCTTTTGATGCTTCTTATGATTCTGGCATCCTCTATGGTGCACCTTCTTTTCGGGGAGCCGAAATGGGATTTTGCATACTTTTATGCTTATCATGACGGCGGCGGCATTCTCGGCGGTCTTTTGTCCACCGTCCTCGTAAAGCTTGCAGGCAGTGCCATTGCGGGAATTGTACTGGCCGTTTCCATTTTATTTACCGTCCTTTCGGTTACAAAGCATTCTCTTTCGGACGTGGTGGAAAGCCTGCGTGAAAAAATCGCAACCCTTCGTGAGAAAAAAGAAAAGAGCGAAAAAGCAAAGGAAGAACCCGTAAAGAAAACGGAGAAAAAAGAAACAAAGAAAATTACGGCAGAGGAAAAAGAGGAAGAACCCTTTGATTTTGATGCCATTAAGATTTATACCCATGACCAGATGAAAATGAAAGACTTCCCCGACGAGGAAAAACCGGCAGAAGAAAAACCGTCCGGCTTCAAAGGGGCAGAACCGGAAGAATTTGCTCCGCATGAAGCTGCACAAAAAACGGAAGAGGACGAAGAGGTCGGCCCGCCTGTGGCAGTTTCCGAAATTGAAGCGGAAATGAAGGAGCAGAAGAAGGAAAGGATTTATATTTATCCTTCCACGGACCTTCTCGAAAAACCCCGTGCGGCAAAATCGGAAAAAACGGAGGACCTGAGGGAAAGCGCCAAAAAGCTTATCGAAACCTTAAAAAGCTTTGGCGTGGATGCAAAAATTTTAGAGGTTACAAAAGGACCCAACATTACCCGTTATGAACTTCAGCCGTCGGCCGGCGTCAAGGTTTCCAAAATCGTAAACCTTGCAGATGATATTGCCTTAAACCTTGCGGCAACAGGTGTCAGAATTGAAGCACCCATTCCGGGGAAAGCGGCAGTCGGCATTGAAGTGCCGAATAAAAGCGCCGCAACCGTCACGCTCCGCGAAATGCTTGAAACGGCAGAATTTCGTGACTTTAAGGCCAAAACGGCGTTTGCCGTCGGCAAAGATATTTCGGGCGGCACCATGGTGGCAGACCTTTCCAAAATGCCGCACCTTCTCATTGCAGGTGCCACAGGCTCCGGTAAGAGCGTATGTATAAACACCCTCATTGCAAGCCTTATTTATAAGGCGGCACCGGAGGATGTACGCCTTCTCATGATTGACCCGAAGGTTGTAGAACTGAAAGTATATAACGGCCTTCCCCACCTTCTCATTCCTGTTGTAACCGACCCACGAAAAGCGGCAGGCGCCTTAAACTGGGCCGTTACGGAAATGCTTCGCAGATATAAGCTTTTCTCGGAAAGTAACGTCCGAAACCTCGCCGGTTATAATGAATACCTCGAGGGCGAAGGCGAAAAGAAAATGGAATCCATTATCGTGATTGTGGACGAGCTTGCTGACCTTATGATGGCGGCGCCCCATGAAGTGGAAGATGCCATTTGCCGCCTTGCACAGATGGGACGTGCAGCAGGGATTCACCTCGTTATCGCAACCCAGCGCCCCAGCGTTGACGTTATCACCGGTCTTATCAAAGCGAACATCCCGTCCCGAATTGCTTTTGCGGTGGCCAGCCAGATTGACAGCCGCACCATTCTCGACATGATGGGGGCGGAAAAGCTCCTCGGCAAAGGCGATATGCTGTATCTTCCCTACGGTGCTTCCAAACCCATAAGACTGCAGGGTGCCTTTATTTCCGATAAGGAAGTGGAAAAGGTTGTGGAATTTGTAAAAGGCGAGGATGAGGCTGAATACGATACGGAAATTATGGAAAAACTGGAACATGCGGACGAGCCTGAACGTGACGAATCCGGTGACAGTGACGACCTTCTTTCCGAGGCTATCGAAATCGTAGTAGACAGCGGACAGGCATCCGTTTCCATGATTCAAAGAAGGCTGAAAGTCGGTTATAGCCGTGCGGGCAGAATTATTGACCAGATGGAAGCCAGAGGAATTATCGGGCCCCACGAAGGGGCAAAACCGAGGCAGGTGCTTATTACCAAGCAGCAATTTTATGAAATGCAGATGCATAAGGATATGGAGGAATAAAAATGCAGATTACGAAGGACATTCTTTATATCGGAGTCAATGACCACGAGGTGGATTTATTTGAAGGGCAGTACACGGTGCCAAATGGTATGGCGTACAATTCCTATGTGGTACTGGATGAGAAAATCGCCGTTTTCGATACGGTGGATGCACGGTTTTACCATGTATGGCTTGATAATCTGGAAAATGCGCTTTCAGGCAGAAAACCGGATTATCTCATTGTGCAGCACATGGAACCGGACCATTCGGCCTGCGTTGCCAGATTCATGGAAACCTACCCCGAAGCAAAAATTGTGTCGGGCAGCAAAGCGTTCCCCATGATGCGCCAGTTTTTCGGCACAGACTTTTCAGACCGCAGCATTTCCGTATCCGAAGGGGACACGCTTTCTCTCGGTAGCCATACCCTTACGTTTGTAACAGCGCCCATGGTTCATTGGCCTGAGGTCATTGTCACCTACGATGCAAAGGATAAAGTTCTCTTTTCTGCTGACGGCTTCGGCAAATTCGGCGCTCTCGACCACGATGAGGACTGGGCGTGCGAAGCGAGAAGATACTATTTCGGCATCGTGGGTAAATACGGCATGCAAGTCCAGAAACTTCTCGAAAAGGCAAAGGGGCTCGATATTCAAATCATTTGTCCTCTCCATGGCCCCGTCTTAAACGAAAACCTCGGTTACTATTTAGACCTTTACAATACATGGTCCTCCTATGCGGCGGAAAGTGAAGGCGTACTCATTGCATATACCTCCGTTTACGGCAATACAAAGCGTGCGGCACTGATGCTCGCAGATAAAATGCGCGCACTCGGCTGCCCCAAGGTGGCCGTTTGCGACCTTGCCAGAGAAGACATGGCAGAGGCGGTGGAGGATGCATTCCGCTACGAAAATCTGGTGCTTGCCACCACCACCTATAATGCAGATATTTTCCCCTTTATGCGCACCTTTATTGATGCCCTTGTGGAACGAAACTTCCAGAACCGCACCGTTGCTTTTATTGAAAACGGTACCTGGGCACCCATGGCGGCAAAAATTATGGGTGAAATGCTCGCAAAATGCAAAAACCTCCGCTTTGCGGAAAACACGGTTCGCATTCTTTCGGCTGTGGACGGTGCGGCCGGTGAAAGTATCGATGCCCTGGCAAAAGAACTTTGCACACCTTACCAATTGGGCGAAGAAATAAAGCAGGATATGTCCGCCCTTTTCAAAATCGGTTACGGCCTTTATGTTGCCACGTCAAATGACGGTAAGAAGGATAACGGCTTTATTGTAAACAGCGTAAATCAGGTCACAAACACGCCGAACCGTGTGGCGGTTACCATTAACAAAGAAAACTATTCTCACCACGTTATAAAGAACACGGGCAAAATGAATCTTTGCTGCCTTTCCAAGGACGCACCCTTCAGCCTTTTTGAAAACTTCGGCTTTAGAAGCGGCAGAGTGGCAGATAAGTTTGAAGGCGCAGAGGTTAAGCGCACGAAAAACGGACTTGCAGTGCTTACAAAATACATGAATGCCTATATGTCCCTGAAGGTAGAACAGTATGTGGACCTTGGCACCCACGGCATGTTTATTTGCACGGTGGAAGAAGCGTCTGTTCTTTCCGATAGGGAAACCATGACGTATACGTATTATCATGAAAATGTAAAGCCAAAGCCCGAAACCGAAGGCAAAAAAGGCTTTGTATGTAAAATCTGCGGATATGTTTATGAGGGCGATACCCTTCCCGCCGACTACGTTTGCCCCATATGTAAGCACGGGGCAGATGACTTTGAACCCATTCGATAGGGGCTGTAAAAAAAGTCCAGACCGCAAAAAGGCGGAAATGACAGTAAAAGAAAGCCATAATAAACAAAACTTATAATTAAAATGAAGAAAAACTTCAAACAATTGAAGTTTTTCTTTTTTATATATGCCTTTTTGCTATGAAACAAACTTCGCCTCTCGCTGTACCCACGTACAGCTTCGGGTATCCCAAAGCCTATGGCTTTGGCTCAGTTTGTTCATTCTGAACATTTTTTCCTATCCCCTAAAAAAGGGGCTGTAAATTTATTTACAGCCCCATTCGTGATTATTGATATTTGCTTCTTCTCCGCATCTCCGCCCTGTGACGGCGATCCCGCCTTGCCTTCATTTTTTTGATGCGGCGGCCGAACAGGAGAATAAGAACGAGAACGAGGGCGAGATAGAACCAGAAGGAGGAGAGAATGCTGCCGAACAGACGGGCGAAAAAGCCTTGCTTTTCAATGTCACTATCGGCAACGAGGAAGGTTTCAGCCACCTTTACTTCGCCGAGCCAGTATTCTCGTCTGCCTAAGACGGTACCTTTTGCAACAGGTGCCTCCAGGTCTTTTTTAATGTATTCCCGCATTTCAACGCTCTCAGGTGCCGTTCCCTGGGGCAAAATGGCTGCGGCGGCCGCAGCGGTGTGTACGCTGACAGTGTCCGTGCCTTTTGCATTCTTGGCGGGGATGGGCTTTGCATATGCGCCTGCCTTGCAAAGTTCTACGGGTTTAAAAGAATCTACACCGTAGGAAAGGAGGGTGCGGCTGTCCACAAAGGACATGGCCTGCCCGTCTGCATTTTCTGCACCTAAAACAACGGCGATATAGGTTTTGCCGTTGGCTTCGGCAGAGGAAACAAGACAGCTTTTGGCGTTATCCGTATAGCCCGTTTTAATGCCGATGGCGTGTTTATAATAATAGGGACTGTTGGGATTTAAAAGGTGGTTCGTGGAATTAAAGTGCCGTGTTTCGTCGAATTTATTGGACGGTGCAAGAGAATAGGACCGCATGGAAACGATTTCGCGAAATTGGGGCAGCGTCATGGCGTGGCGTGCTAAAATGGCCAGGTCATATGCCGTTGTATAGTGGTCTTCATGATGCAGACCGTGGGTGTTTACAAAATGCGTGTTCATGGCGCCGAGTTCGGCGGCACGCTGGTTCATTTTGTCCACAAAGGCAGAAACACTTCCGGAAACATATTCGGCAATAACGTTTGCAGAATCGTTTGCAGAACAGATTAAAAGCGTATGCACAAGGTCTTTGAAAGAAATGATTTCGCCTTCATAAAGGCCTGCTTTGCTCGAGTCATAGCTTATGGTGAAAACAGCGTCATGACTGACGGTGACCATATCGTCAAAATTACCGTTTTCCAGCGCCAGTATTGCCGTCATAATCTTGGTGGTGCTGGCGGGATACATCCGTGCATGTTCATTTTTTGCGTATAATACAAGGCCGGAATCTGCGGCAATTAAAACCGCTGCGGGTGCAGAGACGGAAGGTGCGGCCATAACGCCGGGGGCGAAAAGCAGGATAAAACTCAGACATAAAGCCGTAATCTTTCGTTTCAAAACCAAACCTCCTTCATATAAATAAAAAAATATTTTATTTTATGATTGAAAAATCACGTATAATGTTATATAATATACCAAATAGCGTCTAAAAGCAAGTGCTTTTACAAAAAAAGACGAAAAAACAGGGCGGAAAGGAGCAAATCGGCAGTGAAAATTTTGATTGTAGATGACGAAAAACTGCTGGTCAAAGGTATTAAGTTTAATTTTGAGCAAGAGGGCTTTGCGGTTGAAACAGCGTATGACGGAGAAGAGGCCTTGAAGCTTGCAAGAGATAAGAGTATAAATCTCATTATTCTCGACCTTATGCTCCCGAAGGTGGACGGACTTACCGTCTGCCAGCAAATCCGTGAATTTTCCCGTGTGCCTATTATTATGCTCACGGCCAAAACAGAGGACATGGATAAAATCATGGGCCTTGAGTATGGTGCCGATGATTATATGACGAAGCCCTTTAATATTTTAGAGCTGAAAGCGAGAGTAAAAGCCATTCTTCGCCGCAGTGCATCCGGCACGGCCGACACCCATGCCGTACGGAGCGACGGGGATGTGGCGCTTGATTATAATTTGCGAAAGGTCCGCATCGGTACAAAATGGATAGAACTGACGGCCAAAGAATTTGACCTTGTGGAGCTTCTTGTGACGAATGCAGGAAAGGTCTATTCGAGAGAACAGCTTCTTGACATTGTCTGGGGATACGATTATCCCGGCGATATCCGAACGGTGGACGTGCATGTCCGCCGCCTCCGTGAAAAAATTGAACCCAGCCCTGCAGACCCGAAATATATTATTACCAAGTGGGGGGTAGGCTACTATTTTAGAGAAAGTTAAACTGGTCTTACGTTCTCTGCGTCTGCGCCTCGTTGCAACGTATTTTATTGTCATTTCCATGGCACTTATTATTTTAGCGGTCTGCGTTTTGGGACTTATACAAAGATACACCCTTACCGAGCGCAAAAGAGAAACGGTAAAAGAAGCGAACATTCTCGCCACCTTTGCCCAAGGTGCCGTTATGGAGGAAAAAGAAGCCATTGCCTTTCTGCCGGAAACCTATTCGGATACGGCAGGGAAACGAATTATGCTTCTTGATAAGGACGGCAGAGTGGTTCTGGATACGGGCGATGCCGCACAAAAGGGGAAAATTATGGCGGCGCCTTACGTTCTGGAAGCCGTTTCGGGGAAAAATACGGTATTTGAAACAGAAACGGACGGGCTGCACTATCTGCAGGCAGCAGTGCCTGTCTATAGTGGCCATGCAATTGTCGGTGCCCTTTGCTTTAAAGCATCCACGGAAGATTTGTATGATTATTTTGACCATATCCGCTTCCGCCTTTTGGTCATCAGCATTTGCGGCAGTCTTTTAATCGGTCTTTTCGGTGTGTTTATTTCTGCACTTTTCACAAAACCCATTTCCAAGGTAACGGGACAGATTAAAGAAATGAGCGAAACGGACACAAGACATCTTGTGCATGTACGTGGCGGCAATGAAATAACCGAACTGGTTTCTGCTTTTAACCTTATGGTTGAGCGTATTAACGATATTGATGCCAGACGGCAGGAGTTTGTTTCCAATGCCTCTCACGAACTGAAAACGCCGCTGAGCTCCATCAAGCTTATCTGCGATTCTCTTTTGCAAAATCCGGAAACGGACCGTGAAACGGTCAACGAGTTTCTGGGCGATATGAATGAGCAGGTAGACAGACTTACCCGTATTGTCAATAAGCTCCTAAGCCTTACAAAACTGGATTCGTCGGTGGAAGAGTCTGAAATTTTCACTTTCTCCACCGTTAATATCGGGCTTCTCATGCAAAACGTCGTTAAGGCACTTTTGCCCCTTGCCCAGAGCAAGAATATTATGATTGAGACAAGACTCGATGAGAACGTTTTCCTCCGTGTGGATGCGGACAAAATCTGGGAAGCCGTTTATAACATTTTAGATAACAGCATTAAATACACACCCGAGGACGGGAGGGTGTATGCGGAACTGTATCGGGATGAAAAGAATGTATATATCACCGTTTCTGACAGCGGAATCGGCATGGCGGAAACGGAAATCAATAAAATTTTTGACCGTTTTTACCGGGTAGACAAAGCACGTGCAAGGGAAACGGGCGGCACAGGGCTTGGCCTTTCCATTGCCCTTTCAGCCGTAGAACTGCACGGCGGGTATATCGAAGTGGAATCAAGAGAAGAGGAAGGAAGCCTTTTCCGCATCGTTCTTCCCGTGACTACTGACCTGTAAAGAAAGGAGAAAAGGATGAAAAAAATAGTAAGTATTCTTCTTTCTCTTTTGCTTCTCTCGGGGTGCACACCCAAGGAAACGGCAAATGTTAGCCTTTATTTTATTGCACGGGACGGGCAGGAAATCAAGGCCGAATCCCGCACAGTACAAAATAACGGTTCCCTTCTGGAGGCGGCAGTAAAGGCGCTTTTGGAGGGACCAAAGTCGGCAGAGAATCGGCGCATCATTCCCGAGGGGACTACGCTTCTCGGCATAGAAAGAGTCGGCACGGTGGCAGAGATTAATTTATCCGCACCGTTTGACTCGGGCGATGCCCACACACGCCTTATGGCACGGTATACGGTAATTTATACCGCCTGCAGCGCCGAGGACGTGCAGAAGGTAAAGCTTCTCGTGGAAGGACAGCCTCTGAAAAGCCTGCACACAGGTGAGCCGCTCGGCGCACTCGGTGCTGCTGATTTAGGCACGGCCATGCCCCAAAGCGGCGGCGAAGTGCTTCTGACGCTTTATTTCCCCGATAAGGCAGGAAAATACCTCATGCCCGATTCGAGAAAGGTTACCCTTTGGGACGGCGAAACGGTGGAAGGCGCCGTCGTCACCGAAATATTGCGGGGCCCATCCGCTTCCCATCTTGCACCTGCGGTGTCGGAGGAAACAAAGATGATTTCGGCAGAAACCAAAAACGGCATCTGCTTTGTAGATATGGATGCATCCTTTATAAAGAAAAACACAGGTGACAGTCAAAAGGAAAAACTGGCGGTGTACGCCATCGTCAATTCCCTTTGCACATTGCCCCATATAAAAGAAGTCCGATTTTTCATTGACGGCAGGGTGGTAAGAAATTTCGGGAAACTTTATATTGATGCACCGCTTTCCGAGAATAAAACCCTATACCCTGCGGAATAAAGACAGAAAAGGAGATAATCATGGAAAAAACTTTCAATGAATTGTGCGAAGCCGCAAAAAAAGCGTATGCGATTGAAGGTGACCTTTATCAGCGCTATAACGTAAAACGTGGTCTTCGTAATGCAGATAACACAGGCGTTTTGGTTGGCCTTACCAATATCGGCAACGCCCACGGATATATTTTAAACGAAGGCGATAAAATTCCCGATAAGGGTATTTTGCGCTATCGTGGTGTGGACATATTTGATATTGTGCATGCCTGCCGTGAGGAGGACCGCCGTGGCTTTGAGGAAATTGTTTACCTCCTTTTGTTCGGCGTGTTACCGACGAAGAAGGAACTGGAAAACTTCACGGCACTTTTGGGCAGTTACCGTGATTTGCCCGAAGGCTTTACGGAAGACATGATTTTAAAGGCACCCAGTAAAGACATTATGAATAAACTGGCCCGTGCCGTTTTGGCGAGTTATTCCTATGACCCGAATCCCGACGATGTGTCCATGGAAAACATGCTTCGCCAGTCCATTGAACTCATTGCCCGTATTCCCACCATGGTTACCTACGGCTATTACGCCAAGGCCCATTATTATGATAACAAGAGCCTTATTATCCATTCGCCCGACCCCACACTTTCAACGGCAGAAAACTTCCTGCGTATGATTAGACCCGATAATGCCTATACAAAGCTTGAGGCAGATACGCTGGATGAATGTCTTATTATTCATGCAGAACACGGCGGCGGTAATAACTCCACATTTACCACCCACGTGGTTTCCTCCACAGGCACCGATACATATTCTGCCATCGCTTCTGCTGTCGGCTCCTTAAAAGGCCCCCTCCATGGCGGTGCCAACATTAAGGTACGTGAAATGATTGACAGCTTCAAATCAAACGTCAAGGATATCACAAGCGAGAAGGAAGTAGGGGCATACATCGAAAAAATACTGCGGAAGGAAGCTTTTGACGGGGCAGGCCTTGTCTACGGTATGGGCCACGCCATATATACCCTCAGCGACCCCCGTGCCGTTATCCTCAAGGAAAAGGCGAGAGAGCTTGCAAAGGAAAAGGGCAGAGAAAATGAATTCAGACTCTATGACCTGATTGAAACTTTGACCCCCGTCAAGTTTGCCGAGGTTAAGGGCGTGGAAAAAGAAATGTGTGCAAACTTTGACCTTTATTCCGGGTTTGTATACAGTATGCTGGGCATTCCCCACGAACTGTATACACCGCTCTTTGCCATTTCCCGTGCACCCGGTTGGTGTGCACACCGCATGGAAGAAGTGATTACAGGCGGTAAAATTATTCGTCCTGCTTATAAGAACGTCGTCGGCAAGGCGCAGTATATGCCCATTGCCGAAAGAGAATAAAACAAAGGAGGAAATACTATGGGTATGGAATTTTTGGATGCGGTAAAAGAAAAAATCACAATGACAGCAAAGTCTGCAGCAAAAAAATCCACGGAAATCGTGGAAATTACAAAACTGAAGGTGGCGGTTGCGGAAGAAATGTCTGCAATCGATAAAATCTTCAGAAGCATCGGCGAGGCAATTTACGAAACGTACAAGACGGGTGAAGAAGGCGACTTTTCTTTTGAAGAAAAGTGCGGCGCACTGGACGAGGCTTACGAAAAAGTGGAAGACCTCAACGCCCGCATCGCAGAGCTGAAGAACACAAAAATTTGCCCCACCTGCAAAAAGCATATGGAAAAGGATGCACTTTTCTGCTCCGTATGCGGTGAGAGATTCGAATAAAAATAATAAAAAAAGGACTGCCGGCGCAGTCCTTTTTTTTATTGTCAAAATTTAAAAATGATTCCTACTAATGCCCCCAAAAGCACGAAAACAATGGGGTGCAGTTTTTTGAAAAAGTGGGAAACACACAAGAGTGCTGCAAAAAGGAGAATAGAGGGGATATCGAAAAGCGCCGCAAAATTTTTCGAGGCAAGAAATGACTCTACGTGGAAAAGAGATGTCTTTAAAACCTCCAGAAAAGCCACGCTAATCAGCGCCACCACGGCAGGACGGAGCCCCAGAAAGGCGTCATCCACAAAGCGGTTTTCCCGAAACTTTGCCATAAAACCGGCTACAAGCAAGATGATAAGGAATGAGGGAAGCACCAAAGAAAGGGTGGCCGTCACCGCACCCGTAACACCTGCGGCAGAATAGCCGGCATAGGTTGCCATATTCACACCGATGGGCCCCGGCGTCGATTCGGAAACGGCAAGCATATCCGCCACCATTTCCGCCGTAAACCAGTCCGGATGGGATGCAGCAATTTCATAAAGGAAGGGAAGGGTGGCAAGACCGCCGCCGATGGCAAACAGTCCTGTTTTAAAAAAGGAAAGGAAAAGTTCCAAATAAATCATTTTTTCGCCCTCCTTACCGTGCCGAACAGAATCCCTGCAACAATGGCACCTACAACGATATACACAGAGCGCACATTAAAAACGAGCGAGAAGATAAGTGCCAGAAGAAATACGAGTGCGGCAAAAAAGGAACGGAGATTCTTCTTATAAAGCTGACAAACCGTGCGGAACACCAGCACCGCCACGGCAACACGGATGCCGGCAAGGGCATGCTGTACTGCAGGATAGGATGAAAAAGAGGAAAGACAGGCAGCAATGACCGTAATAATCAGAAGGGAAGGCAGGATAACGGCAAAGGTTGCTACGGCACCGCCCCAAAAGCCTTTTAATTTATATCCTACAAAGGTGGCAACATTTACGGCAATAACCCCCGGCGTACATTGGCCGATGGCGTAATAATCAAGCACTTCCTCCTCCGTGCACACTTTTTGCTTTTCCACGATTTCACGCTGAATCATGGGGAGCATGGCATAGCCGCCCCCGAAGGTGAACAGTCCGATTTTAAAAAATGCAACAAATAAATTCCACATAGTCTAAAGGCGCAAAAGTTTATGCGCATTCTCCCAAAAGATTTTTTGATTGTCTTCTTCAGAAAGACCGAGCCTGAGAACATTGTCGATGGAGGCGGAGGGACTGTGCATGGGAAAGTCCGTGCCGAAAAGACACTTTTCAACGCCGTGATTTTTAATCATGCGCACCGCCTGTTCTTTTTCGAGCCACTGGAGACTGCTTGAAGTGTCAAAGTAAACATCCTGTCCCACGAGATATTTTTCCGCCTCGTCCCACTGGGAATATCCGCCCATGTGGGCCACAATCATGGTAAGAGCAGGAAAACGGTCATGCACGTTCCGCATTCGTCTGGGACTTGAAAAATCCACATTGGCATCGCCTGCATGAAAGAGGATGGGAAGTTTTCCCGCCGCATATGCATAAATGCGGGCGGCTTTTTCCGAATCCACGTTAAACCCTTGGAAATCGGGGTGCATCTTGATGCCCCGAAGGCCGAGAGAAATCATGCGGTCAATTTCCTTTTCAATATGGGGATAATCGGGATGCATGGTGCCAAAACCATAAAGACGGTCATTTACAAGGCTTGCCACAAAATCATTCACGTGTTCCACTTGCGCCGCTTTTGTGGCGGTGGAATGAATGAGACATTTTTTGATTTGCGGCTCATCTTCCAGCGCTTTCAGAAAGGCGTGGTGTGTGCCGTCTGCATACATGGGCACACCGTAATACTTGCCTGTGTTGGAAGCTGCTTTTTTGGCTATGGCATCGGGGAAAACATGCACGTGCATGTCAAAAACCTGATACATTTTTGTCCATCTTCTTTCTTTTTGTGTTGCGATAAGAAAAAATCTGCCCTCCCGGCAGATTTTTTCGGTATGTAAAGAATCTTACTGACTGGTAGAGTAGTTCGGCGCTTCCTTCGTAATAAAGACATCGTGGGGATGGCTTTCGTGAAGGGCGGCACCCGTAATGCGAACGAATTCGCTCTTTTCACGGAGTGCTTTCACGGTTGCGGCACCGCAGTAACCCATACCTGCACGGAGACCGCCGAGAAGCTGATAAATCGTGTCGGAAAGTGCGCCCTTATAAGGTACACGGCCTTCAACGCCTTCGGGAACGAGCTTTTTATTGTTCGTCTGGAAATAACGGTCACGGCTGCCTTCGTTCATGGCGCCGATAGAGCCCATGCCACGGTATACCTTAAATCTTCTGCCCTGGTAAATTTCTTCTTCGCCTGGGCTTTCTTCACAGCCTGCAAAAAGGCTGCCGATCATAATGGAGCTTGCGCCTGCGGCAATAGCCTTGGGCAGGTCGCCGGAGTATTTGATACCGCCGTCAGCGATTACGGGGATGTTGTATTTTGCAGCAACTTCATATACATCACAAATGGCAGTTACCTGCGGAACGCCAATACCTGCAACAACACGGGTCGTGCAGATAGAACCGGGGCCGATACCAACTTTAACCGCATCTGCACCTGCATCAATGAGGGCACGGGCAGCTTCGCCTGTGGCAATGTTACCGGCAATAAGCTGCAGGTCAGGGTATTTTGCCTTAACCTTCTTTACGGCTTCAATAATGTTTTTCGAGTGGCCGTGAGCAGAGTCTAAGGTCACAACGTCAACCTTTGCATCAATAAGGGCAGCGCAGCGGTCAAGTACGTCGGCCGTTGCACCGATTGCAGCACCGGCGAGCAGTCTGCCGCTTTCATCACGGGCAGAGTTGGGGTACTGGACTGCTTTTTCAATATCCTTAATGGTGATAAGACCTTTAAGATTAAAATCCTTGTCTACAATGGGCAGCTTTTCGATTTTGTGACGGCGCAGAATTTCCTGTGCTTCGTCAAGGGTTGTGCCTTCCGGTGCGGTAATGAGGTTTTCGTGCGTCATGGCTTCTTTGATTTTCTTGGAAAAATCTTCTTCAAAGCGCAGGTCACGGTTTGTCAGAATACCGACAAGGCGTGTGCCTTCCGTAATGGGCACACCGGAAATTTTATATTTGCCCATGAGTGCATCCGCATCCCTGAGGGTATGCTCGGGCGAAAGGAAGAACGGGTCTACAATAACGCCGTGCTCCGAGCGTTTTACTCTGTCGACTTCCGCCGCCTGCGCTTCAATACTCATATTTTTATGAATGATACCGACGCCGCCTTCTCTGGCCATGGCAATGGCGAGGCGGGATTCCGTAACCGTGTCCATAGCGGCACTAATGAGCGGAATATTCAGGCGGATTTTGTTTGTAAGTCTTGTGCTGATATCAACTTCAGCGGGAAGAACGTCCGAAGCTTGGGGAACGAGAAGAACGTCATCAAAAGTAATACCTTCACGAATCGAAACGGTACGTTTCATGCGAACACTCCTTTATGTATGATTTATTCCTGATAGTATATCATGTTTTTAGGCGAAAGTCAAGGGGCAAAATGCCAAAATACTGCATTTTGTCCCTTGTTTTTCTTGTGAGAAAAATGAAAAAAGGACACGGGAAAGCGTTGTCCTTTTTTATATGCATCAGAATAATGTATCCATTTGGGTAATGTACCACTTGCCGTCGGTTTTCTCAAGGGTTACATTTTTATCGCCTTCATGATACGGCACAGTTTCAAGCACCTTGGGGAGAAGCCATTTTGTAAAGTTTTCCATGAGGGAATTCTGGAATTCTTCCAGTTCTGCCTCCGATTTGCCGGCAAGGGATTCGGCTGTGAGACTCTGCTCTTGCATAAACTGCATAAGCATCGCCTCGATATCGATGTTATTTCCAAGACTTGCAACGTCCGGCACTTTGGCTTGCATTACGCAATTTGCCTTAGTGCCTTCCACGGAAACCGTCTTGACGGAGAAGGAAAACTTTGCGAAAATTTGCCTTACAAAGTCCTCCAAGGTGGCGGTATCCAAGGCTACACCAAGGTTTTCTGCCGGGAAAAAGGTGGAAATGTCAGCATTTTTATAATTTTCGTGCTGGGGTGTGTTTTTGGCAAACAGGTCGGAAAGGCCCCCAATATCACCACGGGTGAAGGTGGCGGCAAAGGTTTCTAAAACGGCACGTACGTCTTTTTCATCTGCCGCTGCAAGCGGCGGCTGACTTTCTGTGGGTGCTGCTTTCTCCTCTATGGGGCTGTTCCCAATCGGTTCTTCGTTTTTACAGGCACAAAGAGAAAAGAGCATGAGAAGTGACAGGCAAACTGCTAAAAATTTCTTGGTTTTTTGCAAGGAAAACCAACTCCTTTCAAAATAGTATATTCAGTATATCACAGGCGAAGAAAGAATGCAAATTTTTTTGGAATTTGCCCCCATAATCAAAGGGGGACTGCAGGGTCTGCAGTTTTCCTGAAGGCGGCAGGACTTTGCCCGTATTTTCTTTGGAACGTCCTGTAAAACCAGCTTACACTCTGAAATCCTGCGGTGTAACAAATGTCCAGAACGGGGAGATTTGTGTTAAGAAGCAGATTTGCGCTGTAATTCAGGCGTTGCTCGTTTACGAAAGCGGATACGGTCATGCCAAAGTGCTTTCCGAAACTGCGGGAAATATGCTCCTTTGTTTTCCCCGAAAAGGCGGCCATGTCGGAGAGGGTCATGGACATATAATCGGGATTTTTGATTCTGTCGGCAAGGGCGGCGAGCCAGACGGGAAGCGTTTCACGGTTTGCGGCCTTGTCAAACTCCAGAAAGATGGCGAGAAGCTGGGAAAGAACCAGTTTCATGCGAAGCGTCATCATTTCCTTGTCCCCGAGGCCCACCGTATTTAAGGTATTGAGTTTTTTCATGGTTTTGGCAAAGTCCCCCAAGGCGAGCATGACAGTGGGCGGCATTTTCTGTGCCAGCAGCCGGTGGAGCGGCGGGCCGAAGTAAGCGCTGAGCTTTTCCACGGTGTCGGCAGTAAAGGTCAGATTCGCAAAAGAAAATTCCCCTTCCTTTCGGTAAGTGTGCACATCACCGGGGCGGATAAATACCATACTCCCTTCGGGCAGAATCTGTTTTTTGCCGTTTACCACCTGCACGGTTTTGCCGCTGACCGCAATAAATATTTCATAATAATCATGATAGTGCAATTCGAAATTTTCAGTGGTGCTGTAATTCATACGAAGCGTATATCCCACTTTTTCGTTGACATAGGTTTCTTTTTCGTAAAATTTAGCGTCCATAACATTCCTCAAAAATCAATATAGTATAATAAATATATCATTTCCGGAAAAGACTGTCAAGTCAAAACGTGTTATAATCAAATTCATAAAACAGAAAAGAGGGATTCAAATGCTTACAAAAAAAGATTATGAGCTGTATAGCCAAAAAGCCGCAGAATATCTCGACAAGGCAGGCATTGCCATCACCGACGAAGAGAAAAGCCGGATTGAAGTGGCGGAATATGAGCTTGGATGTATTGAAAAAGTGGGTCTTGAACTCGTTGTTTACGTAAACACAGAAAGATGCTGTGCAAAAGAGCTGGTGCTTCTTCCCTTTCAGACCTGCCCCGAGCACAGACATCCGGAAATTGCCGGCGAGGAAGGAAAGGAAGAAACCTTCCGCTGCAGATACGGCAAGGTGTATCTCTATGTAGAAGGAGAAGGGGACGGGCCCATTCAGGGGAAAGTGCCGGAAGGCATGGAAAACTATTTTACCTGCAAAAAAGAAATTGTACTTCTGCCCGGTGAGCAGTATACCATCATGCCCAACACCCTCCATTGGTTCCAAGCAGGCGAGGAAGGGGCGGTGGTTTCCGAGTTTTCCACCAAAAGCCGGGATGAATTTGATATTTACACCGACCCCCGCATTGATGCGGCAGGCAAGCGGAACGTGGAATAAGGAGAAAGTGCATGGAAAAATTTGATGTAACGGTCTTAGGGGAGCTTTTGATTGATATGACTTATGCCGGCAAAAGCCAAGCGGGACAGACGCTGTTTGAGCAAAACCCCGGTGGCGCCGTAGCAAATGTTGCAGTAGCCGTCGGGCGGCTGGGCGGCAAAACCGCCTTTATCGGCAAGGTGGGGCGTGATATGCACGGTGATTTTCTCCGCAGGACGATGGAAAAAGAAAACGTGAACACGGAAAGCCTTTATGCCGATGACGGGGTGTTTACCACCCTTGCATTTGTAAACCTTGATGAAAACGGGGACAGAAGTTTTTCCTTTGCCAGAAAACCCGGTGCAGATATTTGCCTTACCAAAGAAGAAGTGCCCGTAGAAGTTATAAAGAACACAAAGATTTTTCACACAGGCTCTCTTTCCCTTACGGATGAACCTTCGAGGACGGCAAGCCTTTTTGCCCTGTCGGAAGCAAAAAAGGCAGGCTGCATTCTTTCCTATGACCCCAATTACCGTGCGCCCTTATGGAAAAGCGAGGAAAAGGCAGTGGCGGAAATGCGCTCGGTGCTTTCCTTTATGGATATTATCAAAATATCCGATTCGGAAACGGAACTTTTAACGGGGGAAGCTTCTCCCGAGGAAGCCTCCCGCATTCTTCTCGCAGGCGGCATCCCCGTGGTTATCGTAACCCTAGGGAAGGACGGGGCGCTGGTCCGTACCCGTGACGGGCTCATCCGCACAAAAGCCGTATCTGCCCGTGTGGTGGACACCACAGGCGCCGGAGATTCCTTTATGGGCGGCTTTTTGTGGAAAGTGGCCGAAAGCGGCAAAAAGCCTTCGGCGCTCTCTTTGGAGGAAGTGAAAGAATTTGCCGATTTTGCCTCCCGTGTTGCAGGAAAGTGTGTCCAAAAAAGAGGGGGAATCCCTTCTATGCCCTATATAGACGAGCTGTAAAACCGAAAAACCGAAAAAGCAAGGAATTTCTCCTTGCTTTTTTTTGGTTTTGGGCGTATAATTATTTCATCGAGGATGAAATTAATGAATTGCCTTACGGCATGAATTGAAATGTATGATTTCACGAATTGAGCCTTACGGCTCATGAATTGCACCTTTCGGTGCATTATAAGGCAATTCAATTCATGGAGCGAAGCGAGAAATCATGGCGGAGCCAATTCATGACAATGAAATTGTCAATTCATTTCAAGAATTGGTTTCTATTATATAAAATAAGAGAAAGAAAAAAGGGAGATAGATATGTTTATTGATTTACACACCCATTCCGTAAAAAGTGACGGCGGTCTGGAGCCTTTTCAGGTTGTGGATACAGCAAAAGAAGCCGGCCTTCGTGCCATTTCTCTTACCGACCACGATGTGATTGACGGTGTAGAGGAAGCTATGAAACGTGGCGAAGAGGTAGGCGTTGAAGTGATTCCCGGCATTGAACTTTCTGCAAAGTTTAAAACGGAAACCCACGTTCTCGGCTACTTTGTGGATTTAAAGGACGCCGCTTTTCTTGAAAAACTGGAAGAAATCAAAAGAGTCCGTATGCAGAGAAATTACGAAACGGCAGAAAACCTTCGCAAAATCGGTTTTCCCGTAACAGTGGAGGATGCCATGGAGCTTGCACCAAACGGGATTATCGGCCGTGCCCATTTTGCAAGAGTTATGGCAAACAGAGGGTATGTTTCTTCTGTCAAGGAAGCATTTGATAAATACCTTTCAAACGGAAAACCCGGTTATTCCTCCCTCCAGCTTCTCTCGCCCCGTGATGCGGTGGAACTTATTAAGAAAGCAGGCGGCCTTGCATTTTTGGCCCATCTCCATCTTACCCGTCTTGAGGGACAGGAACTTTATGATTTTGTAAAAGATTTAAAAGATGCCGGCATGGACGGCATTGAAGGGTACTATACAGAATACACCCCCGAAATGCAGGCAGAGTATCAGCATCTTGCCAAAAAGCTTGATCTGGCAATTTCGGGCGGCACGGATTTCCACGGCAAAATGAAGCCCCATATTTCCATCGGGCGCGGCCTCGGAAACATGGAAATCCCCTATGAAGTGCTTGAAAACATGAAGAAACTTCGGGCCTAAAGGAGAAAAAATGAAAATATTATTTTTCGGTGATATTGTGGGCAGGCCGGGAAGAGAAGCGGTGCTTGAAAATATCAATATGCTCAGAAAACGCTTTGGTGCCGATGTGTGCATTGCCAACTGCGAAAATGCGGCAGGCGGCTTTGGAATTACCCGTGAGCACGCCGAAACCCTTCTTCGGGCGGGTGTGGATGTGTTTACCACGGGAAACCACGTCTGGTCAAAGAAAGAGATTATCGGCCTTTTTGATGAAATGCCCATTTTACGCCCCCATAATCTTCCGGCAAAGGATCCGGGAAGCGGCATTTATGTATATACTACGGACAGAGGCGAAAAACTGGCCGTTATCAATCTTCTGGGAAGGCTTTATATGGATATGCCTTCAAAAAGCCCCTTTGAAACGGCGGACGCGCTTTTAAAAAGTGTGGACACGCCACACATTTTCGTAGATTTTCACGCAGAAGCAACCAGCGAGAAAAAGGCGCTGGGCTTCTATCTTGACGGCAGAGTCAGCGCCGTTATCGGCACCCACACCCATGTGCAGACGGCGGATGAATGCATTCTCCCCTCGGGCACAGGGTATCTGACGGATGCAGGCATGTGCGGCGCCATTGACAGCGTCCTCGGTGTGGACAGCACCATTGCAGTAGAACGGTTTACCTCCTCCGTCCGTCGGGGCTATGAGGTGGCACGTGGGCGGCATATGGCATCGGGCGTGTTTATTGAAACAAACGAAAAAGGCAAAGCTATCAGAATAGAAAGAATACAAGAATAAAAGACGGGACCACCTTTTGGTCCCGTCTTTTATTCTATGGAAAGAATTTTCCCCACACCGCCCAGGGTCACCACTTTTTTAAAAATTCCCTGCCGCAAAAGTGCGCCGATGCCGGGGCGGGAGAGGGCGTCCTCTCTGCCTGTGCCGTGAAGGGAGCAGATGACCCGAACGCCGCGGTGGGTAAGTGCCCGCACGGCTTCCTCGTCCTCTTCGCCGCCCAGTTCGTCCGTTATGACCACCTTCGGCGCCATACCCCGCAGAAGCATTTGCATGGCATCTTTTTTGGGGAATCCGTCATACACGTCGGTAAAAATTCCGATATCGCATTGCGCAGTGCCCCGATGCATGGCGGCAATTTCGCCCCTCTCGTCTGCAATGCCCACCCGAAAACCGTATATTCTGCTGCCGAGCTGACGGGCAATATCCCGCAAAATGGTGGTTTTCCCACAGCCGGGGGGAGATACGATGAGGGTATTATGTATATCGTTTCCAGAAACGAGCGCAGGGAGAATTTTATCCGCCGCCCCTGGGATTTCGTGGGCAATACGGAGATTTATGGAGGAAATGTCGGTCAGGGCACGCACATGGCCGTTTTCCATAACGGCTCTGCCGCAAAAGCCGGCTCTGTGGCCGCCCGGCAGGGTGACAAAGCCGTTTTTTAGTTCCTCCTGTTTTGCATAGACGGAATTTAGGCACATGCGCTGCGCCGTCCGTTCCACCGTCATGCCGTCAATGATTTTTTCACCCACATAC
Organism: Clostridia bacterium; assembly: GCA_017436645.1. Classification (GTDB taxonomy): domain Bacteria; phylum Bacillota; class Clostridia; order UMGS1883; family UMGS1540; genus SIG447. Next base: position 22,355 of record JAFSCR010000014.1, on the reverse strand, counting down.
GTTTTCTTTCCAACCACCACAAGGGGTGCCCCGGCACGAAGGCGGATTTCACGCACGTCGCCGAGGGGGAGGGGCATGGCAGAAAGCTCTAAAGCAATTTCAGCAGGGAAAAAATAAGAAAGAGAGTTTTTCTCCAAAGAAACACAGCCTCCTTTTTTATACGAATATGCAAAGCGAAATTTTTCCAGAACGCCTTTTTCATATTTTTTATAATGCGGAAAATACTATTTATAAAAGATAGGGAGGAATGGTTTTGCTGACAACTGTACTTCTTTTGTCCCAGCTTTGCTTTTCGGCGGTTTCCGCCTTTTATTTTTATAACCTTCTCCGCTCGCAAAAAAGCGGCGAAAGCGGTCTTAAAAAGGAATCGGGCAGAGAACTTGAAAAACTGCATAAACTCAGGTCCGTGCACCTTACCGTGCCGCTTTCGGAAAAGACACGGCCCACGTCCTTTGCAGAAATCCGTGGGCAGGAGAGGGGAATACTGGCCCTTCGGGCGGCTCTTTGCGGCGAAAATCCCCAGCATGTGATTATTTACGGGCCGCCGGGCGTTGGGAAAACGGCGGCGGCAAGGGCGGCACTTCGGGAAGCGGTGAAAAACCCCGGGTCCCCGTTCGGGAAGGATGCAAAATTTGTGGAAATGGATGCGGCTACCCTTCGGTATGACGAGCGTGGCATTGCGGACCCTTTAATCGGCTCCGTCCATGACCCCATTTATCAGGGCGCCGGCGCATACGGGCCCGGTGGTATTCCTCAGCCGAAGGCAGGGGCCGTCACAAAAGCCCATGGCGGCATTTTGTTTTTAGATGAAATCGGCGAATTGCCCCCTTTGCAGCTTAACAAGCTTTTAAAGGTTCTTGAAGACAGATGTGTTTATTTTGAAAGCGCCTATTACAGTCGGGAAAACAAGGATATCCCAAGGCACATTCACGATATGTTTCAAAACGGACTCCCTGCAGATTTTCGGCTTGTGGGTGCCACCACACGCCAGCCCGAAGAACTGCCGCCGGCCCTTCGCTCAAGGTGCAGAGAAGTGTTTTTTGATGACTTATCCATGCCTGAAATTTTATCCATTGCCGCTCTGGCCGCTGAAAAAAGCGGATTTTCGGCAGAGGAAACGGCATATGGGGCGGTGGCCGATTATGCACAGAACGGGCGTGACGCCGTAAATCTCATGCAAACGGCAGGCAGCTATGCGGCGTGCGAGGGGCGAAGCATAATTACCCATGCCGACATACTGCGTGTGGCGGAAGCGGCCCGTTATGTACCTCGCATGCAAGTAAAAAGCTATGGAAAAGAGCGCATCGGCACGGTACGTGGCCTTGCCGTTTCGGGCTTTGGCGGCATCATTATGGATATTGAGGTGACGAGCGTTTATAAAAAAGGGGAGGGGAAGCTGATTACGTCAGGCGCCTCGGAAACGGAAACGGTGCAAATCGGGCAAAGACAGCTGACGAGAAAAAGCACCGCCCTTTCTGCGGCAGAAAACGCCCTTGCTTTTTTAGAAAATGCTTGCGGCATTTCGGGCGAAGACTTTGAAATCCGCATAAACTTTCCGTCCTTTGCCATGGCGGACGGCCCTTCCGCAGGGCTTTCTATTTTGGCGGCGCTGTATTCTGCCATTTTTGAAAAACCTATTCCCGATACTGTGGCCCTCACGGGTGAAATTACGCCCCGTGGCTCGACTCTGCCTGTGGGCGGGGTGCTGCAAAAATTGGCGGCGGCACGGGCGTGCGGCATTCAGAAGGTGTTTTTGCCTTCGGAAAATGCAGAAACCCTTCATGAGGCGGATATAGAGATTATTCCCGTCCCCGACGGAAACATGCTTCTTTCCGTTTTGTTCGGGCACAAAATAAGTCAGTAGACACAAAAACACCCGCAAGTTCCTGAAAATACATGGGGCAAAAACCGCATAGTTTGGAAGAAACACTTGAAAAATGGGCGAAAATGCGCTATACTGTAGAAAACCCCTACAGAAAGGAGCGCATTTTCATGCAACTGAAAACGCTGACAATGCCGCTGATTCCCGTTCGTGGCATTGTTATTTTTCCATATATGGTTCTCCATTTTGATGTGGCACGTGAGAAATCCATTCGGGCCCTTGAAGCGGCCATGCAAAACGGACAAACCGCTTTCCTGACAACACAAATTGATGCCGCCGAAAACGAACCGGGGGCAGATGGCGTTTACCGCATCGGAACGGTAGCAAAAATCCGTCAGCTTCTCCGCCTGCCGCAAAATTACGTAAGAGTTTTGGTGGAGGGGATATCCCGTGCGGAGCTTATGGATATTTCCACGGAAGGCGATTTTTATACCTGCGAGGTAAAACAAATCCGTTCCCTTCGCCGTGGATTTGACGAAACGGAGATGGAGGCGGCAAAACGGGTTATCGACCGCCTTTTTGAAGAATACTTAAGCCTTAATAAAAGAGCCAACGGAGACCTTTACCGCACCGTTTCGGGGGAAAAGGATTTTGGCAAATACCTTGATTTTCTCGCATCCAACTTCTTTTTAAGACCTGCCGATAAACAGGCAATTTTAGAAGAAAAAAATATTGCCGCGCGTGCGGAAAAGTTCATCGTCATCTTAGAGGGTGAAGTGGAGGTTTTAAGAACCGAGAACGAAATTCAAGGCAAGGTGCAGGAAAATCTAGCACAGCACCGCAAGGAAGCCTATTTAAGAGAACAGCTTCAGGTCATTTCCAGAGAACTCGGCGATGACTTTGACGAGGACATTACGAATTTTGAAAATAAAATTTATTCCAAAGCTTTGCCGGACGAAGTGCGGGAGAAAGCGGAAAAGGAACTGGGGAAACTTCGGCGGCAGAACCCGTCCTCACCGGAAGCCGCAGTAACTTATACGTATCTCGAAACGCTCCTTGATATGCCTTACGGGATTCGCAGTATGGAAAACGAAAATCTCAGGAAGGCAGAAAGAATACTGGAGCGTGACCACTTCGGTCTTGAAAAGGTAAAAGAAAGACTACTGGAGTATCTTGCCGTCCGCAAACTGGCAGGGGACCTGCGTGGGCAGATTCTTTGTCTTGTGGGGCCGCCGGGCGTTGGCAAAACGTCCATTGTAAAGAGTGTGGCAGAGGCACTCGGGCGTGAATACGTCCGTATTTCCCTCGGCGGCGTGCATGACGAGGCGGAAATCCGTGGCCACAGAAAAACATATATCGGCTCCATGCCCGGCCGCATTATGGATGCGGTCCGCCGTGGGGGCACGGAAAATCCCCTCATTCTTCTCGACGAAATTGATAAGCTGGGGCAGGACTATAAAGGCGACCCTGCATCGGCACTTTTGGAAGTTTTAGACCCTGCACAAAACCACTCGTTCCGTGACCACTATCTGGAAGTCCCGTTTTCTCTTGAAAACGTCATGTTTATCACAACCGCAAACGATCGGGACAGAATTCCCCGTCCTTTATATGACCGCATGGAAGTGATTGAAATTTCAGGGTATACGGAAGAAGAAAAACTGGAAATCGCCATGCGCCATCTTCTGCCGAAAACGCTTCGAAGCCACGGCCTTTGGGATAAAAACGTAACGGTCCGTCGGGATGCAATGCGAACCATTATTGAACATTATACAAGAGAAGCAGGCGTCCGTCAGCTGGAAAGAGAAATTGCCCACCTTTGCCGAAGAATTGCCGGCAAAGTGACAAAGGGCGAAGAAAAAATTACGGTGACGGCAAAAAATACAGAAGACTATTTAGGGAAATATAAGTTTATAAGAGATACGGAAACAGGCAAAAACGAAATCGGTACGGCATCCGGCCTTGCATGGACGGCTGTGGGCGGCGAAACCCTCCGCATAGAAGTGGCCACAATGCCCGGCACCGGAAAAGTACAGCTTACGGGAAGCCTTGGAGATGTAATGAAGGAATCCGCCTCGGCCGCTGTCAGCTTTATCCGCACCCGTGCCGAAATGCTCGGCATTGACCCTGATTTTTATAAAAATCGGGATTTGCATATCCATGTGCCGGAAGGTGCAGTGCCAAAGGATGGCCCGTCCGCCGGCATAACCCTTGCGACGGCTGTTGCCTCTGCGCTTTCTCTCCGCCCCGTTTTGGGCGACATTGCCATGACCGGAGAAATTACCCTTCGGGGCAAGGTTCTCCCTGTTGGGGGGATTAAAGAAAAACTTCTGGCGGCGCATCGCCTCGGCAAGAAAACCGTTCTCATTCCAAAAGAAAACCTGCGGGATACGGATGAACTGCCTGCCTCTGTAAAGAAGGCACTTTCCATTATTCCCGTTTCCGATATGGATGAAGTGTTCTCCCTTGCGCTTTTGCCCGGTGACAAGAAGCAGGCAGGGGAGCCGGATTATTTGCCGAACGCCCAAACCTTTACACAGGTACAGGCATAATAAAAAAGGAGCTGAATTTCAGCTCCTTTTCTGTTATTCCAATATTCTTCTTGCCGCCACAAACGTTCTTGCATAGTAGCCCGAATCGAGGGTGGTAATTTTCACAACATCACCCGTCTGCGGTGCATGGATAAAGTTTCCGTCCCCAACGTAAATGCCTACGTGGTTTATGGTGGAATATCTGGCGGTGTTGTGGAAAAAGACAACGTCCCCCGGCTGGAGGTTTTCTTTCGAAATGGGTGTGCCGTGTGCCGTCTGGTCCGCCGCAACACGGTTTATGGAAACGCCCAGCTCACGAAAAACATACTGGACAAGACCGCTGCAGTCAAATCCCGAGGGGGATGAACCGCCGTACACATAGGGGATGCCGAGATATTTCTTTGCCGTATCCACTACAAGCTGCCCGTTGGCACTTGCAGGGGGCGTGGAAGGATTCGTACCCGGCTCATTTTCTACAGGCTTGGGGGTTTGGGGGGCATCGGTACGGCTGTCAAGAATATAGGTGGCATGAACGTAGCCGATTTTGCCTTCAAACTCAATTTTAAACCAGGCACCGCCTGTTTTCGTTAAGATTTTTACCGTTTCGTTTTTATCCAGTTTTCCGAGGATGCCCGCATCGGTAGAAGGGGCGGAACGGACGTTTAAATCTGTGGCATTGACTGCCCCTGAGCCGTGGGCGGCACTGGTGCCAAGCGGCGAAAGGAGCAAGATGAGTGCCAAAAGGGGAATGTATTTTTTCAAAGGGGTTTCCCTCCTTTTCTTTTCCGTAGAAAGCTTAGTTTATTTCATAAACGGCACGGGAGCCGCCAATGTATTTCGGTCTTGTTTTTGCAAAGGTAACGTGTGCAGAGCCTATGTTTTTTACAGAAAGGCGAACAGGCACCGCCACATGGCGAAGGTGCATGCCGATAAACGTGTCACCAATATCCATGCCTGCATGGCATGCGGCAAATTCCACCGCCACCGCATCATCGAGAAGTTTCCAGGCAGCCGTGCCTGCGCTGCCTCCTGCTTTCGGCTGGGGAATCACGGAAACAATTTCATACCCGTATTTTTCCGCCGCTTCTCTTTCCATAATGACGGCACGGTTTAAATGTTCACAGCAGCCTACTGCAAGGTATATGCCGAGGGGCTTTAAAACGGAGAGGGCGGCAGAGATAATGGCCTCGCCAATATCATAAACGCTCCCCTTTCCGATTTTTTCGCCTGCCACTTCGCTTGTGCTGCAGCCAATAATGAGAAGCTGCCCGCTTTTTAGGTCAGCTTCTTTTATGAGTTCTTCCATAGAAAGCCGGACGGCTTTTTTAATTTCTTCCATTTCTATGCCTCCTTGTGTGTACTTTTATTATACGATTTTTTTCATATTTTGTCAAGAAAAAGACCGCCTTTGGCGGTCTTGAAATTATTTACTGAAATCGAAGGGGATACGGTGGCATGTAATAAGATTATTGTCGTGATAACACGTCGCGCCGCCGAAAGCCGTACGGGAAATAACGAGGAAGCCTTCTTCTTCAAATTCAAACACGGGATACTGGAAGCCTACCTTGTTCGTATCTGCCGCAGAATAATCCAGTACCGCAGTTTCGTATTTCCAGTTCATAAGGTCCGGAGAGGAGTAAACACTAAGCTTTGTTCTCTGGTGCTTACAGTCATTTCCAAGTGCATAATATTTTCCGTTTTTGTGGCGTTTTATCTCAAATTTTGTTCTTGCCATGGGGAAGGGAAGCTTCTTTATCAGGGTGTTGGGAGCGTGGAAGTCCTCTGTGTTTACGCGGAGAAGAAGCGCCTCTTCGTATTTATAGCGAAGGAAATTTATAAGGGTGCCGTCAGGGGCGGTAATCACATTCCCTTCAATGGCAAGGCTTCCGTCCTCCTGCCGATAGGGGGAGGAAATGGTCCAGCTTTCAGGGCTTAAAAGGTCCCCTTCCATATCGGCGGAAAGAACGCAGTTGCAATATCCGTTTATGTATGCGCTTCCGTATTCCATGGAAGTCCAGAGTCTGCCGTCATGCTCTTCTATAACACAAGGTGCCCTGTGGAACCCTTCTCCAACGGATGAAGAACCGTAGAAAAGAATAACAGGGGTGGACCAGGTTTTCCCCTCGTCCGTACTCTTGCCGATAATCACGTTGGCGTACTGGCCTGAAACGCCCAGTAAATATAATTCGCCACGGTGAAGGAAAAGTTTGCCCCAGAATAAGGGGTGAATTTCCGTTAAGTATTGCCAGGTTTTGCCTTGGTCGGTGGATTCAAACAAAATGGTGTGGTTCTGGGGTGCGTGGCGGTTGAATACATCCATAGAAACAATGTATTTTCCGCTTGGCATAATGACAAGGGAAGGGGAACAGAGGAATTTTCCCGAATAAATGTAGGCAGGGTCTTCAGGGTGCAGGTAATTGATTACCGTGCCGGGCACATCCATAGTATAAAGAAGCCGTTCGCGGCTTTTGGTGCCGCTGGGTCCGTCAATGCGGAGAATGTAGGTTTCTCTTTCAGAAAGGTCCGAAACGGTAATGGTTTTGTCCGTAAGGGGGTATGCTTTTTCCGCCTTGCCTTCTCTTTCGCGGACGAAAAGGGTATAAGTAGCCGCCTTCGGGGCGTACCATTCCATCTGAAAGCCGTTTTTCTGCGGCGCAAGCCGTAAAAACATGGGGTTTTCAAGGTCGGACTGTCTGTCGAAGGGGGCATAAGGGGTATAATTCCAAGAATGACCTGCTTTCATTATTTTGCCTCCTTTAAATCTTTTCGTACTTTTTCGGAAATGTCATAAAGCTGACGCATACAAAGCTTCTGGTACGGCGTGAGGGTCTTGTGGTCAGCACTTCTTGCATAAATATTAAGGTCAAGCCCTTCAAAACCGAGATAATACTTTGCCGTGCAAGGGTATACGGGGTTTTCCGTAAAGGCACACATACTGATTATGTTTGAAATTTCGTCTGCCTTTTCATTTTCGTAATTCTTGCAAAGCCAGACGAGAAGGTCAGGATGGAAGTTTGCCATAATGCCGGAATAGCCTGCCCCGCCGCCGCGAAGGGAGTGCAGAAGGGTCTGGGCGTTGGCGTTAAAGAGCATAACGTTGCTGTCTGCAAGCTGGCGAAGGCGGTCCGAGAGCATTATAGGATCGCAGCAGGTATCTTTAATAAAACGGAATCTTTCCGTTTTCTTGCAAAAATCTAAAATGCGAGGGGTTAAAAGCCTTTTATAGGGTCTTGGGCATTCGTAAATGCCGAGGGGGATACCGGAAGGGATTTTGGAAAGAACGTACTCTGCGTTTTGAATCCATTCATCGTCCCCATCGTGGTGAAGATCAAAACGGTTACTTACAAGAACAAATGCATCCACGCCCGTTTCGTAAATAGCACAAATTTCTTCCACCTGTGCATCCAGATCATCTGCACAGTGACCGCTTGCCACCACATTCATTTTGTAGGGTGCTTTTTTGGAACAGTCTACCACTGCCGTCGCAAGTTCTATTCTTTCTTTTAAAGAAAGAAACATCATTTCGCTGGACTGACAAACGGCAAAAATGCCGTCACATTCATTTCTGATGTAAAAATCCACAAGTTTTTCTACGCCGGCAAAATCAAGTTTACCCTTCTTCGTATAGGGTGTAATCATAGTCGGGTATACGCCTCGATTCAGTTTCATTCTTTACTTCCTCTCTTTTCTGTATTTTAGCGGAGCCATGCCGTAAAATTCCATAAATTTCTTTCGGAAAAAGCTTTCGTTTTCGTAGCCTACCCGCGGAATGATTTCTCCAATGGGCAAATCGGTTGCAGAAAGAAGGATAGCCGCCTTTTCACACCGTTTTTGTGCAAGAAGGACAGAAAAAGTATGCCCCGTTACTTCTTTGCAGAGTGTGCCTGTGTAGGAAGGGGAAAAGCCAAGCCGTGCTGCAAGGGTGGGAAGGGAGGCGGAGGTAAGATTTTCTTCTATAAAGCGGATGATTTCCTTTTCTCTCCGTTTTTTCACATTTTCCGGTCGCTTTTCTGCAAGAGACATGGATTTCAGCATTCCCGAAACTTCATGCATATAGGGAATGGAAGGTGAAGCTCCTGCACGGGAGACGGTAATGGCCGATGCGGCGGAAGCAATTTTAAGGGCACCTTCCACTGAAGCACCATCTGCAAGCCGGGCCAGGAAAAAGCCTATAAAGGTATCCCCTGCCGCGGTAGTATCCACAGTTTCTACCTGATAGGCACTCTGCACGATGACCGCGCGATTGTCTACATAAATAGAGCCTTGGTTGCCAAGGGTAATCACGCTCTTTAGGTGGGGATGATGTTTCCGCATATATGCAATAAACACATCCGGATTATCACTAGTGCAAAAGCCTTCTGCTTCCGTTTCGTTTAAAATCAGGTAAGAAATTTTCGTCAGGTCAATATTTTGCAGTTCCTTGGTAAACGGTGCCGGATTAAAAACAATTTGGATGCCGAGGCTGTGCGCTTTGTCAATGATATAAGGGATTTCATTAATTTCATTCTGGAGAAGGAGAATATCTTCGCAAGAAAATGTGAAAAGAACCTTGTCAATATATTCTCTTGTAATACATTGATTGGTGCCCCCGTGGAGAAAGATGCAGTTTTCGCCGTTTTTATCGACCTGAATAATCGCGTGGCCGTTTGGCATATCTTTTTCTTCTATGTAGGAAATATCCACCCGGCTATTTTTTAAAGCGGAGAGAAGGAGGCCGCCGTCTCTGCCTACATAGCCTGCGTGAAACACAGGCGCGCCGGCACGGGCAAGAGCAATGGACTGGTTCAGCCCTTTGCCGCCCGGGAAGATTTCCATGGAGTTTGCCGAAAGGGTTTCACCGGCTTTTACAAAGTGGTCCACTGCATACACATAGTCAATGTTACAAGAACCAAAATTTAGAATTTTCATAAACTAGCTCCTTTACAATCATATTACCATATCTCATTTAAAAAAAGAAGGACAAATTTCACCAAAAAACAGACCGATTCTATGATGAATGTGCATAAAAAAGGCTGAACGAAACCGTTCAGCCTGAAATATCCGCTTTTATTCGTTTTCCGCACAACCGGCGATGCATCTTGCAAGGCAGGCGGTGCTGCCGAGAAGAAGGAAAAAGAAGCCGACGAGTGCGCCCACAAGTACGGCACCGAACACACTTCCGGCGGCAAACGTAACGGCAAGAAGAATGACCGAAAGTAAAACCACTGCCAGTATGCTCAGAAGAAGTGTGGGGAGAATAGCACAAAGGCATGCACGGACGTTAAGACTTCGTGAAAGTGCCCCGAGAGGGAGCAAAATGGCGAGATACACCACCGCAATCCCGAAGAGAACCCACAAAAAGGCCGGTGTTACGGCGATGACGGCCGTGAAGTTTAAAAATGCCGCAATAATGCCGAGAATGATGCTTCCCAAAACGGAAAGGACAACACAGTCACTTCTGCAACCGCAATTTAGAATTGTCATATTTTTCACCTCCAGTGACAATATATGACAGAGTTTGCCAAAAGGTGAAAAAAGGGACTGTAAACAAATTTACAGTCCCAAAACAACGCTTATTTTTTCAATGCCGTAATACTGAAATGCGGCTATCGCTTCTTCGGTGATTCTCTCGCCGATGCCGAGAATGGGCACGGCAGGGGGACAGCCGACGGAAACTTCCGCTAAAACACGCCCGGCGCTTTTCTCTACCTGCACCGCTTCTCTCGGCAAAAAGAGGGTTTCGTGGGGGGAGAGAACCTGCTCGCTTTTTGAAAAGGACGGTGGCATGATATGGATTTCGTCCCGTTTCGGTATGGATAAAAGGACACGGCGTAAGGCTAAAAGCCCTTCTTCACCCGTTTGGGGGGTGAGCATCATAACAAGAAAGTCCTTATCATAAAATTCACACACAATATTTTCCTTTGCAAGAAGGCATGCAAGTTCGTGCCCTTCGTAGCCGTATTTTTTCGTTTCAATTGTCCACTTCAAAGGCTCATCCCCAATAAAGGTATAGCCCTTTGCCCAAAGTTCCTTTTTCGTTTCCGCTGCCTTTTTTATAAAGGCGGCAAGCAGACGTGGGTATTCGGTTTCAAGATAGGGATTTACCCTGTCCAATGCTTGGAGAATCAGATAGGAAGGACTTGTGGAGCCGAAAAGGGAAAGGGCTTCTTTTCCATGCTTAGAAAAACATGTCGGTGCATTTTTGTGCACATGGAGATAGGCGCCGCCTGTTAAAACCGGCAAGGTTTTATGTGCCGAATCACAGCACATATCAGCACCCAGATCCAGTGGATGCTGCGAGGGGGAGAGAAAACGAAGATAGGCCCCGTGGGCGTTATCCACGAAAAGAAGGACGCCCTTTTCGTGGCAAACTCTTGCGATCTTGGGGATATCTGCCATAAGACCTAAATAGTCAGGGCTTGTCAGATACACTGCCGATATGTTTTCTTCTTCCAGCATTTCGGCAAGGCGGGCGGGCGAAGGCGTGCAGGAAAGATAGCTTTCCCCTTCTTCGGGATAAAGCCATGAGACGTGCATATCAAGAAGCGCCGCTGCACCCGTAAAGGTTTTGTGGGCGTTTCTGCCTGCAAGAATCTTCTTTTCCCGTCCTGTTTCAGCGCAGTACAGGGAAAAAAGATAAAGCATGGCACGAACAGCGTGGGAGGAGCCTTCCGTAGAATAGAAGGTTGTGCCGCCAAATAAACGGGAGGCGTTTTCCTCGCTTTCGGCTATAATGCCGCCCGGGGCATAGAGGCTGTCCGCCCCGTCCACCTCCGTAATATCCGAGCCATACCCGTTTGTGCCTTTGTGGCCGGGCATGTGAAGGCGAAGCGGTGCTTTTTTTATGTAGTTTTCCGTAAAATCACAAATGGGTGTGTTCATACGAAACCTCATAGGAATTTATTCTCTTAATGCACGGTCTACCGCCACCATAATGGCGCATTCCATACGCTTTCTGAATAATTTACAGCCGTATTCGTAAATGCCGCGTACGCTGCCTGTGGCGTGATAGGCGTTTGCGGCACAGCCGCCGCTGCAGTAAAGCTTTGCCCAGCAGTCTTTGCAGTCGGGTCTTGCATATACGTTGCAGTCCCCAAAGCATTTTTGCACTTCGGGATTTGTAACGCCTTTCCAAATGTCACCGAGGCGGAATTTTTCATCCCCCACAAACTGGTGGCAGGGGTAAAGGTCCCCCGAGGGGGTTACGGCCATATATTCCGTTCCCGAGCCGCAGCCGGAAATGCGCTTATAAATGCAAGGGCCGCCTTTCAAATCAATCATATAGTGATAGAAGGTAAAAGGCTTTCCTTCTTTATCTCTTTCGATCATCATTTCGGCAAGTTCCTCGTATTGGCGAAGAACGATGGGCAAATCTTCTTCCGTAAGCTCTGCCTTGTCACCTTTTTGGCATACGACAGGTTCCATACTAAGCTCTGTAAAGCCGAGGTTCAGCATGGTTTTAATATCTTCCAGAAAATCGGGATTTTCGTGGGTAAAGGTGCCACGCATATAGTAGTCTTTTCCGCCTCTTGCCTCTACAAGCTTTTGGAATTTCGGGACAATTTTTTCCCAGCTGCCCTCGCCCTTATAGTCTACCCGATAACGGTCGTGGACTTCTTTTCTGCCGTCAAGACTTAAAACCACGTTACTCATTTCACGGTTTGCAAAGTCAATCACGTCATCGTCAATGAGCATACCGTTTGTGGTGAGGGTAAAGCGGAAGTTTTTGTTCTTTTCCTTTTCAATGCTTCTGGCATAGGCCACAAGCTGTTTTATAGTCTCAAAATTCATAAGAGGCTCGCCGCCGAAAAAGTCAACTTCAAGATTATGGCGTGTGCCCGAATTTTCAATGAGGAAATCCAAGGCTCTTTTGCCTACTTCAAAGGACATAAGGCCACGTTCGCCGTGGTAGTTGCCCTGACTTGCAAAACAGTAGGCACAGTTTAGGTTACAGGTGTGGGCAATATGGAGGCAGAGCGCTTTAATCACCCCCGAAGTTTTTGCCTTCAATGTACCTGCCTTATCCGCAAAGGTGTCCGGCGCAAAAAGGCGGCCTTCTTCCTTTAGTTCTTCAATCTGGGCGTAGCATTCTTCAATATCTTCTTTTGTGATGCCGTCTTTTCCCAGATATTTTTCTTCGAGCGTTTGGATGACGGCGTCTTTCGGCTCCTTTTCAAAAAGGCTGATGGCATCATAGCAGACATCATCCACGGCGTGGACGGACCCCGATGCAATATCTAAAACGATATTATAACCGCCAAGTTTGTATTGATGAATCATTGGTTTCTCCTTATAATAAAAAGGGAATGTAAAAAAAGTCCAGAACGCAAAAAGGCAGAAGTTTCAATAAAAAAACAACACAAAACTCCAATGTATGATTGACTATAAGGAAAGGCTTCGTAATTCGAAGCCTTTCTTTTCTTTTTATGCCTTTTTGCTATGGGACAAACTTCGCCGCTCAGCGTACGCCAGTACGCCGTCGGGTAACCCCTTCGGGCTCAGTTTGCGCATTCTGAACATTTTTTCCTATTCCCCGAAAAGGTTATTTACAGTTCCGTTATATTACTTGCTTTCTTTTGTGTTTTCACACTGCTGATTTGCAATGCCGCAGCTTGTTTTGCAGGCAGACTGGCAAGAAGTCTGGCATTCGCCGCAGCCACCGTTTTTAGCACTTTCGCAAAGGTTACGTGTTTCAATTGTCTGAATATGTTTCATTTTATAAATCCTCCCTAGAAAAATCTTTTCTACAGTATATCACACTCTTTTTATAAAGTCAACCCTAAATTAAGGGCATCTAGTTGTTTTTTGTAACACGAATGGCATCCTGAATGGTTTTTTCAAAAGCTTCTTTGCCGTAGCGGTCCACCTGGGATTTGTCCTTGGGGCCGTGGGTCAAACAGCCTGCCCCACCGATGCAACCGCCTACGCACGCCATGCCTTCAATAAAGTTTGCATCGAGTAGATTTTTACTTTTCTTAAGAAGTGCAATACGGCATTCTTCAATGCCATCGCAGGATATGGGGGAGAGGAGAAAGTCTTCATGCCCCTGTTCCTTCAAAGCTTCCGCCACAGCTTCCGCAAGACCGCCGCAACGGGCAAAAATTCTGCCGAAATAAGAGGCGTTGTCGAGAATGCTTTCAGAAAGCGTGGTAATATCCATATCACGGCTGTCAAAAAGGGCCTGAAGTTCTTCAAAAGTCAGCGCCACGTCCACATAGGGCGCCACGGCGTCTTTTTGTACCTCCGCCTTCTTTGCCGTACAAGGTCCGATAAAGACGACCTTTGCATCTTTATCCGTCCGCTTGATAAATTCGGCAATGGTGGCCATGGGGGAAAGATTATGAGAAATAAAGGGCACAAGATCCGGAAAGTTTTTCTCAATATAGGATACAAAACCGGGACAGCACGAGCTTGTTAAAAACCCTTTTTCATAAAGTTCACGGCTTTCCGCATCCGCCACCATATCCGCACCGAGGGCAGCTTCCACCACCGTGTGAAATCCCAGCTCTTTAATGCCGGAAATAACCTGCCCGAGCTTAGCGTAGGTAAACTGACTGGAAATGGTGGGTGCCACCACGGCATAAACTTTATACTTTTTGTTATTATCACTCTCTTTAATAAGGTTTATGGCGTCTAAAATAAAGGACTTATCGGAAATGGCACCGAAGGGGCACTGGTAAACACAGGCACCGCAGGCGATACACTTTTCATTGTGAATAAGTGCCGCTTTGTTTTCGTCCATGGATATGGCTTTTACTTTACAGGCGTTCTGGCAAGGGCGTTTATGACTTGTGATAGCGCTGAAGGGGCAAACCTTGGCACAGGCACCGCATTCCACGCATTTGGTTTTGTCAATGTGGGCTTTCTGCTGCTCGTCAAACGTAATGGCGCCTTTGGGGCATACGTCCTCACAGCGATGGGCAAGACAGCCACGGCAAGCGGCAGAAACTTCATAGCCACCCATGGGACATTCGTCACAGGCAATGGAGATAACTTCAATCACATTCGAGTTCTTTTTGTCGCCGCCCATGGCGAGTTTTACACGCTTTGATAAAATGGCACGTTCTTTATAAATACAGCAGCGCATGGTAGCCTTCGGCCCGGGAACGAGCCGTTCGGGAATGTCAAGCACTTCCGTTTCCAGGGTGCCGTTCCATGCACATCGGGCGACCTCTCTGAGCACTTTGTATTTCAGATGTTGAATTTTCGTATCAAATTTTCTCAGTTTCATAGTATGTCCTCTTTAAAAATAACTGACTACAATATGCTTTCCCATTTTCTGAAGACAGTCGGAAAGCTCTTTTACAAGATTCATTTTAATGTTAAAGTTTATGGGGAGATCCGGATTTTGGTGTGCAGGGTTTATGGCACGGCCTACATAGAAATTAATATCCGTTGCTTCCTCAAAAAGAAGCTGAGCGATGCGGGAGGCACCGTCACGCCCCATGGACCACGCTTCATATTCTTTATTATCCGAAACGAAGTCTTTGGCGTATTCGAGTACACGGCTCATGGTGATAACGCCTTCCGTTACAAGGTCCACACCATCAATCTTGGCAATGGGCGGCACACCGTTTTCGCCAAACTCGAGGCTTGTGACAAGCTTTTTGCCGAGATAGTTTGCGGCAAGGGAGGCGGTGGTGCCGCCGCAAACGATGTGCTTCCCTTCCTTGGAAAAGAAGAGCGCCATCATTTTATTGCCGTCATCCCGATTGGAGGGCGGGCCGAACAGGAGGTTTACGGGGTTTCGCTTGCGGATGCGGATGGCACAGGCCGTCACATCGTCCCCCGGCTTGCCGCCGTATAGCTTATTGCACTCATCCACTAAAATCGTGGCAAGGGTTTTGGCATTGTAGCCGGCACATTCGAGTGGTTCCATAAAGCGTATAATATTCTCACGCTTCCAGCCGAAATTCAACTTGCCGCCGATGCCTGCGTGCTGGCAACCGTCACTCATGGCGAAAAACAGGTCGTTTTCCTCAAGATAAATTTTAGATTTTAAAATCTTCTTATCCCCGATCATAATTTCTTCCGTGGGATAGTCATAATTTTCGCCGTTTCTTAAAATAAACACTTTTGGATTATCATACTGAATGATTTCGGCATATTCGTTGTTTTTAATATAGATAATTGTAAACGTAGAGTAGGCAAGGCCACGGACCGAGCATACGGGAAGGGTTGCCGCCACTGTGGAAACCGCCGCTTCTACAGAAAGGTCGGCATGAATGAGGGTGGATAAAATTTTGGATGTAAGGGTAGAGAGAATATTGGCTTTTACGCCGCTGCCGAGCCCGTCGGCAAGAACGACCGTGACGGTAGAACCGTTATCATTTACAATTTCCACATGGTCACCGCAAAGGGATTCGCCGTGGTGATTCAGGCTCTGAAAACCAATGTCAGCATATAAATCATTCATCGGCAATGGTCTCCTTCAGTTTCGTCAGCGCAACTTTCGTTTCTGCCGCTGTTTCACCGAGAAGAAGTGCAATTTCCTGCACAATGCGAAGCTGTTTATCCACAACCTTGTCGGCAACGTCCACGGTCTGGGCGCTGATACGTTCCTTTTTTTGTCGGCTCATTTCCTCGTCCGTAACGTCACGAAGCATACAGATAAGCACGTGATATTCACGGTCGGGAATAATAGTTTCCTCTACGTAGCGGTCATACTCTGCAAGGTAGATGCGCTTGGCATTTAAGGGGCGCCCCTTCTCCTGCACATGGAGAAAGTCCATGGGGTCCATAATGCGAACAATGGGTTCGCCTAAAACATCGGACGATGCACGGACATGGAGGAGCTTTCTTGCGGAAGGGTTAATCAGCTGCACCTCCAGACGGTCATTGACAACAATAATGCCGTTGGGGGTGTTGTTTACAATGTTATCGGAGAAACTTTCCGCCTTTTCTTTCAGATATGGAAGGCACATGGAAATCTCTGCTTTTCCTTGGAAAACGGCAATGGCTTTTTCCCTGCAGGAATCATACCCGCAGGAACCGCAGTTGAGTTCATCCTGGGGCCGAACCTTGCCCATGGTTTTAAGCACTGCCTCGATTTCTTCCTCCGTCGGCATTTGTGCATAGCGGAGAATGGGGGCGAGATTCTTTTTCATTTCCGCATGTAAAGGCTGGTCTACAGGGAAATCCGCTTCGCCTGCATAGTCTGCGATAGCCATATATTCTCGTACGGGACTGCGGTTGAATTTTTCCATAACAGGCCCGGAAATACAGCTTCCGCTGCAGGCCGACATTTCGATAAAACACTTATGGACGCTGCCGTTTTCAATATCACGAAGTGCGGCGATACAATTTTGCACGCCGTCAATGGCCATATAAGTAAAGCCGGGAACAGGGTCCATGGTTTTGAGGATGCCGCCGGTCGTCGGGAAAAATCGGGTGCGGCTTTCGTTTTTATGGTCCATACAAGGCTCGAGGGCGATTCCTTCCTTTTTAAGCCAGTTTGTAAGTTCCTCAAACGTCAGCACCGCATCCGCATAGCCTTCGTAGGTATCCGCTTCGTCCTTTTTGGAAAGGCAGGGGCCGATAAATACCACTTTTGCATCGGGCACCCGTTTTTTAATATCCATAGCGTGTGCCTGCATGGGCGAAACCGTGTCGGCAAGATGGGGCAAAAGCGCAGGAAAATGCTTTTGAATTAAGAGGTTTATGGAATGGCAACAGGAGGAAATTAATATATCTCTGTCCGCATCCCTCAGCATTTCCGTATATTCGTTTTTAACCATGGTGGCACCCACAGCTGTTTCCTCTGCAGCCGCAAAGCCGAGCTTTTTAAGTGCCTTTTCAAGCCCTGCAATACCAACTGCAGGGTAATTGGCAATAAAGGAAGGGGCAACGCTTGCATAAACCGGTGCTTCCCCTTGGAGAAGTACACGTACATTTTCTGTTCCGTCCGCAATTTCTTTGGCATTTTGCGGGCAGACAACGAAGCATTGACCGCACAAAATACATTCATTTGATAAAATGTGTGCCTGATTGCCGGAAAAACGGATGGATTTTACCGGACAATGGCGGATACATTTATAACAGTTTTTGCAGTTGGATTTTTTCAGTTTCAACCATTCAGCCATGTTTCGTCCTCCGTTTTAGCGCAGTTTACTTAAAATATGTGTGCCGAAAAAGTCAGCAAAGCCCTGGGGCGTGATGCCGGTGAAGATTTCATTGTCCACGCCAACCGTTACACCCTCGCGGTTACACTTGCCCATGCAAAAACTGCCCGAAAGTGTTACACGATCTTCAAGATTATGTTCTTTCAAAGCGGCCTCGAGAAGCTTTACGATTTCATAAGAACCTTTCAAATGGCAGGAACTGCCGATACAAACTTGCACGACCATTGTGGTGGCCTCCTTTTTCGGTTTGTTTTTTATCATTATACCATAAAGCGTGCAGATTTGACAAGCGTTTTGCATAAATAAAAGAAATGAAATTTCACATACAGAAAAATATTTTTCCATAGGCAGATTATGCTTGAATTATGCCATAAAATCTGGTATTATTTAAATTAGAGCGAGAAAAAAACAAGTGAAAAACAGCATTTTATAAGGAGAAAGCCATGAAAGCTGTCTTTGAACAAAACGATTTGGAAGCGAAAGCGTACCGAAAAAAAGGGATGAAAGAATTTCTGCCTATGTTTCATAAACACGCAGAACTGATTTATGTATCAGAGGGCGAGCTTTGTGTCCGGATCGATGGCAAAACGAAAACGCTGAGAGCGGGAGAAATGTGTGTGACATTCCCGTATGCGGTGCACAGCTACGAAAAGTCAGAAAAGGCGGAAGTGATACTTGTTCTCTTTTCGCCTTCCGTGGCAGGGGAATTTCAAAAAGAGCTTACAGCATCAAACCCCGAAGTGCCCTTTATAGAGGATGCCGCACCGCTCTTGCCGATTTTGGATAAGCTTTGCGCCTATTACCGGAAGGATGTGCGCATGTTGCATGCATATCTTCGTGTGCTGCTCGGCGAAGTATACAGACTTGTGCATTTGAAAAAAACCGACCATATGGATATATCGGCAATTCAGCAGATTCTTTCTTATTGTTCAGAGCATTATAGGGAAAACATCGGCATTAAAAAAGTGGCAGAGGCCCTATATCTCAGCGAAAGCTATGTTTCCAAAGTCTTTGCGGGGAAACTCGGTTGCTCCTTCCGTGACTATATTAATACCCTCCGCATTATAGAGGCAAAAAGGCTTTTGCAGAATACGAATGAAAAAATTGTTGACATTATGTTTGCGGCAGGCTTTGAAAACCAGAGCAGCTTCAATCGGATTTTTTTTGCCGAAACGGGTTGTACCCCAAGTGAATACCGAAAACGTAATAGTTAGAAGCTTTGCATTTATGTTCGGGAAGTGAAAAGTGCCGAAAATCATTGGAATATGCCGAGGATTCGGGTGGAAGCTTCAATTTTACTATGTTATAATGTATAAAATAATTGTTTTGAGGTGATCGTAATGGCAAAAATCAAAGTTGATTCCGGCAAAAAATTAGGTAAAATCAAGCCGATGCACGCAGTTGGCGGTGCACCCATGGGAGCTGCCGAGGGCTTCTCCGCAGAGTTTCACTATTTGACGGAAGCAGGGATTCCTTATTCAAGACTTCATGATATCGGCGGTGCTTTCGGCGGAAACGCCTATGTTGATGTTCCTAACATTTTCAGAGACTTTGATGCCGATGTGGATGACCCTATGTCCTATGATTTCGCATTTACGGACAGACTGATTGAAGAACTGGAGAAAGCAGGCGTCGAGCCGTACTATCGCCTCGGTGTCACAATCGAAAATAATGCGATGGTAAAAGCATACCGCATTGACCCGCCGAAAGACTATGATAAATGGGCAAAAATTTGTGAACACATTATTGCACATTATATTGACGGCTGGGCAGACGGCTATCATTACGATATCAAATACTGGGAAATCTGGAATGAAGCGGATGACGGTGAACGCATTTCCCAGATGTGGAACGGGACAAAAGAGGACTATTACCGTCTTTATGAAGTTTCCGCAAAGCATCTGAAAGGCGTTTTTGGTGACAGAATCAAAATTGGTGGCTACGGCGCAATCAGCCTTCGTGTAGGCGTGGCACCCGAGGAATTTACCGAAAAACCCAGAGCATTCTATTTTCTCGACTTCTTTAAAGGATTCTTAAAACATGTGCAGGAAACAGGTACGCCACTTGATTTCTTCTCCTGGCACGGCTACAACAATACGGTTGACAAAATGGTTGCCGTTGCACATTTTGTTCGTAAAGAGCTTGATGCCCACGGCTTTACAAATACCGAAAGCCACTTGAATGAATGGAATATTTTCCATAATCAGGCAGGCACAGCCCATCACGGCGCCGGCGTTTGCGGTATGATGCTTGCCATGCAAAAGGCACCCCTTGATTTGTTGGCGTTTTATATCGCAACTGCAGGCTCTTCGAGATATTCGGGATTATTTAAATTGCCTTGGTGTACACCAATTCATGCTTATTATGCCATGGTAACCTTTAATCACCTGTATCAGCTCGGCACAGAAGTGGAATCGACTTGCGACACGGAAAACGTCTATGTTTGTGCCGCATCAAATGGCAAAAAGACTGCCCTTGTCATTTCCAACTTGTGCGAGTGGCCCGTTAAACTTGAAATTGAAGGCGTAGACTTCTCTGATGCAAAATGTTATTTAATGGATGAAACAAGACTTTTATCCTGGTCGCCAAGGCTTGATGTTCTGCCTAAAAACGGCGTATTTTTAGTTGAATTTTAATCGGTTTCAAACACATAAAAAGGAGCTGTAAATAAAATTTACAGCTCCTTTCTAGGGAATAGGGAAAAATGTTCAGAATGGGCAAACTGAGCCAAAGCCGTAGGCTTTGGGATACCCGAAGCTGTGCTTCGTCAAAGCAAAGTCCACACCGCCCTTTCCAATCTGAAATTTTGCATCAATACTGTTTGCAAGACCTCTGAGGTACGCTCTTTGTTTTCCTGTCATCTTTTTTCTCCTTATATTTTAGCCAGCGTGGGCAATTCTTTCAGGTATTTGCGGAGTATTTCCTGTGTAAATCCGTTGTTCTCCATAATTTCTTTATAAAAATAGGCGCTGGGCTTGGGGGTGCGTTTAAACGAAGCAAAATCGCAGTCCACAAGGCCGAAATGGGTTGTACCCCAAGGGAATACCGAAAACGTAATAGTTAGAAGCTTTGCATTTATGTTCGGGAAGTGAAAGGTGCCGAAAATCATTGGAATATGCCGAGGTTTCGGGTGGAAGTTTCAATTTTACTATGGTATAATGTATAAAATAATTGTTTTGAGGTGATCGTAATGGCAAAAATTAAAGTTGATTCCGGCAAAAAATTGGGGAAAATCAAGCCGATGCACGCAGTTTGCGGTGCACCCATGGGAGCTGCCGAGGGCTTTGCGGCAAACTTTCACTATTTGACAGAAGCAGGCATCCCTTATTCACGCCTCCACGATATCGGCGGTGCATTCGGCGGAAATGCCTATGTTGATGTCCCCAATATTTTTAGAGATTTTGATGCGGATGTGGATGACCCTGCAGCCTATGATTTTGCATTTACGGACAGACTGATTGAAGAACTGGAGAAAGCAGGCGTCGAACCATACTATCGTCTCGGTGTCACAATCGAAGGTAATGCCATGGTAAAATCCTACCGCATTGACCCGCCCAAAGACTATGACAAGTGGGCAAAAATTTGCGAACACATTATTGCACATTATATTGACGGCTGGGCAGACGGCTATCATTACGATATCAAATACTGGGAAATCTGGTGTGAACCGGATGACGGCGAACGCATTTCCCAGCTGTGGAACGGCACAAAAGAGGACTATTACCGTCTTTATGAGGTCTCCGCAAAACATCTGAAAGGTATTTTTGGTGACAGAATCAAAATTGGTGGCTACGGCGCAATCAGTCTCCGTGCAGGCGTGGCACCCGAGGAATTTACCGAAAAACCCAGAGCATTCTATTTTCTCGACTTCTTTAAAGGGTTCTTAAAATATGTGCAGGAAACAGGTACGCCACTTGATTTCTTCTCCTGGCACGGCTACAACAATACGGTTGACAAACTAGTTGCCGTTGCACATTTTGTTCGTAAAGAGCTTGATGCCCACGGCTTTACAAATACCGAAAACCATTTAAATGAATGGAATTTTTTCCATAATGAGGCAGGCACAGCCCATCACGGTGCCGGTGCTTGCGGTATGATGCTTGCCATGCAAAAGGCACCTCTTGATTTAATGGCGTTTTATATCGCGACTGCAGGCTCTTCAAGATATTCGGGATTATTTAAATTGCCGTGGTGTACGCCCATTCACGCCTATTATGCCATGGTAGCCTTTAATCATCTGTATCAGCTCGGCACAGAAGTGGAATCGACTTGCGACACGGAAAACGTCTATGTTTGTGCCGCATCAAACGGCAAAAAGACTGCCCTTGTCATTTCCAACTTGTGCGAGTGGCCCGTAAAACTTGAAATTGAGGGCGTAGACTTCTCTAATGCAAAATGCTATTTAATGGATGAAACAAGACTTTTATCCTGGTCGCCAAGGCTTGATGTTCTGCCTAAAAACGGCGTATTTTTAGTTGAATTTTAATCGGTTTCGAGGAAAGAATACAAAAAAGGGGCTGTAAATAAATTTTACAGCCCCTTTTGATTGGCAATTATTTCGGGATAACGATTGTTTTGTTTTCTCTGGATTCTCTGTAAATGACGAACTTACTGCCGATGCACTGCACAGGCTCGGCACCGATTCTTTCGCAAATTTCGCCGCAGGTTGCCCGTACATCCAGAAACGAATTTTCAAGTACCTTTACTTTAATCAGCTCGTTGGCTTCCAAGGCAAGGTCCAGCATACGAATTGTTTGCTCGTCCACACCGCCCTTTCCAATCTGATATTTTGCATCAATACTGTTTGCAAGACCTCTGAGGTACGCTCTTTGTTTTCCTGTCATCTTTTTTCTCCTTATATTTTAGCCAGCGTGGGCAATTCTTTCAGGTATTTGCGGAGTATTT